>DAOUCA010000183.1:0-176038 GCA_034432375.1 Caldilineaceae bacterium
GAGAACCGGAGTTTTGCGGACCAACGGGATCGCGTGCGTCGCACTGACCGCCAACTGCTTCCAGTCCGCTAGATGCTTCCGTCAGTGCGACGCACGCTGGCCGAAACTAGGGGTTTCATTCTGATTTGAGTATAGCACCTTAACTTGACTCAACCCATTGTTCAAGATGTCTAGCGCACTTTCAATATCGGTACCGTGATAAAGCCTAACCATACCAGTTCAACGATTCATTATTGTGCAATTGTTTGTGAAATATCTATCGTATCAATTGTAATAAATTCAACTGGTTTCGTCAATCAAGCAAACGATTGCGTTATTCTTAGGGTGCGTCCCACATTGGGGGGATTACATCGGACGATCAAGGTAGTCCTTCTCTGTATTCCCCCAAAACGGGACGCACCTTTATTCTTGTGCTCTTCACTCAATTGCTCCAATCTATGCTATAATACTCCTCTAAACGCACAAATGTTCGCTTGGAGGTTGCCCCATAATGCTGCCCAATCCGACCCCTAATCCACTCGACCAATTTTTACCTGCCACGCGCGCCTGGTTTGAAGAAACGCTTGGCGCGCCCACGCCACCGCAAGCCCAAGGCTGGCCGGCCATCCAACGGGGTGATCACACGCTGATCCTTGCCCCCACCGGCTCCGGTAAAACATTGACCGCCTTTCTCTGGGCCATTGATCGCCTGTTTCGTGTTGTCCAGGCTGAACAAGCTGCCGCAGCGGAGCCAACGCCCGTGGAAAAAGGTAAACCGCATAGGCAAAAAGGCACCGTTGCGGCCCAACTGCAGTTGCTCTACATCTCGCCGCTCAAGGCGCTCAACAACGACATCGAGCGCAATCTTCGTGTGCCACTGGCGGGGATTCGGCGGGTGGCGCGCGAACAAGGGGCAGAGTTGCCCGAACTCACCGTTGCCGTCCGCTCGGGCGATACGCCCAGCCGCGAGCGCCAGGCGATGGTACGCAAGCCGCCCCATATTCTGATCACCACCCCCGAATCGCTCTACATCATGCTGACCAGCCCAAAGGCGCGCGATCTCTTTCGCACCGTGCAGACGGTGATCGTCGACGAGATCCACACCCTCGCCGGCTCGAAACGGGGTGTCCATCTCGCCATCACATTGGAACGGCTGCAAGCGCTTGCCGATGCGCCCATCCCCAAGAGGCCCATCCCCAAGAGACCCATCCCCAAGATACCCATCCAACGCATCGGTCTCTCGGCGACAATCCAGCCGCTCGATGAAGTGGCACGCTATCTGGGTGGGGCGGCGTGGCAAGGGGAAGGTGGAGAGCGACATCTGGTCGAACGCCCGGTGGCAATTGTCGACGGCGGCTATCGCAAGCCGCTCGATCTGCGCGTCGAGACGGTCGTTGCAGATTTTCGCAACCTGCCCGGCGACTCGATCTGGCCCTCGTTGATTCCTCGCGTGACTGAACTGATTGCCGCGCACAAGACCACGCTCATTTTTACCAACAATCGCCGCCAGGCCGAGCGCACCGCCGACCGCATCAACGAACAGCGCGCGGCCGAAGCGCGTGGTGAACAGAGCGGATTACTCTATTCCGCAGAGAATCGTGCGGAGGCTGAGCCTGTCGAAGCCGCAGCCGCAGTGGTCTCCGCCTTCGCACTGAGTGGGCTCCCGCTCAGCCTCCGCAAAGACGCGCCGATCGCCAAGGGTGCCGGCCTCTTTGCTGCCGGGACCGGCACCATCGACAACCCGATCCGCGCCCACCACGGCAGCATGTCCAAAGAGGTACGGCTGGCATTGGAGACCGATCTGAAAGCCGGAAAGTTGCCGGCGCTCGTCGGTACCTCTTCATTGGAATTGGGGATCGACATTGGTGCCGTTGATCTCGTTGTGCAGATTGAGTCGCCCAAAGCGGTGGCACAGGGCTTGCAGCGTGTGGGCCGCGCCGGTCACCTTGTGGGGCAGACAAGCAAGGGGCGTATCTTTCCGACCCATCGCGAAAATGTGATGGAAGCGGCCGCGGTCGCCGGCGGCATGTTGCGCGGTGAGGTCGAACCAATCCACACCCCGCGCAACGCGCTCGATGTGCTCGCCCAGCAGATCGTGGCACTCGTTGCCGTCGAAGAGTGGACCGTGGAGGCACTCTATGATCTCATTCGCCAGGCCTATCCCTATGCCGGGCTGACGGAACGGCTCTTTCAGGCGACATTGGCAATGCTGGCTGGCCACTATCCCAGCGTCGCCCACCGCCAACTGCGCCCCCGCCTCGTCTGGGATCGCGTCAACAACAAGTTGGCGGCGCTCCCCGGTTCCCGGCTGCAAGCGCTCACCAGCGGCGGCACCATCACCGACCGTGGGGCCTTTAACGCCTATCTGAGCGACGGCAAGACCAAGCTTGGGGAACTTGACGAAGAATTTGTCTACGAGACGCGTGTCGGCGACACGCTGATCCTCGGCTCACAGGTTTGGCGGGTCAGCGACCTCACCGACGACAAAGTGCTGCTCATCCCCGCACCCGGTGCCACCCCGCGTATGCCCTTCTGGCGTGGCGACTTCCCCTGGCGTCCCTACGAATTGGGCGAACGGGTCGGTGCCTTTCGCCGCACCGTGGCTGAACGCCTGACGCTGGTAAAGGAAGCCTTGGGGTTGGCAGACTATCGGGCGATTCTGGCCTTTCGTCACCCCACCCCAGCCCTCTCCGTGAGCGAGGAGGGAGCAAACCTTGTTACCGCCGATGTTGAATTCGGTCAGGCGACAACAAACGCCTCCCCTGGTGTCGGGGGAGGCAGAGAGGGGGTTGGCGACCTTCTCACCTGGCTTGCTACCGACTACGCACTCGATGCCAACTCAGCCTGGTCGGTCATTGACTATGTGGCCGGTCAGCTCGACCACACCGGTGTGATCTCATCCGACCGCACGATTCTGGTCGAGCTTTTTGAGGATGCGCTGGGCGAGCCGCGCATGGTGATCCAGAGCCCCTTTGGTGGTAAGGTCAATGGGTTGTGGGGGTTGGCGCTGGCGAGTGCGTTGCGTGAGCGGACTGGCGTCGAGGTGGAGTTGCAGAGCAACGACGACGGTATCCTCTTTCGTTTCCCCGACGCCGACAGCGAATTCCCACTCGATCTCGTGACCGATCTGACGCCCGACGAGGCACGCGAACGGATTCTGTTGGAGTTGCCGAATTCGGCGGTCTTTGGCGCGCAATTTCGCCAGAACGCGGCGCGGGCCTTGCTCTTGCCAGGGGCGGGCAAAGGCAAACGAACCCCCTTCTGGTTGCAACGGCTGCGCGCCAAGGATCTGCTCCAGGTGGTGCGCAACCTGCAAGATTTCCCGATTGTCGCTGAAACCTACCGTGATTGTCTGGAAGAGGTGATGGATCTGCCCCATCTGCTCCAGGTGTTAGGCGCGATTCGGCAGGGTCAAATTCGGATTGAGGTGATTGAGTCGCTCAACCCGTCGCCGGTTGCGCAGAGTTTGCTCTGGGATCTGGTTGCCGTCTATATGTATGAATGGGACGCGCCCAAGGCTGAGCGTCAGCTGCAGACCCTTGCCGTCAATCGCGACTTGTTGCAGGATTTGCTTCAGGATGTCGATCTGGCCGATCTGCTGCGCCCCGAAGCGGTGGCCGCGATTAGCGAGCGGCTGCAACACACCGCACCAATGAGCCAGGCCCGCAGCGCTGAAGAGCTAGCCGCCTTTCTGCAAGAGTTTGGCGATCTCTCAACCGGTGAAATCGCCCAGCGCACCACCGTTGATCCCGCTAGCTGGATCGGCCAACTTGCGGGCGCGCAACGCATTGTCCAACTCTCCATCCCCACCAGCCACGGTCCCCAGGAGCGCTGGGTCGATGCCACGTTGCTGTCCGAGTATACCGCTGCTTTTGCCGGTCCCTCCTCCCAACCCGTTCCAACGGGTTTCCCCATATCAACAACCGATTTCAATCGGTTACGTGCCCCAGCCAGCGCGCCGTCTGATCCCACCGACGATACGACAGACCGCGCCCGCCGCGCCATCCTGCAACGCTACCTCCGCCAGACCGGCCCACTCACCGAAACCGCGATCCTCGCCCGCTACGCCTTCCCGCTGGATTGGTTACGCACGGAACTGGCGCGCCTGGTGGCTGAACGCCAGGTGGCCCACGGTCGCTTCACCCCCAATACCGCTATCACAGACGAGTATGTCGACCGCCACACCCTCGAACAGATGCATCGGCGCACCCTCACCATTCTGCGGAAAGAAGTGCAGCCGGTTACCTATGCCGCCTATGCCGACTTTTTGACCCGTTGGCAGCATCTCCATCCGGAAAGCCAATGGCATGGGGAAGGCGCGCTACGCCAACAGTTGCAACAATTTCGTGCGCTGCCAGTGGTGGGGCGGCTGTGGGAGCGCGATCTGTTGCCGCTGCGCATTGTCGATTATGATTCGCAAGAGTTGGCGCACCTCTGCCAGTCTGGTGAGGTAGTCTGGGTTGGCTCTGGCGGTGTGGATCCACGGCGGGGCCGCATTCGTTGGCTCTTCCGCGGCGAGGGAAACATCTATCTTGAAGCGCCTCCCGCTGATCTGGTTGCCTTTAGCGCAGATGCCCAGCAACTTTATGCCTTTCTTCAAAGTGAGGGCGCTGTTTTTCAAAACGATATCCGCACCGCGCTCGACTGGACAACTGTTGCAACCGACGCCGCACTCCTCGAATTGGCGATGGCTGGGCTCGTAACCAATGATAGTCTACACGCACTCCACCGGCTGATCGGTGGAGAGGTGGCTAGAGCAGCCACTGCGCCGGCCAAAGTCCAAAGCACGTTGGAAGCCCAATTGGCCGCACGCCTGGGTGACCGTGGTGGCCGGAGCGGCGGGGATGGATGGCGTGGTGGTCGGCGGCCAAGTCAGAGCGAGTTACAAGCAGCCAAACGGCGGGTGCGCCAACGGCTGGAGCGGACAGAGGAACCGTATCTGCCAACACCGCACGAAGGACGTTGGACGTTGGTGCATCGCTTTGGCGTGATGGGCAAAGCGCCAACACCAGCCGAACAAGTCGCCCAACAGGCACGTCAACTCCTGGCGCGCTGGGGTGTTGTCACCCAGGAAACCCTCGCCAACGAGCAAGGATCCTGGGATTGGGGGCTGCTCTATCCGGAGTTGCAGCGGCTGGAGATGCGAGGCGAAGTGCGGCGCGGCTACTTTGTTGAAGGCTTGCCTGGTATCCAATTTGCGTTGCCGACGGTGGTCGAGCAACTGCGCGATGATCACAGCGCCGACGACACGTTGCTGCTGTTGAATGCTACGGATCCGGTGAATCTCTATGGCCCTTCCTTGCCAAATGGGCCACTACGCTTTGATGGCGCGCCATTGACCTATTCGCGCATTCCATCCACCTGGCTGGTGCAGCAACGAGGCCTGCCGCTGCTCCTGATTGAAGGCAATGGCACACAGCTCACGACGGCGCAGGGCGTTGATAATGTGGCGGCGCGGCAAGCACTCCAATGTTGGCTCGACCACGTCACTACCTTTGAGCGGCGGATCACAGTGGAGCAGTGGAATAACGAGAAAGTGCTAGGAAGCGGTGGACAAATGCTCCTTGAAACGCTGCGCTTCTATCGGGAATATCCTGGCATGGTGTGGGCGCGATAGCTATGGCCTGTCTAAAGGCCCTAGCAGCTCATAAAATTCCATTCGTGTAGGGGCATCCGCTTGCCTGTGCCCGAGAACGGCCGGAAGGGCACGCCCGTACTGGGGAATTTTATGAGTTGTAAGGACCTAACAAACCAATCGACCGCGTTGTGGAAAAGTCTGGTCTGATTTTGACCAGACTTTTTTACCGTATAGCTCGTTCTGCCCTCGCGCTTTGTCAAAAGGAGAGCTGTTTAGATTGGTTGTGCGTTAGTCTGTTTGTAAACTAACAATAGAAAAGAGTAAAGAAATAAGACTTTTAACTGATGTCTACAGCGGTTGTTTCCGTGTAATCTTGTTAAACCATGCAACGAATGTCCGTAAGGTACGGACCTTCCTTCTGCCAGAAAACTCTCTCGACAAGGTTAACATAGGTTATTTTGGAAAGCTGTAGGAATGAAATTTATACTAGCTCGATTCACACGACGAAGCGCCCTAGCCACGTTGTCAATCGTTGCTCTTCTGGCAAATTTACTTCCAATTCACTTGATTGTAGGAGTCTCCCCGACCCCGCTACAGCCGGTGCTGCGGGAAATTTCAGAATTTTTCCCTGCACCATCGGTTGCCCAAGCCGCTGATGTGAGCCTTCCCTATACACAAAATTTTGACTCGCTTACCTTCGCCACGACGAATGTGCCAACCAACTGGGTACAAGTGACGGGCGACGGGAATGATACAAGTTGCAATGGCATTAGTCTTTCCTGTAATGACTGGATCGTCTATAACAACTCTACGAGTACCTCTAATACCGGACCAACGAGTGATCATACTGGGGGAGGCAACTACCTCTATGTGGAAGCATCGGGTAATAGCAACCCTACAGTTGAGCTACAAAGTCCCTCGGTTCTTCTCAGCGGTGCGAATACACCTACACTCACGTTCTGGGTTCATCGCTATGATGGAAACAATAGTACGACCTCGCATGAATTGCATATTGATATCTTAAATAATGTCGGTAGCACGGTACTTCAAAGTAACGCATTCGTCATTGACAATACACTTAATCAAAATGGCTGGGTGAAGCAGACTGTTGATCTCTCCGCCTATAAAGGAAACGGCGAGGTGCGTCTGCGCTTTCGCTGGGTACATGCCGTAGGTGCCGACAATTCTCGACCCGATATCGCCATTGATGATATCCGTATTGAAGACACAAATCCCGTTGTAGCGGGCCAAATTCAGGGAACCGTCTTTCGGGATTACAACGACAACGGTACTTTCGATTTAACGGAACCAGGGATTGCCAATGTCGTCGTTTCCGCAATCGATGCCAATGGCACCGTTGCCACCACCACGAGTAGCACCAACGGTACGTATACGATTCCAGCCAGTGCCGGCTTGGTTGGCGATGCCCGGTTGGAGTTCACATTGCCTGCGGATGCTTCATTAAATTTTCTCGCTTCTGGGGCGGCGGGCAAGACAACGGTGCAGTTTGTCAATGTCACTGCGGGACTAGCTGGCCAAAACGTCGGCTTTTATGATCCCGTGGACTATTGCCAAAGTGATCCCCCCGTAGCTGTGACCAACCTCTATGATACCCAATCGACTGGTGCCGCGTCGACCAAAGCGGCGTTGGTGCGTGTGCCCTATAGTGCCACTGGCCATCATTTTACCTCCACCAATCCACCGGCGCGCACGAGTGGCTTTTTGGGGACGGATATGAGCACTTGGGCCCAACTCGGCGCGGTCTATGGAATGGCCTGGCAACGTACAACATCGCGCATCTATACCGCGGCCTTTCACAAGCGCTACAGCGGCTTTGGTCCCAGCGGCCCGGATGCAATTTACCAAACCAATCTCAGCGGCACAGTGACCGGTGTAATCAAGCTTGATACCTTGCTCGGCATTGCCAACAGTGCCGGGGCTGATGCGCATGATTTCAGTGCTGTCAGCGGTGTTGTCTATGATATCGGCAGCAGCAACGCCAGTTATGATGGCGTAGGCAAACGTTCATTTGGGGATATTGAGCTCTCTAGTGATATGCGCACGCTCTATGTGGTCAATCTCTTTGATCGCAAGATCTACGCCCTCGACGTGAGCAGCGGCAACACCGCCGCCACCACGATTCTCCAATCTTGGAATGCGCCCGATGCGACCGGGGCCGGTCGCCACCGTCCATTTGGCTTGGCTTGGCACAACGGTTATCTCTGGCTTGGTTCAGTCGATCAAAACAGTACCAACGCCTATGTCCATCGCATGAATCCTGCTACCGGCGCAAGCACATTGATGCTCACTGTGCCGCTCGGCTTTACACGTCAAAACTGGATCGGCAACTTGAGCGCAAGCCGACCGGCCGCCTGGCAAGCCTGGTCGGCCAATCCAACCACTGTCGCCTATCAATCAACGAGCAGCGGCACAGAACTCGCCTATCCTCAGCCAATCCTTTCTGATATTGAATTTGCCGGCGAGGATATGGTGCTCGGTTTTCGTGATCGGTGGGGTGACCAAACCGGGCCTAATAAATATTTCCGCTCCGGTGCAACGGCCCAGACCTGGGGTGATGCTGCCGGGGATATTCTATATGCCTGTAGCAACGGCTCTACCTACACCCTGGAGAGTGGTACAACTGGTCTCTGCGCCAATCCCACCGCCAGTGAAGGGACCTCTGCATCGGGGCCGGGTGGCTATGAACACTACTTCTGGGATATCTGGGGCGATACCAGTACCTGGACCCCGGGTAGCAACGATGGCGGTTTCCACTGGGAGACAACCCAAGGGGCGCTGTTGCAACTTGCCGGCAACCCGTCGGTAATGACTTCGGCGATGGATCCCTTTAACGATTTCAGCGGTGGCTTGCTCAAATTGACCAACAGCACTGGTCGACGCGAAGGGGTGACTGCATCGTCCGCAACGCTCTCTTCCCTAACCGGCGGTTATACCCTCTTTGACTCGATGAACTATGCGTCCGGCTATACAACACCGACCGACCATGCCTTTGCCAAAGCCAACGGCTTGGGCGATATCGAAGCACTTTGTGATCCGGCACCGCTTGAACTTGGCAACCGTGTCTGGCGCGATAGCGACAGTGACGGCATCCAAGATCCCGGCGAACCAGCGTTGGCCGGTGTGGTGGTCCAGCTGATCGCGCCCAATGGCACCACGGTTTTGGCCTCGGCAACGACTGCGTCCGACGGCACTTACTACTTTTCTTCTGGCGCAGGTACGTCGACGGGTAGCCAAATCTATGGGATCAGTGGCTTGGCCTCTAGCACGTCGGGTTACACGGTACGCATCGCGCTCGCACAAACTCCTCTTACTTCGTTAACGCCAGCGACCCCCGATGTCAATAGTGGCGCGAATAGCGATAGCCGTGATTCTGATGGTCTGGTGAGTGGTCTCTACACACAAGTAGCAGTCAACAGTGGGACGGTTGGTGTCAATAACCATACCATCGATTTTGGCTTCGCTCCGATTCCGCCAACGGCAACGGCGACCAATACACCCACGCGTACACCAACGAGCACGCCGACGGCCACTGCAAGCCGCACACCTACGCGTACGCCAACTTACACACCGACTGCAACCCCAACTCATACGCCGACCGCCACACCGACCAACACGGCAACGGCTACAGCTACCAGTACACCCACACGCACACCGACGGTTACACCGACGAACACACCGATTCCGCAGGCGGATCTGGTTATTGTCAAATATGATAATCTCGATCCAATGATCGCCGGCACTGTTCTGACCTATACCATTGTGGTCACCAACAATGGGCCAAATGATGCGGCCAATGTTGTCATCACCGATCCTTTGCCACCTGGCACCACCTACTACAACGCATCGCCAGGATGCTCCTCCGCCGGTAATACCGTTGTCTGTACACTCGGCACCGTAGCCGCCAATACAACCACCAGCGTCATGATTGCCGTCATGGTCGACCCGACCATGAGCCAATTACCTCTATACAAAAAACAGGCGTCAATTGTTTTGGCGCATAGTCCACCGGTGCCCAAATGGGGTTGGGCCCAACAGCGTAAGGGTCGCCTCACTGCTGCCCAGATCGGAGCAAAACCGTATGGGCCTACCTAACAAACATCCACCGTGAATAGAGCAAAAAGTTATGGAATTTACGCAAAGCTCCGGTCGAGTCGCAAGCTTTTTAATCTATCAAAACTGAACGCGGCGTAAATCTTAAAGCAATCGATATACATAGGACTTACGCAGATCTTGGCTTCGATACGCAGAAAAACATGCTACTCAGTCAGCATTCTGCGTAAGTCCTAAAGCAGAAAAGAAGGCGAACAATCTATGCATAGACAAGTTGATAACAAGAAACGCCAACGTTTCTTCTCAGAAATTCAAATACAAGCGCTCGTCATCGATTCAATCATAAAGGATGTGACACATGAGTAAATGGTTTCCTCCACCAAATGCGTGGAAACCGCCTGGTCTGCATCGACGTAGCCGGCGGTTGCTTAGTGGGCTTTTGCTCGCCCTACTCTTGGCTTTCAACACGATCCAACCAGTACTAGCCTTGTCCGCGCCGCCGGCACCCCGGCTCAATCGCGATGCGCAAGGCTCTCTCACTGCATCGTGGGATGGCATGGAACTGGCCAGCGCCGTGGCAAACTATTTTGCCAACGAGCCAGCCGGCACCATTACCAACACGGTAACTGTTGGTAGCACGACAAATGATCCGAACACGATCAACAATAGTGCCACGCAGACGACCACCGTCACCTCGCAGGCTGATTTACAGATCAGCAAGAGTGATGGTCTGGCGTCGGTGCTGCCGGGTACGGTGGTTACCTATACTATTGTGGTGGCCAATGCTGGGCCGAGCGCGGTTACCGGTGCTGCCGTGGTCGATACGCTACCCGCTGCAATCACCAGCGCTAGCTGGAGTTGCACCGCTTCAGTCGGCTCTAGTTGTGATGATCCAACGGGCACCGATGATATTAACAGCACGATAAATCTGCCTGTCAATGGCACGGCAACCTTTACCGTTGTGGCCAATATCGATTCAACTGCTTCCGGTACGCTTGCCAACACGGCTGTTGTGACGCCACCGGTTAACACAGTTGACCCCGACCCCAATAACAACGATGACACCGATACCGACACGCTGTTGACCGGTACGCTTACCGGCACTGTCTACCTTGATGCCAACGGTAACGCGAGCTATGACAGCGGCGAAGGGATCACGGGTGTGAGCGTCGTCATCACGACGAGCGTGGGCACGACCTTTACCGTGACCACCGATGCCAATGGCAACTACACCGCCACTGTCCCGGCCGGCGATACAGGCGTCGATGTTGTCGATACGGATTTGCCCACGGGTGTGGCCCAAATTGAAGGTACGGACCCAACTACGGTCACTGTTCCCGCCGGTGGATCTGCTGGTAGTGTTGACGGCTATGAGCAACAAGGCCAGGTTGCCGGTCATATCTACCAAGATACGAATGGCAATCTCACCCAGGATGTCGGCGAACTGGATCTGCCGGGCGTGCAAGTTGTCATCACCGATACCTTCGGCGTGGCACAGACCGTCACGACTGATGCCAACGGCAATTATACGGCCACCGTCCCCATCGGTAATACCACAGCCGATGTGATCGAGGCAACCTTGCCTGCCGGCTCCGTCCAAACGGAGGGAACTGACCCGACGAGCGTCACCGCGACCGCGGGTAACACGGTCAGCATCGGCATCGATGGCTACCAACCACAGGGGTTGGTCGATGGTACGGTCTACATGGATGTCGACGGCAACGGTGTCTTTGACTTCTTAACAGACACGCCGCTGCGCGATGTCACCGTGATCATCACCGATAGCAACGGTGTCACCTATACCGTGATCACTGACGGCAATGGCTACTTCAGCCAGATCGTACCTGCCGGCGCTACCACTGTTGATGTTGATAATAGCGATTCAGATTTGCCTGCTAATGTGGTCCTCACCGGTGGCAGCACTGATCCGACCACGGTCACCGTGCCCGGTGGCGGCACCGTAACCGATGATACCGGCTACGTGCTTCTGGCCAGCATCGGTGACTACATCTGGCTTGACCTCAACGGTGATGGAGTGCAAGATGCCAATGAGCCAGGGTTAGCCGGTATTGATGTCGAGCTAAACGGCCCCGGTGGTACGCAAACCGCGACGACCGGCCCGAATGGCTATTACACCTTTGACGATCTCGTGCCAGGCACCTATACCGTCGCGGTGATCACATCAACGTTACCTGCTGATGTCGTGCAGACATTCGATCCAGATAGTACGGTCGATCACGAGCATGCCGTCACAATTGCCTCCGATGGTCACTATGAGGATGCTGACTTTGGTTACCAGGGCAGCGCCTCTATCGGTGACTTGGTCTGGCTCGACAGCAACGGCAACGCCAATCGCAATCTTAGCGAAGTTGGCATCCCCGGTGTTGTTATCACGCTAACGATGGCCAATGGTTGGGTGATCACAACAACGACCTCTGTGACTGGCAGCTATGACTTTGGTGGGCTGATCGCAGGCGTCTATACGGTGACCGTTGATACCGATACACTGCCAACCGGCTCCGTGTTGACGACGAGCAACCAGCCGTTAGCCGTGGCGTTGGCCAGTACACAAGATTACAATTTGGCTGACTTCGGTTACCAACGGCAGGCTGATCTCTACGGCCACCTCTTTGAAGATACCAATGGGAATGGTCTCCAGGATGGCAGCGAGCCGGATCTTGCAAACGTCAGCGTCGTGATTACCGATAGCCTCGGCTTGACCCAAACGGTGACAACCGACAGCAGCGGTAACTACACGGCCACGGTTCCGGTTGACAGCACTACCGCCCCGACCGATACCGTGATGGTCGATATCGATGAGACAACGCTCCCCGTTGGCGCCGTGCAGACCGCCGGGACCGACCCCGATGCGATTACCGTGACCGCTGGTGGCTCCACCAATGCCGGTAACGATGGCTATCAGATCCAGGGCGTCGTCGAAGGGGTGGTCTACACCGATGTTAACCAGAATGGCAGCTATGATTCCGGTACAGACACGCCGTTGGTCAGCGTGAGTGTCACGATTACCGACAGCAATGGCGTCGCCTACGTTGTCTCCACCGATACCAATGGCTACTTTAGCCATACGGTACCGGCCGGCTTGACCGCGGTGGATGTCAGCAACGTTGATGTGGCCGGTCTCAATGCCGACCTGATGATCGAAAATGGCTTTACCGACCCGGACAGTGTGACTGTCCCCGGCGGCGGTGTGGGAACGACTAACTTCCCCTATATCGAGCCGTTGACGATTGACAAAGATGTCACAACACCGAATGTGGTGGCTGGTACGCAGGTGAGTTATCAGATTGTCCTGCGCAACATCGGTGGTCTGGCGTTGACCAACGTCACCATCTCCGACACCTTGCCGCTCAGCTTTACCTTTGCCAGCGCGACCTTTGGGGCGACCAATGCGACCCGCACAACAAGCAGCGATCCAACGGCCGGCGATACTGTACCGGTGTGGGGTGCTTGGACGATCAACCCTGGTGGATCAGTGACCATCTCCTTTGTCGCCGACATTGCCAGTGATGTGACCGCCGGTGTCTATGACAACACGGCCAGCGCCAACAGTGATCAGACTAGCCTGATTGATGACAATGGCACGGCCGGTCAGGATGCGAACACGCCGCTCGGTGGTGATCCAGAAAATGACGAAGATGTCACGATCACGACGCAAGCGGATCTCGCCATTACCAAGATTGACGACCCTGACCCGGTGGTTGCCGGTGGCACCTTGACCTACACCATTCAGGTGGTCAACAACGGCCCAAGCGATGCACAGAATGTCGTTGTGGCCGATACGCTGGATGCCGAGACGACCTTTGTCGACGCCCCTGGCTGTACGGAAGCCGCAGGTACGGTCACTTGTAATCTGGGCACTGTGGCCAACGGTGCCGTCGTCAACATCACCATCGTCGTGACGGTCGCCCCTGATCTGCTGGCTTTTGGTGGCACTGGAAACTACTTTGCCTCGGCAACGGTTCCAGCTTCACCAAGCGCCGCTGTCGTCGCACCGTTGACTGAACAAGTGCCCACGGCGCGTGCCGTCGTCGATGATCTGGCGGCTACACCCAAACCGGAAGGTCTACCGCTTTGGCCTGTAACCAGTGCATTCGCCTTTAGTGGAGGAGGTGGTGGGCCCGGCTCACTGACTGTGGGTAGCGGCTTGACCGCCGCCCCCGTCGGCACCGCTAGCTTCCTGGCAACCACTGGCGAAGGGATCAATCAGTTCGCCAGCGTGAGTCAGTTGAGCGTCACGCTCACCACTGCCCCAAGCCGGGCCGGGCCACTCGATAGGGACTATAGCAGTTAACAATGTAACAGTAACGCAGTAAGCAGTCGTCAACAACAGATCGCCGTAGGAAAAATCGTGATTCAGCAACAACGAATGCCAGAACTGAATAGAGGAGGCCATCGCCTTGGGCAGTACGCTGCCCAAGTTGCGATGGGCTGCCTGCTGGCATTCGTCTTCTGGTGCGGCATGGGTGGTGTTGTGGTTGCTGCCCCGGTGGTTGCTGCCCCGATGGTTGCTGCCCCGGTGGCTGAGCCTGTCGAAGCCATAGGGGCAGTAACCACCGGCACGATTACCAATACCGTTGCTGTCAGCAGCAGCACCTTCGATCCCAATCTGATCAACAACACGGCGATGCAGACGACGACAGTCACTGCCGAAGCCGATATGCAGATCAGCAAGGATGATGGGCTGGCGACCGTCGTACCGGGTGCAACGATTACCTATACGATTGTGGTAACCAACAGTGGGCCCAGTGCCGTGCGCGGGGCTGTTGTCCGTGATGATTTACCCTTTGCCGTGGCCCTTGCAGGTTGGCACTGTGGTGCAACCGTAGACTCGAGCTGTGGGCGTATGAGTGGGTCGGGCGCCATCTCGACCACGGTAGACCTGGCGGTTGCTGGGCATGCCACCTTTACGCTCACTGCTACGGTTGCGCTGACAGCCACGGATCGGGTGAGCAACACAGCAGCGATAACCTTGCCCATCGGCTATACAGATGGCAACCCTGTTGATAACCGCGCGGTCGATGTCGATCTCGTCATTGGCAGCCGGCTGACCGGTACTCTCTTCCTTGATAACAATGGTAATGGTCTGATCGATATTGGGGAGGGGTTGGCAAGTGCAACGGTGGTAATCACGACCAGTGTGGGAACGACCTTGACCATCACCACCGATGCACTTGGCCAGTTCAATACCCCCGTTCCACCCGGCGTTACCGCTGTGCGAGTTGTCGAAAGTACCTTGCCAGCGGGTGTTCTTCAAACGGTCGGTACAAACCCGACGACGGTGCTTGTGCCGGCGGGTGGGATTGCTGGTCAGGTTGACGGCTATGCCTTGCCAGCCACGCCAACCGCGACGACTACTGCAACTGCGACTGCGACAGCGACTGCCACAGCGACTGCCACACCAACGTTGACACCAACGTTGACACCAACGTTGATGAGTACAAGCACTGGTACATCAACCGCAACCGTGACCGCGACACCAATGCTAACGGCAACAGCCACGTTAGCGACCCGCACCGCAACGCCGACACCGGTCGCAACAACTAGCGCAACGCTGACGCTCGTTACAACACCGACGCCGACTGCAACACTGTCCCCCGTTGCTACTGCTACTGCTACCGTTGCTGGTACAGAGATAACAGCAACAGCAACGGTCACCGGTACGCTGCCCACAACAACGGCAACGGCCACAGCGGTTATCACCACAACCGGTACGGCGACTACTGTTCCAGTGACAACGACGCTTACTCCGTCGGCCCCATCTGTGCTCACGGGTACCGTGACAGCAACAGCGACACCCGTATCGACATCTGCTGTCCCGGTGACTGTAACCGTTACCCAAGGCGCTTCGCTTACGCCAACTGCGCCACCGCTGACGGCAACGGCAACCGTTACAGATCGCGGGATGACGACAGTCACAGTGACGGTAACCGAAACGCCTACACCGACGGCAAGCGCTGAGGTTGCACCAACGGCAACGCCCACATCGACTACCACGCCGACCTCGGTGCCGACGGCAACAAGTCCATCCACGGCAACCGAGACGCCCACCACGACCGCCACGCCGACGGAAATGGCAACGCCCAACGCGCCCGCAACGGCGACAGCTACGTCGATGCCCGTGCCGACGGCAACGGCAATGCCTACCGCGACTGCCACAGAGACCGCCACGGCGACGCCAGTGCCGACAGCAACGGCAACGCCTACCGCGACTGCCACAGAGACCGCCACGTCGACGCCAGTGCCGACAGCAACCAGTCCGCCCACGGCGACTGAGACGGCGACGGCAACGGTGACACCGACGGCAACGGCAATGCCTATCGCGACTGCCACAGAGACCGCCACGGCGACGCCAGTGCCGACGGCAACGGTGACACCGACAGCAACGGCAACGCCTACCGCGACTGCCACAGAGACCGCCACGTCGACGCCAGTGCCGACGGCAACCAGTCCGCCCACGGAAACGGTCACGCCGACGGTAACTGCGACGGCGAGTGCCACAGCGACAGTTACGGAGACGCCAACGCGTACACCATTGCCGGTGTATAGCTCAATTGGTAGTATTGTATGGTTGGATGACAATGGCAATGGGGTACGTGATCAGGGGGAAGTCGGTATCGGTGGGGTAACGATTAACCTGTATGATGCTGCAGGAAATCTAGTTGCCACAACTACGACTGATGCCAATGGATTTTACTATTTCCTTGGCTTGCAACCTGGAAGCTACTATCTGGAATTTATTATTCCTACCGGCTTTCAGTTTAGCCCGCCAAATACAGGTCCGACAGATGCCGACGACAGTGATGTTGATCCATTGACGGGTTTGACGACGCTGATTGAGCTTCTGCCAGGTGTGAATGATCCGACGTGGAATGCCGGTATCTATCGCCGGCCAACGGCGTTGGATAGTGAGGCGGAGCCAGATCGGCCGAACCCTATCTTCCTGCCGCTGATCCAAAATGGCAGTGGTAATGTAACATCCAGTGAAAGTAAGCCTGCGCAAAATGATGCCCTCAATGCAACACCTGCGCAAGAGATTTTCATTCCGGTTGTCCGGCGTACCGGGCTTGGAACTAAGCGGCTGCCTGTGTTGTCATCGCGAGCACCGCCACGGATCCGGGCTAGACCGCAACCACCGCCGTCGTTAAGCTGTCAACAGCAGCTTTGTCTAAAGGAATAGCGTAAGATAGAGCCGAATTCCCACGGGAATTCGGCTCTATCGATTGTGTCATCTTTGCTTATTGAAATTGGTTGTTTGCGACAATCTTCCAAGATCGGGTATAGTATGAAGATAGTAACAGCTTCCCTCCCCTATCGTCTATAATCGCAACGGGAACTGGCTGTTGTTTTTTTTACGATAGGTAGCAGCACAGGAGTGCCCGGTCTCATGACCTTAATCACGATTATTGGCCGCGGCCACGGTGGTACGCGCGCCATGTCCCATACCTTACAGGCTAGCGGTGTCTACATGGGCCATCCGCTCAATGTCTCCGGCGATCTCTTGCCGCCGGGTGATATGTATGATGCCTGCCGTCTGCTGTCTGCTCATGTTAAGTGGCTCGGTGGTTTGCGCTGGGATTTTTCCGCGCTATATACCATGCCGATCCCTCAGGAATTTGTTGATCTGGTGGAACGCTATCTGGTCAATGTGCGAACTGCTACGGCTCCCCACAAGGGCTGGAAAATTCCCGAAACCACACTCGTTTTTCCCTGGATCGTGCGACTTTTTCCTGAAATTAAGTATATCCATTGGGTGCGCAACCCACGCGATAATATCCTGGCGCGCCACATGACCGATGACTTGGCCGATTTTGGTATCGCCTATCCCAATGCTGAGGAGTTTTTGCAGGAACAATATCCCAACCTTGCGACAGCCGCTGCGGCCAAGAGCTCGGAGGCACTGGCCGATCTAACCTTGCGCTTGCAACGGGCCATCTCCTGGCAATATCAATATGAGATCGTCAACGCCACGCCCAAGCCAGCAAACTGGTTGCGAGTGCGTTTTGAAGATTTTATCTTGAATCAGCAAGCCACGCTCAATGTGCTCTCCGATTTTCTGGATTTGCCGTTGCAGGCGATTCCCGTGCGCGCAGAGTCAGTTGGGCGTTATGGCAGTGCCGATGGCATCAGCTACTTTACGTTTTTGGGTGACGGCATGCGTGAGTTCGGCTATGAGATCCCTGCTGCTGGGACGCAAACCGCTGGCTCGCCTGCGCCTGAAGCAGTTGAACCAGCCATACAAGCTACTCGTCAAAGGCGCAAGGCGTCTACGAGCCAAGAAACCAATCAATTAACGGATTTGAAGGAGCAACAACCAATGGCATCTCGCCCATCATCAGCCCGGCAATCGGGGCGCAAGCGGCAGCCAAATATTATTCTCTTTGGCATCGACTCACTGCGCGCCGATCACATGAGCGGCTATGGCTATGAACGCCTGACGACGCCGCATCTCGACCGTTTTGCTACCGAAGGTACGCTCTTTGAGCGCAATTTTAGCCCCAGCATTCCCACAACGCCAGCCTATGCATCGATGTTAACCGGGCGCGACTGTTTTGGCACCCAAGTGGTGGCATTGCGCCACAAAGGTGGTCTGCGCGAGGATGTGCCGACCCTGGCCGAAATTTTGCGCCAGGAAGGGTACGATACGACCTGTGTCGGCTTTAGTGGCAACCCCTCGTCGCGCGGCTTTGACAAGTATCTGGATTATCCGGCGTGGGGTAGTTGGAACGAAGGGCGTAGCCCAAAGGCGCAAAAGCTCAATGATGTCGCCATTCCCGAATTGGAGCGACTGGCCAAGGGCAAAAGTCCCTTCTTTCTCTTCCTGCGCCACATGGACCCCCACGCGCCCTACCTGCCGCCGGAGCCATACGAACGGGCCTTCTATCACGGCAATGAGACGAACAAAAAGAACAAGTCGATGGAACCGGTGATGAATTTCAAACCTTTCCGTGACTTTTTTGCCAGTTGGATGCCGCCGGGGATCACCGACAAGGATTATGTGATCGCCCAATATGATGGGGCGATTGCCTACATGGACGCCTGTATCCAGACGATCTTTACGGCGGTGGCCGCCCAAGGAATTCTTGATGAGACGATCATCGTGATCAACGGTGACCACGGCGAGACGCTCTATGATCACGAGTGTTGGTTTGATCACCACGGCATCTATGACAATGTGCTCCATGTGCCGCTCATCATCCGCTATCCCGGCAAAGTTCCTGCTGGTAAACGGGTCAGCGGCTTTACGCAGCACAAGGATCTGGTCCCCACCATCCTGGATCTGGCCGAGATTGTGCGCGCTGATCTGAAAATGGAAGGGCGGTCGCTGCTGCCATTGGTGCGTGGCGAAGTGGCGTCGCACGAGAGCGAATTCTACATCACCGAGTGCACATGGATGCGCAAACATGGCTGGCGCACCCCCCAATGGAAGTTGATGATCGCGCTTGAGCCGGATTTCCACTTTAAGCCGGAGATTGAGTTGTATAACCTCGTCGAAGATCCAGAGGAAAACAACAACCTGGCCGCCCAGCAGCCTGCGGTGGTTGCCATGTTGCGTGACCGCATGGATGCCTGGATCACCAAGCGCGAATCAGAGACGGGCAAGCCCAACCCCATGCACCACCAGGGTGATTGGCATGGCCAAGAAGGCGTTGGCCCCTTCAAAACGTCGCAACAGGCGTACGATACCCTGCACATTGGCGACCCGAAGCAGGCCGCCAAGTTGCAGGCGAAGTCGCGAGATTGAGGAATAACTTTGCATTCTGTATTGTAAACCAGCAGCCACGATGGCTAGCCATCGTGGCTGTTGCTTTTGGTTTCTTTCGACTATAATATCTCTAAATTCCGGCGATCACGCGCCATCGCAATCTGCTCGTGAGCTACTAGCCTTGCCAATTCGGCTGCATCCACGTTCGTTTCTATGCCGACAAATCGCAGGTCAATCCCCACAAAAACATGCGCAAAGATCATCCGCACCCGTGGCAGATGAAAGTCTGATGTGATGATCGTGACTTGCCCAATAGATAATCCCATTTCCTGTAACATCTGCCAAGAGAGGGTGGCATCTTCAATTGTGAAGCGGCTGGGGACCAGCCCGACGATGCTACTGGCCGGTATTCCTTTTGCCACCAAATAGGCTTTGGCGTAGGTCGCATGAAGCGTTGCTGTGCGGTTGAAGCCGGGGCCAAAGCCGCCGGTACATAGGAGCTTTTGCCTCGGGTCTGTGCGGTAATAGCTAACTGCTGCATCACAACGGGCACGCGCAGCCGGGAGCAGTTGTCCCTGGTCGTCGTTCGGCGCGCCAAGGACAAGAATAAAATCGGTCATGGATGGTGGCCCATGCGTTTGGGAAGTCGAAAGAGATAGAGCACCGCCTTTATCAGCGGCAACTCGCGGGCGATCTGGCGGATCGAGCTTTGGGGCGGCGCAAAGGGGGAGTACCAGAAGAGCAAGCCGAGCAGCAGGATTTGCGCGTTAAAGGTGATAGTCATGGTGAGCCAGGAGCCAATGTGAAAAAGGATCAGCATAGCGGCCCAAAGCTTCTGTAACTGCGGCCGCCACACCGCCACAATGGCGAAGGTCTCAAAATAGATGATCGCTAGATAGGGCAACCAACCGAGCCAGGGGTACGTGATGATGAGGGTGCTAAACGGGCCCACGGTATTCGTCTGCAGCGTACGATTGGCGATCTGGTAGGCGAAGGCGCTGGAATTGAGCGCAGTGATATCGCCCGCTTGCCACTGATGTAGGATGCCGTAGACCTTCCAAGCACCGGACATCGAGTAGATCAACATTACCAGCAATTGTGCGCCCCAAATGACCGCATAAAAGTGCTCTCGGCGTTCATCGTCTACGCCATAATCGCGCCAGCGACCGGTCGGCAGAAAGACAAACGCAAATGAAACTAGTATCCACGGGTGCCAACTGTGATTGATCTTGCCGAAAGAGTTAATCAGGGCATGGAGAAAGAGCACGGCGAGCGCAGCGTTCAAACGCAACCAACGCTTCTCGACAAAAAAGAAGGCACCCACTGTCGCGCCCAACGCATAGAGCGCGATGATGTCAACAGCTCTGTCTGTCGGCAGCCAGGCCATCCAGCGGATCGGCCACAGGGGCACAATGCCGGTCGAGACGCGCCACTCTGCCCAGCGCGGCATGACAAAGCTGGCCGTTGTGTAGAGAGTCAGCAGCGCAAAGATCTGAACAATTGTGCGGGCGCGTTGCCACTGCTCTGCGCTGCTGACCTCTGTTGTTTGTAAATACCTCGAACGGTTAAACATAGAAACCTAGTGTATCTTTAACAAACATGTTTGGCCTAGAATACCTTGCCAATTTCGGAAATGAGGGCAGGAATGACATCTGAGAATTTCCGCCAAAACAAGGGTTGGCGAAGGTCTTGGCATAGAAACTGAGTTTCTGCCAGAAACTCAGTATTTGATTGCAATATTTCTCTGTTAATTATGCACTAGGCTAGTGCTGATAGCTTTGTAGTAGAATGACCTCGTCAACTAAGCCGGACTGCGCATAGGCAATTGCGTCAAAGGTTCGAATTACTAGCTCGTAGCTGACGGTTTCTAACTGCTGGAGATAAAGCGCTTCAAATTGTTGTTGCAGTGTCACTGCGTCACTATTATTGGTGTAGACCGCATTGCCAAAGCGCTGAATGAGGGCAAAGGCTTCGATGGTTTGGGCGGCTGGGATGTACTTGGTTGCTTCGTTGAAGTAAAGGGGGAGATCAAGGGGTTCACCATTTATCGCGGTGATCCGGATTGCAAATTCAGAAGTGTGGGTTGGGACATACGAAAAGAGATCCCACGAATAGATCGGGAATAGTTCACTTTGCGCCGTTACCCAGGTGTAATTGCCAACAATGGCGTAGAAGAGCGCAAAGCCGATAAACCCGAGTTGAATGCGTTGTGCTTTGGTCATAAGGTGGACTCGCTAATCTTCCCCCGCTCCCTCTGCACTAATGACGACACGTACTTCTTCAAAGCCTAACGCCGTCAGAAACTGCTCATAATAGCGCTGACCATCTTGCGCCACCCCCTCCAGAATGCCGCTGCGCATTGACGCCTCGGCCAGCAGACGGCGTCCTTGAGGCAACAATTGCTCCTGGAGTGTGCTCAGTTGATCCTGGCAGATGAAATCTGGGCAGGTGTCGCTCTCGCCCAAAATGCGGCTGTTTTCTAGATCGAGCGCGATATTCTCGGTAAAGATGACTGGCGGAGGCAGCACCAATTGCACGCGCCGCCCATCGGCGCTGATCCAGATGCTCTCCTCATTGAGCTTCTCCAGATCAAAGCCGGCAGGGACGCGCCCCTTGAGCAGCAGAACAAAGTTCTGTTGGATTGGCAGCAGCCCCAGCCAACCAGCAGGGGCTTCGCTATAATCAATGTCGACGGTATTGTAGTGCTCGACCATGATCTGTTTGTTCGCTTGCTTGATCGACGCCACAATTGCCTGACCGTTGATGACGGTTGTTGCGGTGGAGCGATCAAAAATTCCACGTGCCGTGTCGCGTAGCAGCCACCCGCTGCCCAGCGCAATCACTGCTGTTAACAAGGCTGCGCCCAGCAGCGAAAAGCCGAGAAAGCGCAAAATACTCTCCAACGCGGTGCGACGGGGTGGGGCAGTAGAGATCTGCGCATTGGTCGACAGCGCGCTGGTTTCCTGGGAAAGTGGCGGTTGCACCAAAGTATAAGGGTTCTCTGCGCGTTGGTTAGTCATTGATGGATTCTCCCTCGACAAAGGTGACATCAACATTCGTATAGCCGACTTTGCGTAGAAAATCGGTCAGCTTAAGACGGCCAAATTCTTCAGCCAATTGGGTCATGCTGCTGTTGTCGGCCACTTCGGCGCGCAACTGTTGGCGTGCCGTTTCCAGCGCCTCAGTCTCCAACCCCGTATAGTTGGAAAGGAAGAGTACCTGGCGGCTCTCGAAAATTTGAGACTTGTCGGGCAACAGTTCGACGCTGATGATCTCGGGCTTGGGTGCAGTAAATTGGATCGTGTCGCCGTCGATCAGTACATTGCGCACCTGGCTCAAATCAATGCCCATCTGAATCTCGCCAGTTGCCTTCAGCAGCAGATGATCCGTGACGAGATCGCCCAAGAGCGCCACATTCGCCGTCCGCTGGACTTCGGCAATTGTCGACATCCTAAACTCGATTACCGTTAAATGGCTCATCTCTTGCCACTGGGGCGCAGGCAAGGGAATGGGCGTGGGCACATCGCGCAGCGTCAGTGCTGGTGGTGCGACCGGTGGCACATAGGTTGCCGGAGCTGTGGGCCAGGCCTCGGTTGTGCCGCCCACATCGACAGTGCGAGTGCTCTGCACCGGTTGCGCTGCTGGTGACGGCAACAAAAACGGGGTAACAATCAGGGTGAAGGCAATAATCAATATGGCCGCGCCAACCCGGCCGGTTTTGGTGCTCAGCGAAAAGGTCTCACTGATGCGATGGGCGCGCTGCGTTGGCGGTTCAGTCGACGAGTGCTTTGAAAACGCGGCACCTGGATCTTCCATTCTTGCTCCTGCCATATAATGATCAACTAACCTGACTACTAACTTACATACTGTACAATTATACTATACCGTAAAATTGCTAGCATTGCATTAGCGTCTGGTTAGTTTTATCATTGTACGTAACTACTCAGCCTTTGAATCAATTCAAGGCTGATAGCTCAAGTCGGCTTAAGCCGACTTCGGTTGTTAGCCTGAACTTTAGTTCAAGGCAACCCATGCCTGAGTAGTTACCATTGTACGTCACCTCAATGGGAAATAGCCACCGATGGCACTGCGGCTTCCCCATCAGCTACCTCTGTATTTACACGGCCGCCAGGGGTCAGAAAGCTGACGGCCAACGCCAACGCAGAGGCGATAAAGGCAATCACAAAGACACCCTGGATCGCGCTACCGAGCGCAATTTGTAGAGTGTGGTCGAAGGCGGTTGTGGCAGTGCTACTGGCCACAGGATCAATTAAACTGTCGAGCGAGACAGTCGTCGGATCGACGCCGGCGGCGGCTAACGAACTTGCCAAACGGCTGGCCAAGACGGCACCCATCACACTGACGCCGATTGTCCCACCAATGTTGCGGCTGAATTGCAAGGTGGAGGTGGCGGTACCCATATCCCGTTTGCGCACAGCGCTCTGTACGGCAATCAAGAAGGGTGAAATCGACAAGCCCATCCCGACCCCCATAAAGCCCAAGTTAATCATCGTCTGTAGCTGCGTCATTTCAGCACTCGCCTGCGTCATGAGGCCGGCACCGACAGCCAGCAGCGCTGTGCCTATTAGCACAATGATCCGATAATTGATATAGAGTAAAGCGCGGCTGCCAATAATACTCGCCACCACCCAACCCAACAACATCGGTGTGAGGCTTGAGCCCGCCTGGGTGGCGTTTGTACCCAGAACAGCCTGCACAAAGAGCGGCACAAACGAAAGGCTACCAAACATCGCCCAGCCACTTAACAAGCCATGGGCATTCGCACTCGCAAAGAGCCGTTGACGAAAGAGCGCCAAGGGTAGAATCGGATCCGTGGCGCGCTGTTCCACAATTAAGAGTGCAACTAAACAAAGGATCGCCAGCCCTAGCAAGCCCCATCCAATGGGGGTTCCCATATCAAAGAGACCGAGCAGGAGCGAAATGACGGTGGCGCTTAGCAAGATGGCTCCTGTATAGTCAATGCTGGGTTTCACCGTTTTATCAACATGCTGATCTTGCATGGCAAACCAGACCATCAAGAGGGCAATAATCCCAGGAATCACATTGATATAAAAGACCCACTGCCAGGAGATCTGATCGACCAAGAAGCCACCCAGCAGCGGGCCAACGACCGAGGAGACGCCCCAAACACTGGCGAAGAGTCCCTGCATCTTGGCGCGCTGTTCAAAGTTAAAAATGTCACCGACGATAATAAAGACCAGTGGCACAATGCCACCGGCCCCAATGCCCTGTAAGGCACGAAAGGCGACCAATTGGCCCATCGTCTGGGAAAGGCCACAGAGAACAGAGCTAATCAGAAAGAGGATCATCGAGACAGCGAAGACCGGACGACGCCCATAGATATCTGACAGTTTGCCATAGATCGGCACAGTTGTGGTGGAGGTGAGCATGTAGGCCGAAAAGGCCCAGCTATAGATTGCCAGCCCGCCCAGTTGGCTGACGATGGTCGGCATAGCGGTCGCGATAACGGTCGCTTCCATTGATGCCATAAAGAGGCCGAGCATAATGCCGATCGTGGTAAGAATTGTGCGCTGTCGTGACATGAAGGTTCCTTAACTAAGCCGATTGTTCAAAAGCAATTCGTCCATTTTCGTCCCGAAGCCGCGCCGATTCTGTAAGATGCCTCCCCACCACTCGAACTCAAAACAGGCTTAACTGCAACCTTTCTGGTTGCTCTTTTGGACGTTTGCGGCTTGCCATCACCTGTAGCTCTTTAAGGGTCGTCGCAATATCACTCAGAAAGCGTGACGGGCCATTTTCTACCCGTTGACCATAGAGCGTACGCCGCCTGGCGTGGATGAGGATCAACCGTTGCTGCGCGCGTGTCATCCCCACATAGAACAAGCGGCGCTCCTCCTCGAGATCAGATTCGCGTCCTGCTAAGGCATAAGGCAACAGCGTCTCTTCACAGCCGACAATAAAGACGACTGGGAATTCCAAGCCCTTGGCAGCGTGGAGCGTTAGTAAGGTCACGCGGTCGGCGCGCGAATCATAGTGATCGCTCTCCTGTTGCAGTAGTGTCGCTTCGAGAAAATCCCGTAGACTGTTGCCAAAGGGCACACTGCGCCGCTGTAGGCGCGTAACTCGTTCCAACTGCGCGTCATTCCATTTCCCGTCAAGGTCAACTCGCAGGAATTCAGCGATCTGCTCAATCAACCCTGCCACGCTCTCTTCGCCCTGCACGGCCTGTAGACGCGGCAAAAAGGAGCCGATTCGTGCTAGATCCTTGCGCCGTGCATTCGCATAGACTTGCTCTTGATAAAAAGTCGCCGTGGGATTGACCAGCAACCAGAGATAGGCCAGGATCTGTCGGATCTCCTTGTACTCAATCAACGGCGTCTGCCCCACCGTCTGATAGGGAATACCGGAGCGCTCAAAGGCTTCAATCAGCAACCGACTCTGCGCGCTCGTGCGGTAGAGCACGGCAAAATCACCAAAAGAGTATACCTTTTCCTCGGTGCCACTTGTCCGCCCCGAATCGAGCGAAAAGTAACTGGTGCCACCGACCATCTGCTCCACTTGGTGGACCACATATTCTGCCTCAGCCTTATCGGTAGGCGCTTGATAGATGCTGAGTTTCGTCTGGTCGACAAAGTCGGACCAGATCTGCAAGACCGTTGCCCGATCTGGGCTTTCGGCGATCACCTGGACCGCGGCGTCGAGAATACTCTGGGTCGAGCGATAGTTCTGCGCCAACTGCAAGCGTTGAGCGTCGGGAAAATCCTCTTGAAAGCGCAGGAAATATTCTCGTCTGGCCCCGCGAAAGCCATAGATCGCCTGATCCGGGTCGCCAATCGCACAGAGACTGGTGGTTGGCGGCGTTAACAGGCGCAACAGGCGATATTGCGCATAGTTGATATCCTGATACTCGTCCACTGAGAGCCATCGATAGCGCTTCTGGTAGCGTTGTAGGAGCATCGGTTGGCTCTCCAACTGCCGCACCGTCTGATAGAGCAGATCGTCAAAATCGTACAGTCGATTCGCCCGTAAGCGCGCGGCGTAGCGGCTGTAGACTGTGGGTAACTCCGGCGCGTCGATAAAATGATCCGCGAGGGCCGGATCCTCTGGGGATAAGAGCAGATCTTTCGCCGCCGCAATCTGTGTGAGGTAGTCGTTGCGCACTTTTTCAGTGGCGTCGGGTAGAATCTCCTTAAGCACGGCTACTTGATCTCCATCGCCGGCAATTGCGAATGGCGTATTCCCTTGCTCTTCAGCATAGCTGCGCAATAGCTGTGCGCCAAAGGCGTGAAAGGTTGTGATGGTGACCTGCTTTGCCACCGGTACACACAGGAGCGCCGCCAACCGGCCACGCATCTCTTCCGCCGCTTTATTGGTAAAGGTAATCGCCAGGATGCGCTGTGGATCCACCCCATGCGCCTCAATCAACTGTGCAATGCGCACCGTCAACGTACGCGTTTTCCCCGTCCCCGGCCCAGCGACGATGATTACCGATCTGTCAACTGTCTCGACCGCCACCCGCTGTTGCGCATTGAGCGAAGAAAGGTAAGTCACCATAGGGATCGATGGCGTTTCAGAAGAATAAGACGCTTGGTCTTCGTGTAGAGACGAAAACTCGTTTGCCGAGGTATCCTGCTGGTGACAGCTCGCCAAGCTCGAATCAGGCAAGCCATCGTCCGAGTCATCCGTAAAAAGCTCACTCCCGTTAAAATTTTCAGCAGCGCCTTCCACCCCACTATCAAATTTCCCTGCTCGTGCTATACTCTTCTCTGTGCCCTCTGTGCCCTCTGTGTTCTCTGTGGCCTCAAACAACCCCAACTGCGGTGCCATCAATCTCCCCCGCTCCGCATCGGCAAAGAGCTTGATCACCCCAAACTCGCCATCATAGCCACCGGCAATCTGTACGTCGCCTGCGCGCACGCGCCGGATCCCTTCGGCTAGCAAGGTGCTCCCGGCGCGTTCAATCTCGCTCAACGGCGCATCGAGCAGAATATGTAGCTCATTGCCCAACTTGCTCAGCAGCTCAAAATAGAGCCCCTGTACTCGCTTCGAACCCGCGCCCACCCCTTCCACTTCGGCTAAGATCTCCGGCAGCGGGATGATCGATTGATAGGGGTGGGTGCGCTCCGGCTTGCCACCTTCAGGACGGTCCGCCAGCGCTTCGACGCGATGCATCACCCCCACCGTCACCGGCTTACCGCAGATGGTACAGCTGTCGCCGTGGGCAATACTTGTCTGCGGATGCCAGCAGACACCACATTTGCGGTGGCCATCAAAGTGATATTTGCCCTCTTCGGGAAAGAATTCGAGCGTACCGAGATATTGCGCCGGATCCCCCGAATGCAGCGCCCCAAAGAGCGCATCGTAAGACCATGCCGTGTTGAAGATGCACGCCTCACGCGCCAACTTGGGCGGCGAGTGTGCATCCGAGTTGGAGACCAATGTATATCGATCCAGATCCGAGACGCGCCAACACATCGCCGGGTCCGCCGACAGTCCTGTTTCCACGGCAAAAATGTGCTCCGTCAAATCGCCAAAGCACTCTTCTACCGTGTCAAAGCCGGACTTTGAGCCGAACATCGCAAACCAGGGCGTCCAGATGTGGGCGGGAATAAAGTAGCCGCGGTCATCGGTCTCCAGCGTAATTTCGAGCAGATCGCGCGAGTCGAGCCCCAGGATCGGCCGCCCATCGGAGCGAATGTTGCCGATCTTTTCCAGTGTCGCCTGAAAGCGGTCGAGCGCGCCAAAGGTGGGGAAGAAGCAGAGGTTATGCACCTTGCGTACTTGCTCGTGCCGCTTGTAGATATTGCTGATCTCGCCACCAAGCAGAAAGCGCACCGGTGTCCGGCAAGCCGCAGGCACCTCTTCTTGGATCGGCGCAAGCACCTCCGCCTTGAGCCGATACAGCCCATCTTCCGCCGGCTCCAACTTCGTCCGTAACTCGGCCAACCAGCCCGGATGCGCAATGTCGCCCGTTGCGACCAACTGCACTCCCTTGATCTGCGCCCACTTGGTGAGGTTTTCCAAATTTAAATTCTTGCTGGTGGCGCGCGAATAATAGGAGTGGATATGGAGATCGGCTACGTAACGGTTCATGGGATTGGTCATTGGTGGTTGGTCATTGGTTGACTCATCTTGGATCAATGGACGGGCGTGCCTACGCAGATCTCTCTGGTAGATCGGCTTGTCACGCTGCAAGCGTCTTCAACTTTGCCGAACTTGAAGACACTTACAGCGTGACAAGCTCCGGATGGCTGAGTAGTTCCGGACAGGCAAAAGGTAAAAATCTGAGCACAAAGGACAAAAGACAAAACAAATCATCCGTTCTATTGTGCGGATAATTGGAAATTGCGCAAGTTTGGGGTGATGTGGTGGGCGGAAGGGAAGGTGTTTTTGTCGCCGAGATAGATGGAGATATTATGGGTTTAGGGGCATCGCCGTTACATCCCCGGCACAGGCCAAACAATGGTACGTTGACAGGAGTACCCGTGGCCTGTGCTGGGGATGTTTAGCACGACTTCGCATTCGCCAATGGTATCCTGCAAGAGTTTTGGCTGATTTCAGTCATTCCTTTACGCTACCCAACCGGTCGTCGGCGTCAGTTGGTCCGAGGCGGAGGCGTACTGTAAATGGTTGACCAACCGCGGGCGCGCTGCTGGCCTTATAGGTAAAGTGGAACAGGTGCGCCTACCGACGCAGGCGGAGTGGATGGCCGCAGCACGCAATGGACAATCGGCACCAGACAATCAGGAGCACTATTATCCTTGGCAGGGAGCATTTAGCCAGAGCTTTGCCCATACCGAAGAGAGTAGCCTAGGACAGACCTCGCCGGTACACATGTATCGGTTAGGCGTTACGGCGCGTGGTGTGTGGGATATGGCGGGCAATGTGTGAGAGTGGACGAATGATATTGATGAAAATGGCTATTCATGGTTGAAAGGTGGTTCGTGGTTTGACGACGCAAATGGAGCCAAAGCGTCCGCCGCCGACATCAGGTTCAGTCGCAGGAACAGAAACAACGGGTGTCGAGGAGTCGCCGTGTATTGCGCATCCCCCGATGCGCAACCCAACCGCGCTGCCTGCCCCGTGTATTGTGCATCCCCAGATGCGCAACCTAACCGCGCTGCCTGCCACCGTGTATTGTGCATCCCCAGATGCGCAACCAGCGCTGGCGGCAACGAACGCAGATTGTGTTCAACGGAATGACCTGACCCGTTCGCATCGGGGGATGCTCACTACTCGGACACCAAACGAAAAAAGTTTAGCCACCGTGTATTGCGCATCCCCAGATGCGCAACCTAACCGCGCTGCCTGCCCCGTGTGTTTAACGGAATAGCCTGACCCGTTCGCATCGGGGGATGCTCACTACTCGGACACCAAACGAAAAAAGTTTAGCCACCGTGTATTGCGCATCCCCCGATGCGCAACCTAACCGCGCTGCCTGCCTCGTGTATTGCGCATCCCCCGATGCGCAACCTAATCGCGCTGCCTGCCCCGTGTATTGCGCATCCCCCGATGCGCAACCTAACCGCGCTGCCTGCCTCGTGTATTGCGCGTCCCCAGATGCGCGGTCTACCTCACAGCCATCCGCGATCGACTGCAATTAGGCTTTCATCGTCCAGCATATAATTTCGATAACTCGAATAAGGATATGCTTCCGGCACATCCACCAGCTTGGCGCGTACAGGATTGCGATGAATATAGTTAAGCTTCTGTCGGATAAAACGATCACTGAAAAGATTCATCTCCCAGAAACTGTCCTGCCACACCTTATTCTGTGAACGGCCGGTTGCCGCACCAGCATCTGCAAAGGCATCCAGCCATTCCTGTCGTTTCTCTACCGTGGCCTGGCGGATTAGCCGCTTTGACGTAAATTCCTTGAAATCGCGTATCATGGCGCTGAGCACATCGACATTTTCTGGAAAGAGCAGGAGATGGAGATGATCGCGCATGACCACATAGCCAATCAGCGCGATGTTGTATTGAAAGCGATAGTAATTGAGGCTGTCGAAGAGCGGGATGACAAACGACGCGCTGGTGAAGATCGGGAGGAAGTTGTAGACATTGGTCGTGATGTAGTAGATATGACCTGCCTGGCGATAGCGTGGCATGATACACCTTCTTTCAATAACCAATTGCGATGCGCATTCTAGATGTGGAACCGGGCACGTGTTGCCGTTTCTCCTGTATCAATAATCACTAAACCGCAATCGAGAAGTGAGCACGCCCACGTGCGAAACCGGGAGTCCCTTGGGCGCGGTTTGAGGTATTTAATTGGTAGAATAGGGGAAGACACTCTGGTGCGCAAGCGACAATATACATAGGTTGAACAGCCTAAATAACACAATTCCGCATCTGGGGATGCGCAATACACAATTTAAGCGGCGCATCTGGGGATGCGCAATACACAATTTAAGCGGCGCATAACGATGGTGCTTAGTTTAGTCGTTACTCCACATAAATTTGTTGCAGCCGCGGCCCTGTCTGCCAGGGTCTGCATGTTCATCCTGCGCCAAGGGGAGTGCCTTGCAGTCGGTAAACAGTTTGTTGAGATAGGCTTGCTCGACCTCATTTAGATCAAGGGGGTGAAATTGCTGTAGCGGTTGTAGGTTAGTGTTGACTGCCTGTAAGCTTTCGATGACCGTTGTCAGTTGATTGGCCATCTGCCGCAGATATCCAATCTTAATCGGTTCTTGGAAGATCGTCTCTTTTTCGGCGAAGCGTACAAACTGCTGCACCAACTGAGCCACGACTTCTCCAAAGCTCTGCGCCTGTCCAAAATGCTCGGCAGATCCTCCGATCCTCGCAAACTTGGCGGCGAGTAGCGGTAGATCAAGCTTGGCGTCAGCGCTTGGATCCAATAGCGGAACTAGTTCTGCTAGAACGGCCTCACGTGCTAACCATTTTTCAAATAGGCCCGAGAAGTGGGTGATTTTGATGGGATCATCCGTTAACCCTCCCAGTGTGGTAGCAAATGCCTGGGCCATTACTCTGTTTAACGCTTGTTGTTCGGTAGTTCTTTCAATACGCCGGCGTACTTTGCCGGTAACCTCGCCCAATAGGCCATTGACCGCTTGCGTCGCTAGGTTGCCGACCAGATTGCCAGCCGCACCGACATATAAGTTTTGCATGTTGGGGTCGAGTTGCGAAAGCCAGAAGAGTGGATCCACAGGCGCTGCTCCTTTTGGGAAAGGGAGAATGGGTGAGCAATGTCTTGGATTATAGCATGGGCGGCGGCGGGTTACCTAGCTGTTGGTACAGCGAGAGCGGGGATAGTGAAGGGTAATCGCTCGTTCCACGCTCCGGCGTGGAATGATTGCCTCGACGCTCCAGCGTCGAGTAACGCTGCGGCAGGACGCAGTCACACGACGCTGGAGCGTCAAACGCCGTACCTACTCGGGAGCGTAGGCACGAGCGGCTCTCAAGTTATTTGCCCCGGTTCAACTGCCAGATCCGCAGGTTGAGCACCGCGGCAAAGGTGACCCACAGTTGATAGGGTACAAGCAGCAGCCCGGCCAGTGGGCGGATGCGTGAGAAGCGCACGATCGTGCCGGCGATCAGGGACCAGAGGATCACAATTCCGCCCAACGCCAGGTCAACCCGATGCATGCCAAAGAAGAGCACCGACCAGAGCGCGTTGAAGATCAGGTGGATGCCATAGAGGCGCAGCGCGCCTTTGGTCTGCTGATCCTTTGATTGTCCCCAAGACGCCGCCCACTGTAACCAGCCGGTTTTTTTGCCTTCGCGCCAGACAAGCCACGAGGCGACGCCCATCAGCGCGTAGAGCAGCGTCCAGACCGGTCCAAAGATCCACCCTGGCGGGTTGAACGATGGTTTCTTGAGCTGTCGATACCAACTGGATTGAACGTTTCCCGTGGCAAGGCTGCCAATCAGCGCGCCGGCAAAGGGGGCCGCCAATGCCAGCAGCAGCGAGCGCCAGTGCGTCTTCTCTGCGCGCTCGACAATGCCCTTCTCTGGACGCAATGCATCGCGCTGTTCCTCTAGCGTCTTCTTGGCCTTTTTTGCAAGGTTTCCCATTGTTACTCTCCTTCTGCAATTGATCCGTTTTTCGTAACGATTCACCCCACCCCCGGCCCCTCCCCGACATCAAGGAGGGGAGCAAAACTTCTCCCTTGCTCGCGGGGGAGGTTGGGAGGGGGTGGGGTTGGTAGGCAACATTTCTCAATGAATGGTCTGCTGCCAGCTTGTTTGCCTTTAGGATACAAACTACGGCTTCAGCAGGCCATAGATCCATGCAGAAGGAGAAGGTATAGGCGGTGTAGGTGACTGTCACCTAGTACAGCGCGACCTCAGTAAGCCCATAGCTCAGTAAGACAGTGGGACAGTAAGACAGTGGGACAGTAAGACAGTGGGATAGTAAGACAGTGAATGACCGACTTGCTACCGTAGGGTTTGCTAGCAGAGGGAATTTACACCTGAGGCTGAAGCCCTCAGGCTGATAGAGCAAGCTGCGCTAAAGCGCACTCTTTTAATAAGCCCGCTTCAGCGGGGCTTTCTCTATCAGCCACAGCGCTTCAGCCTGTGGCCACCCTAACCCTACGGTAGCTAGAATGCCCGACTGTCCCACCGTCCCACCGTCCCACCGCCCCACCGTCTCACCGTCCCACCCAACTACCCTACTGGCTAAAGATCACCGTCCGCCCCTGCGACTGCCCCACGCCGCCATCCGTACCACGCACCAGCACATACCATGCAATTGGCGTGTCCGTCCCCACCGACGGGAAGGAGCAGTCGAGCGAGGTGAAGGTAAAGGAGAGATTGTCGCCGGGATCCTGCTGGTCACAGAGACCAAAATCGGAGACAGCGTCGATGAACCACTGGTATTGGTCACCGGCCACGCCGCGGCTCTGCCAGGTGAAGGTGACTGGTGTCGCCGCTGTTGTGCCATCCGCCGGTGCGTGCAACGGCAGGTTGGCAATGTCAAAGGAGCCTCCATGAACCCGCTGCGCGTAGTCATAATCAGTGATCATTGGCGCTTGCCAGTAGACGAGGTAGCGCGGATCGGTTGGGTTGTCGCCCTCTGCGCCGTTGCGATAGGTGACCTGATAGCCAAAGGTACCGGCGGTGGGGACGTAGGGGAAGTTATAAAGGCCGTTACTGTTGGTGGCGGCGCGCGCTTTCATCTCGCAACTGCCGCCAATCAAGCAGACCTCCAACTGCACGTTGATGCCGCTGACCGGTGTGCCTTGAAAGAAGACGCGGCCACTGATGCCGCGTGGCGGCACGGCGGTGGGATTGACCGGCGTAGGCAGCGCAGTTGGCATTGGTGAGGGAGTCAACGTCGGGAAGCGAATCGGCTGGGCGTTGATGGTTGGGTTGGCTGTTGGCTGCGTCTGGTTGCTTTGGGCGGCAACCACCGGCAGATAGAGGTGCTTGTTAAAGTTGGGGTTAACTGTTGGCTGCGGTGTCAGATTCGGCGTGGGGATCGGTGCCGCGCCGCGATGGGTCGGTAGCCAGTTAGCTTCAAAGGAGACGCCGTCATTCGTAAGGCGCCCTGTCGCGCCACTGTTGACATCGAGCCACCAGAGATCAACGGCGGCCTTGTCATCGCTCTGCAGCGCATAGAGCAGATAACCGCCATCCGGCGACCAAGTCAGCCGCCGCACGAGCGCGCCGTGGTCAACATAGAGCACCATGCGCGTCGCCGCCGGATCCAGGCGATCATGCACCATAATCGTATAGTTGGCGCGCAGCCCGCCGAGGAGGTCACTGTTGTCGTCGATGTAATGCACCCCCTGTGCCACGCGGTAGGTCGCAAAGTGTCGGCCATCGGGTGCCCACAGCGGTTGATGCTCAGGGCTGGCGCGCAGATCGAGATCGCCGCCGCTGTACGCGGTTAACCAGCTCTGGACGAGAGTCGGTTGGGGCGACTGTTGGCTCAGATCAACTTCCCAGATGCCGGTAGCGGGTTGGGGGCTGCTGAGCACGGCACCCCGCTCAAAGAGAACCTTGTTGCTCGTCGGCCAACTGGGGTTTTGTGCCGCTTCAATCAATTTGGGCAAGGTGATATTGAGCGGTGTATTATCGGTCGGCAGCGGCTGCAACGCCAGATGAAATGAGCAGTCGCTGGATCCCTTGTCGGCATTGTACCAGCGGGCGCGCAGACAGATCGTCGTCAACAGACGTGTGCTGTCGGGCGACCATTCCAGGTTGTCGATAATGGCGTCGACGCCATCTTGTCCGCGGTCACGACAGCTATTGGTGCGGATGCAGCCAGGCGGATCATCCTTGGTCCCTTCGACGCCGCTGGTAAATTGAACCTCGTGTGCGCCACTGCCATCGGCGTTGAGCAGATAGGTTTCGCTGGCCAACACCTGAAATTTATTCGCCGCGCTGACCGTCTTCGGGTAGGGCACATCGATCTGATAGGCGATCCGTTTGCCATCGGGTGACCAGGTAACAAAGGCCGGCGGTAGGATAGACTCGGCGAGCAGCACACGGTTGCCGCCGTCGCTATCCATGCGCTGGATGCCATAACGGTCGGTACTGTTGCCCTTGCCCACGATGACCAGTGGTTGTGCGCCGTCGCCACGGAGTGCGCTTGGTAAAGGAGCGGCGGTTGTCCGTTCCCACGTTGGCACAATGCGCAGGTCGTCGAGATAGATCGCCCAATTCCGGCTTGGGTCACCCGCAAAGTTGATCCACGCCGTGAAATAGAGCGTCTCGCCGCGCACGCTGACCAATTCGGCGGCGCTGAAGTTCTGGCGAAAGAGTTGCCAACCACCCATCAACGCATCCATCTTCAGCGTTGTGATAAACGATTTGCTGCCCAGCCCGTTGGTCGGTTTGGTACTGAGCTGAAAGGAGAGTTCCCCTGCCGGCCAGTCGCCAACGGGCGAATACCAGAAGGAGAAGGTCACGTCGCCGGCGTCGGAGGGGATTGTAATATCTTCGGCGGCCACCTGGGCCGGGCCAAGCGCACTGTTGCCACAATCGGCGCTGTCGGCGGGTGGCCCCAGGCGCAAGGCAAAACGGCCATCGTGCACCATCAGCGCCGTGCTGTTGGGATCATTGGCGTCGATCAGCAGCGCACCGCCACAGTAGATCCACTCTTCATCTTTGGGGCCGAGCTCAAAATCACCGTTGCTCAGCAGATTGTTGTTGGGCGGTTGGGCTACAGGCGCGAAGAGCGTTACTGGTGCTGGCCAATTCTCCTGTTGTGAGCGAACTTGGGTGTAAACAAATGGCGTAAGTAGCACGATGAGCAGCAGCGCGTATAGGGGTGTCCAAACTATCTTGTGCATAAAAATCTTTCAAAGGTCTAAGGACTGCGGCATCACCTTATGAACGTTAAGCAGCAAGTTCGGTATAAGCGTAGGCTGAGCTTGCGATGTCCTGAGCGACGCCGAAGGGTCGAAGCCGAAGCGATTTTATTTACCGAAACTTTTATTTAACATTCATCAGGTGACGCCTGCGAAGCAAAGCTGTACTAAAGCACACTATTGTCTTGCCTTACGCAATGGGGTTAAAACCCCTTGCTAACAACGAGAAGCCGCCTCAGCGGCTGAAGTACTAACTCATGTTACGCAGTGATAGATCTCCCCTACCCCTAACCCCGCCCCCAAGGGCGGGGAACAGGTAAATCTGCGTGAGGTTGGCGGCGAAGCCGCCAACCTCACGCAGATGAAAGAATTTTTCTCCCCTTCTCCCCCAAGCTGGGGGAGAAGGCACCCACTGGGTACCCGGGGGAAGAGAGGTATTAGCCCGTGCGTAAACTAAAACCTTCGCCAACCCTTTTTTGACGGAAATCTCAAGTGTCATTCCTGCCTGCGCAGGAATGACAAGCCTAATCTCGGAAATTCGCGAAGGTATTGTAAACATGAGATACTAATAACGAGAAGTCGCCTCAGCGGCTTCTCGTTGTCAGGGCAGGATTCGGGAACCCTAGGGTGCGTGTTGTAAGGCAGTGCAATGGTATCATCCTGCCTCATCCAAAAGGCTGCAACGCCGAATCCAGCGGCCGTCTGCCGCTTGGCCGCCAGGGGATCGCTGTCGCCGGCTGGTAGGCGACTGCCAGGTGCGGCGTCTCTACCCGAATGTGGCCGCGATAGCGGGAGTCGAGTGCCGCTTCGAGCACACCAGTCGTAAGCAACGTCCGTTCGACGGGGTAAGTTGGCTGGCCGGTGACAAACATCTCTTCGATGTTGAGGCTGAGGTAGCTGAAGTGGGCGTGGGGTGGGCCCGGTGCCAGATAAAATTCGGTCGCCAGAATCTCATCGTCAACGCGGGCGGCGTAGGCGAGATCTTCAATGTAGCCGGTGAGCAAGAGCGCTGCTCCGCGTAGTCCATCGCGATACTCAACTAGAAAGATCGCAGGGCTCGGGCAATGCTCTTCCATTGTGCCGGCTGGCCGATTTTCGATGGTGGCACAAGCCGCCGCCGCCAGATCATAAGACCAAAGGCCAGCCCGTGCAGCCTCCCAAACGGCTTCGCCTTCCAGGCAGGTGACGGCAGCAACGCCCGTTTCGCCGCTTCCGCCATTGCCGCGGCGTTCGACCATGCATTGCAGTGTTTCCAAGGTATGAAAGCCATAGATGTCCAGCCCGCTGTATCCAATTGCCACCGCCTCTTGGATTTGTGTCCCGAGTGGGTGTTCCAGCCAAGGATTGCGCCAGCCCAAGGGCAATGAGGATCCGGCCATAAAGGGCGCGCCCAACGCCGCGGCGCGGTCGTACATCCAACGGGCGTCGTGCCAATTATAGGAGAGATGTTTGTCATTGTAGATCGGCACGCTGCGGCCACTGGTGGCGAAGACAGCGCAGATCTGCTCCATAAAGTATTTGCGGGGGTAGAGATGCTGCTCTTTCTCATTCCACGCATAGTCGCCATGTTCGCCGATGAGCAGCACGCCATCAACGGCTAGCGTCTCGCCACCCAGGGTTAGCGCTTTGACAATGCTGCCATAGATCGGCACATTAAATTCGGCGCTCAATCCGCGGCTCAGATCGTTGTCGGCAAATTGATCGACATACATGGAGACGATCTGCGTGCGTGGTGGGAGCAACCCTTTGTCGGTGGGAAAGCCTTTGAGAAATTTGGTAACGATCACATCGGCGTGGGAGTTCGGACGATATTCAGTAATGATGGCGGCGAGCCGCTGTGGGGCGATACCGGGCGCTTCGTTGGTAGACTGTGTCATCGTGATCTCTCTGAATAATAGGTGAATGACGTCTTGTCCATTGGGCAAAAAATTATAAGGCTCATCTGTGAAAAGTGTGAGTTGCCGGAGGCAATGGTGTACCGCTTTGGTGCTCAACTCACACTTTCGGCTGATGAGCGAAACTTATAAATGGTGAATGGTAAATTGCTAATGGTAAATGAGAAGAGGCCAGCTCCCGTGGCAATGGTTTCTTCATTCCCAATTCACCGTTCACCGTTCACCATTTACAATTTACCATGGCGGTTTATCCGCGTTCGGGTTTAAGCAATACCCTAGTCTGTGGCTCTATGTTCCATGCGATTCGCCAGCCAATCCTCCAGAGTCGCGACCCGTTCTGGAAAGCGCTGGCTGCGGGCAAGAAAGCCTGCACCGTGGGCCGGCATTGGATCTTGATCGGTTGGCTGGTAGCGCAGATCCAAACTCCAGCGGACTTGGTTGGAGCGGTTGGGTGTAGACATATGAACGCAGCGGTCATTAAAGAGAATCGCGCCACCTGCCTTGATCGGCAAAGGGACCGCCGCATGTTCTGCGGCGAGATGCTCAATGTCAACCTCGGTGTAGCCGGTGCCGGTATGGCTCTCTTTGTGCCAGGAGAGCACCTTTTGGCGGTGCGTACGCGGCATAATGTGTAGACAACCATTCTCTAAATTGGCATCGACCAAAGGCAACCAGACCGTGATAACCGGGTTGGCGTTGGCATCGGGCCAATAGGATTTATCTTGGTGCCAGGGTACAGCTCCGGCCGCGACATTGGGGACTTTGGGCCGCGTGTTGTAGACGGGGTTGGCAAAGATCTCGCCGCCAATCAACGACTCGACCGCATTTAATATTTTGGGATTGGCCATAATATCAAAATAGCCGGGCAGCCGATCGCGCCAACTGCGCCCAAATTGGAGAAATTCTTGATCAGTGCGCCCTTGAAAGAGTTCGGCCAATCGATAGGCAAAGGGGCGTTCGGCGCGCTTATCTGTGATCAACCCCGCCGCATAGAGTGCATCGGCGATCGTGTCGACCTTGGCCATCATTGCCCCTTTGACCGCGGTGAGGTCGCTCTCGGTCAGCAGATCATCCAATACCAAGTAACCTTCCACATCATAGAATTTAATCTGCGCGTCGGTCAGGCTGCCGCCATGATCGGTGCGATAGGTATCTAGCATTGTTCGGTTGCCTCACATTTTCCCATTGCCACGCCGAATGAATTCTGCGCCTGATAGGCAAAAACCTGTTGAAACAGGTTGGATGGATACTTCTTCAACGACCACCCGATCATGCCGATGCCACCACTTGGCTTTGTCCTTCTGAGCTGTGATCCGCTTTGGGATCGAGAAAGGCGACGTTGCTCTCGTCGTCATCAAAGCGTTTCATGCCGACCGCTTTGATGGCGCTGTCCGGCACTTTGCTGAGGGGGGTATAGCTGGGGTGATGTGCTTCGCGGTAGGGATTGTTGCGGGCGGCATTGTAGCAGCAGATGAGCGACCAACGCGCGTTGTCGGAGCGATTCTGGTCCGACCGGTGCAACAGGTTGCAATGGAAGAAGAGCGCATCGCCTGGTGCCATTTCGCAGTAGACCAGTTCGAGCCGCTGCTTGGCCTCGTCCACCCGTTCGAGATTGGCCCCAGCCTGCTCCCCCGTCAAGGCATGGGTGATCCGCCCCATGTGGTGCGAGCCTTTGAGCACCTGCATACAGCCATTTTCGCGTGTCGCTGGGTCGACCGCAATCGACATGCTGGACATGAGCGGGTAGAGCACATTGTTTTCATACCAATAGCCATAATCCTGGTGCCAGGTCCAGGCCCCACCGACCTTGGCATCCTTCAAGATCATCTTGGAATGATAGTGATAGACTTCGCCTTCGAGGATCTGTTCCATGGCGTCTACAGTACGGTTGCAGCGGGCAAACATGCCATAGATGCCATTGCCTGGGTGATTCCAGAGTGAAAGGCGGACGGTGCCCCCTTCGCCGTCGGCGCGGCCAAAGGATTGTTGATCTAACTGGCGGTCGGCAACGGCGGTACGATGGAGCAGGTCGATCTCTTCGGCGTCAAAGAGGCCACGGGCAATCACATAGCCATCGCGATGATACGCTTGTACTTCTTCTGGAGTGAGCATGGGAAGGGTTCCTTTGGTTGGTGTGTCTTTGATTTTGTCTGTGATATACTTCAGTGCGCTAGCCTATTGTGGCCAAAACTATAGCAGGAGATAGCGAATTTTACAAAGCGCTTTTACGGTGTCCATTTCTGACAAAACAGGAGTGTTTTGTCAAGGAGATCTTGCGAGATGGGTGCGTCCCATTTTGGGGGGTTACAGAGAAGAAGTACTTTGCTTGTCCGATGTAATCCACCAAATGTGGTACGCACCCTTGCGAGATGTAGTGAACGACGGCTGAGTAGGCCTCGGCGGTTTGAGCCGTATCGAAACCAGAGGGCTCCATAATTCCCAAGACCCGTAGAACGTAAAGCCTAGAACGAAAAGCCATCAGGAGAAATGAGGAACCACATGTACGATCTGGTTGTCTTGATTGGAGAGGCGATTGGGGAAGCCAATGTGGCGCGTCTGCGCCAGGCTCACCCCGCTCTAGAATTTCGTTATTGTGTCGAACGTGAAGTCTATCTGGCCAATGTGCCAGAGGCTGAGATTATCTTTAGCAAGCAATTTCCTCCAGGCACGTTACAGCTGGCCAAGAAATTGCGCTGGATTCAGGCGGGCACTGCTGGAGTCAACCACTTGCTTGCGGCAGGTGTCGGCGAACGCAATATCATTGTAACAAATGCACGCGGCGCGCATGGCACCCCCATTGCCGAGCAGACCTTAGCACTCATGTTTGCTTTTGCCAACCGATTGCCGCTACTGCTCCGAGGTCAAAATGAACGTAAGCAGGTAGCTCGTCAGGTCATCGGTGAAAAATTTGAGTTGGCTGGGCAGACACTCTGTGTGATCGGCCTGGGCGACATTGGCGGTTCACTGGCGCAGAAGGCGAAATTGCTGGGGATGCGTCTCCTTGGTGTGCGCCGCACGACCGCACCCTTTTCGGGTCTTGATGCCCAATACACACCTGAGCAATTGCTTGACGCGCTGCCCCAAGCCGATCACGTGGCACTCTGTTTGCCCTTGACCGATAAGACGACGGCCATCATTGGTAAGCGGGAGTTGCGTGCCATGAAAGCGAATGCGTACATCTACAATGTGGGGCGCGGCGCGTCGATCGAGCCGAATGCGCTGCTTCAGGCTTTGCAGGAGGGGTGGATCGCTGGTGCTGGGCTTGATTGTACCGACCCCGAGCCGCTGCCATCTGACTCCCCCTTGTGGGCGATGGAAAATGTGATTTTGGCGCAACATACCAGCGGTAGTAGCCCCTTCAATGCCGACCGTATCACACAAATCTTTCTTGATAACTTGGCGCGCTATCGCCGAGGTGAGACGCTCAAAAATGTCGTGGATACGGTGGAGGGTTATTAACAATGAGAAGTAGCCTGAATAGATCCGAGGGAACTTAGTGCTGATGGTTCAATAAGCCAGTGCGCTCCCATAGTTCGGGGGTAAGCGGTGCATCCGTTGTGCGATAGATCGGTGGCCAAACGACCTCCATTTGAGTGGCAGGTTGATTGGGCTCTGTATATTGTAGGTAAAGAATTTGTGGGTCCGGCCATTGGTGCCACATATAACTCGGGATATCGTTGCCATTTGGTGGATTTAGAGATCCATAGGGAAAGGTATAATGACCAGATGCGAGGGTGAGATCGGTGCGTTCTAGGGCGCTGATCACTGCATTGGGTGCCAACGAATCTGCCCGGTCAATGGCATTGCTCAGTAACCACAACGCATCGTATGCTTCAAAGGCGGATGCCTCTGGCCACCGTTGGAAATATTGATTAAACTCTTGGGCAAAGGTTTGTCCCATCAATGTGACAGTGGAAGGCCATGGACCGATTTGCATGGCGATCACAAAGTTCCCATTGGGGATCTGTTGCCAATATTGGGTGTCATCTAAGATCTGTGAGGTGGCAACTAAGAGCGTGTTACGTTCGGGGCCAATCCCAGCATCGAGCAACTGTTTGATGAGCGGAATGACTTCGCCGTTATGTAGATAGAGAAAGATTACATCCGGCAACTGCTCCTGGGCAACAATGCGCGCAATCACTGGAGAAAAGTCCGTGGCCGGCAAATCAACGAGAAAGCCCTTGGTCTTGATCCCCATCGAGGGTAATACTGTTTGGATACGCTGTAGCCGATCTTGACCGTAAGCGGTATTTTCTGCTAAAACGACGGCGAATAGATCGCCATCGTGGTTATAATCGCCGACCGCTTGTAGCCAATTTCCCATCATGCTAATTAACATACTGTGCGTCGGCGCAATTCGGAAGACTTCATCTGCGCGGACTGCTGTTACCTCATCCGCATAGGGATCCGCAAAGAGCACCGGCACGTGATATTGTACTGCCATATCTTTTACTGCCAATGCTACATCACTGTGAAAGACCCCGACGATCGCAACCACACAATCAAGTGTAATCATGCGTTCCGCAAAGAGGGCCGCCTGGGCTGGACTGCTGCCGGTATCATAGACGACGGTCCGAAGCGGTTTGCCATCAATGCCACCCTGCTCATTAATATCGGCAACCGCCAGGTTCGTTGCCGCCTGCATCGCAAGGCCGTTGGCCATCAGGCTGGGATTGGAAAGGGGATACAAGGTTCCAACCACAACTTCTTCTTCCGTGCGCAAAGCGCCACGTACACAGGCCGATGCAATCGGTGGTGCCGTTGCTGGTGGTACAATCGTCGATGTAGGTGGTGCCTCCGGAGTAGCAGTTGCGACAAGCATTGCCGAAACAATGCTTGGATCTGGAGTAACAACTGCTTCTGTACAGGAGAGGCAAAAACCCAGCCCGACGAGCAGAGTGATGAAAAGATAGATTGACCTATTGTGCGTAGATGTTCTCACGGCATGCAAGCTAATTTTTAGAGAAACTATATGTAAGTAAAGCAGGTGGGTTCTTGACTCTCATCGCAAAATCTTTAAAAATAGTCTGCTGGGGTGCAGATGCACACGTTGGAGGGGCGTTGGATGACTAGTCTTCTAGGTTAAATTCGGCAACTGCCACAACAATCGTCTAAAGAACGTTGGACATTTGGCTGGAAAGCGTCTGAATTCGTAATGTTGAGTATACCATGTGACCGAATTTGCGTCAAACGTGTAAATGAATGTCTAATCGCTTTGTATATCCACATTGAAGGAGTGTATGGCAGTGTGAACGGATCTTTTGACAGCTCCTTCGTACGGTGATATAGTGCGACGATATTTTGAACAACGCTACCATTGAAAGGAGCTTCAAAGATGATGTTCAACAAGTATTATTCTGTACTTATTTTCCTCGTACTATCGCTTGGCTTGAGTGCTTGTGTTCCCGCTGCACCCATGGGCGATAGCGCAGCAGTCGACAGTACAGCGGTGGCAGACGAGAGCAGTGCTACTGCTGCATCTGCTGAGAAAATCACCATTAAATTGGCGGTGAATCCTTGGTCCGCCTCCGAACTGAATGTTGCGGTTGCTACGATTTTATTGCAAGAAGAATTGGGCTATACTGTGGAAAAGGTTGCTGTCGCTGAGCAGGCCCAATGGCCAGCGATTGCGGCAGGCGATCTTCACGCTAGCCTGGAAGTTTGGCCCTCTGGTCACATGGCCAATGTTGCCGAATATATTGATAATCAAAAAGTGGTAGAGGATGGCGGGCTTTTGGGCCCTGTTGGTCGTATTGGCTGGTATTTGCCGACCTACTTGTTAACGGACCATCCTGATTTGGCGACGTGGGAAGGGCTTGCAAAGCCTGAAAATGCGGCACTGTTTGCCACGGCGGAAACGGGCGACCAGGGGCAATTGCTCTTTGGCGACCCAAGTTGGGTCACCTATGAGGCTGACATTATCAAGAATTTGGGCTTACCCTTCCAGATTGTGCAAGCTGGCTCCGAGGAGGCAATCCTTTCTGGGCTTGATGCTGCCTATAGCCGGCAAGATCCGATTCTCTTTTACTTCTGGACACCCCACTCCATTCATGCCAAATATGAGTTGACCCGTGTCGCCTTGCCTGACTATACAGATGAGTGCTACGCGACCGCAGAGAGTGGCGGGGTTGCTTGTGACTATCCAGCTGATAACCTTTTTAAGATCTTCTGGCCGGGCTTGCAAGAAGCGGCCCCCGAAGCCTACGCCTTGCTCAAAGCGATGCAATATTCAACGGAAGATCAGATTGGCATGATTGCTGCCGTGGAATTAGATGGTCTCTCCGTTGAGGATGCTGCCCAAGCATGGATCGACGCCAATGGCGCGGTATGGCAAAGTTGGCTGCCCCAGTAAACACCATTGCACGAATTTTCATCGATAAACCAAAGGCTCCTCAGCCGAATGTGTGAAACACATTCGGCTGAGGAGCGCAATCAGAGCAGGAAAATCCATGTCTTTAACAGGAAAAGTTGTCTTAATTACCGGGGGTGGGACGGGGATTGGCAAAGCGATCGCCCAAGCCTTTGCCGATGCTGGTGCGCAAGTCATCATTACCGGTCGCCGCGAAGCAAAGTTGCGCGAAGTCGTAGATGCACTGGGCGATCGTGCGCCCATCCGCGCTCGTGCCGCCGATGTTGCCGATCTAGCGCAGGTGCAAGCCTTGGTCCAATGGATCAGTGACGAAGTTGGCCCAATCGATATTTTGATCAACAATGCTGGGATGAATGTGTTGGCCCGTCGGATTCACCAATTACAGCCTGCTGATTGGGCTCGGATGATAGAGGTTAACACGACAGGAGTCTTTAATACGATTTACACCGTGTTACCACAGATGCGCGAGCGCAAGGATGGTCTACTGCTAACGATTTCGTCGATCGCCGGTGTGCGTGCCTCTGTCTTGGCGGGAGCTGGGTATAGCGCCTCGAAACATGCCGTCAACGCACTGATGAATGTAATCGCGCTGGAAGAGAAAGATAACGGCATTCGTTCCACGGTCATCAATCCCGGCGAAGTGAATACGCCCATTCTGGATGAGCGCCCTGTACCGGTCACTGCGGAGCACAAGGCGCGCATTCTACAGCCCGAAGATGTAGCCGCCGCCGCACTCTTTGTAGCCCTCTTACCCCCGCGCGCCCATGTGCCGGAACTGATCATCAAGCCAACGCACCAGGAATTTGCCTGAGCTCAAACGTGAAACGTAGGGCGTACCCCCTTTTACGCTTTACGCTTTATGTTTCACGCTTTACGTTTGAGCAATCTCTTGACAGAACACATACTCATGCTATAATAGTCGCTATAGAAAATTTGTTTATCAGAAACAACAGTGCACCGGAGGAGTATCTGCCGGCAGGTGTCAGAGAGATGGGGTCATCGGCTGCAAACCCCGTTCACCATGCGTCAGAGAAAGTCGCCGGGAAGGTTGGTAAGATCAATCTAATGGTTAATGCTGAACGGTTAATGATTAATCATTAACCGTTCAGCATTAACCATTAAATAGTTTTATCCGGGTACGCCCGTTAGCGCGTTCGAGAGACAGGTCAGATTGCGCCCGTTGGGTGCAGCTATCTGTAACCAAGGTGGTACCACGGAGAGTCGCTTCGTCCTTGTTAGGACAGGCGGCTTTTTCTATTGGATGAAAAGGACGAGATCATGAGTGAAATCAGCATGTCCACAACCTATGACCACACACAGGTGGAGGAAGAACTTTATGCCTGGTGGGAGGAACATGGCTTCTTTCAACCGGAACAACAGATCGCAAGTGGTTTGGCCGCTGCCGACGCCGAACCATTTGTTATCTCCATGCCGCCCCCCAATGTGACTGGCGCGTTGCATCTGGGCCACGCCATCACCAGCAGCATCGAAGATCTACTGATCCGCTATCACCGGATGCGCGGGCGGCGCGCACTTTGGGTGCCCGGCACCGACCATGCCGGGATCGCTACGCAGAATGTGGTGGAGCGGATGCTCGACAAACAGGGCATTAGTCGCCACGACATGGGGCGAGAAGCATTTGTACAGGAAGTTTGGGGTTGGAAGGATGAGTACCACGGCCGCATCACCGCACAACAGCGGCGCATGGGCATTTCAACCGATTGGCAGCGTGAACGCTTTACGCTGGATGAAGGGTTGAGCGAAGCGGTACTTGAGGCCTTTATTACCCTTTACAACGAAGGCTTAATCTACCGCGGCAATCGCCTGGTCAACTGGTGCCCCCGTTGTGCCAGTGCCATTAGCGATCTAGAAGTGGAGTATGAAGAGGAACTGGGCACGCTTTATACCTTCAAGTATCCGCTCAAAGAGGGGGGATACTTAGAGGTTAGCACCACGCGTCCAGAGACGATCCTCGGTGATACCGCGGTGGCGGTTCATCCGGAAGATGCGCGCTATCAGGCGTTTGTCGGCAAGCGGGCAATTGTGCCGATGGTAAATCGCGAGATCCCGGTGATTGCCGATGCCTACGTCGATCCCGAATTTGGCACCGGCGCGCTCAAGGTGACGCCGGGTCACGATCCAAATGACTATGAGATCGGGTTGCGCCATGAGCTACCGATGATCAACATTATGAATCGGGATGCCACACTCAATGAAGAAGCCGGTGCCTACAAAGGGCTGGATCGCTTTGTGGCGCGCAAGAAACTGTGGGCCGATATGGAGGCCGCCGGCCTCACCGTGCGCACGGAAGAGCGCCCCCATCAGGTGGGCCACTGTGAACGTTGCCACACCATTGTAGAGCCGCTGCTCAGCGAGCAGTGGTGGGTGAAGATGGAGACGTTGGCTGAGCCGGCGATTGCAGCAGTGCGTAACGGTGATATCAAAATTGTGCCGGAGCGTTTCAATCGTGTCTACTTTAACTGGATGGAGAATATCCGCGATTGGTGTATCAGCCGTCAACTCTGGTGGGGCCATCGCATTCCGATCTGGTATGGCCCTGATGGTCATCACTTTGCTGCGCGTAGCGATAGTGATGCTCAGGGACAGGCACTTGCGCACTATGGTAAGGCTGTGGCGCTTCAGCAGGATCCGGATGTGCTTGATACCTGGTTTAGCAGTGGTCTCTGGCCCTTTAGTACCCTTGGGTGGCCCAAGGAGACAGCAGATCTGCGCACTTACTATCCAACCACAGTGTTGGAGACCGGCTATGACATCATCTTCTTCTGGGTGGCGCGCATGATTATGATGGGGCTGAAGTTCACCGGCGAAGTGCCCTTCCGCTACGTTTATTTCCATGGATTGGTGCGGGATGAGAGGGGGATCAAGATGAGTAAGAGCCTGGGCAATGTGCTTGACCCGCTCGACCTCATTCGAGAATATGGCAATGATGCCCTACGTTTTTCACTGCTGACGGGCAGCACACCGGGCAATGATATGAAGCTAAGCGTGCAGCGCATTGAAGGTAACCGCAACTTTGCCAACAAAATCTGGAACGCAGCGCGTTTTGTCTTGATGAACTTGGATGGTCACGAATTGCCGTTGGCCACGGATTGTAAGCCATATGATCGGCGCTATGCCTTGCCGGCCCCGACCGCGCTTGCGCTGAGTGATCGCTGGATTCTCAGTCGGCTGCAAAGTGTGCAGAGCGAGGTGACTCGGCTAGTTGACGGTTGGCAATTGGGGGAAGCTGGGCGTCAACTCTATGAATTCCTCTGGAATGAATATTGTGATTGGTATATTGAGGCCGCCAAAGTGCGGCTTTATGAGGGGACCCCAGCGGAAGCGGCGGCCACGCGTCAGGTCTTGGTCTTTGTGCTTGAAGAGAGCCTGCGTCTGCTTCATCCCTACATGCCCTTTCTCACCGAGACGATCTGGCAGAATCTGCCCGAACTGGGGGGCGAAGAAGCCGTGGGCACGCGTGCGCTGATTGCAACCGCTTGGCCCACCGTTGACGGTTGGGCGGATAGTAAGACTGACGACGCATTTGCGTTGATCCAGGATGCCGTCCGCGCGATCCGCAATGCACGGTCGGAGTACAATGTGGAGCCAAGCCGCCGCATTGCCGCCCAATTCAGTGCGGGTGAGTATACCGCTGTGATGCGTGAAAATTTGCCGGTCATTGCGTCGCTTGCCCGCTTAGATAGTGCGCAAGTCGCAATCGCCGAAGAGCTACCGGCACCGGAAAAAGCAAGTACGCTGGCCACGGGTGGGATGACCATCTACCTGCCCATGGCCGGATTGGTTAATCTTGCTGCCGAGCGGGCGCGGTTGCAAAAGGAGATTGATAATCTCGACGGTCAATTGAACAAGATCGTGGGATTGCTCAACAACCCTGGCTTTGTCAACAAGGCACCCGCCAATGTTGTCGAGCGCGAAAAAGGCCGCCAAGCGGAGCTACAAGAGAAACGGGATCAATTTGCGACACGGCTGGCTGAATTGACGGAGTAGCATAGAAAAGTAGTGCTCACAATTGCGGCGGTACGATTGCAATCGTACCGCCGCAATCGCGCCGACGAAATTGTGGCTACTGAAATTATGGGCAAAACGTAGGGTGATGGTACTGCTTTGCGAGGAGATCTACAATGAATGTTCTTTCACAGGTAATTGATTTTGTACTACACGTCGATACCTATTTGGGTGATATTGTCCATACCTATGGCATGTTGACCTATGCGGTACTCTTTGTTGTGATTTTTTGTGAGACGGGGCTCGTGGTGACCCCTTTTCTGCCCGGTGATTCGCTCTTGTTCGCGGCTGGTGCGCTCTCCGCACGCTTTCCAGAGGCGCTGTCGATTGTTGCATTGGTGCTTTTGCTCATTGTTGCCGCGATTCTCGGTGATGCCTGCAATTATGCGATTGGTCACTATCTTGGCAAAGAAGCGGCGACGCGACCCCGCTGGTTTCTGCGCCAGGAACATTTGGATCGCACCTATCAGTTTTACGAAAAGCATGGCGGGAAAACAATAATCCTGGCGCGCTTTGTCCCCATCGTGCGGAGCTTTGCACCCTTTGTAGCTGGCATGGGGAAGATGACCTATCGCAAGTTTTTTACCTACAATGTGGTAGGCGGCATTGCTTGGGCAACCCTCTTTTCATTACTTGGCTTTCTCTTTGGGAATGTGCCCATTGTTCAACACAACTTTGAACTGGTGACGGTGGGCATTATCCTACTCTCGCTGGTGCCGATTTTGGTTGAGTGGTGGCGTAGCCGAGCACGAACGGCGCACCCATAGTCGTCATTTAGGGTTGACAGACTATCAATACGACAAAGTACAGGCAAAGAGACCTCAGCACAACGGCTGAGGTCTCTTTGCCTATAAATTCTATAAAGTCTCATTGTTATCACTTTTGTCTGTGTTGTGCCAACAACATCTCTACCCATTTGGCATGCTGTGGCGACAGTGGCGGTTCAGCCGCTTTTGTATAGTCGATCCGCAAATCATAGCGCGCCCGTGTATACGCAGTCCGCAGCGCTGCGCCCAGATCGAGCGTCACTGGCGGGTCTGGGCGCAGCAACGGCACGCCAATGGTCGGTAACTGTTGTCGCATGGTCAACGGCCATACATTACATGCCAGCCCTTCATACGCGTTGAAGAGCATGACCACATAGTCACAACTGGGGAGTTCGTCTTCAAAGGGCATCCGGGGATAACGTCGCAGTAGATCCAATTCGATCAGATGAATACCGGCTTCAAAATAAGATTCACGTTTTTTTATGGACTTTGATCGATCCTCGCCGGTGCGCTTGTTAATCGGCGAAAGTAGTTCGATAGCGGCCACGAGTCGCTTATCACTTTGCCGACGAATTTCAAGCGATAAGACCGTGATTTCATAGCTGACTGCGACTTTTAGACGTATGGGAGCCGGTGCCGGTGCTTCGATTGTCATGACACCAGTTGTAGCAATAGCCGGATAGGCGGGAACGGCGACGTCTGGGATTGCACCGCTATGCACTACTTTGTCATTTTCTACTTGTTCGATGACTACTTGCGAATTGAGTTCCGCTAAATACTTGGGTGCCAGTTGTGGACTTAGCTGCTCTGCAAAAATATTGATCAAACGACTGTGTACATCGGACCAAAGATCTGGCGACTCTAAATACGGATCCATACCAGGAAATGGCGAAGTGACCACAAGTTTCTCCTTTGTCGAACAAAAGCGCTAGCAAGAGTTTATCACAGCTATTACCCAAGTTCAACAAAAAAGAGACCTCAACCAACAACGATGAGATCTCTTTGATAGTATGATCTAAGGCTATTCGTCGTTAGCACTGGCCAACCAGCCAACAACTCCCCTACAATGTCACACTGTGCGCCCCAGCTGTAATCAAAATCGGTTCCCGTTCTGTGATGACAATCGTATGTTCATACTGTGCCGAAAGCTGACCCGGTTTAAGAGCCAGTGTCCAGCCATCCGCCTGCTCTTCCGCCGTTTGCCCACCAGTAGAAAGAAATGGCTCCAATGTCAGCACCATGCCCTTTTGAAAGCGCCGGCGATCTTTTTTGCGCGTGTAATCGGGTACAAACTCCGGTGCTTCGTGGATGTGGCGACCGACACCGTGTCCGGCCAGATTTTCGATCACACTAAAGCGATGTTTGCGCGCTACTTTATCGATGGCTAATTGTACTTCACCCATGCGATTGCCGGCTTTGGCCACCGCCAACGCCGCCCGCAATGCCTCCTGCGCCGCACTACAGAGCCGCTGCGCCACCGGTGACACCTCGCCAACCATAAAGCTGGCCCCTGTATCCGCCACATAACCATCGAGCACAGCGGAGACATCAATGTTGACGAGATCGCCCATCTTCACAACGCGCTTGCCGGGGATCGCATGGGCTGCTTCTTCGTTAATGCTGATGCAGGTGTACGCCGGATACTGATAGTAAAAGATCGGGGCTGATTGGGCGTTGTATTCGGCCAGCACCTGGCGACCGATCTCGTCAAGTTCGGCTGTTGTAACGCCTGGCTTTAAGGCCGCCTGCATTTTTCGTAGTGCCTTGGCGACCACTTCTCCGGCGCGCTTTAAGCGGCGCAGATCCTCTTCTGATTGAATTGTCATCCCTATGCCGCCTGCAATTCGCTGTCAGTCAATAAGAAATACTCCATCGAGTCAGAGAGGGCAATCCAACTCGCTTCGATAATGTTGGTGCTCGCCCCTACCACGGTCCACGAGCGCTTGCCGTTGGTGCTGTCGATCAGGACACGGACAATTGCGCCCGTGCCATTCTCACTATTCAGAATACGCACCTTGTAATCCTTTAGATGAACTTCGCTAAGCCGCGGGTAAAATTGTTGGATCGCCTTGCGCAACGCCAGATTCAGCGCATTGACCGGTCCGTTCCCTTCGGCCACCTCATGAAAAATCTCATCACCAACCTTGACCTTCACCGTTGCTTCAGAAAAGGTGCCGCGCCCAGAACGATGTTCGACCGTCGTGGTGTAGTCAATCATCTCGTAGGGCGCAATATACTCTTTGTGTTGACGGCGCAAAAGCAGATCGACGCTCGCTTCGGCGCTTTCAAAGGCAAAGCCGGCATTCTCCAACTCCTTAATCTGCTGGAGGACGGCTCGCTCTTCTTCGCGACTCAACTCGGCCAAGCCAAATTCCTGGCGCTTGACCGCGATGTTATCTTTGCCGCTCAATTCGCTGACAAGGACGCGCGTCTCATTGCCCACCACCAACGGGTCAACGTGCTGGTAACTCATGACATATTTGACGACGGCGTTGACGTGCGTGCCCCCTTTGTGCGCAAAGGCGCTGCTGCCGACAAAGGGTTGGTGGCTATCTGGGTTGAGATTGGCCAGTTCGCTGACATAGTGGCTTAGATCGGCTAACTGGGCAAGCTTCTCGGGCGCAACCAATGGCTGATCCATCTTTAGCTGGATATCGGGAATGATGCTAACGAGGTTGGCATTACCGCAGCGTTCACCGTAGCCGTTGATCGTCCCCTGAATGTGGTTGCAACCGTGGCGGACCGCCTCCAGTGTGTTGGCGACACCCGTTTCACTGTCGTTATGGGCGTGCATGCCCAGCATAACGCTGGATGCGTGATGGGTGGCTGCTTTGCCTGCCTCAATGCCTAACACTTCGCTGCGCACGGCCGCCACCGCTTCCCCAACTTGCCAGGGCAACATCCCGCCATTGGTATCACAGAGAACAATGCTGCTGGCACCCCCAATAATCGCGGCCTGTAAGGTTGCCAGGGCGTATTCGGGGTTGGCGCGATAGCCATCGAAGAAGTGCTCGGCGTCGTAGATCACTTCCTTGCCCTCTTCCTTGAGATAACGCACCGACTCGCGGATCATGCGCAGATTCTCTTCCAACGTGGTGCGCAGCACTTCGGTTACATGCAGATCCCATGATTTGCCAAAGATTGTAATCGCCGGCGTCTTGGCCTGAAGCAGCAGTTGGATTTGCTGGTCATCGGCTGGGTCAATCTCAGCCCGACAGGTCGAGCCAAAGGCGGTCACCTTGGCGTGGGTTAAGTGCAACTCATGTTGCGCCCGCTCAAAGAACTCCATATCTTTCGGGTTGGAGCCGGGCCAGCCCCCTTCAATATAATCCATGCCAAACTCATCTAGGCGCTGGGCAATGCGTAATTTATCATCACAGCTCAGCGAAACCCCCTCCCCTTGGGTGCCGTCGCGGAGCGTTGTGTCATATAGGGTAATCTTGCTCATTGGTATTGACTCTCTAGTGGCAGTGAACGTGAAGGGTGATGAGACGGCAAAGCCGCAACAAATTGTAAATGGTAAATTGCCAATGGTGAATGGTAAATGCGTGCGATACACCGATTTACTGATTTACCTATCTACCGACGTACCTGTCTACCTACCCACCCCTCACGCCATAATCTCTTGGATACTCTCAAAGACCTTGTCCGGCCAGATCCCGCGCTGTAGATCTTCTTTGCGGAAGCGGCCAGTTTTGACGAGCCACCCTTGCATGCCAATCAGTTGTGCCCCCCGTACATCGCTTTCGACATCGTCACCGATCATGGCGACGTGTGAGGGATCAATCCCGAGATCGTCGAGCACCATGCGAAAGTACGCTTTGCTCGGTTTGCCGACAACTTCGGCGCGTGTCTCGGATGCATACTCAAGGGCCACCACAAATGGCCCGCCATCGAGATACATGCCATCTTCGGTGCGCCAGGTGCGTTTTTTGTGTAACGCAATCAGGCGGGCACCGTTGAGGATGGCCCGTAGGGCACGATTCATGCGGGCAAAGGTAAAGCTCGCGCCCATGTCACCAACAACAACGAATTCGGGTGTCTCTTCGTCGACATCTATGCCGGTAAACTCCAATTGGGCATCGGGCAAGAGCAGTGGATAGTAGCGTTGGGCATTCTGCTCTTGCAAGAAGCGAGCGGCGGCATAGGTCGCGGTGAAAAGCTCTTCGATTTGGATATCAAAGCCAATGTTCTGTAGCCGCTCCAACATCGTCAACCGGCTGTAAATCGTTGTATTGGTAATGAAGCGGTGGGGAATACCCCGGGCGCGCAGCGTCTGTAACGCTTGATGCGCGCCCGGAATCACCTCATTGCCACGGAGGAGTACCCCTTCAATATCAATTAATAACCCCTCTACCGAGGACAGGTAATCAGTCACAGGAAAACTTTCTTTATTACCCTACATTTTGCAATCCGGCGGCAATGCCATTGACAGAGAGAACAACCCCCGCCTGCAACTGCTCGCGGTTTGGAACGGTTTCTTCTTTGCGTAACTCACGAAGTAGAGCCACCTGAATATAGTTCAATGGATCTACGTAGGGATTGCGTAAGCGGATACTGCGTTGCAACCACTGCTCATTATCTAGAAGCTCGTTGGTCTCTGTGATCGCGAGCACAATGGTGCGTGTGCGTTCAAATTCGGCGGCCAGATCATGAAAGATCTCTTCTTGCAGTGCTTCGGCTGTCAACCCTGCATAGAGCTGTGCAATGGCAATATCTGCTTTGGCCAATCCGACCTGAATATTGTCCACGACGGTGCGAAAAAAGGGCCAGGCTGCATAAATTTCGCGTAGTGTTGATAGGCGTTCTGCTTGGGGTATTTCACTGCTCTCATCGGCCACCCAATCTGTCAACGCCATGCCCACACCATACCAACTGGGCAAATTGACGCGCGATTGGGTCCATGCAAAGACCCAGGGAATCGCCCGCAGATCAAAGATCGCCTCGGTCTTCTTGCGCCGCGATGGGCGTGAGCCAATGTTGAGCTGATCTACATGATCAATTGGTGTTGCTTCATGAAAATAGCGTACAAAGGTTGGTTTTTCGACAAGCGATCGATACTGCGTATAGGCAGCAACACTTAGCTCTTCCATGATCGAAGCCCATTCTGCCTCTTTTTCATAGTGCGGACGTCGGCCACCGCTCAGTAAGACGGCATTAACGAGTTGTTCGAGGTGACGATGGGCAATTGCTTCATTATCATAACGACTGCTCACTACTTCGCCTTGTTCGGTGATGCGAATGCGTCCGCGCACTGATTCTGGAGGTTGCGCCAAGATCGCGCGGTTGCTTGGTCCACCACCGCGGCCCAAGGTGCCGCCGCGGCCATGGAAGAGGGTGAGTTGAATGCCATACTCATCACAGGTGCGGGCCAAATTGCGTTGGGCTTGGAAAAGCATCCAATTGGCCCGTAAATAGCCGCCATCTTTATTGGAATCACTGTAGCCGATCATGATCTGTTGGCGGTTACCACGCGCCGCCAAATGTTGGCGATAACTTTCATTTTCAAAGAGATCAGTCATAATTTGGGGGGCCGCCAGCAGATCATCGATCGTTTCAAAGAGAGGGGAAACATCGAGCTGACCCGCAAGGCCGGCGTCGCGTGCCAAGAGCAACACTTCGAGCAGATTACTGACCTGGGTGGTCATGCTGATGATATAGGTCTGGATCGCATTCTCACCCACTTCTTGGCGGGCACGGCGGATCAGGCGGAAGAGTTCCACCGTTTCATTGGTTGCATCGCTAAAATCAAGCCGCGCGGTCAATGGGCGATCGCTGAGGATCTCCTGGCTAAGCAGCGCAGCCCGATCTTTTTCGGCCATTTGCGCGTAGCCATCGGCGAGGCCGTACCGTTCCATGATTTCACCCAATGCAGCGCGGTGGCGATCGGCATGTTGACGAATATCAAGCGTGGCAAGGTGAAAGCCAAAGATTTCCGCCGCTCGGATCAGCTGCGCCATCCGTCCATGCGCCAGCCGTTCGCCTTTATTCGCGATAAGACTATCACGCACAAGATAGAGATCGTCTAAAAATTCTTGGGCGCTCTGATAAGCGCGTGCATTTTGTGCCGTCGCCGTTGTTGATCGTGAAGCGCGATTCTGCCAAGGATCGTTGTTCGCCGCCCGGGTGGCGCGCAAACGGCGAAACATCATAATTAACTTTTGGCGGTACGGTTCTAGGCGAAAGCGTTCCAGAACTTCAATCTCATCGGCCGGAACAAGGGTAAGATCCCGCTCGATACTTTCCTGCAGCGCCTGCGAAATACCAACGCGCGTCTGCGCCGAACTCAGATTCTGATAGAGCGCGTCCGTCTCAATATTGTAGAGCTTGAGGATTGTCTCTTTTTGCTCGCGAATCGCCTCTTCTGTGACATCGAGCGTCACAAATGGGTTCCCATCGCGGTCACCGCCAATCCATGAACCATAGCGCAGGAAGATCGGCAGATCAAAGGTGGCTTCGGGATAGAACTCTGCTAGCGCACGTTCCAATTCCGTATAGATACGCGGCACCAGCTGAAAGAGCGTTGCTTCAAAATAAAATAACCCCTCGCGCACTTCATCCAGGACGGTGGGCTTCCGATCGCGGCTTTCATCGCTCTGCCAGAGCAACACGATATTTTCGCGGATGCCTTCGACAATCGCTTCCTCTTCGGCAGGAAGAAGCGTCTGGTAATTTAGGGAGTAGAGTGCATCGGCAATCTGTTTGAGCTTGAGCAAAATTGTACGCCGCTTCGATTCGGTTGGGTGTGCTGTGAAGACCGGCATAATAAAGAGCTCTGCCAACTGCTTTTGCATCTCCCCCGCGCGTAATCCTTCTTGGTGGAGACGCTGGATGGCGTGGGCGATGGTTTCACCCATCGGCACATTCTGTTCGTGAGCTTGACGTTCCCGATCGCGCAATATGTGGACTCGCTGCTGCTCTTCGGCAAGATTCACAAGTTGAAAGTAGGTTGTAAACGCTTTCAACACGGCTAGCATCTTGTCCGGTTCGCCAATCAACCCTTGTAAGAGCTGGTCGATGCGATCTTGAAAGATCTGTAAATCGCCTTCGGCGCGCCATTCCTTCGCCAAGTTGCGGATCTCTTCTTCCAGATCAAAGAGGGCTTGGCCTTCTTGCTCAATAATGGTCTCGCCAAGCAAATTGCCGAGAAAGCGGATGGTAGAACGTAGTCGGTCTTGTGGATCGATGATCATGACTTCTCGATGTTGGTCATTGGTCATTGGTCATTAGTCAATGGTTGCAACAGGAGGTTGTTGCCACTGACCAATGACCAATGACTAGCTCAATAATTTCTCCACCACCAGATCACCCATGACCTGTGTGCCGACAACTTCGCTGCCGGTGTGCTGGATATCCGCGGTACGTACACCCTCGTTGAGCACGGCATCGACGGCCGCTTCAATTGCATCGGCTTCTTCGTTGAGCCCGAGGCTGTGACGGAGCAACATGGCACTACTGACAATGGCAGCGAGTGGGTTGGCAATCCCTTTGCCGGCAATATCCGGCGCGCTGCCATGGATCGGTTCATATAAACCTAGGGGCAATCCCTGACTGTTGATCAGATCCCCGAGGCTGGCAGAGGGCAACATGCCCATCGAGCCGGCCAACATGGCGGCTTCGTCGGTGAGGATATCGCCAAAGATATTGCCAGCCACAATGACATCAAAGGAGGCCGGACGGCGAATCAGATGCATTGCCATTGCATCAACCAAGACATGTTCCACTTTTAATTCAGGATAGTCGGCCAATACTTCGGTCGCAACCCGGCGCCAAAGTCGGCTCGACGCCATCACATTGGCTTTGTCAACGCTGACCAGCTTCTTGCTGCGCCCCATGGCGGTTTCCGCGGCCAATTTCACGACACGCTCGATTTCGGGGCGCGTATAAATTTCGGTGTCAAAGGCCTCATAGCCCTCTTCGCCTGCCTCTTTCTTTGGCCCAAAGTAGAGACCACCGGTCAACTCGCGGATGACGAGCATATCAACACCCTGGAGCACCTCTTCTTTGATCGTGCTGGCGCTCAACAGTTGCGGGTGCAGCTTGACGGGGCGCAGATTGGCAAAGAGATTGAGCGCCTTGCGGATCGCCAATAGGCCGCGCTCTGGCCGATCGGGTGCATTGGGATTATCCCATTTAGGGCCACCAACAGCCCCCAATAAAATCGCATCGGCTGCCTTACACGCTTCAATCGTTGCATCGGGTAAGCTGGTACCCAACTCATCAATGGCACGACCGCCCATCATCTGTTGGCTAAAGGTAAAGTGATGGCCAAATTTTTCCCCTACGGCCAAGAGCACTTTTTGTGCCTCGCTGGTTACTTCCGGGCCGATACCATCGCCGGCCAAAACGACAATTGTTGCATTCATGATAAGTACTTTCTCATGTTCCTTTGGTTTATCCAGTAATTATAACACAACGGGCGCAGAGTTCTGCGCCCGCCGACTGCTGATCAGGAGCACTGCACCACTGTTAGTACGCCGGCTCGGCTTCGTGTGCCTCAATTGCCTCAACTTTGGAGAGGATATAGCCGAGGTCATCCAACCCTTCGAGCAGACAGATCTTGCGGAAGGGGTCGATTGCAAACTTGTGGGTCTGCCCATCGGGCAGCGAGACCGTCTGGCTTTCGAGGTCCACCGTGATCTGGATCTCGGGATCTTCTTCAACCAGGTCGAGCAACATGTTGACCGTCTCTTCCGGCAGCGGCACCGGCAGCAGACCATTCTTCAGGCTGTTATTGTAGAAGATATCCGCAAACCCTGGCGCGATCACCGAGCGAAAGCCATATTCGGTCAACGCCCAAACCGCGTGTTCCCGGCTGGAACCGCTGCCAAAGTTACGGCCTGCGATCAAGATGTCTGCCCCTTTGTAGTCGGGTTGATTCAGGACAAAGTCCGCTTTGGGGCTGCCGTCGGCATTGTAACGCCAACTGGAAAAGAGCCCGTCGCCCATGCCTTCTTTCGTCACTGCCGTGAGAAAGCGAGCGGGAATAATCTGGTCGGTATCGACATTTTCGGCACGCAGGGGCGCGGCGGTGGCCGATAGTTTTTTGAATGGTTCCATTTTATTAAGATTCCTCTAGTATATCGTCATCTGTTTAAAGATAGTAGTCATCATCTACTTCCGTCACAGGTATGCAGCAGCGCTTACAACAACTCGCGTACATCGACAACGTGACCATTGACCGCCGCGGCCGCGGCCATAATGGGGCTCATCAACAGGCTGCGCGAACCGGGACCTTGGCGGCCCTGGAAGTTGCGATTGCTCGTGCTGGCAACGTACTTGCCCGCACCGGCCTTGTCATCGTTCATGGCGAGACACATGCTACAACCAGCCCCACGCCATTCAAAGCCTGCCTCGCTAAAGATGCGATCCAGCCCTTCGGCTTCGGCCTGTGCTTTAACTGCCTTTGAGCCAGGGACAACCAACGCTTGCACACCGTCGGCAACTTTGCGTCCTTGGGCAATCTTAGCCGCTTCGCGCAGATCTTCGATACGCCCATTGGTGCACGAACCAATAAAGACAATGTCAATCGGTTGCCCTTCCATCTTCTGGCCGGGGGTTAGCCCCATATATTCCATTGCACTCAACAGGCTGCGTCGTTCCGATGGATCTTCCAACTCTTCTGTGCGTGGCACGTTGCCGGTCACGCCGACGCCTTGGCCGGGATTGGTGCCATAGGTCACCATCGGTTCCAGCTTGTTGGCATCGAGATGCAGTTCGCGATCAAAGGTGGCATCGGCATCGGTCACCAGGCTCTGCCAGTAAGCAACGGCCCGTTCCCAATCGGCCCCTTTGGGCGCAAAGGGACGCCCTTTGATGTATTCAAAGGTCGTCTCATCCGGAGCAATCATACCGGCGCGCGCGCCGCCTTCAATGCTCATGTTACAGACCGTCATGCGGTTGGCCATGCTGAGCTTTTCGATGGCGCTGCCTCGATATTCAAAGACATAGCCAGCACCACCACCGGCCCCGTTCTTGGCAATGATCGCGAGAATAATATCCTTGGCGGTCACGCCCACGCCCAATTCGCCGTCGACATGGATCGCAAATGTTTTGGGCTTCATCTGTAATAGACATTGGCTGGCCAACACATGGCCCACTTCGCTGGTGCCGATGCCAAAGGCCAAGGCCCCAAAGGCACCATGGGTGCTTGTGTGGCTATCGCCGCAGACAATCGTCATCCCCGGCTGGGTCACGCCCATTTCCGGCCCCACCACGTGGACAATGCCCTGCACGTCACCATTGATATCCCACAACGTTACGCCAAAATCTTCACAGTTCTGGCGCAACGTCCGCACTTGGGTTGCTGCGTCAGCTGGCCATAGCTCGATGTCGATGCCAATCCGTGTGGGGATAGCATGATCCATCGTCGCAAAGGTCTGATCGGGGCGGCGCACTTTGATCCCTCGTTCGCGCAACATGCTAAAGGCTTGCGGCGATGTCACCTCGTGAATCAGGTGGGCATCAATGTACAGAATGGCTGGTGCCCCTTCATCCTGGGAGACCACATGGGTATCCCACACTTTTTCAAATAACGTCTTTCCCACTATCGTCTCCTCAATTGTTATAGATTAGGGTGAGTTTTTCGCCCCGTAGTGCGAAAAACGCAATTCTAATTTATCATACCTACCTTGACAGTGCACCAGTGCACTGTCAAGGTAGGTATGATAGTTTATCCCGTCCCGTAGGGACGTTTGAGTTTAGGAGAGAAATTTATGATTTTCTTGCACTAAACTCAGCCCCCCCCTACGGAGCGAAGGGTTCATTTTAATCTAGGGTCTGTTGACATTTCAATTTATTGGTCGTTTTGGCAAATGCCAACAGACCCTAGCGAAACTTCTATAACACTACACTATGTTGCTTACGCCGCAATCTTTTCATCCTCGCTCTCTTCATTACCGGAGCCTTCGGTTGCGCTCTCAATGGCGACCACATTTTCGCGTGGTACCACGTGCCAGAAGAGTTGGCGCTGTGCTTCCCAATCTTCCAGCAGCGTACGCGCTCGTTGCGAACCAGTTTTTTCGAGATGTTCGGTGATCAATGTCTTGAGTTCATGATCATCACCATTCCCCTGCAATCGGTAGGCAGCAATCAGCTCTCTATTATACCGCCGCTCAAAGTTGTCGCCAATGTCGTAGATAAACGCTTGACCACCCGTCATGCCGGCCCCAAAGTTAAGCCCAGTTTCGCCGAGTACGACGACCGTCCCACTGGTCATATACTCACAACCGTGGTCACCGACCCCTTCGACAACCGCTGTGGCACCACTATTGCGCACCGCAAAGCGTTCCCCGGCCAGCCCCGCCGCAAAGAGTCGGCCGGCTGTGGCCCCATAAAGGACCGTATTGCCCAGAATGACATTTTGGTGGGGTACAAAGCGCGCTTCATGGGGGGGACGTACAACAATCTCGCCGCCACACATGCTTTTGCCAATATAATCTTGGGCTTCGCCAATCAACCGTAAGTGTAAGCCTTTGAGGCAGAATGCGCCAAAACTTTGGCCGGCAGAGCCCGTAAAGGTAATCTGGATCTGTTCATCCGGCAGCCCTTGATTGCCGTAACGCAATGCAAGCTGTCCGGCTAACTTGGCACCTACGCTGCGCTGTGTGTTGTTAATTTTTTGCGCCAGCCGCACGGGCGCGTCGGGGTTGGCCCGTAAACTAGCCAGTACCTGTTCGACAATTCGCGTGCCAATGTTATTTTCGTCGAGTGGTTCGTTGCTCGGTAATACATTGCGCCGCGCGCTGCCGGTATCCGGCACGTAGAGCAGCGGGTGCAGATCCATAAAGCCGGCTTCACGGCCAAAGATTGTCTGTTTGAGCATCTCCGGATGGCCAATGATTTCGTCCAGGCTGCGGAAGCCCAACTCTGCCAATATCATACGCACCTCTTCGGCGATATAGCTGAGGAAGTTCATCACCATCTCGGGCGTGCCTTCAAACTTTTTGCGCAACTCCGGGTCCTGCGTGGCAACACCGACAGGGCAGGTATTCTTGTGACAGACACGCGCCATAATGCAGCCTTCGGCGATCATTGCACTTGTGCCAAAGCTATACTCATCAGCCCCCAACATCGCCGCCATGATCACATCGCGCCCAGTGGCCAGACCCCCGTCTGCTCGCAAGGTAACCCGGGGACGTAGCCCGTTGACCAACAAGACCTGGTGCGTTTCGGAGAGCCCAATCTCCCAGGGCAGGCCAACATACTTAATACTACTTAATGGACTCGCCCCTGTTCCGCCATTGTGACCGCTGATGTGGATGATATCGGCATAGCCTTTCACGACACCGGCGGCGATTGTCCCCACGCCAAATTCCGAGACGAGCTTAACGCTGACCTTAGCATTGGGGTTGATTGTCTTTAGATCAAAGATCAGCTGTGCGAGATCTTCAATGCTATAAATGTCATGGTGTGGCGGTGGGCTGATGAGCGCCACGCCCGGTGTACTGTGACGCAACAGCGCAATTTCGGCGCTTACTTTGTGGCCGGGCAATTGCCCCCCTTCGCCAGGCTTCGAACCTTGGGCCATCTTGATCTGCAACTCTTCGGCGCTCATCAAATACTCTGGCGTAACACCAAAACGGCCAGAAGCCACCTGTTTGATTTTGCTGGCCCGTTCGGTGAAGTAACGATCTTTCGCTTCGCCCCCTTCGCCACTGTTGCTCATACCACCAAGGCGATTCATGGCAATTGCCAGCGTCTCGTGGGCTTCGCTGCTGAGCGCACCCAAACTCATCGCAGCCGTGCTGAAGCGCCGAACAATGCGCTCGACCGGCTCTACCTGCTCCAACGGTACAGAGGGTCGTAAATGGCGGAAATCGAGCAGATGGCGTGGTGCAAGCTTCATACCGCGTAACAATGTACGATAGGCCTGAAACTTTTCCATTCCCTCTTGGCGATTGGATGCATGCACAGTTTCGTGGAGCGCATGGACAATCTGCGGGCTCCACTCGTGCAATTCGCCACCGCGCCGCGATTTAAAGAGCCCCCACGATTCCAGTCGTGGCGATTTTTTACCCTCCTGTGGGTAAGCTTTGCTGTGCCAGGCCAAAATATCTTCGGCGACACTTTGAAAGCCAATCCCCCCAAGCAGACTTGGCGTATCGACAAAGGCGCAGTCGAGCAACGTTTGGCCAATGCCAATCGCTTCAAAAATTTGCGCGCCGCAATAGCTATCGAGTGTGCTGATGCCCATCTTGCTCATAATTTTGAGCAGCCCCTTGTCAACGGCTTTGACGAAATTGCCATACGCTTGGGCGAGGGTCATGCCGGCGGTGTGGCGCCCTTCGGCCACCATCTCATCAATTGTCTGGTAGGCCAGATAGGGCAAGATCGCATTGGCCCCATAGCCGATCAGGGCGGCAAAATGATGGACGTCGCGCGGCTCGCCACTTTCACAGAGTAGGCTAACGCTCATGCGCATCCCTTGGCGAATCAGATGGTGATGGACGGCACCAATTGCCAACATGGCAGGAATCGGCAACGATTGGCTGTCCGTATCGCTATCGCTGATAATCAGGAGATGTACCCCTGTACGCACGGCCTCTTCTGCGGCGAGGCAGAGCTTTTCAACCGCGGTTTGCAGCGCTGAGTTGAGTTGATCCTGCTCGGTATCTGCCCGCACTTGCCAGAACGCCTGGATTGTCGCTGACCGGAATTCTGGCTCATTCATGGCCCGTAGATACTGTAGCTCATGGGGTTTGAGAATCGGGCTGTGTAACTCGATAAGCCGCGTCGCTTCGGGTAGCTCGCTAAGCAGATTAGCCCGCTGACCGAGCAACATCCGTAGACTCATCACCATCTCTTCGCGCAGGGGGTCGATGGGCGGATTGGTTACCTCGGCAAAGCGCTGTTTGAAATAGTGAAAAAGCGGGCGCGGCAGGTTGCTCATGCCGGGTGGCGGTGTGTCATCGCCCATCGACCCAACTGCTTCTTTGGCGTCGGTCACCATCGGGCGCAGGACCACAACCATCTCTTCGCTGGTATAGCCAAAGCTCAGCTGCTTTTTGACGAGCTTTTCCGCACTGATCTCCGTTGGCGTATTATGGTTTCCATTGCTTTGCGCGTCGCTAGTGGCCTCTGTTCCGTTGTTGCCGTCGGCAACCGGCCATTTGCTGCCGGCCAACCGTTCATCGAGCACGATGAGATTCTCTTGTACCCAGCGATTGTAGGGGCGGCGCTGTGCAAAGTGATGGGTGATCTCCTCGTCCGTCATGATCAGCCCGCGCGTCGTATCGACGCAAAAGATCTCACCCGGCCCCAACCGCCCCTTCTGCACGACGCGGCTCTCGTCATAGGCGCAGACACCGGCTTCGCTCGCGCTGATTACATAGCCGCTGTCAAGAACGACATAGCGCGCTGGACGAAGGCCATTGCGATCGAGGATCGTGCCGACCACGCGACCATCGGTAAAGGTGAGTGCGGCCGGCCCATCCCACGGCTCCATCAGGGCGCTGTGATATTGATAAAAGGCCCGCCGTTCGGGGCTGACTTCGCCATCCGGCATCCGCTCCCATGCTTCCGGAACCATCATCATCAGCGCGTGACGGATATCGCGTCCGCTGCGGACAAGCAGTTCCAATGCGTTATCTAGCTTACCGCTATCACTGCCAGGCTTCCAAAGAATCGGACGCAAATTTTCAATATGATTTTCCCAGTAGGGATGGGCAAGATCGCTTTCGCGCGCCCGCATCCAATTTTCATTGCCCTGGAGCGTGTTGATCTCGCCATTGTGGCAGACCAAGCGAAATGGCTGCGCCCGTTCCCAGGTGGGAAAAGTGTTGGTGCTGTAGCGCTGATGAAAGACCGCGATGGCCGATTGAAAGCCTTCGTCACTCAGATCCGGGTAAAAGTGCGCGAGTTCACCCGCCAGCACAAGCCCTTTATAGACTATCGTGCGACTGCTCAGGCTCGGAATATAGAGCCGCTGAACGCCTTCGGCACGGCCACGATTGACAATCGTTTTGCGAGCCAAATAGAGTAGTCGTTCAAATTCGTCGCCGGCTGCACAACTGTGCGGATTGCGGCGCACAAAGACCTGTTCCATCCAGGGTCGAGTGCTTTCCGCTCGTGCCCCTAGCGCACTGTCAATCACTGGCACCGAACGAAACGCCAGCACATCGAGGTTGAACTCTTGGAGCACCTCCGCAATAATGGCTTTGGCCCGTTTGCGATCCGCTTCATCCTGACGGAAGAGATAGAGCTGGCCAATTGCCAGATCGCCGATCGGTGGTGGCTCCATATTCAACCGTCGCAACTCACGGTTAAAGAACTCGTAGGGGAGTTGGGTCAAAATGCCGGCACCATCACCGGTCTTCCGGTCATCGGCCACTGCACCACGGTGCGAATGGTTGGCCAGCGCTTCCAATGCCATTTCGACAACGGTGTGGCTACGCCGCCCTTCTACATGGGTCACAAAGCCAATGCCACAGGCATCATGCTCAAACCGTGAATCATAAAGACCTTGCTTGGGTGGGTAACCAGGAACTGTATCGATTGGTATCTGTGTAAGAAGATCGGTTGAAGAGATCGCTGATTGCTGATTGATAAACATATGTTGCTCCCTTTAGTTGAAATGTCAGACAAAGCGGTTGCATGAGATATCATCGCTGATCAATCTCATGTCGAGTCTAGCCCCAAAATTCTCTGTGTTCCTTGGGCTACAACTGAATTTGGAGGTAGTTTGAAGTCTCGATCCGAAAGCGCTTTATCTGCGTTTTCGGATCGAGGCTAACTTTGCTTGGTCGTCTGATTAGAGTCGGGGGCACGTCATTGGGCGGGAGTAATCAACATTGATTATGGCACTATTACAAAGGACACAGTACAACATTTCGGGTTTAGCCGGAGTTTTTGGGTGATATGCCGAAAATCGGGTAAATCGCCAATCCACCTTCTGGATTCATAGCCGAATACACAATTCGTGCGACGCCACCGTTTTGGGGGAGCAGAGATGACCCTTCCTGGCAGGGAATGCAACTGCTCACTTAATCGACAACCCATCTTTAAAAAGGCACTTATTAGAAGGTTTTTGCACGAGAGCAGTTGCGCCACTTCTACAGGGACAACCCCACACTATCCGGCTGAACTACAGTTACAAGCCATCGCCGAGGTCATAGACATCGCGCGGCTTTTTCCGCTTTGGCTGGGCTTTGGGTTTTGGATCGCGTTGGCTTCGCCCACGAATTGCGCTGGTGAGACCGATCAGCAAGACCAGACAGAGCAACGCAGTCGCAACAACAACGATGCTATTGACATAGACAAATTGCCATAGGGGCGCAATAAAGCCGAAGGACCCACCGCTACTTGTGGCTTCCACTGTTGGTGCAATAGTTGGCACTGCTTCTGCGACGAGCAAAGACGCTACACTGGTTTCACCGCTGGCCAAAGAGGCTGCCAAACCAGTGGATAGGGTTGGCGTATCGGCTAGATAGTCACTTAGCTCTTGCAACTCGTCTGCCGAAAGTCGATTGGCCAGCCGCACAAAATTGGTGTCGGCAAAGTTGACCAGCGCTGTCAAGGCTCCACGGTCGAGTGTGAGCAGCTTGTCGACTGCCGCTTGATCATCAACATTGAGTACAGCTTGGAGAAGTGGCTGATCAAAATCGGCTGGTGATTTTTGCGTCACAATGCCCAACGCAATGGCCCGATCTAGCCGGTCACCAGCCAGGGTGCTCCACGCCAATAGGTCATCGACGGACTTGGTTTGGGCTAACAGTGGAAAGGTTTCCTCTGGCAGCGTCAACAGCTTCTCAAATTGGCCATTGTCAACTGCAGTCTCTAGTTTCGACCGACCAAGATTATTGATAAAAACATCAACGAGCGCCACCAATTTATTCACTTGGTCGAGCGGTGTGTAGTCGAGAATGTCGCGGAAGGTCGCATTGCTATCGGCCAAGGTGCAGACGGAGCGGTTGTTATCGCAGAAGCGATTCCACTCATCGACCAGGTTGACAGCAATCTCCAGCGCAACAATGGAGACTTCTTCGGGCAATCCACCTTTGACGGCCGCAGAAACTTCCTGGCGAATCTTGGCCTTGACTTCCTGACTTTGCAGCGCATCGCGAATTTGTGGCAGCGCCCCATTGCCCCCTTCCCATAGATCCCACACAATCAGACCGAGCCCTATCACCCACCCCGCAACGGGAATAAGTGTCGAGCCTGCCTTGCCGATCACTCGGCCAATGATCTTGCCGGCAATACGCTCGGCAATCTTTTCACTGAGACTCACCGCAATCCGGCGCGAAATCTCTGTTACAACGATCAGGCCCAAACCACCAAGCGCTTTCTGGTGCACGTCGATTGCGGATATGTTAACATCGGCGGCGTTGGCTTGTACATCGACATCTTCTACCTCTGTACCAACTTTTTGTTCAAAGGTGGAAAAGAGCGTGCCTGAATAGCGATCACCGACATAGGCCTTCATACACAAAAAGGCCGCGGAAGCGGCACGGGCAAAGTTGGCCTCAATGTCACGTGCAATTTCATCGGCAACCGCCGCGGAGAGTGTTTCGATCTGCGCTTTAAAGGTTGGTGAGCCAAATGCATTTGCGGCAATTTGGGTTGCATATTCTTCTGCCTTATCGGCTGACCAGCCAGACCAAAGTCGACTCCAGTAGCCCTCTTGCGCATAGATATCATCAACGGCGCGTTGTACTTCGGTATCAATTGCGCCATCCATACCAACAGTAACCCACTGGCGCATGACGATTTTGTCAATATCAATATTGGCACTTTCGGTTGAAAGTGCATCGTGTGCCACCTGTTCAATTTCACTGCGTAGATCTTCTTTGTCAATCTTGCTACAGTCACCAAAGGTGTAATCAGAAGATCCGGCTTGGGCGTGGTTGATTGGCAGTGGCGCTGCTTGCAAAGGCAGCGCTCTCAGCGGCGCGATCGTTGACCAGAGCAACGCAATGGTTAGAAGCGGGTAAAGTACTTTTCGAAGTTGCATAGAATTTCACTTTAGAACAGCAGGTTGCGTAACGCCTAACTTTTCTAATCAAGTTTAGCATTCAAAACATATCTGCTAACCAGTGGGGGATTTCCGCCGAAAACCGTTGCCATAGACAATAATTTCGACGCCTCCATCGACCACCGATGGATTGGCTACTTTTACGCCGATCACACCGTCATACCCTTTGGCTTTGGCCTTGGCATCTAGGTCAGCCATTGCATTGATGACCGATAGCTCGATCAATTTTTCATAGTGTTGCATCCGGCCACCGATTAAATTGCGGATATTTTCGCGAATATCCTTGACGACATTGGCTGCCGTGACAGAGACACTGATGAGCAACTCCCCAATTTCTATGTTCGGGTCAGTTGGATAGTAGTCTAGACTAATAAGCAATGGACTGTTCCTCCTAGGGTTACCCAATTTGCCGTTCGAGCAGGATCGATTGCGCCGTATTGAAAACGTTGCCTTACGCGAATTCTGCTATCTACGAAATAGATTGGTGATCGGGCTAAAGATCCAACCAATCGCACCAAGCACGAGGCGTAAGAGGACCAATGCCGCCAAGAGCAGCGCACCACTGACGAGTACGCTCTGACCCGTACCATATTTGTAAAGAAAGAGCTGCCAGGGAACAGTGCCGGTGGCAACTTGCGTGAGATCATTAAACGCCGCCAGCCCTTCCTTAGGTGAAAAGAGAAAACTCATGGCTTGCTCAAAATCGCTACTATTGGCGGCGAGATAATCACGCAGTGTCGCATCGCTGAGTTGCGCTACAGTTTCAGGATGGCTACTAATGCGCGCCACCAGTTGGTTGCGTTGACTTTGGTTTAGCACGCTAATGTAACTGGCGAGTGCCTCCAAATCGGTTGGCGTTAGTTGATTGCCTAACGTCACCAAATTTGCGGAAGAGAGCTCCATCAACGTGCCCAAGGTTTGCGGATCCAAAAGTGCTAGCTTCCCAATGGCAACGTCATCATTGAGTCCCAAGAGCTTTTCGAGTAAGCTCTTGTCTAACCCATCCGGTGGTTGATGTTTATAGATCTCATATTGGACGACACCTGTGAGCAACTGACCAACCGTATCCGCCCAGGTCAGCGCTTCTTGGATCGAGCCAGTATCTTCAACGATCTTCAGCGCTGCTTCTGGCTGCTGGTAGAGTGCTTCAAATGAGCCATCGCCAACCGCTGCCAACAATCCGTCGCGCCCAACGGTAGGGAGCAAAACGCCCACGAGGTTGACTAACTTCGAGAGCTCGTCCGGTGTATCGAGCCGGGCTAAGATCGCTTGAAAGGCATCATCTTCATTCGCTAACTCAAGCACTTGACGGATGTTGCGCTTGACATCGCGCCACTCGTTATAAAGCTGATTGGAGATTTCACGGGCAATCTGTGGCAAAGCACGCTGCAACTCTGGCTCAATCGATGCCGCAATCTCCTCGCGAATCCCCGATTTGACCTCTTCCGATTTCAGCGTTTCGCTGATCTGTGGAATCGCGCCATCCCGATTCGTGTAGACATCGTAGGCGATCATGCCAGCGCCAATCAGCCAACCGGCAATCGGGATGATCGTTGAGCCGGCTTTACCAAGAACTCTCCCGACAATTCGTCCAACAATGCGTTCCGAGATCGTCTCGCCCAATTCAATAATGATCCGCTTGCTGACTTGGGCAACAATGATGACGCCCACACCACCAAGCGCTGTCTTATGCTGACCAACGACGTTGAGCAAACTATTATCGAGTGCACTATCTTCGCCCACACCTGCTTCCTGGGTGGCGACTCGTACTTGTTCTTCAAAGGTGCTGACGAGCGCGTTTGAGTAATTGCCGTTGATAAAGGTCTGCAGACAAAAGAAGGCGGCCGAAACAGATTGTGCAGAGAGGACCGCAATCTCTTCCCCAATTTGTTGGGCGACAGCTTGCGACAGATCATCGATCTTTTTGCGAAACACGGGTGAATCGAAGGTTTCAGTGGTGACGGCGGTCGTCAACTCCTCTGCCTTGGCAGTGGACCAACCGGAAAGAAACTTGTTCCAATAATCTTCACGGCTTTTGACTCGCTCCACCGCAGCATCAACTTCACTGTTAATAGCTGCATCCATCTCCAATGTGCGCCATTGGGTGGCGACAATTCGCTTTACGTCCAAGCTGGCCGACGCCTTTTCGACCACATCTTGCGTTACATTGTTGAGTTCATCTTGCAACGTCTCTTCGGTGATGACGTCGCACTCCTGCAGAGAGGAATTTTGCCGTAGGGGCGCGGCCGATGCGACAAGCGGTTCAAGGAGTTGGAGGATGATAAAGCAACCGACGAATAGTTTGGTTAGATAAGAAAATTGTTTCATGCTAAAATTGGTGTGAACGCGAATCCCGTGCAACGTATGTTAGACCTAAGACCATTCAAATAAGACGAATGAATACGTGGAGTAGGCGTTCTCTAACGCCGTCTAGTCGAGGACGAGCCGCATTAGAGAATGCTCCTTCCTCGTTATTTGAATGGTCTTGATGTTAGACCGGTTTCAAATACTCGTATGGTTCCGGTGGCAGTTTAACCACAATTGTATCACCCGCACAGATCTGGCCACCAATCCGCACGATGCCCATGATCCCTGCCTTGCGTATCAAATTCCCCTGCGCATCGTAACTAAGCACTGCGGCCATCAGGCCAGGCTGAAAATCATCCAACTGTTTACAAGGATTGCGCAACCCGGTTACCTCAACAATCGCACTGTCACCCAAGTGGAGGATTGTCCCCATTGGTAGGCTCAACAAGTCAACCCCGCGCGTTGTAATATTTTCGCCCATCTCACCGGGTGCAACGGCAAAACCTGCGTTTTGTAACTCCTCATGCAGCTCTACATGAATTAGGTGAATCTGGCGCAAATTGGGTTGGTTTGGATTGCGAGCAACCCGAGAGCGATGTTTGACGGTCGTGCCAGCGTGTGCATCGCCTTCCACGCCAAGACCGGCAATAAGCTTGATTGATGGTTGATTGGCCTTGTGAAAGCTATGCGTTGGGCCGGTGCTAACTGCGACAACGCTCGGATCATTCATTACGCCTCACATTGTATACTCAACTCGTGCATAGATGAGCATAGCGCATTCGTGTATTTTGTGCGTTTTTATTCTCATTTATGAAAGTTGAGAGTATATATGTTTCTACGAATTACGCTGAGATAAGTAAAAGCGAGTAAGCTTTCGACAAGTTTAGCCTCCGCGTAGCGTTAGCCTAAACCGTTACTTGATCGGCGGCAATATTCACACTGGAACTTTCACTGTCAAAGGTGCTCAACATCTTATTGAGCGCCTGCATATAGGCCCGCGCACTGGCCACTAAAATATCCGTATCAACCCCGCGACCGCTAAAGAGCCGGCGACGTGGCCGCCCTTGTGCCGTTTCGCTGAAGCCCCGGCTATCGGGCACTTCAATGCGGATCGTCACATCACCGTTGGCATCGATCCCCTCGGTAACGGCTTGGACAAGAAATTCAACTAACGTGTTTTCTACGCCAAGAATCCGATTGATGCCTTGATAAATCGCATCGACGGGGCCGGCTCCGAAGCCGGCGTCGGTCACCGTCTCGCCACTCTGATTGTTGCGCAGCGTCACAACCGCAGTTGGGATCACCTGTGTGCCACATTGGACCTGAATGTTGAGCAACTCCCAGGTCTCGACTGGTTGGTAAAGTTCGTCACCGACGAGCGCTTCCAGGTCAGCATCGCTGACGGTCTTCTTCTTATCGGCTAAATCTTTGAAGCGCTTGAAGACTTCTTGGAATTCATCGTTCTCCAAATGAAAGCCCATCTCTTCGAGCTTGCGTTGCAGCGCATGGCGACCACTATGCTTGCCCAAGACCAATTTGCTTTGGTTCAAGCCAATCGTTGCGGCATCCATGATCTCATAGGTGCGCTTGTGTTTGAGCATACCATCCTGGTGAATGCCGGCTTCGTGGGCAAAGGCATTGGCCCCGACAATTGCTTTGTTGGGCTGGATCACAATCCCGGTGTAGCGGCTGACCATGTCACTGGTACGGTGCAATTCGGTGGTGACAATATTCGTCTCTAGCCCGTAGACCGATTTACGTGTGTGCAGCGCCATCGCCGTCTCTTCCAAGCTGGTGTTGCCGGCCCGTTCTCCAATCCCATTGAGCGTTACCTCAATCTGGCGCGCACCGGCCTTGATCCCGGCCAACGTATTGGCTGTCGCCAAGCCAAGGTCATTGTGACAGTGCAGGCTAAAGATCACATCCTTGCCGCCGGGCACATTTTCGCGCAAATGGTTGATGAGCGCACCATACTCATCTGGCGTCGTATAGCCAACAGTGTCGGGAATATTCAAAGTTGTTGCTCCGGCTTGAATTGCCACTTCGAGCACCTTGACCAAGAAATCGGGATCACTGCGGCCAGCATCTTCGGGGCTAAATTCGACATCCTGGCAGAGCGACGCCGCGTACTGCACCATGTCGCCGACTGTTTCCAACACATCGTCGCGCGACATGCGTAGCTTGTGCTCCATGTGGATATCGCTGGTGGCAAGAAAGGTATGGATCCGCGGGCGTACCGCCCCCTGGACTGCTTCCCAAGCTTTATCGATATCATTTTTATTAGCGCGCGCCAATCCGGCTACAATCGGCGGGGCAACCGGTTTGCCTGTTTTATCGAGCCGCGCTGTACGACCAACACTATTGGCGATCTGCCGTACAGCGTCTAGATCGCCTGGACTGGCCGCCGGAAAGCCAGCTTCCATAATATCTACGCCCAAACGGGCTAATTGTTGCGCAATATCGAGCTTTTCCTGGGTGTTGAGGGTAGCACCGGGGCTTTGTTCGCCGTCGCGGAGGGTCGTATCAAAGACAACGACAGTATCGCCGTGGGCAATGGCGCGGGCATGAGCACGAATGTCGGGAATGGCAAAGGTGCTGATATCGGTCTTGCTTACATCAATTTCTGTATCCATTTCCTGTCCCGTAATAAAGTGACTGAGACGCTATTGTTTGCCATGGGTTTCGGCAAGTTGTCTTAACTTCTGATCTAGCTCTGATAAGGATTGTGCGTCAAAGACTGTACCTTTCAATTGGATTAGATCAGTTAAGTCGAAGAGGGAGAATAGCTCGTCGAAATAACTTTCAGCAACGTGAAACCGAAATGCAACAACACCGCGTAAAATGGACAATGTTGCTTCACGGCCTTCTTCACGGCCTTCTTCACGGCCTTCTTCACGCCATACATTCTTCAATTCTTGCATGATCGGAGATTCTTGTACAATCGTCATTTCCCACCTCAGAATTGCTCTAATCGTCTCGACATCTAATACATACCCAGCGAAGATCGCTAAAATTGCCTCTAACTCGGCGGCTTCTGCTACCGGCTCTTGCCGGATTCGGTATGCACAACGACGGACAATTTGTTCAGTGCCGCCACCGTGCATTAACGGCACAAAGGGCAACAACATTGGGTTATCATAGCGTAAAACCGCTTCCGCATCCAATTCCCAAATTTTGATGACTCGGAAATCGACATGGACCACCTGTCCCATGAACTCACTGTGATAGGCGCTAGAAATCGTTTGCTCTTTCGGCGGTGGTAAAAAGAAGATCACCGTTACAAAGACCTGTAAATCATACTTTTGCTCAGCTATACTGCGTTCAGAATGAGAACCGGAGTTTTGCGGACCAACGGGATCGCGTGCGTCGCACTGACCGCCAACTGCTTCCAGTTCGCTAGATGCTTCCGTCAGTGCGACGCACGCTGGCCGAAACTAGGGGTTTCATTCTGATTTGAGTATAACAAAGAAGCGACAGAGGAGGAGAGTTCGGCGACCGCTAGCGCAGTCACTGGCAGCACAGCGATAGAGGATAGTCAAAAAGCTCGCACACGACCAACACGAAATGAGAATAACCGGTCTAGTAACGCAACCACAGCCTACAGCGGCAAACAACGGGATCAACACGAACACGTGTGAAGGGAGTACCTTAGCAACCCACCACGCGTTTGTGGAGCATTCTCCAGCCCATCTGCAAAGACGAACACAGAGAGCCAACCCACCACGCGTTTGTGGAGCATTCCATCTAGTAGACAAAGCAAATGGCTATGGCACGATCCCACGCGTCACACACCCGTGGTAGAAGAAATTCGCAACACCTAACAAACTTGCAAGCCAACTCGCAAAAAAGGCGCTTGCAAGCGGCAAAGGCATCTGCTATGCTTGCAGCATAGCAGATGCCTTTCGTTGATCACTTCAATTCTTCATCGCCACTTCTTTTCTTCACAGCACTTGGCCCCGGCATCACTCGGCAAACCCGTTGATCTCACGCCTAAACAAACGATCAAGAGACCTGGCTTATTTCTGCGTTGATCGGGGTCTACCAGAAGTTGTGCGCTACACTATACTCAAATCAGAATGAAACCCCTAGTTTCGGTCCGCGTGCGTCGCACTGACGGAAGCATCTAGCGGACTAGAAGCAGTTGGCGGTCAGTGCGACGCACGCGATCCCGTTGGTCCGCAAAACTCCGGTTCTCATTCTAAACGCAGTATAGATACCAAAATGGCTCCAGAGAGATCATAATCACGGCACTAGGGGTCGAGAAGAATCAATCATATTGCCTACGAAGGCGGTCAGAGAACAGTGTTACACTGTTGCTTATCAGAAATGTAACGATGCAGAAACAGAAAATTGAAAATTATGAGTGAACTGGCAATCCAAGAGCTATTATTGATCTGTCTAAACCCCAATCCGATTGACGCTGTGGAGACAGGAATTTCGCAAACCACGCCGGCAGTATGGGAGGCACTACTTACACTTGCCAACAAACAACACATAGCGCCTCTACTCTACCATCGCATCAAACAACATGGTCTTGATTCACTGCTACCGGCAGATATAAAAAAGCAGTTTGCACAGACGCTGATTGGGAATACCGTACGCAACCTAAAACTCTTCCAAGAGTTGGCTGAGATCCTTAAAGCGCTACAGGCTAACAATATTCCCGTTCTCGTGCTCAAAGGGACACATTTGGCCAATTCGGTGTATCCTAGCCTGGGGCTTCGCACGATGAGCGATTGCGATATTGTGGTCCACGAGGAGGATATCCCCGCCGCGGCAGAACTGATCATGGCGCTGGGCTATCAACCAGAAAAGCCGCTACAGTTGGAGTTGCACAAGTCTTTTCAACATCACTTGCCACTCTTTATCAAGCATAGTGCATCAACGTCCGTTGAACTCCATTGGACAATTACCAATCCTGGCCAGCGATATACCATTACCATTGAAGATTGGTGGGCACGCGCCCAACCCTTTCACTTAGCCGGGATCGAAGCCAAAGCCCTCTGCCCAGAAGACTTGCTCCTCCATCTTTGTCTACACGCCACCTATCAACATCGCTTTCTGCAAGGCATTCGGCCATTATGTGATATTACCGAAACAGTGATGCGCTATGGGGCCGACCTGGACTGGACAGCAATTTGCGAACGTAGCCAAGCATGGGGATGGACAAAAGGGGTGTATTTAGCCTTATATCTTTCTCAGGCTCTAGTAGGAGCGGCTATTCCCGCTTCTGTTTTGGAAACCCTCAAACCGAGCGAACTCTCCTTGGACTTAGTCGAGACGGCTAAAGCGCAGATCTTCTCAGCTTATGAGGAGTTGGGCGCAACAACATCGAACCATTTTATGCAGATGCATAGCCGGGACTCTTTGTCGGAGAAGATAAAAGTGGTGTTGAGCCGAGTACTAGTGCCAAAGCGACAGTTGGCCTTCATATACGGTATACCGACAAATTCGCCCCGCCTTTATTGGTACTATTGGGTCCGATCTAAGGATCTATTATTTAGATATTACAAAAATGGATGGCGTTCCATCCAAGGGGAAAGCGAACTAACCCAAGCAGCTCATCATCGCAATCACTTTGTTGCATGGCTAGAGCAACCGTGAAACTTGGATTGGTCTTATATGCAGGTTATATCGCTCGATAAAATGGGACAATCCGATCCGGGCGATCGGTGGTAATGGCGTCGACGCCCAGCGCCACGCAACCCTCTACCTCTTCTTTCTCGTTGATCACCCACGCGTGAACCAGGATACCCTGTTCGTGAAGTGCATTGACCAATGTGCGGGTCAGATAGCTTTTGTTGATCGCCACCCAATGCACGCCCCTGGCTACCAAGTCGGCTGCCACCTGTTCTGGCGTCTCAAGCCCGGGCGTTTGGAAGTAGTTCTGGGCAACAATGGCGTGGTTCAAAATATCCGGTGCCAACGTCTGGACGGTTGTCAACGTGGGAAAATCAAAGGAGGAGAGCACAGTCAGGTCGATGGCGCGATTGTGCCGCACCAGTGCAATGATCTGCTCTTCAATCTGCGGGTAACGTATTCCATCCGGACCTTTTTTGATCTCAAGGTTGATGGGCACGCGACCTTGCACCAGGTCATGGACCTCTTGCAGCGTCGGGATCTCGATGCGCCTCCCCGCCTCATTTCCCCCAAGATGGGCCGCGGCGTTGAATTGCTTTAGCTCGGCCAAGGTAAATTCCCGAATCGCGCCGCTGCCATCGGTCGTGCGGTCAATCGTGGCGTCGTGCATCACGATCAGTTCGCCATCCCTGCTGAGGTGGACGTCGAGTTCAAGCGCGTCGACACCAGCATCGATGGCAAATTGAAAGGCAGGCAGTGTATTTTCGGGGACAACTTCCTTGGCACCGCGGTGGCCCACGATGAGGAGTGGTTTTGGTGAAAGTGTATGGGTTGACATGGCGCATTTCTCTTTTCGCGTGAATCCAATGAGCTTTAAGTCGTATCAGGTTTCGGTTGTTCTCCCTGGATTGTTGCGCAACTGCCTTTCGTTGTGCAAATTTGTGGGTATCCCATGCCATGTGCCGTCACGGTTTGACGCCAGGATAACACGATTGCAAACCAGAACGGCAATGGCGTCATCCTGGCGTCACCTCTCGCATTTCATCATCTGCTATCTTGCGTGTCAGAAGTTGGAAACCCAAATAGAGCACTGGTACGAACAACAATAGGTCCGCCACATGTGCGATCCATTCGATGCGCAGAATGCGGCTGAGGGGAAAAGCAATCCCACCGGCGGCCAATAGCAGCGCGACCCACGCCGGTGTGGTTTTGGTATAGAGATAGATCAACCCCAACACCAACAGCGTGAGCGGGAACAGTGGCCCTGGCCAGAAGATGGTTAGATTGAATTGCAAAGGGGATTGTGCCCAAGCTGCCATTGCCGACTCGTGTGGTATGGCAAAAAGCGCGGTGTACATCCCTTCAAAGCCAAAGAGTGCCCCACCCACGCAGCCATAAATCGCCAGCGGTAATCCCAGCGTTGCCAAGCGTGGCCAGCGCGGTTTGATCAGTTGAAAAAGCCCCATCATGCCAGGGATCCAGAAGACACAGGCCAATACAATCAGCGTACCCACATTGACACTGTAACCGTGACCCTGCCAGAAAAAGGTGGAAAGCGTCATCAGTGCCTGTCCCACCACGAGACAAACACCCCATACTCGTTGTTCAAAAATTGTCAGATCACGCATCTTGCCATCCTCTCATTTTGTTTAAAATTTATCCAAATTGCTGTGCAATCTAAACTTGCTTGCCCAAGAGCCGCCAAAGCCGATCTGCCAGCAGCCAGGCGACTAGGTTGCGTACACCGCCGTTGATCGGCCGCACGCGTGTATTGTGAAAGGCACGGAAACGCCAGTGACCCTCTTCTTTGACGGCAATCAACGTTTGGTTAGAAAGGCGTTCGGGATCGGGTGATCTCCGGCCGGCGTCCAAAATGCTGCCTTCGGCGTGCGCTATGATCACGTTGGGCGCCAGTTGCGTAAGGCTTACCAGCCCGCCGGTCAGTTTGGAGCCTTTGAGAAAGTGATCAAAGAGCGGTTTGTGTCCAGCTTCAATCGCTGCACGGCCTTTTTGATTCACACCATCAAAGGCGATGTAGTCGGAATCGGCAGTGAAAAGGGACGCGTAGGCGTGGGCATCGCCGGCGGCCCAGGCATCCATCAACTGCTGGAAAAGATGGCGCACCGCTGCTTCGTCGGCATTGGTTGCCGTTGTTATCGGTTTGAGTTGTTCTGTTATAAGTGTAGTCATGATTTGTTCCTGATTGAAATTAGGTAGCTGAATCCGTGTTTCTAACAATCCGTTACGCTGCGGTAACTTCGTAAAAGCAAGCAATTCCGGTATAATCAGATTAGCTTACAAACTAAGAGATACGCATTCCAATATGTTAACTTAGTTTCTATATATCTTAGTTATTAAAATAAATACGAAGTAAATGAAAAAGGGTTGCAGAGGAGCCGAAATTGGTTGACAAATCATTGTCACGTGCGGAAATGGCCGAGGCTTTTATGCAAGAGATCCGCCACATGAGTACGTGGACCGTCATGTTTCATCAGGCAGCCTCATTGGCAATGGGGCTGAATCCGACCGATGGCAAGTGTTTGAGTGTGTTGCGCGAGATGGGGCCGCTTACCGCTGGGGAACTGGCTCAACTGATCGGTTTAACAACGGGCGCAGTTACCGGCGTGATCGATCGTCTGGAGAAGCGCGGCTTTGTGCAACGCGTCGCCGATCCGCATGACCGACGACGGGTGATTGTGGATCCAATTGCAGGCGCGGTCAATACGCCGGAGATGGTCACCATCTATGGCCCACTGGCTGCGGCGACCCAAGCTGAGTTCATTGATCACTATAGCGATGAGGAGCTGGCCGTTGTGCTCGATTTTATCCACCGGGGCGCAGCCTTGATGCAGGCGCAGACGATGCGGTTACAGCAGGAGAAACGTGGGAGGGTAAGCAAAGAAGAGTGAGACGGTGGGACAGTGGGACAGGCTGACCGTCCCACTGTCCCACCGTCTCACCGTCTCACTGCTTAGGCATAAACAAGCGGCGTCTGCCCATTGTGCTGTCCTTTCACCCCTTCGCCGACTATGACGGTTTTCATCCGCGGCAACTCGACATCGGGCACCCGGAATTGCATGGTGTAGAGCCGTTCATAAAGACCCGCTTTGGCCATCAACTCCTCGTGGCTGCCCAATTCGACAATTTGCCCAGCTTCCAATACGGCAATGCGATGGGCCACCTTGATCGTGCTCAGGCGGTGAGCGATGATGATCGTGGTGCGCCCTTGCATCAGTCGATTGAGCGCCTCTTGCACCAATTCTTCCGACTCGTTGTCGAGCGCGCTCGTCGCCTCGTCAAGCAGGAGGATCGCCGGATCTTTGAGGATGGCGCGGGCGATTGCAATGCGTTGCCGTTGGCCGCCACTCAAATTCATCCCTCGCTCACCAACCGTGGTTGCATAGCCATTGGGGAAGGCCATAATAAACTCATGGGCGTTGGCTGCCTTGGCCGCCGCGATCACCTCCTCCTCATTGGCGTTGAGCTTGCCGTAGAGAATGTTATCGCGGATTGTGCCGCCAAAGAGCATGGTCTCTTGCGGCACAATCGCCATTTGGTCGCGCAGACTCTGCTGCGTCACCTGACGCAAGTCGTAGCCATCGACATAGATCGCGCCGCCCGTGGGGTCATAGAAACGGGGCAACAGGTTGAAGAGCGTGCTCTTGCCCGCGCCGCTAGGCCCAACCAGCGCCAGAATCTCGCCGGCGTTGATGCGCAAGGTTATGTCGCGCAGCACCGGCGCTACCCCGTCATAGCTAAATGAGACATTGTGCAGACTCAGTTGTCCACGCGCCAGTGGCAGTTCCACGGCATTGGGGCGATCGACAATCGTCGGCTCTGTGTCGAGAATTTCAAAGACGCGCGTTACCCCACCCAGCGCCGCGCTGACTTGTCCATAAAGCGCACCGAGCCCGCCGAGGCTGGTGGCAATCGAGATGCCGTAGATCAAAAAGCCGGTAATCATCGCAATCGTCAGTCGCCCTGCCATGACCTCGCGCCCGCCATACCACATGATCGCGGCAATTGTGCTGAAGCCCAGGAACATCATCACCGAGCCAAAGAGTGAGTTGTAGACGGCCATGCGTAGCGACGCGAAAAAGGTCTGCTGCATTGCGCCCTTATAGCGATCCGTCTCGTAACCCTCGCGCCCAAAGCTTTTGACGACGCGAATGCCCTGCAAGCCCTCTTCGGCCACCACCGTTGACGCGGCCAATTCATCCTGTAGCTGGGTGCTGCCCTGCGTGATCCGTCGTCCAAAGACAAAGGCCACACCAATCAACACTGGCAAGAGCGCCAGGATAAAGAGGGTAAAGCGCGCATTCATCGTAAAGACAATCGCAATCGAGCCGATCAAGGTCACCACCTGGCTGAGCAGCGAGGTGAGATTGCTCGTCAACATCGTACGCATCTGCGTCACATCGCTGGAGAGGCGCGAGACCAGGTCGCCGACCCGGCGCTCGGCGTAGAAATCGAGTGAAAGTCGTTGCAGATGGCCGTAGAGCGAGGTGCGTAGGTCAAGTACGATCCGTTCGCCGACATAAGCCAACAGATACGATTGTAGAAAATTAAAGGCGGCCTGTAGTAAAAAGACGCTGACGAGCACACCAGCCAGCAGGTTGAGTTGATTTGTGCCGCCGGTGCTAGTAACACTATCGAGCAGCCGCACGATCAGTGCTGGAAAGGCTAACCCAAATCCAGTTGCCAGCAGTAGCGCCAGAATGGCCAATGTCATACGACCCCAATAGGGGCGCAAATAGCCAAAAAGACGCCCCCAGTTCACCGCGGTAAAAGGCAACGCGCTGCTATCCTGCGCCTGATCGGCTGCCGCCTGGCGTGTACGACGGCGCTCTGAACGACCTGCAAACATACGCTTTCCTCCGTTGACAAAATGGCCCATAGGCTACTGGGCACAATGGGAATGATTCACTGCGCACCAGCATAAGGCAGCTGCGTAAACTCAATATAAACAGAGTTAGGTAGAGCACATGTTTCCTGCTAAAATTGATTTGACGAGCAATTTTCCCGTGCACTGCGCCACAACTCATCCAGCATTCAATCTGCAAAGGAATGATCATGTTAACCTTTTCCACCGACCAGTTGACCGGCCAACTTCAACTACAAACCAGCTTGATTCACCGCCATATCGATGACCTCAGTGAGGCCGACGCCTACGTTGCCCCCGCCGGGGCCAACAGCGCCAACTGGTTGTTGGGTCATCTGCTGGTCTTTCGCGATAGTGCCGCCGCCATGTTAGGGGCCGAACGCCAATTGGCGGAGGAGTTGCACGCGCGCTATGGCAATGGCAGCACCCCAATCACAGCCCCGGCGGACGATCTGCCGACCCTCGCCCAACTATGTACCATGCTCGATGAACAATTGCCCCATCTGCTGGCGTGTGTGCAAGGTGCGACTGACGAAAGCTACGCACAGGAGGTCACGCGCCCCAATGGTTCGGTGACCACGATTGGCGCACGCTTTTCCTTTTACATGCTCTTTCACGAGCCCTTTCACATTGGCCAATTTGAATATGTGCGCCACGCCGTGGGCAAACATGAGGGGTTGATTTAAGCCATGAACATCCGTCGCGCCGAACCAACGGAAGCTGAACGCCTAAGTGAAATCGCGCTGGCGGCCAAAGGGTACTGGGGTTATGCCGAGGAGTTGATGGCACTCTGGCGCTCTGGCTTGATCATGACAACACAACGGATCATCGAAGATACTGTCTACCTTGCTGCATGTGGTCATGATATCGTCGGCTTTTATAGTCTCACGCCCACGGCGGATGCACAGATCTATGAGCTGGATGACCTGTGGATCGACCCGCCATGGATTGGGCAGGGCGTCGGTAAACAACTCTTTCAACACGCGCTGGCGCAGGCCAAAACATGTGGAGCAATGCGTTTACAACTGGCCGCCGATCCCCAGGCGGTCGGGTTTTATGCAAAGATGGGGATGACAAAAATCGGCCGTCGTCAAATGAACCCCATACAGACAAAGAAAGTAATCAACTGATGAACAATTTAACAGACGATGACACACAGTTGCAGAATGCGTTAATGACCGGCGTGGCAATGGGGCTACCAGGGATTTCAGTGGCGTTGGGCAATGGGACCGAGTTGCTTTGGTCCGGCACAGCCGGCTATGACGATCTCTCGCGGCAGACGCCGGTGGAATCCGACACCCTCTTTGCGATTGGCAGCATTACCAAAACCTTTGTCTCGGTTGTCATCCATCAATTGGCGGGGGAGGGCAAGGTGGACTTAGACGCGGTTACCACCGATTATGTCACGCTGCCGATTGTACAGCGCATCCCGAATGCGACAACGGCAACCTTGCGCCAATTGCTCAATCACACCAGTGGCGTGCCCACATGGGAATTTCAACCGGCCTGGATTTCCCGTGGTCGGGGCGCGGAGATGACGGTGGGCTATCTCTGGGACAAAACGGAAACCTTGGCCTATATCACCGATGATCTGGTACCGGCTGACTTTGCGCCGGGAGCCAGTTATGCCTACTCAAACACCAATTACACCTTCCTGGGGTTGATTGTGGAAGCGGTCACTGGCAACGAAGTGACCGCAGAAATTCGCCGCCGAATTCTGGAACCATTGGGCATGGCACAGACCTTTATGGAATCGTTTGAGCCGATCACGGGCAACCTCGCCCATCACTATCACTATGCCACACCTAGTTTTGTGCGCGAGGCCGGTATCCACCGCACCTTTCCTCTGATCCGCCCACTGTTGGTCGAGTCGACTGCCGCAAACTTATCACCCGAATGGGCGGCGGGGGGTATGGTCGCTTCTGCCGGTGACTTGGTACGTTTTGCGCGCGCCTTGCGCGATGGCCAGCTACTTTCGCCAGCCATGCAACAGGAGATGTTCACCTTCCGCCCACCAGTAGACGGCAGTACTCGGGAATATCTGCAAGGGATTGCGCGGTCGCGTGAAATTCACCCACGCTATCCGCTGGTCGGTCATTCCGGCGGGACATTGGGCTTTTCGACGCGCATGCAGTGGCTGGAGGGCATTGATCTGATTATGGTGGTGATGATGAATGTTGGCACCATGCACACCGGCTTTACTGTTTCGCCGCCAGGACTCTTCTATGAACGGGTGCTGTTGCCCGCGGTGGTGGCCTATGCTGAGGCAAGTGGGGCATAGATCCGTTTCACAAAATAGGTTTTTGCCCTTTTGTTACCATTGAGCGGGAGTGACCGTCCCCCAAAACGTTCTTGTACTAACTAAAACCGCAGCAGTGTCTGGGAATAAACCTGTGGTAGCGGAGGCTGAGCTTGTCGAAGCCGAAGCGGCTCCGGCTTCGACAAGCTCAGCCTCCGGTTCTCAAAGACTTCGCTGTTTCACTTAGGCCAATCCAAAATTTAAACTATCCACGAAGTTTCACGAAGCTTTGTCTTTTCTTGGTGTGTCTTCGTGCGCTTCGTGGATAATTATTTCTGCGGGATGGCCTTAAAAGCCGCAGTGATAGTGTGGGGTCAACGCTGGACTGAAAAATATCGTCTTGGGACAACGGCTGTTGCTAGGCGGCAGCTATTGTGGGCAGCCAGACCGTGAAGGTTGTGCCAACCCCCAGCGTACTCTCGACGCCAATCGTACCAGCGTGCATCTCCACAACTTTCTTGGCAATAGCCAGCCCAAGTCCACTGCCGCCCACCATACGGTTGCGCGCTTTGTCAGCCTTATAGAAACGCTCAAAGAGCCGCTCCTGCTCATCTAATGCGATTCCGATCCCGCTGTCGGTGATGCGCAATTCGATGCCCGTGGCACACTGTTGCAACCACACACAGATCGTTCCTCCATCCGGCGTAAATTTAATGCCGTTGTGCAGCAGATTACCCCACACTTGGCTGAGGAGATTTTCGTCACCGGTGAAGGGAACTTCTGCGGCGTCAACAATCATCTCAATGCGCTTTTCCGCCCATTGTGGTTCACAAGCTAGGATCAGGTTGCGGATCTGCTTGTCAAGCCGAAATGATTTGCAGTCGAGTTGAATCGTTGCGGCATCTAAGGCGGCCAGCGAAAGGAGATTATCACTGAGCTTGGAGAGACGCATGCTCTCAGTCTCGATGATGGTGAGGTAATGGGCGCGATCGGCGGCACCGACTTTCTCATTTTGAAGCGCACGGGCAAAGCCACGAATCGAAGTAAGGGGAGATTGGATCTCGTGGGAGACGTTGGAAATAAACTCTTGCCGCATCTCTTCCATCTGCTTGAGTTGCTGTGCCATATCGTTAATCCCTTGAAATAGCTGATGCAGGGGTTCGTTGGGATGGCGCACAATGGGACTTTCGACGCGTACACTAAAGTCGCCGCGCGCGATCTGTTGCATAGCTTGGAGCAATGGCGTAAACATGCTCATCTGGCGCGCCCAGGCATTGGAACGAAAGAAGTGCGCCACTATTGTCCCCAAAAATGCCAACACCAGCAGCCCAGCCAGTGAGCCAATGACTTGCCGGAAGAGTGGGGTGGGCGTGAACCAGAGGAATCCATAGAGCCGATCCATGGCCAGATGACCGAGCGCAAAGGCAGTGGTAAGCACAACGGTCGCCACTAGAAAGATGCCAGTGCGCTTAAGGCCATCCTGTCGCTGACCGGCCTTCATTGTTCGACCTCCAGTCGATAACCCAAGCCGCGGATCGTCGTAATTTTGAAGCGGTGTTGTGTGACGGGAAAGCGGTCGCGCAGCCGGTTAATGTGGACATCGAGGGTGCGTTCATTGCCTTCAAAATCATAGCCCCAGATATCTTCAATGAGTCCATCGCGCGCAAGTGTTTGCCCTGGATAGCTGGCCAACTTGAAGAGCAGCTCGAACTCCTTCAAGGGCAGTGTTATAGGGGTGCCGGCAACAGTCACCTCAAAAGTTTTGCGATCCATAAAAAGCTCACCAATTTGCACCGTCTGTGACGCGGCGATGCGATAGCGTTTGAGCAGCGCCTTGACGCGCATCACCAACTCCACCGGTTCAAAGGGCTTGACGAGATAGTCGTCGGTGCCCAACTCAAAGCCGCGGACCTTTTGTGCAGTCTCGCCCTTGGCCGTGAGCATAAGCAGCGGCATATCATAGCTGGTGCGCAAAGTTTGGCAAAGTTCCCAACCATCCATGTTGGGCATCATCACATCCAGGATCGCAAGATCAGCCTTACGATGCGCCAATTGCTCCAACGCGTCCATGCCATCGACGGCAGTGGTCACGGTAAAGCCCTCGGCCCGCAAAAAGACCGTCACCAATTCACGAATATGGGGGTCATCATCGACAATTAGAATATTATTCATGTAGGTAAGTATCGCATAAGAATGTAAACTATAGATAAACTCAACGGTGTATCATTAGCAAATTCACGGGACACGAACGGATAGTCGATCATGACAGATTCATCCAAACCGACCATCAACCATTTGGTAACGCGTAGCGAAGAAGAAGAGATTGCAGAAGCAGAGCGTGATGAACTGCTTACCCGAATTTTAAACGAGCACGAACGGGGCGGGGCGGACAAGGCCGATCAAAATGATGACCGCGTGGAAGAGCCAGGCCAATTACGCATTGCCTTTTTACGGCTGGTGCGTGAAGAGCCTGAATTGCTTACGCGCGAAGAGGTGGCACACTTTCTTGCGCAACGCATCAAGCCAGAAGATTTTGATGCGTTGCAATGGGAATCGCCAGAGCACATGATCGAATTTTGCGAAGCGCTTTATGGCATCCGCTTTCCGACTGAAGCCATCACAAAACGGGTGCGTGACCACGTGAGTTTCCTGGTGCGGCAGGCGTTACAACAGTATGAACAACTTGACGATCGCGAGAGCCTCTACCAACTCATGCGCATTGCGCCGATTTCGATGATGATGAACGACACCGAACTGCTACGGCTGCGCCACTTAGCCCACTCTTACGAAATCAAGCGCGTTCGGCGCAACCGCTGGTGGCTCTACGCCTACCTCATTCTCCAGGTCGTGTTGGTGGTGGTGGTCTTCCCCTATCTCTTTATCAATGCTGAAAACGGCGTGATCCAACACCAAGTAGAAGAGTTGGCCAATGTCGAATTGGGCGACGAAGGGTATCGCCTCTTTTCCTATGCCGATGGACTTTATTGGTCGGTTATTACCGCCGGCTCGATTGGCTATGGCGACATCACGCCTTACACCACGACAGGCAAGATCATGGCTGGCATTCTCGGCACGATGGGGGTGATCACCGCCGGCGTCATTGCCGGGTTGGTGCTTAAATGGATCACGCCACGTCATTTGGATTAGCAGGCGACGCAGATGACAGCGCCCTGCTGGTTGACTGACAGGCTCATTTTTCTGCCACAGAGAGCACAGAGAAAAGCACATCTTTCCCTCCGTGAACTCTGTGAACTCTGTGAACTCTGTGAACTCTGTGAACTCTGTGTCCTGGATTATGTTTTCAGCCAATCAAGAGCGCGCCACCAACTCTTCGCTTACCGCCCACAGCCGGACCGCCGTGGCACGGTCGGTGGCCGCGGCGGCGGGCGCTTTGACCTTGCAATCGACGAAATATTTGCCGGAGATCTCAGCTACATCAGGGGACGAGGCGAGATAGATCGCCGTCTCGGCTCCCTTCTCTGGTGTACGGGCCAGCAGTGGCCCCACCAGATTGTACACTTTGGTAAGGAGGGTCACCCATAGCCCTCCCTGATTGTTCTTGCCAAAGCCACTGTTGACAAAGCCCGGATGGAGCGCATTGACGGTAACGCCGCTGCCCGCCAGACGGTCGGCCAGTTCCACGGTAAACAAAATGTTGGCGAGCTTGGAGCGTCCATAGACATTAAAAGCTGTGTAGGACTCTTCACTCTGTAGATCATCAAAATTGAGCGTGCTACCCTGGTGCGCATCCGACGCGACATTGACGATGCGCGCCGGCGCGCTGGCCTTCAAGCGATCGAGCAGTAAGTTGGTCAACAAGAAGTAGTTCAAGTGATTGAGGGCAAAGGTCATCTCCAAGCCATCGGCGGTCAGTTGCCGTTCGAGAAAGATGCCACCGGCATTGTTGAGCAGCAGATCGAGGCGGCTGTGCGCTTGCTTAAATTCAGCAGCCAGGCGGCGGACATCGGCTTGCACCGATAGATCTGCCAGCAGCGAGGTGACGGCCAGATTGTTCGTTAGGCGTTTGATCTCCGCGACAACCCCTGCCGTCTTGGTTGCGTCCCGTCCCACAATCACGACGACCGCACCCATGCCGGCCAATGCCTGCGCGGCGGCCTTGCCAACCCCATTGGTGCCGCCGGTCACAAGACATACTTTCCCTACCATTGTTGTCATCTTTTGCTTCCATTCCACTATTGATTATCGAGTTTGTCGTCTGCGTTTATCACCATGTTTTTTCCACCATGTTTTATCAGACACGGTGCCAGACACGGTGCCAGACACGGTGCCAGACACGGTGCCAGCTAGACTATAGCAATGTCCTGCCATGCTGTCGGCGGGTCATCGTCCAATTGACGGCCCAACGCTGCTTATTGACAAACTGGGATAGGTGGCATCATTTCGGCGCCGGTTAAGCCATAGCCAAAGGGAAAGAGTGGGGCACGACAGCCAGTCTCTGGTAAAGTTGCAAAATCAAAAGGTAGTTGCTCCATCGACCGCGGCCAGCTATAGGGAGTTCTGCCGGTAAAAGGATAATCCCCAAAGAGCACGTCGGCAACCCCATTGCCTTCGGTGCCGGGTAGCCAGGCCGCAACTACAGCATCAACTTGATTTAGTTGGTCGGTGATCACCAATGGCCGTCCCGAGATCAGCACAAGCACAACCCGCTTGCTCTGCGCCTTGAGCCGCGCCAGTACCTCGATTTCTTGTGCGGAAAGGGTAAGATCATTGCTGTCCCCTTGCATCTCCGCATAGGGGCGCTCACCCAAAACAGCGATTCCCACATCGGCCACCAAGGGATTTCCGGTGCCATCTTTCAACGCAGCAAAGTTGGCCGGGCGACTAAATTCGACGCGCGTTTCCGCGCTGACCGCCGCGGCAATGCCATCGGCAATGGTGGTTCCCGGCGTCACGTTGCCTGCGCCGCCCTGCCACGAAAGCGTCCAGCCCCCCGACGCCAGTCCGATATCACCTGCGGCTGAACCAGCGACGAAGATGGTCGGCGTTGCCTTGTCTATTGGTAAAATTCCTTCATTTTTGAGCAGCACCAACGACTTGCGCACCGCCTCGCGCGCAAGTGCACGATGGTCTGCCGTACCAACTTGGTCGGCAAAGGCAGGATCAGCGTAGGGGTGGTCAAAGAGACCGAGCGCAACTTTGACACGCAAGATCCGGCGCACGGCATCGTCGATCCGTGTCTGTGGCACCGCACCGTTTTCGACAGCGGCGGTCAAGGTGGTGATAAACCGCTTGTAATCGTAGGGCACCATGACCATATCGAGTCCAGCGTTGATCGCGATTGTCACGTCGCTAGCATAATCACCAGGGATCTGATCAATCGCTTGCCAATCGGAGACAAGAAAGCCGGTAAAGCCGAGTTCGCCCTTGAGCAAGTCGGTGAGCAGAGAGCGGTTGGCGTGCATCCTGGTGCCGTTCCAACTGCTGTAGGAGACCATGATACTTTGTGCGCCGGCAGCAATGGCCGCTTCGTAGGGCGGCAGGAAGAGCCGGCGCAAGGTCGCTTGATCAAGTTGGGTATCACCCTGATCAAGGCGGTTGCCACTGCTGCTACTGTTCCAGGCTGTGCCACCATCACCGATAAAATGTTTGGGCGTGGCAAGGACAGTGCGCGGGTCGGCCAGATTCGGCGTGCCATCGACATTTTGCAGCCCTTCGAGATAAGCCGTACCCAATTCGGTTACCAAGGCCGTCTCTTCCCCATAGCCCTCATAGGTGCGCCCCCAGCGGATATCCTGCGGCACCGCAATCACCGGCGCAAAGTCCCAAGAGATACCGGTCGCGGCCAACTCCGCCGCGGTCGCCTGGCCAATACGCCGGACGAGATCGGCGTCGCGCGTCGCGCCGAGGCCGATGTTGTGCGGAAAGATTGTCGCGCCATAGAGATTGTTGTGGCCATGCACAGCATCGATGCCATAGATCAGCGGAACGGCAAGGCGGGTAGCGAGCGCTTCATCCTGAAAGCCGTTGACCATCTTGACCCAAGCGGTCGGTTGATTGGGTGCCGGTGCACCCCCACCACCGCTGAGGATCGAGCCAATAAAATAGGTGGTAATGTCACCTGGCTTGATGCTGCCTTTTTCGACTTGGGTCATCTGGCCAATCTTTTCGGCCAGCGTCATTTGGGCCAACAGGGTTTCGACCTGCGCAGACGCGTCTACGGGAACCACAATCGAGGCTTCAGTGGTAGCAGTAGACGTGATTGCTGTTGGCTCTGCGGTCGATTGGGACGCAGTTGGTGCAACCACCGGGCTGATGCAGGCCGCCACGAGCAGCAGTGCCAGCAACGGCTGCCCCAGTCGCAGCCATCTTACAATACCCATCGTCTTTTCCTTTCATGGTTTTGAATGCGTACCACATTGCAGGGATTACAGCGCATGTTCAAAATAATCCAGCTCTGGAATCCCCCAAATTGGGGTGCGCTCCCTCCTTTTTCGTCGGTTGGCAGGAGCAGGCGGATCCAGTACAATAGTACTCATTATCAACGATTTTTTCGCACCATCAAACTTAGAAAGTTACCCATGTCGCAAGAACCCTTTTATCTACTTGTCCGCGCCGATGATATCGGCTTTTCGCACGCCGGCAACCTCGCCTGTATCGATGTCTTTACCAAGGGCATCTGCCGCTCGGTTGAGTTGATGGCCCCCTGTCCCTGGTTTCCCGAAGCGGTCAAATTGCTGCACCAACACCGCGATTACGATGTAGGTGTCCATCTCACGTTGACGAGTGAGTGGGAAAATTACAAATGGCGGCCACTGACCGCGGCGAAGAGTCTTGCCAACGCCGATGGCTATTGCTACCAGATGTATCGCAAGAATAAGAATTACCCCGATGCGGTTAACATGGAAGATACCGATTGGTCACCCGAAGAGTTAGAGACCGAATTCCGCGCCCAAATTGAGATGGTTCTCAAGCATGTGCCGTGGGCCAGCCACCTGACCACCCACATGGGCGGGCTGCGTGATGATCCGCGCTGGAAGGGGGTCATTGACAAGCTAACCGCCGAATACAATCTGGAGGTTGACCTGCAACCCTTTGGCATTGAACGCTTCCGCCCCTTTGGTGACAACAACCAGGCGCTGCTGCCGGAAGAGAAGGTCGAAGCGATGCGCAAAGGGCTGGCCGAGTTGGCCCCCGGCCGCTGGATCCACGTCGATCACCCCGCCTACGATGTACCGGAGACGCGCGCGATCCATCACGTCGGCTATGAGGGTGTCGCCGTCGACCGCCAAGGCGTCGTTGATGCCTGGACCGATCCGGAGGTACTATCGATGATTGAGCAACGCGGGATTCAGTTGATTAGCTATGGGGATGTGAAGCGGGGGATTTTCGGGTGATTAGCTCCAAACCATAACAATGATTTTGACAAAGTCTCCCACCTCTAGTAGGATACCGTTCATCAATCAAAGTTCGATTCACAGAAAGGAGATGCTCATTATGTTACGTCACAGCAAACTGTTCTCATCCATGAGCATCACCGCTGTGAACGTACTGCATCTACCACGGGCTGTGGCCTAACGCTGCCACCCACCTCCTTAGCTGCACAGACGAAGTCACAGGGCGCTTGCTCTGTGACTTTTTTATTTCCAAGAACAAATCGGAGACCGTCTGTGAATCCACGTATGCAGAAGTTTTTTTCCTACTATAAACCCTACCGGCGTCTACTAACCATTGATCTCGCTAGCGCTACCATCCTATCGCTGGTGACGCTGCTCTTTCCGCTCTGTGTTCGCTATATTACCAAACAGTTAGCCGCGGGCATCACCCCCAATACGCTCTCGCAAATTTATCTGATGGGCGGAGTAATGGTGGCCTTGGTGCTGGTGCATACACTCTGCAATATGTTTGTCAGCTATCAGGGCCACGTGATGGGCGCGCTGATGGAGCGGGATATGCGCAATGAACTCTTTGCCCACTATCAAACGCTCTCGTTTGGCTTTTACGACGAGCAGCGGACGGGGCAACTGATGACGCGCCTGACCAATGACTCCTTCAACATGTCTGAGCTCTATCATCATGGCCCCGAAGATGTCGTCATTGCGGGTTTGAATTTTATTGGGGCGTTTGTAATCCTCTGGCTCATCAATGTGCAGTTGACGCTCATTGTCTTTCTCTTGTTGCCCTTCATGGCCGTTCATGCGGTCTACTTTAACGGCAAAATGAAGCAGACCTTGCGCGCCAGCCGTGACCGCATTGGTGATATCAACGCGCAGGTCGAAGAGTCGCTGGCGGGGGTACGCGTTGTGCACTCTTTCAGCAACGAGGCGGTGGAATATGCCAAATTCACCCATGAAAATGAGCGCTTTGTCGCCAGCCGTCGCGCCGATATCCGCAGCGAAGTGCTCTTCTATGAAGGATTAATTGGCTTTACCCAGCTCATGACAATTGCCGTTGTTGTCTTTGGCGGCATTCGGATTGTCAGCGGCGCATTGGACTTGCCCGATCTGCTGACCTTTCTGTTGTATATCGGCATCTTGATTGAGCCGATCAACCGCTTTGGGAATTTTACCCGCCTCTGGCAAGAGGGCATCTCTGGCTTTGAACGCTTCATGGAGATGCTCGAGGTCAAACCGGCGATCGTCGATGCGCCCGATGCCGTCGAGCTAGCCGCGGTCGCAGGGCAGATCACCTTTCAAGATGTTTCGTTTGGCTACAAAGCAGGCGACTATGTCCTCAACGATCTGTCACTTGAAATCCAAGCGGGGGAGTATGTGGCGCTGGTTGGGGCTTCGGGCGTGGGCAAGAGCACCCTTTGTGCACTGATCCCCCGGTTTTACGAGGCGACCAAGGGCGCTGTCCTGCTCGACGGCAAAGCGATCCAGGAGATTCGCTTGTCAGCCTTGCGGCGTAATATCGGCGTTGTCCACCAGGATGTCTATCTCTTTGCGGATACCATCGCCGAAAATATTCGCTATGGCAAGCTGAATGCGACCGAAGCGGAGATCATCGCGGCGGCCAAACAGGCGAACGCGCACGACTTTATCATGGCCTTGCCCCAGGGCTATGCGACGGATATCGGTCAGCGCGGCGTGAAATTATCCGGTGGCCAAAAGCAGCGGCTGAGCGTTGCCCGCGTCTTCCTCAAAGACCCGCCGATCCTGATCTTTGACGAAGCGACAAGCGCGCTCGACAATGAAAGTGAACGAGCGATCCAAGCATCGCTAGAAGCGTTGGCCAGCGACCGCACCACGATTGTGATTGCCCACCGCCTCTCAACCGTGCGCAACGCTCAGCGCATTATCGTTTTGGCCGATGGCGGTATTGCCGAAGAGGGCACGCACGACGATTTGATTGCAGCGGGCGGCGTCTATGCGGGTTTATATAACATGCAGTTGCGCCTGTGACACGGGGATTGTTGGGCATTTTTTTGCAAGTTGTGCCTCCCAATGTCTATGTTAAAATAGAGGGACCGGTCGCAAGAGCAGCATTCTCACCGGCAATGAACAATATTATTTAATTTACGCAGTAGTAAATCCTGTAAATTCTGTAAATCATGTCCAATTTAACGTTGTCGCAGTAGTTAACCTTGCAAGATCATAGATGGTGTAAATGGCAGACAATCAGGGAGATCAATATCAATGAGCAGCAAAACAGAGCAAATCCCCATGCGCGCTGTGCCCGGCTACTATTCGAGCACGCCGGGCATCCAGATCGCGATCCAAACGGGCGCCGACGCCAGCGATGAAGATCTACAGTTTTTTCAGCAGCTTGGCGTTGAATGGACCATGGTCGGTATCCGCAACCCCGAGCAGCACAATCTCGATTTCTACAAAAGTTTGGTCAAGCGCTTTGGCGACTACGGCCTCAAGATCTATCGGCTCACCAATCTCGGTGTTCACAATGTGCCGGAGATCACGCTCAACTTGCCGGGGCGCGACGCCAAGGTCGAAGAATTTAAACAATTTATCCGCAACATTGGCGCGGCGGGCATCAAGTACAACACCTACGCACACATGGCCAACGGTATTTGGTCCTCTGGACGGGCCGAAGGGCGCGGCGGCATGGATGCGCGCCGGCTCGATATCAACGACGCGGTTGGGCGGTGGGCGGATAAAACCTATTCCGGCGAGATGACCCACGGGCGGCTCTATAGCGAAGAAGAGTTGTGGGAAAACTATACCCACCTGATCCGCGAGATTACGCCGGTGGCCGAAGAGGCAGGGGTCTTTATCGGCGTCCACCCCGACGATCCGCCGGTCTATCCGTTGGGTGGCATTCCGCGCTGTATGTTCGGTAACTTTGCTGGCTACCAGAAGGCGATGGAGATCGCCGATAGCCCGAATATTGGCGTTTGCCTCTGTGTTGGCTGCTGGCTCGAAGGGGGCGAAGTTGGCATGGGGGTGGGCGTGGTCGACGCCATCAAGCACTTTGCGGCAAAGAATCAGCTCTTCAAAGTTCACTTCCGCAACGTCTCCAACCCAATGCCCGAGCCGTGGGTCGAGACGCTGATCGACAATGGCTATCAGGATATGCACACCGTTATGCGCGCGCTGCGCGAAGTAAAATTTGACGGCTGCATCATTCCCGATCACATTCCGGCGATGCTGGGTGGGCCGCGGGTCGGCACTGCGTATTCGATCGCGTATATGCGTGCGCTGGTGCAAGCCGTGAACAATGAATTTGGGGGACCGGCATAGCCAGGGGATTAAAATCCCCAGCTAACAACGAGAAGCGCCCTCAGGCGCTGGTGGAGCGTTTCCAGTCGCTGAGGCGACTTCTCGTTGTTAATTTCCAGTCGCTGAGGCGACTTCTCGTTGTTAGGGTAGGATTCGGGAACCCACTGGGTGCCTGTTATCTTGGAGCAACCATGAACGAAGAAGCCAATACTCGTGACCTTGGATTCACCTATCGCGCCAGGAAACGCGGCGATAACGCAGCGCGGCCTTTGACAGGGAATCCACCTCGGCCATTCGACAATTTGAATTTTCCACGAAGAGACACGAAGTTTTACTTTTTCTTCGTGTGCCTTCGCGTCTCTTCGTGGCTCATAACTTCTTTGTGGGGTCTTACTCCGCAAAGCCCTGTGGATTCTGCTGTTGCCAGCGCCAGCTATCGCGACAGATATCGTGCAGATCGCGCTCGGCCTTCCACGCTAACTCCTGCATCGCCTTAGTTGGGTCGGCGTAGGCGGCGGTGACATCGCCGGGCCGCCGGTCGACAATGTTGTAGGGAATCTTGACGCCAGTCGCTTCCTCAAAGGCCGCAATCATTTGCAGAACACTCGTCCCTTGCCCCGTCCCCAAGTTATAGGCAACCAGGCCAGGCTTGTTTGCTAGCTTCTGTACGGCGCGCACGTGGGCGTCGGCCAGATCGACGACGTGAATGTAGTCGCGCACACCGGTGCCATCGACTGTAGCATAGTCACCGCCATAGACCTTTAACTCCTGAAGTCGCCCCACTGCGACCTGCGTAATATAGGGTAGCAGGTTGCTGGGCACGCCGTTGGGATCTTCGCCAATCTCACCGCTGGGATGTGCGCCCACGGGATTGAAGTAGCGCAGCATAATGATATTCCAGCTCGGATCACTCTTGTAGAGATCGCGCATGATCTGTTCAGTCATCAGTTTGGTCCAGCCATAGGGGCTTTCGGCGGCGGCGGTGGGTGATTCTTCGGTAATTGGCACCACTTTGGCCTGCCCATAGACGGTGCAGGAGGAGCTATAGACCAGATTTTTGCAGCCGTGCTCGCGCATCACCTGGAGCAGATTGAGGGTGCCGGCAACATTATTTTGGTAATATTCGAGCGGCTTGGCCACCGATTCACCAACGGCTTTGAAGGCGGCAAAGTGAATTACCGCGTCGACGGGGTAGGCGGCAAAGGCGGCAGAGAGTGTAGCAGTATCGAGCAGATCGGCTTCGTAAAAATCGAGCGTCTTGCCGGTCAGCTTTTCTACGCGCCGCAACGACTCGTACTTGCTATTGTTAAAGTTATCGATGGCCGTGAGTTCATAGCCAGTTTCGAGCAATTCGATACAGGTGTGGCTGCCGATATAGCCGGCACCGCCAGTGACTAAAATACGCATAGGGGTTTCCTTTGAACCTGACTACAATAATCAGCAGACCGCAACACTCTCTGGCTTCGACAGGCTCAGCCGCCGAGCATTGCGGTCTACTGATTATATGAATTTAGATAAATTTCTTCGCTCGTATGGGCGGTCAACTGAAATTGCAAATGTTCCAGAAAGAAAAATTGCAACTTCAGCCGCATACCTATATGAGCCAAACTCTTTTGACAATGCACAACAGTATAAAACCTCTAACAATATTCCAACAATAATCGTCCTAAAGCGCTTGACAAATCGGTTATTCTGCATTATTATCTTTATATAAAGATATTCGACATAAAGATTATTTTCGCAAAAAAGAGTTACATAAAAGTTAAAGAAGAGTTGATGTGAGCCAAGCAGCAACAGACGACAAAAGAGATAGCATAGAAAGTGCGCTGAGTACCTATGTGAAGTTGGTGCGTGCGGCCGATGTCGTGCATAACCGTGTGAACGCACACTTGCAACAGCACGATCTGACGGCAAGTCAATTTGGCGTAATCGAAGCGATCTATCATTTGGGCCCATTGCAAATCGGCGAGTTGGGGGCAAAGATTTTAAAGAGTAGTGGCAATATGACGATGGTCATCGACAATTTGATCAAGCGCGAGTTGGTCTATCGCGAGCGTTTGGTCGATGATCGACGCTGTATTCAGATCCATCTCACCGCAAAAGGAAAACAGTTAATCGCAGCACTTTGGGACCATCATGCACAAGGGGTCACCGATGCGTTTGCCGTCCTTACGCCGGTAGAACAGGAGCAATTGGCAATGCTTTGTCGCAAGTTGGGATTGGCACAACAGTAGAGTTGTTGCTAATTAAATGCTGAGGCTGAAGTGACTGTCACTGTCCCCTGTGTGACCGGCTGTATGAATTTGGTTGCGGACAGTGACAGTCACCTAGATCCGTTAAAAAGCAACAACTCTTGTAATTTTTTACGCAATATCTTGATGTCGAGATATCTTATGGAAATTGTTGGTTATGTAGAAAGAAGAACTATTATGCAACCGGTACAAGGTATCCACCACATCACCGCCATTGCGAGCGATCCACAGCGCAATCTTGATTTTTATCACAAGGTCTTGGGGCAGCGGCTGATCAAGCGCACGGTCAACTTTGATGACCCAAGCACCTATCACTTTTACTTTGGCGATAAGAGCGGCACGCCCGGCACCATTCTCACCTTCTTCCCGTGGCGGGGCATGGGGCGTGGCGTACGCGGCAATGGTGAGGTTGGCGCAACGGCCTATTCGATCCGGCCGGCTTCCGTCGATTACTGGCGCAACCGGCTGACAACTCACGGGGTCACTGTTACCGACGAAGTTCCACGCTTTGGCAACGACGTCCTCAGCTTCACCGACCCTGACGGCATGGTGATTGAGTTGGTCGTCAACGAAGAGCAGAGCACGCTGGATCCGTGGGACGATGGCCCCATTCCCACTGACCATGAATTGCGTGGTTTTCACAGCGCAACGTTGTGGGTGGCGGCAGCGCAAGCCACCGGTCAGCTATTGACCGAGCAACTGGGCTATCAACTGGTAGGGCAGGAGGGTAATCGCATACGCTACAAAGGGGCTTCTGCCGACATCGGTCTCTATATCGATCTGCTGGAACAGCCGGGGTTGGGGCAGGGGCGCATGGGCGCCGGATCTGTCCATCATATCGCCTTCCGCACGGTTGACGACTCCGAGCAGGCGGAGTACAAGAGCTTGTTGCACAAGGCAAACTTGGGTGTCTCGCCCGTGATGGATCGGCAGTACTTTCACTCGATCTACTTCCGCTCGCCGGGGGGGGTGCTCTTTGAAATTGCCACCGATGCGCCGGGCTTTCTCTATGACGAGCCGGTCGACGAATTGGGTACGCACTTAAAGCTGCCCAATTGGCTAGAGCCACGGCGGCAAAAGATTGAGGGATCGGTTGTGCCGGTGACGTTGCCAGCGGTTGAAGCGGCGTAATGTTTGATCGAACGTAACTAACAAGCTACCTCACCTAACCTCCCCTAGCTTGGGGGAGGAACCGACTCGCCGGCAACGATTCCCTCCCCAGGCTGAAGAGGTTTAGGGTCACTGCCATTAAGTTAATGGATAGTCTGTCATTCCTGTGCAGGCAGGAATCCATTTGCACTGAGTGGACCCCTGCCTATGCAGGGGTGACAATCGATCCAGAAGTGCTTACCTTAATGGCAGTGAGGGCTAGGGTGGGGGTAGTCGTTATGTAGAAGAACCGTCGTAAGCGTGGAACAGATTATGGACACGGATTGTTGAAAACACGGATGAAAGGTAGTGTCTTGTCAGCCGTCATTTGATGGATGTTTACAAACCAGATTTTTGTCAAAAACCTGGTTTGTGTTTCCCTCATTTCACGCTTGACAAGACAGTAGTTTGCTAATGTAATAAAATTCATGTTTCCAACAATCGTGTGCACAAAAATTTGCATTAAATTTGCATTAAAAGGGAAACACAAGATGACCGTACAACAGAGCCGTCAAGGTCCCCATCAGGGCGGACGAACATATCATGCTGGAAAACCACTTACCGAGGCCAAGGCTGCCATGATCCTGGTGCACGGACGGGGCGCAACTGCAGCTAGTATCCTGGAGCTAGCAGAGGTGCTGCCCCATCCCAACCTCGCCTATCTAGCGCCACAAGCGGCGGGCAATGTCTGGTATCCCTACAGCTTCTTGGCCCCGATCCACCAGAACGAGCCCTATCTCTCTTCTGCACTGCAGGCGCTTGCCGATCTGGTGACACAGGTTAATGCCGCCGGCATTGCCAACGAGCAGATCATTATTGGTGGTTTTTCCCAAGGCGCGTGTCTAGCTTCAGAATTTGTGGCACGCAACGCGCAACGCTACGGCGGCTTGCTCGTCTTTAGCGGTGGCCTGATCGGTCCTCCCGGTACAGCGCGTGACTATGCCGGTGATCTAGCAGGGACGCCGGTCTTTCTCGGTTGTAGTGATGTTGATGCGCACATTCCTGAGGCGCGCGTGCACGAAACCGCAGCGGTGTTGGCGAGGATGGGTGCAGAGGTGGACGAGCAGATCTATCCCAACATGGGGCATACGATCGGGGAGGATGAGATTATGCGGGCACAACGACTTGTCAACAGCGTCATGCAGACGAACTAAAGATGCTTCCTTTCTATGATGAATAAACCAACACGTACGGAGCACCCACCCTTCAGCCGGACGGTTACCATTCACGCCGCAGCGGCAACAGTTTGGCAGCCATTGACCAAGCCCCACTTGATGCAACAGTGGATGGCGGAAAGTGAGTTGGAGATCTTCACCGATTGGACGGTGGGGAGCCCCTTCACAATCCGTGGCGAATTACACGGTATTCCCTTCACAAATAACGGTACTGTTTTGCAATTTATACCAGAGCAACAGTTGCAATATAGTCACTTGAGTTCTATCTCGCAGCTACCCGACCGAGCCGAAAACTATTCCGTGGTTGGGTTTCAACTGACACCGGTCGCCGAGCAGACAAACCTTACCGTTACCGTCACAAATTTCCCAACACAAGCCATCTACAAACATCTCGCCTTTTACTGGCCGGTTGCCGTGAATATCTTGAAACGGCTGGTGGAAGACTAAGAGTGGGACGGTAGGTCAGTAAGTCAGTGAGACAGCGACTGTCTTACCGTCTTACTGTCTTACCGTCCCACTGTCCCACTGTCCCACTTCCGCTGCGGTGTACCAGCTTATATTTCCGCTACTTTTTCCGTTGCGGTTCGCGGGGCAAGAGTCGTTGTGGCTGTACAATTTGGCGGCGCTCCGGGGTTAAGCGCGCCAGCAGATCCGGCGATGGCTGATAGCCATAGCGGAAGTTGCCCCACGAGGGTCCATAGCGGTAGACCAAAATGCGCCGATCGCCCGGATTGCTGCGGGTAGCCGAGCCGTGGCAGATCGCATCGACAAAGAGCAGCGCATCGCCCGCCTTCATGTGGACTTCAATCGCCCCTTCCACGCCATCCAACCCTGGTGCCCGCTTCCCACTGCGCTGATCGGCAGCTTGGGGATGGGGAAAGTTGGCTTTGTGGCTGCCGGGTACGACCATCGTCGTGCCATCGCCTGGCCCCATATCGGTCAGCGCCAGCAAGATATTGATCTGCCCACAGCGAAAGCGCCCGTCGCGATAGCTAAATTGCGTTCGTTTCGCCCCTTCGTGACCGCCAGAGTGCATCCCCGTTGCCTTGCCTGGTCCACGCACCCAAGCAAAGTTCTCATCAATAAAGAGTGGGCCGTGGTACCAGTCAAAGGTGCCCTCGCCGCCAATAAAAAATTTGAGCTTATCGATCCACGAGGGATGGTCGATCAGCCGCTCGAACGGCTCTCCCGCTTCATAAATTTGTTGCAGTTGAAAGGTATCCGAGCCAGGATGCGTTGGTCGCGCGTGGAGGTAGCCATCCCATTCATCCATCTCCATCGGCAACAGCGCATCGAGCCGCTCGTTGCACGCCTGCACCTCTGCCGACGTGAGGGCATTCTCTAAAAGTAGATAACCGCGCAGATCAAAGAGGTACGTTTCCATGTCATCAGGTTGGTTGGACATCATTGCTTCCTTTTCCGTAGTTCAATTTTTAGTATGGCTCCAAGCACAATTAAGACATACTCCCGTATTTTGCACAAGTCGCAAATCGGGGAACCGCTTCGCCTCTTCCCCCAACGCCTGTCCTAAAAATGGCGAATGGTAAATGGTAAATGGTGAATGGTAAATGGTAAATGGTGAATGCTAAATGGTAAATGCTGAACCATCTGCCACCTGACTTGTGGATTGACTTGTCACGCTGTAAACGTCTTCAAGGAGAGCAATTTGGAGACGCTTACAGCGTGACAAGTCGGATAGCTGCGTACTAGTTACGCGCAGTCCACCATTAAAACGGCACCGTGTTACTCACAAATGCCACATACAGGCTATCCGGCGACCACGACGGTACATTCATCGTGCCCTGCCCGCCATAGAGATAAGCGACCACCTTTGGGCCGGCCCCACGTATCGGCATGTGACGAATGTAAACCCGCTTGGCCGCGGGGTGGTCGTTGGGCGCAACCTCTTGGGTATATGAAACAAAGATGAGCCCTTTGCCATCGGGGGAGATGTGGGCAAACCAATTATTGAATTCGTCGCCGGTGACTTGCTCCTGATTGCTGCCATCGGGAGCCATGCGCCAGATCTGCATCGTGCCACTGCGCACCGAATTAAAGTAGATATACTTCCCATCGGGTGAATACTCCGGCCCATCATCGAGGCCAGGCGCAGTGGTCAATTGTGTCTCGTTGTCCCCATCCGAACCGTCGGCGGCAATGCGGAAGATGTCAAAGTCACCGTTGCGTTGCGCGGTGTAGACCAAGTATTTGCCATCAGGCGACCAGCCATGCAGGTAGGAGGGCGCTTGAGCGGTAATGCGCTTGGGCACGCCACCGCCAATCGGCACCGTGTAAACAACTGAGCCTTTATCCGCGTCGCTGCGGCTGCTAATCGCCAGCATAGTGCCATCGAAAGAGATAACATGGTCGTTGTTATTTTGGGTCACTGGTTCGGTATCGATGAGCGTCGAGGCGTTGGTGGCCAGATCATACCGGTAAAGTCGTCCACCGCTGTTGTAGATGAGCGCTTGGCCGTTAAGCGTCCAATTCGGTGCTTCAAAGATATCATTGGTGCTGTAAATGACGCGACGGTGACCGGTTGCAACGTCCATCAACTCCAGCCGGCTGCCGAGGTTGGCCCGTGGGTTGGCAACCCCATCTGCCACTGGCACGACGATGCGCACGTTGCGAAATTCTGCCTGCTCCACCACATCTGCATTATGCGAACAGAGCGCCAATCCCAGGTAGAGATCCTCGCCCAAGTCGAGATCGGCAACCTGAATCGTGTGAAATATTTCCCCAAAGCGGGCCACTGACACAATGTAGCTATTGCCACGACGTTCGAGTTGGATCAGATCGGCATGGGTGATCGAGGCGACAATCTCTTCGGTGCGTGCACCAGCGCTACGGCGGTATTGGAGTGAGGTCAACCCGTCGCCGTGGATCGCCGTAGTAATATGGGGCGAGGTACTGTCGAGAGTGCGGCGCGCCATCCAGCCCAGTTTGCGATGCAGTTCGACCCCCTCACCGACAAAGTTGACCTGCGCCGTGACAATAAAGTTGCCCGTCATCTTGCGCCAGACGTAAAGAAAGTCATCGTGGTCACCCCAGATATTAGCACCGGCAGCGCTGATCGTATAGATCTGTTGGACGGGGTCATAGGTACAGTCACCGGCGTGGTGGAGCGTGCCGACGTCGGTTTGGTCAGTGAAGTCGCCGAGGATACGGTCGGCGCTTGCTTCTGTGGCATTCATTTTCATTCCTCTCAAATTATTGTTCGATAGGGAGTTTGCACACCTCATTCCAACAGGAAACGATCATACTGTCAAACTTTTTGCATTGTTGGCGGATGTGTATAATTGAGCCACCTTCACCGCCACTACAAGCACACCCCTATGAGGAACCAACTGGAGTAAGCGTATGAATAGCCAACCTGTTACCGAAGGCGCGTTACTTTGGTCCCCCACACCAGCGGTGATCCGAAACGCCAATCTCACGCACTACATGCAATGGCTTCACGCAACCTACGGCCTTACCTTCAGCACCTACCGTGAACTCTGGCAGTGGTCGGTCACCGAGTTAGAGGCGTTTTGGGCGTCGTGGTGGGCATATATGGGCGTGGCCAGCTCACAACCATATACCAAAGTCCTGGCCGAGCGCTCAATGCCCGGTGCGCAGTGGTTTGTTGGCGCGCAGCTGAACTATGCGGAGAACATTTTCGCCCGCCGCACTGACCAGCGTCCCGCGCTGCTCTACCAATCAGAAACCGAGCCACTAACAGAAATTAGCTGGCAGACGCTCTACACCCAGACAACCAAACTGGCCCACGCACTGCGCGCATTGGGCGTGCAACGAGGAGACCGCGTCGTCGCCAACAGGCCAACATTCCGGAAGCGATTGTTGGCCTGTTGGCGACAGCAAGCATTGGCGCGATCTGGTCAAGCTGTTCGCCTGACTTTGGTAGTCGCGGCGTGCTTGACCGTTTCAGTCAGATTGAGCCAAAGGTGCTAATCGCGGTCGATGGTTATCACTATGGTGGCAAATTTTTTGACCGCCGCGCCATCCTTGCCGAACTGCAAGCCGCGCTGCCAACAGTGCAAACGACAATTCGGATCTCAACTTTGGACGCGGATGGCGCGGAGTTAGCGGACAAAAGCGGACCTTTCAAAAACCCGTTTGAATCCGCCCGATTAGCGCCATCCGCGTCTGAGTTAAGCTGGCGGGAGATGGTAGATATAGATGCCCCGCCAACGTTGCCCTTTGAACAACTCCCCTTTGCCCATCCACTCTGGATTCTCTACTCTTCCGGCACAACGGGGCTGCCCAAGCCAATTGTGCAGGGGCACGGTGGCATCCTGCTTGAGCAGGCCAAGGCGACGATCCTGCACAATGATCTGCACCCTGGCGATCGCTTCTTCTGGTATACCAGCACCGGCTGGATGATGTGGAATTATGTGGTTGGTAGCTTGTTGAGCGGTGCAACCGCGATTCTCTACAACGGTAGCCCCAGTTATCCCAATATGAATGTACTGTGGCGGCTGGCAGCAGAGAGTGGAATGAATTATTTTGGAACTTCGGCTGCCTTTATTCATGGCGCTATCAAGGCGGGCATTGCCCCCAATCGGGACTTTGATCTCAGCCAGCTACGCGCGTTGGGGTCAACCGGTTCACCGCTGAGCGTCGCTGGCTTTCAGTGGATCTACGAGAAGATCAACCCAACCCTGGCGCTCGAATCGATGAGCGGTGGTACCGATCTCTGCACCGCCTTTGTCGGTGGTGTGCGGATTTTGCCCATTTACGCCGGAGAGTTGCAAGCGCCAATGCTCGGTGCCGCTGTCCAGGCGTGGAATGAAGCGGGTGAGGCGGTGATTGACGAAGTTGGGGAGTTGGTGCTGACCACACCGATGCCCTCTATGCCCCTCTACTTCTGGAATGATCCCAGCCAACTGCGTTATCTGGAGAGCTATTTCGAGCTCTTTCCTGGCATCTGGCGGCACGGCGACTGGATCAAATTCAATCAACAAATGGGCTCTGTGATCTATGGTCGCTCCGATGCCACGATCAACCGCCAAGGCATCCGCATGGGGACAAGCGAGATCTATCGCGTGGTGGAAAGCTTTGCCGAGGTGGTAGATAGTCTGGTCATCGATTTGGAAGCGTTGGGGCAGGAGCCGTACATGCCGCTCTTTGTGGTACTGCGTGAGGGGGCAGCGTTGACGGAGCCGTTGCAGCAGGCGATCAAGGGCAAGATCCGCGAGGAGATCTCACCCCGACATGTGCCCAATGATATCTTTGTGATTGCCGAGGTTCCCTACACGCTGAGCGGCAAGAAGATGGAAGTGCCGATCCGTAAGATTTTGCTGGGACAACCGCTAGAGAAGGCGGTGAAACAGGATGCGATGCGCAATCCAGAAGCGTTGGTCTATTTTGTGGAGTTCAAGAGCGCGCGCTGATCGAGTCCATCAGCAACGCTGCGGCTGAGTTTCGTAGGGGCACGGTATACTGTGTCCCTACGAAACTCAGCCGCAGCGTTTTAGAAACTGTCCTAAGCTCAGGAGGCAATTTCCGCCTGATAGCGCTTGATGTTCGCTGCGACACGGTAGTTGGCCATCTGCTCGCGAAAGGTAGCCATGTGGGGCGTTTGACCATGCGCAGCCAAGGTTTCGGCGCTATCCCACACCTCAAAGAGATGGATCGTATCCTCTGCCTCTAGGTCGGCCGAGAAGACATAGGTCTGACAACCCTCTTCGGCCTGCGACGCCTTCTGCATCGCGACAAACGCCGCAATCGCCGCGTCGCGGTGTTCAACGTTGATCTTCATGTCACCACCGATAATAATCATTTGGTTCTCCTTTTTATGGGTTTACGGCTGCTACAAGAAATAAGATCGCCAATCGCTGAAGGGGCGTCCCCTTGCAGGCGCCCGCAAGGGGACGCCCCTTCAGCGATTACATTCTTTGCAATGATCTAAACGAATTACCATGGAATGCATTTCAAACTAGAAACTAGCTAGCCATGCCACTCAGCGCCACTGCGACAACTGACATGGGCGGCAATGTTACCTGCGCTCGATTTTCGCTTGTGTGCACTCCCTCAAGCGCAACGGCTTTGACTGCTTCCGGCTGGGCAAAGGTATTGTGTGTTTGCATGGTCGGTGCCGTGACAAGCAGCCCACTCACCTGGCCAGGTGTGGTGCCGACTGGGAGTTGGAGGGTGACATTGGCGCTTTGGGTTGGGTCCAGATTGCAGATCGTCACATGGACGGTGCCCTCGGCATTGCGTGAGGCCGAAACATTGAGTTGGGGCATAGCGGCGTCACCGCGGGTGTACGTAGCTCCACCCTCGATCATCGTCTCTAGCAGCGTGGCATCCTGGTGCACCTGATAGAGATCGAAGACGTGGTAGGTTGGCGTCAGGATGAAATCCGCGCCATCGGTCAGGATCAGCGACTGCAAGACATTGACCGTCTGTGCCAGGTTGGCCATTTGGACCCGGTCGCACTGCTGGTTGAAGATATTGAGCGTAACGCCGGCTACAAGCGCATCACGCATGCTGTTCTGCTGGTAGAGAAAGCCGGGATTGGTGCCTGGCTCGACATCAAACCAAGTGCCCCACTCATCGACAATTAGCCCGACCTTCTTCTCTGGGTCATACTTATCCATGATGGCGCTGTGTTGGCGGACGATCTCTTCCATACGTAAGGCTTTTTGCAGCGTGGTAAACCAATCCTGCTCGGCGAAGTGGGTCGCCGAGCCCTTTTCGGCCCAGGTGCCGGTCACGGTGTAATAGTGGAGGCTCAAGCCGTGCATGTGGTGACCAGCCTCACGCATGAGAGTTTCGGTCCACTCATACTTGAAATCATTGGAACCACAGGCAACTTTGTAGATCTGGTTGGTGCCATAGTTGCGCACAAAGGTCTGGTAGCGACGATAGACGGTCGCATACTCGCTGGCCGTCATATTGCCGCCGCAACCCCAATTTTCGTTGCCAACCCCAAAGTAGGTGAGCTGCCACGGCTCCCGCCGTCCATTGGCCTGCCGTTCGCGCGCCAAGGTCGAGTCGCCGTCACAGGTCATGTACTCGACCCAATCTTGCATCTCTTGCACCGTGCCGCTGCCGACATTGCCGGCAATGTACGGTTCGCAGTCGAGCAGTTCACAGAGTTGCATAAATTCATGGGTGCCAAAGCTGTTATCTTCAACCATGCCGCCCCAATGGCTGTTGACCATGCGGCGGCGCTGCGCACGCGGGCCAATGCCATCGCGCCAATGGTACTCATCGGCAAAACAGCCGCCGGGCCAGCGTAAGTTGGGGATGTTGATGCGACGCAGCGCATCGATCGCCGCTTTGCGAATGCCGCTCACATTGGGGATCGGCGAATCCTCGCCGACCCATAGCCCACCATAGATGCAACTGCCCAGGTGCTCGGCGAAGTGGCCGTAGATGTGACGGTTGATTGTGCCTTTGGTGGCGGTGGTATTGATATGAATGGTAGTCATCGTTTGTCCTATGGGTTGTGCATTGTGGCGCGAATACGGGGCGCCGTCATGGGTAAGTGGGTCATGCGGACGCCAACTGCATCTTTGATGGCGTTGCCAATTGCAGCTGCTGTCGGCGTGACCGGCGGTTCACCGACGCCTTTTGCGCCATAGGGGCCAAAATCACTCGGCACTTCAACCAGCACCGTCTCCATGGCATGAACAGCCTGCGTAAAGTTTGGAACATTATAATCCATCCATGAGGCGGTGAGTGGCTGCCCATGGTCATCATAGACCAATCCTTCATAGAGCGCCCAACCGACACCCTGCATCGCACCGCCCATCATCTGCCCCTCGACGGCGGCCGGGTTGAGGGCGCGCCCGACATCCTGGGCAATCACCAATTTGTGGATCTGCACCACGCCCGTCTCCGCATCGACACTCACTTCGGCCAATTGCGCCGAGAAGCCCGGCGATTGGGCACTGACCGCATGGCGACCGTGGCCGATGATCGGCGGAATCTTGCCGCCAAATTGCATGGTCTTGTTCGCCACCTCGGCCAGCGCAATCCGACTACCTGGCGAACCCTTAACCTGCACATGGCCATCGACAATCTCCAGATCCTCGGCGGCAACTTCCAGCAGATCGGCGACAATCGCCAAGGTCTGGCGGCGCGCTTCGGTCACTGCTTCGACAATCGCGGGGCCGACCGTGTAGGTGATCTTGCTGCCGCCGGCATTAAGGGCAAAGGCCGGAATGTTGGTATCGCCATTGACGATTTTGATCTCTTCCGGCTTCACGCCAAAGGCTTCTGCCGCGATTAGGGCAAAACCGGTGTTGGTGCCGCTAATATCGACCGAGCCAATCTGTACATGCAAACGACCATCGCGTTCGAGTTGACAGGCAGCCGAGGCCGGCCCCGTACCACCCAACCAGCCCCCAACGGCAAGCCCAACCCCGCGCCCCGCAGCTCTGGCGGCGGCACGGTTCTGCCAGACGGGATGGGTCTGTAGGGAATGTAACACTTCACTCATCCCCATCTTGGGCCACGGGTTACCATTGATCAGCGGATCGCCCTGCTTGGCGGCGTTTTTGAGGCGTAGCGCCAGCGGGTCGAGTTGGAGCGCTGTCGCCATCTCATCGACGACACTCTCCAGCGCAAACATGCTCTGTGGGATGCCGGGTGCGCGATACGCGCCGACCGACTGTTTAAAGGAAAGGAGATCGATCCCGGCGACATGAACGTTGGGAATGGTATACATACTGCCGGTGATGAGGAGCGCAATCCCCACCGGCGAGCCAGGATAACAGCCGCTGTTAAAGATGACTTCGCCGTCAAGTGCCGTCAAGGTGCCATCGGCTTGCGCCCCCAACTTGAGATGAATGCGCCCCTCTGGCGTGGGATTGGCGGCGACCATCTCTTCATAACGGCTCAACACAAGACGCACCGGCCGCCCGACGATCTGCGAAGCCAGCGCAATCAGCGGCTCATAGATCACCCCCTTCGCCCCAAAGCCACCACCGACCGGTGTTGCCAGGCAGCGCACATCGGAATCAGTCAACCCAAGGATCTCCGCCACCTGTTGCCGAACCATAAAAGGCCCTTGCGTACTGCTCCAGACGGTCACTTGTTCGCTGTAGGGATCGACCTGAACGGCGCAGGCATGGGGTTCCAAAGGGCTTTGGTGCACAGAGGAGAGGTCAAAGCGTTTTTCAATCACAACGGCGGCTTGGGCCAACGCGGTAGCGGGGTCACCACGGGTGAATTCACCGCGGCTGGCAATGTTGCTGACTTTGGTTTTAGCAACATCCTCGTTGCTACCTGCTGTAGCTGTGGGCGTGGCGGCTCCATGCGCCGCGGCGTCTTCGGCTTCCCCAGGTTTGCCGCCGGGCCAGACCAAGGGCGCATCAGCCGCCAATGCTGCATCAATGGTGACAGCTGCTGGTAAGGACTCATAGGTGACTTCGACCAATTCGACCGCATCTTCGGCGATGGCGTTGCTTTCGGCCAATACAAGGGCGACCGGTTGGCCGACAAAAATTACCCGATCGCGGGCCAGCAAGAGCCGTTGTCGATTGGTCGGCGAGATGGTTGGGAGATCGGCGGCGGTCAAGATGGCCACAACACCCGGTATGGCCGCGGCAGCCGTTGTATCAATCGCTTTGAGCCGGGCGTGAGCGTGAGGGCTGGTCACAAAGCGCGCTTCCAACATGCCCGGCAATTTGAGGTCGGCGAGATAGCGAATGCGGCCGGTCACCTTGGTTTCGCCTTCAATCAAACGGGTACGTTGGCCAATTGCAGAGAACGAGGGTGATGCAGTGGTTTCAGTCATGGTGGACTCCCAGATATAAAGGGGCAAGTTGTCGTAGCGTAGGTCATAGGGGCATCCGCTTGCCGGTGCCCTTGGTCTAAACAGAGGGGCGTGCCCTTGCGGTCGCCCCTACGACCTACGCATCGGTGTCAGTCGGTGCTGTCACGTCAACAGCTTCTTCTTTGATCGCGCGCAGATGGGGGAAGAGGATCACTTCGCGGATCGTATCTTTGTTGGTCAGCAACATCATCAGGCGGTCGATGCCCATGCCAAAGCCGCCAGTGGGGGGCATCCCATAGGCCAACGCTTCGATATAATCCTCGTCAACCGGGTGTGCTTCATCGTCACCGTGGCTGGCGCGATAATTCTCATCGACAAAGCGCTGGAGCTGATCTTGGGCGTCGTTGATTTCGCTAAAGGCATTGAGCAGTTCCATGCCAGCCAGAAAGCCTTCAAAGCGCTCAACCTGGCGTGGATTATCGGGGGAGCCCTTGGCGAGCGGCGAGACATCGAGCGGATAATCGATGAGGAAGGTCGGCTGGATCAGATTCGGCTCGACGAAACGCGAGAGCAGGCTGTCAACCAATTTGCCCCAATTGCTCTTGGGATCGGGCTGTAGCCCCATGCGCTGCATTTCGGCGCGCAACGCATCGGCATCGGGAAACTGCTCATAGTCAATATCGGCAGCATCGAGAATCGCGTCGCGTAGACGAATACGTCGCCAAGGAGGCGTTAGATCAATCTCATACTCGCCCCAAGTAATCGTTAGCCCGCCCATCACCGTCTGTGCGACACAGGCGATCATCGCTTCGGTGCGGCGCATGACGTCGTTGTAGTCGGCGTAGGCTTCGTAGAACTCCAACTGCGTAAACTCTGGATTGTGCTTAAAGCTGACCCCTTCGTTGCGGAAGTCGCGCCCGATCTCATAGACCCGATCAAAGCCACCAACAATCAGCCGCTTGAGATAGAGTTCAAAGCTGATGCGCAGATAGAGATCCTGGTGCAATTGGTTGTGGTGGGTGACAAAGGGTTTGGCCGATGCACCACCGTAAACCGGCTGTAGAATTGGCGTCTCGACCTCAAGAAAATCTTCGCCATCGAGATATGCGCGCAGCGCACGCACAATCGCAGCGCGCGTGCGGAAGAGATCGCGTACTTCACTGTTGGCGATGAGGTCAACATAACGGCGGCGATAGCGCTTTTCCTGGTCGCGTACCCCATGCCACTTATCGGGCATCGGCTTGAGTGCCTTGCTCAAGAATTGCACTTGGTGCGCTTCCACACTCAGTTCACCAGTCTTTGTCACCACAAGCGGGCCGGTCACACCGACAAAGTCCCCCAGATCAATTGCCTTTTTCCAGATGGTATTGTACCAATCATCGGGCAGATCATCACGCCGCAACACAATCTGGATCTGCCCCGTGCCATCTTCCAAGTCGGCAAAGCTCATCTTCCCCATGACACGAATGCGTTTCAAACGACCAGTAACTGTCACCTGCTGCTTTTCGCCATCTTGTTGGCCGGCCGCGCCGCTTGCTTCGTGTAACGCACGAACCTGCGCAATCGTGTGGGTTCGCTGCACACGGGCTGGATAAGGCTCAATCCCGGCATCGATCAGGCTCTGCAAATTGTGTAGACGTGCTTGCTCCTGATCGGTCAAATTGGCCGGATCAAACATAGGGTGGGATGACTCACTCACAACGAACTTCCTTTGCTTGGTTGATGGGTTCGATCATAAAATGGCTATCAAGCGATGATATTGCTACTGCGTAGGAGTTATGCAGTTCTCTGGTTTCGATATGCAAAAAAGGCCTGCTACTCAACCGGCAAACTGCGTAAGTCCTATGAGTATACCTCAAAGTACACATTCGTTGAAAACGGTGAGCGAATGGGCTGAGGGTAGAAAAAACAGTCCGGACATTTGCAAATGTCCGGACTGGAAAGTTAGCTGAATTGTGGTGGGTGCGCCGCTCACTCGAGCTTGACAACCTCAAATTCAATCTCTCCGCCGGGCGAGGCGACTTTAATTTTATTGCCGACTTTTTTACCAAGGAGCGCTTTACCGATTGGGCTCTCATTGCTAATGCGGCCATTGGCCGGATCCGCTTCCAGCGATCCAACGATCGTATAGGTCTCGTTGAAGTCAGTCCCTACTTCACGCACGATCACCGTACGACCAATATTAATGACATTCTTTTTGCCTTCGTCCTTGATAACTTGGGCACGTTTGAGCGTATTTTCCAACTCGCGGATACGCCCTTCTAGGAAGCCTTGTGCAGTCTTGGCCTCATCATAACCGGCATTCTCGCTGATGTCCCCTTCAGCTTTGGCTTCAGCAATCATTTGGGCCACTTCGCGGCGCCGGGTCGTCGTCAGATGCTCCAACTCATCCTTGATCTTTTGCAGACCATCTTCAGTTAGGTACACAGGGTGATCGTTACTCATACATTATCTCTCATTATAGGTAAAGGCTATCGATAAGTGGTACATCTTGCGGATAGCATACAATACATGATAAACGAACGATTGTCAGCAATGAGTTCCTGGAAATGGTGAACCGTCGATGAGGCGTCGTCTTTGCATCAGATTCATCGTAGGGAACAGCACCGGGGATCTTTCCATATAATAGTGCATAGAAAGGGTACGCAAGACAATATAAAACACCGCCCGATTGAGGCGGTGCGCTTGCCTTGAGCCGATCTGCAATGTGTTCGTCCAACAAGACAGTTAAGTTCTTCTGTTATTAAGTTATTAAGCTCTTCTGTAAAACCGGTCCTTGAGAATAACGAGTAGCTTAACTATCGATACTATAGTTTACCGCATTCTCTAAAAAATGTAAAATTCGATGAAATGCCAAACAGAAGAGCTTCTGATTTACCTTCCCAGCGAATAGCGCAATACCAGGAAAGGAGACATGTGTGTGACAGGTGCATGCTGCAACTATTGACGTCTGACCAGCAGAAAAGTTACGAGGCGCTAGATAAAGCAGCTAAACCAATAACCACTGTAGCAGAAATGAGAGAAGTAACCCACCCCCCATGTAACAAAAAAGATGCCAACTCCGTTGCCAAAGTTGCGCGATCGTTCTGCTGCCCCGCAAATGCATTTCGATCACAAAGACGCTGATGAGCCAAGCAAGCCCCAAGAGTAAGATGCCAAATTTATCGACCCCGATGAGGATCCACGCGCCCCAACCAAAGAAATTATTGAGGTCGATCAGATTGATGCGAAGTTGCAGGGTGAGCCAGAGTGTCAATGCACTGCTGCCCACCCAACTGGCGACATAAAGCAGCCACCAGACCAGCCATTGCTGCCATCCCCCTTGTCGATCATTCATAGGCGCGGCTCAGTCAGAGCTGAGCCCCTGGAGGGTCAGCTCTTCGGCGTAATGACAGGCCACAAAATGTTGATTGCCCAGATGACGTAGAGCCGGCTCTTCCTGTTTGCAGCGATCTTTGGCATAACGACAGCGGGGATGAAAGTAGCAGCCACTCGGTGGGTTGGCCGGGTCGGCGACATCGCCTTCAAGCACAATCCGTTGCCGTCGGCGGCGTTGACGTGGGTCCGGCTTGGGCACCGCGGAGAGCAATGCCTCGGTGTAGGGGTGTTGCGGGCTTTGAAAGAGATCATCGGTCTCTGAGATCTCCACCACCTTGCCAACATACATCACCACCACGCGATCACAGATATATTCGATCACACTCAGATCATGTGAGACAAAGAGATAGGTGAGTTGCATCTCTTCCTGCAGATCCTGCATGAGGTTGAGGATCTGCGCACGCACCGAAACGTCAAGCGCTGACACCGCTTCATCCGCCACAATCAGATGCGGATCGAGCGCCAGGGCGCGGGCAATCCCCACCCGTTGGCGCTCTCCACCGCTAAAGGCATGGGGGTAACGGCGCATATACTCAGGACGCAGCCCCACCTTGCGCAGGAGAGCCGCCACCCGATCTTCCAGCTCGCGCCCGCTGGCAATCCGATTGATCTTGAGCGGATCGCCGACAATGTCAATCACCGGCATACGGGGGTTGAGCGAAGAAAAGGGATCCTGAAAGACCATGCGGATCTGTTGACGGTAAGGCTTGAGCGAGCTTTCCGAGAGATCGGCCAGATCGACGACCTCATTGGCAGGCGTGCGATAGAGAATCTGGCCAGCGGTCGGCGAGTAGGCACGCAGGATACAGCGGCCAGCCGTGGTTTTACCGCAGCCACTTTCCCCGACGAGCCCTAGCGTTTCGCCCCGTTGGATCGCAAAACTGATATCATCGACGGCCTTAACATGGCCGACCACACGGCGAAAAAAGCCAGCCGTAATCGGGAAGTGCATTTTGAGGTGATTCACTTCAAGCAGCGTATTCCGATCATTCATCTGCGGGCTTGCCCCGTTTGTTCCGTTACTCATCCTCTACCCCTTCACCGCTTGCGTCGCCGCTATTGACTCACGTTGCACACCTGCCTTGTCGCCGCCATAGAGCAGACAGCGCACATCGCGCCCCCCTTCTAAGGCAATCCGTTGAGGCACAATGGTGTCACATTTGCCCGCCATAAATTGATCGCAGCGTGGCCAGAAAGGACAGCCTGGTGGGCGATTAAGTGGATCCGGCACCATGCCGTGGATCGAATCGAGCCGTTCCCGAGCTTTGCGACCGCGCAACTTGGGGATCGAGCGCAGCAGTGCTTGTGTGTACGGATGTTTGGGATCATAGAAGATCGAATCGACATCCCCGTGCTCTGCCACACGGCCGAGGTACATGACGGCCACATCGTCAGCCATCTCGGCGACCACGCCCAGGTCATGGGTAATCAGGACGATGCCCATGCCAAACTCCCCTTGCAACTCTAACAACAATTCGAGGATCTGCGCTTGGGTGGTCACATCGACCGCCGTGGTTGGTTCGTCGGCAATCAAGAGCGCCGGGTTGCAGGAGAGCGCCATCGCGATCATCACCCGCTGACGCATACCGCCGCTCAGTTGGAAAGGGTAATTGTCAAAGCGGTCCGCGGGTTGGGGAATACCAACGCGGTCGAGCAGATCGATGGTGCGCTCTTTAGCCGCACTTTTGTTTAGGTCCGTGTGCAGCAGAATGACTTCGGCAATCTGCTCTCCAATCGTATGGATCGGGCTGAGCGAGGTCATCGGCTCCTGGAAGATCATCGAGATATCTTTGCCGCGAATGTCACGAATCAGCCGACCGCGTGGCGGGAGTGCCGCCAGGTCAATCGTCTCTTCCTGACCATCAGCCAACCGACGATGATAGAGGATCTCCCCTTCGACCACGCGGCCAGGTGGATCGACAATCTGGAGGATCGATCGAGCCGTGATGCTTTTACCGCAGCCACTTTCCCCGACCACACAGAGCGTCTTGTTACGATAGATCGTCATGTCGACGCCATCGACAGCGCGGACAATGCCCTCATCAGTAAAAAAATGTGTTTTGAGATTGTTGATCTCGATTAAAAGGTCGTTTTGTGCCATAAGAAAATGATTTGTGTTGCGTATTGCATGTTGCGTGAACTGTAACTGTATCTTGATGCAGAAAGTGGATAAGCAGTGCTAACAGTACACGCAACACGCACCACGAAATTGTCTATCGATACGGATCGGCGGCGTCGCGCAGGCCATCGCCAAAGAAGTTGAGGGCGAGGACAGTGACAATAACAGCGAGGCCAGGAATCAGCAGCCAGGGTGCAGTGGCCACCGAACGAATATTTTGTGCTTCTTGGAGTAGCACTCCCCAACTAACAACAGGAGGCCGTAACCCAAGACCGAGAAAGCTCAATGCGGTTTCGGCAATGATCATACCAGGAATCGCCAGCGTCAAGGAGGCGATAATATGGCTGGCAAAGGAAGGGACCATGTGTTTCCAGATCGTGCGCAGCTCTCTGGATCCATCCAAGCGCGCGGCTAGCACAAAGTCTTCCGTGCGCATTGCCAGAAAGCGCCCACGGACTACGCGCGCCAGCCCAGTCCATCCAATAAAGGAGAGGATGATCGTGATCATAAAATAGATGCGTAGCGGTGACCAATTAGAGGGCACAGCCGCAGCCAGCGCCATCCAAAGCGGGATGCTGGGGATCGAGCGAATAAACTCAATCACCCGCTGAATTAAGTTATCGATCGCGCCGCCATAGAAGCCGGAGATGCCGCCAAGCAGAATGCCAAAGACAAAGCTCATCGCCACACCGACGAGACCAATCGTCATCGAGATACGCGTACCATAGATCAGCCGGCTGAGCAGATCACGCCCAAGGCGGTCCGCCCCGAGCAGATACATCGGTGCGTCGGGATCTTCCGGGCCAACCAGATGTGTGTTCATCGGAATAAAGCCGAGCAGATTGTACGGTTTGCCTTCGACAAATAGATTCACGTAATGTTTGGTCTCTGGATCGACCACAAAGGTGCGTCGCAGCGCCACTGGATCGATCTCAACGGTGTAGCCATTGACATAGGGGTTGTAGCGCGTCCCCTCGGCGGTGGTCTCAAAAAGGTGGAGCGGCGTGGGCGGGGCATAGGTATGTTGCGCGCTAAAACGCTCGGTGTCAAAGGGAGCCAAAAATTCCGCAAAGATTGCAATGAGATAGATCAACAGCGTGACGATTCCACCTGCCATTGCCACCTTATGTTTACGGAATTTCCACCACATCAATTGCCATTGGGAGGCAACTTCAACACGGCTCTCTGGCGTTGCTGCCGCCGCGCCATAGGTCGCCGTCTCCCGATTCAGTGTATTTACTTCTGTTGCCATGATTCTTACCTTGTGTAGATGTCACTTGTCATTGGTCACTAGTCTTTTAGTCATTGGTCATTTGGTCATTTGGTCACTTAGTCAGTGACGATTGACCAATGACTGATGACAGATGACTGATGACTGATGGCTGATAACCAATCCCTATTCATACCGAATACGCGGATCCAGCCAGGCTAGCAGCAGATCCGAGAGTAGCGTGCCAATCACGGTTAGCACACTCAACATGAGCAAAAAGCTGGCAGCCAGATACATATCTTGCGAAAGTAACGCACGCAGGAGAATCGGCCCCGTTGTCGGCAGGCTGAGCACGATTGAGACAATCGCAGAGCCAGAGACCAACCCTGGAAGAACCCACCCCACGGTGCTGATAAAGGGGTTGAGCGCAACTCGTACCGGGTACTTGAGCAACAACTTCCATTCCGGCAAGCCTTTGGCACGTGCGGTCACCACGTAGGGTTTGCGTAATTCATCGAGCAGATTGGCGCGCATAATACGGATCAGCCCTGCCGTACCATCGGTCCCGATGATTACAATCGGGATCCAGAGATGACTGAGCAGATCGCCAATTTTGCCCCATCCCCAGGCAGCTTCCTGGTATTCAGGCGAAAAGAGTCCACCAACACTTTGGTTAAAATACTTAAAGGCGATGTACATTAAGACGAGGGCCAGCAAAAAGTTGGGGGTCGCCACACCGAGAAAACCAAAGAAGGTGGCCACATAATCACCCGGCGAATACTGGCGTACGGCTGAATAGACCCCCACCGGGAAGGCGACGATCCAGATAAAGAGCAGTGACCCGATTGACAGCACCAGGGTCAACCCCAAGCGTTCCCAGATCAAGCTGGAAACCGGCATGTTATAGCCAAAGGAGCGCCCAAAGTCCCCTTCCAAGACAATCCCAGAGATCCACTTCCAATATTGGACATAGATCGGTTGGCCCAATCCATAGCGTTCTTTCAATGCCGCCAATGCCGCCGGGTCGACATCCTCACCCTGGGAGGCCATCGCCGCCACCAGAGTCGTGAGATAATCCCCAGGCGGCAATTGAATGATGATAAACATGACTAGCGAAATCGCAATCAGCGTCGGAACCAGAAAGACCATTCGCCGTAGAATAAATTGGAGCATAAGATCCTCTAGACATGTTGGATAGGTGGTGCCGGATTGCCATAGCAATCCGGCACCACCTATCCAACATCATAATCAACTATTCAATCCAATACTGTTCGGGGTTCGTGGGGGCCGGGTCGGGATATTGCCACGAGCCAGGTAAGGAGGCCGGCACGTTGTGGAAATTGTTCTTGACAATGCCATAGCCGGGCGGGCTGGAGGAGAAGCCGATCACATAAAATTCATCTTTAGCAATCGCCAGAATCTCCTTCATCAGCGTCAGTTGTTCGTCATAGTCACCAGTCGCTTTGATCTGGTCGTAGAGCTCCATCTGGTGTTTGACTTCGGTCGGTGGTTCTTCCGGCGGGACCAGCGAGCCCTCACCGCTTGGATTGACATACCAGGTGTACCAGGCCATTGCATAGGCCGACTCACTGGTGACGGGCAAGAAGTGGCGTGGATCGAGGAAGACTTCGCTGCCACCGCCAGCGCCCCACACGTGAACATCATGCTCATTGGTATCTTTGCGTGTGTAGAGCAGCGCGCGGTCCATGCTGTTAAAGATGGCATTGACGCCAAAATCGCGCCATTGGTTGACGACCATCTCGGCGATGTCGGCATGCCCAAACGCATCTGTCGTCTGCACAACAAAGGAGAAGGGCTCACCATCAGGCCCTAAATAGAAACCATCAGAACCCTTTTCGGTGATGCCGGCTTTGGCTAAGTACTCACGCGCCAGGTCGGGGTCGAACTCCGTATACATCGTCGCCATCTCTTCGTCATAGAGTTCAGGAATGGCTTTGGGGTCCATGGCGTTGTTCATGGGCACACCCTGCCCGACCAAAATGACATCGATTGCTTCTTGGCGATTCATCGCCAACGACATAGCAATGCGGAAGTTCTTATCCTGGAAGATTGCGCGCATCCGTGGATCTTTGTGGTTCAGGTTAAACATAAAGCCCAAGGTATTGCCGCTGCTGCGCGTCTCAAAGAAGTGCAACTCAGCTGCGTCGGCGTTGTCGGCAATGACGGACTTATTATCATTGGTGTTGAAGTGGCGACTCATCATGTCGATCTCGCCATTCAAGACCTTGAGCAACAGCACTTCCCGATCTTCCAGTACCTCGTAAACCACTTTATCGATATAGGGCAGTTGGTGACCAGCTGGGTCAACTTTCCAGTAGTAGGGGTTGCGTTCGGCAACGACCTGCGTGCCGGCACCATAGGGGGTTGTTAAGGTCCATGCCCGCAGGGTCGGCAGTTCGCCATTTTGCCACTGCGCGTCATAGGGGGTGCCAGGGACACCGGCACATTTCAGGCGGAAGAGATTGACCCAATCATCAGCATCGGCTTCGGCAATCTGTGCACTCAGATCATCCTGATAACTGCTGTGGAATTGCGAGCAATAGTGCTTGGGATAGCGAGTCGGTTCGACACCACCTGGGGTTGACAAATTTTGCAACAGGAGACCATTGGGCACGGGGAATTTGAAGATGACGGTGTAATCATCAACCTTTTCGACGGTGGCAGGCGCATCACCAACCCGCATAAACGAGGGTGGCCCGCCGGGCGAAAGTTCTTCATTCATCGCCACATCCTCCCACCAGAAGACGATGTCATCCGCGGTGAACGGTTCACCATCAGACCACTTCATGCCTTCGCGCAAAATAAAAGTATACTCGCTAGCATCTTCGTTGGGAATCACCTCTTGTGCGACGTTGGGCTCGACACCCGTCCAATCGCGGGTCCAACGCATGAGGTGGTCATAGCTGATGGTACGGGTCAACCAGGCATTATCCTGGCCACCAACTAGCGCCGTACGCCAGATACCACCATACTTGCCCAAGCTCTCCACCGGCTCGACGACCATTGGCGTTTTGGGCAAACGTTCTTCTAGGGGGGGGAGTGTACCGGCAGCGACCATCGCGGCCAACGCTGGGGCTTCTAAAGTATCGCTGTCAGCTGCGGCTACCGCACCGGTATCTGCTGAACCGGTATCCGCCGCTGGTGCAGCAACGTCCGCCGGTGCCGCACCCGCGCAAGCGGCAAGCAAGCTAAAAACAAGTAACAACGTCAACAAATGGGGAAAACGTTTCATCTGGTTCCTCCTATGGAAAAAGATTATGGGGCGTGAAACGTAAACCGTAAGATCAGCAAGCCGAATTGCCTCTTCACGCTTTACGTTTCGCGCTTCACGCTTTATCTCTTACTGCTGAATCCAATACTGTTCCGGATTGGTGGGCGCTGGATTGGGGTAAAGCCATGAGCCGGGGATGGGACTCGGCACATTCATGAAATCGTTCTTGACAATGCCGTAACCATTGGGGCCGAGCGCAATACCGATGGCGTAGAATTCGTCGGCAGAGATTTGCAGGAGCTGCTTCATCAACTCCTCTTGTTGCGCGGCGTCACCGGTCTCTTGGATCTGCTTGTAGAGATCCATCTGCTGCTTAGCGGCTGCCGGCGGTTCTTCGGGCGGTGTCATCGCGCCTTCGCCAGTCGGATTGTTGAACCAGCTCTGCCATGCCTCAGCAAAGAGAGATTCACCACTATAGGGGAAGTACCAACGGGGTTCGAGAACCACATCCAAACCACCGTCACCGCCCCAGATCACGACATCGTGCTCATTGGAGTCTTTACGCGTGTACAACAGGGAGCGATCCATGGCATTGATCTGCATGTCGATGCCGACTGCCTTCCAGTAATTCTGGATGAGACCCAGCGAATCAACCCAACTTTGATTGTTGGAAGTGACATCAACAATCATCGTGATGGGGTTGCCATCGGGACCCAAGCGGATGCCGTCGGTGTTCTTCTCGGGGTAGAGTCCATCGAGAATCTGATTGGCCTGATCCGGATCATACTCAGTATACTGCTTGGCCAACTGTTCGTTATAGAAAGGCGAGGTCGGCCGTGGCCCCAACTGATAGGGTTCGCCTTGGCTCACAAAGACAACATCAATGATCTCCTGGCGATTGATCGCATAGGAGAGCGCGATACGAAAATCTTTGTTCTGATACATCTCGCGTTTCATCGGGTCTTTGTGCGTGAGATTAAGCGCAATTGCCATGTTATTCATGCTGGAGGGGATTGTCTCGAAGAAGTGATATTCCCCCGCCTCCATGTTATCAGCAAAGACAGCCTTGTTGGGAAGCGACGCAATGTGGCGATCCTGCATATCGATTTCGCCGTTGAGCGCATTCAGGACCAATACCTCAACATCTTCGCCAACTTCATAGATGATCTTGTCGATATAAGGCAGTTGACGACCTTCGCTGTCAACCTTCCAGAAGTAGGGATTGCGTTCGGCGACAACCTGCGTCCCGGCACCATAAGGAGTGGTTAAAACCCACGGGAAGAGCGTAGGCAGATCGCCATTTTGCCAGAGCGCATCATAGGGTGTGCCATTGACGCTACCACATTTTAGCTCCATCAAATTAACCCAATCGGTCGCTTCGGCTTCTGTCATCAGCGCATCGATGTTGTCAGCGTTGTAATCGGGGTGGAACTGCTGGCAATAGTGCGCAGGCCAGCGCGTCGGTACATTGCCATCCGGTGTGGCCAATCGCTGCAAGAAGAGACCATTCGGGGCGGCAAAGACAAACTTCACCGTAGCATCATCGACCTTCTCAACCGTTACCGGTTCGCCACCAGCGGTGAGCCAGGAGGGCACATTGTGCACCCCTTCGTATTCGGCGTTGGAGAGAATGTCATTGTACCAAAACAGGATATCGTCAGCCGTGAAGGGTTCGCCGTCGGACCATTTCATCCCTTCGCGCAGATGAAAGGTGAATTCCGTGGCGTCGTCATTGGCTTCGTAAGATTCGGCCACGTTGGCCTCAATGCCCGTCCAATCCGGCGTCCAACGGACGAGATTTTGGTAGGCCATGGTGCGGACGAGCAATGCATTATCTGCTCCCCCATTAAGCCCCATGTGCCAGGTGCCACCATATTGGCCCACACTTTCAACGGGTTCCAATACCATAGGGGTAGCGGGGAGTCGTTCTTCTAACGCGGGCAGTGTGCCGGCAGCGACCATGTCGGCCAATGCCGGTGCTTCCATTTGCGACAGATCGGCAGCGGGGGCGGGGGCGGCAGCTTCGCCAGCAACCGGGGCGGCTACGTCACCACCAGGGGCGGGGGCAGCCGGCGCGCCACAGGCCACCAACATACCGACAATCACCAGCAGCGTTAACCAAAGCCCCAGATGACGCTGGTTACGTGCTTGCGAACACTTTTTACTCATGCAAAACCTCCTCGTTCCTTGAAATTCCTCGTGATACTCTTATAGGTTAGACATAGCCCAAGATCAGGCTGTGTTGGACACACGCTGGTTGGGGTAGCACTAGGGCGCACTCTCACGGATGATTAGCTGGGGGGTAACGCAGATTTGTTGCGGACCGTCATAGACACTGCCAGTTTGCGCAGAGCCAAACGCAAGCGGCTCAGTTTCACGGTCGACATGTTGCAACAACATCTCCACCGCTTGGCCACCGAGTTGCGCAATCGGATAATGGAGCGTCGTCAACTTTGGCCAGATCAGCTGAGAGAGCGGAATATTGTCAAACCCAATGACTGCTACATCAATTGGCACACGCCGTCCTAGCTCAGCACAGGCCTGCAACGCGCCGACCGCCACCAAATCATTGTGGCAGACTAATGCATCGAGTGTCGGCATACGTTCTAGCAAACACCGGGCCGCCCGATGACCATCCTCCAATTGCGGCGCACAGGCTTCCAGCAAAGCTGGGTCAACTGCGATCCCATGCGTAACCAGCGTCTCTTTGTACGCTTGGCAACGTTGGCGCCGAGAAAAGGTCTCGGGCGTACCATAAATAAGGCCGATTTGCTGCCGTCCATCTGCCAATAGATGCTCCACGGCCTGACGCGTGCCGGCCAAATTGTCCACCCAAATCGCCCCCACAACATTGCCCACCGGTGGATGGTTCACAATAATCGCAAAGCGTTGACGGGCCAAAGAATGGATCAACGTATCGTCGCTCAGCGCCGGGCTACAAATGATCACCCCATCGACTCGCTTACTTTCTAATAGTGAGAGCAACTTGCGTTCGCGTTGCGGATCTTCATTCGTATTACAGAGGAAGATTGAGTACTCATAGGGTAAAGCCGCGTCTTCGGCGCCGCGGATAATCTCTGCAAAATAGGGATTTGTCACATCCGGCACGACTAAGCCCAACGTCCAAGTACGATCGGAAGCGAGTGCTCGCGCCAGTGTGTTCGGTTGGTAGCCCATGCGTTCCGCAATGGCCAACACATGCTGCCGGGTTTCCGGGCGAATTTCCCCTTTGTTGTTAATGGCACGAGAGACCGTCTGCGTCGAGACGGCGGCCACACGTGCCACATCAGCAATGGTGACTCGTATATTCACAAAAATACCTGATGCCTACGGATGAAAGAGCCTACGCTTGGTGACGGCGGGGGTTGAATGCACGCGTACTGGGGAGGCGCATTCTCCGTCTACGAATGGTGTTCTAATGGTGTTGTCGATTGCTTGATGGGTGACGCTATGGGTGAAACTGTGGCGGCTTGTTTGCGCTCACGTTAGCGGTAACGACAGCATAATCGAGCTTTTTCGATTTGTCAACTTCTGTTTTTTTTAGCGTACCTTTTAACTTGACATTTGGGTTTTGCAGGGTTAAAACCCTACGCTAACAGCGAGAAGCCGCCTCAGCGGCTAGGAACTTAGCCGCTGAGGCGGCTTCTCGCTGTTAGACGGCCAATTCGATTGGCCGTTTTTAGCAAATGCTAACAGACTCTGGAGGCGATTGGACTTCATCCTTGGGGCATCTCGCCTTGGGCGAGCCATCCCCGCAGCGTGGTGGCATCGCGCAGGAAGGCTTCCGGCGTGTCATCTTGAACAAATTCTAACATCGCAAACCGTTCGCCGACAACGTGGGAAATTTTATCTAAATATTGTTGCCAGTCCGCATACCCGGCTGTCAACGGTTCCCGTTCCCCACTCTCCCGCTGCCACTGGTAGACGTGGATGTTGTCCAGCCAGGGGGCAACGGCCCCGATACCGGTCAGATTATAGGCAACCGTCGACTGGCGTGGCGGCTGCCAATAGGCGCGTATGTTGGGATGATCGACCCGTTCCAACAAGGTGCGCGCTGCCTCGTTGGTATCGGTCAGCGTCTTGGCATGAAATTCATAGGCAACCGTAATGCCTGCTGCGGCCGCCAACTCTGCGATCCGACGGGAATCCTCGATCACCGCCTGCCAGTATGGCTCATCGGCGCTGTCGCTGCCCTGCCGCCCCGCCCACACGCGGATCGTCGGCGCGCCCAACGCCACGGCGGCCTCGAGCACCGCTGCGAATGGTCCGCTTTCGTTGTGACTCACACGGTAGTAAGAGCCGTAGGCGGCCACTTGCAGGCCAGCGTCCAGGGTCTGTTGACGCACCATGTTGGCTGTGACAACATCGCCATGTGGCACATGAATGTCACCGCCCCACTCGATGCCGGTCAGTTGCGCTTGCACGACTAAGTCAATAATCTCCGTCGGTGACAGTTGACGAAAGGTGATGGAAACGAGGCCAGGATAGATGGTTGACATGGGTTACTCCTACGCTTGTCCGTATGTAACTACTACGACAACGTTAAATTTCAATCATTAGACAGGATGAACAAGATTTACATGATTTCCTCTCTGGTGTAGCAATCCTGTAAATCATGTAAATCTTGTCTAATTTAACGTTGTCGTACTACTAACCCCAGCCCCTTCCCGATCTCAAGGAGGGGTGATCGCTCCTCCCTCGCGAACGGAAGAGGTTAGGAGGGGTGGCTTGGTAGTTACGTCCGTATCGAAGATGATGCCCTATCCTACCACCACTCCGCGTAGAGGAAAAGCGCTGCAATTGCAGGTCAGCAACAGAATCCGCCCTTCATGCTAGGGTATCTCACTGGTTCACCTCGGTATCGACCTCGATGAGCAGGGTAGTGACGTTGCCTTTTCGCGTGACGGACCCGTTGCCGCCAAACCGCTTGCGACGATGGGTGAACCAGAGTATACTCACCAACAGGAGAGCACTCATCAGTCATGGGCAAACAGAAATGATTAACGATCCAAACATACTTACACAAATTCAGCAGATGGAGACATTAGCTGCCAATGCCTGGCCGGCCGCGGAAGTCGCCGACTTAGCCGGTTGGCGCTTGCGCTATACTGCCGGGGTGACGCGCCGGGCCAATTCCGTTTGGCCCAATGGCGCGACGGGGGCGATGGGCATCGCCGACAAGCTGCTTACCGCGGAAACCTTTTACGAGGCGCGCAAGCTGCCAACGCGCTACCAGATCTCCCCTGCGGCGCAACCCGTGGATCTCGATGATCAACTAGCCGAGCGGGGCTATGTTGCCGTGGCGCGCACCGCGGTGCAGGTCGCGCCGCTCACAACGATGCTGGCCAAGACGCCACCGCTGCGCCAAACCCCGGCGTTTGCCATCGAAGTGGCCGAAGCGTTTGATGAGGGTTGGTTCGCCGCCTATGCGGACTTTGCCGAGGAGGATCCCGCTGGCTTTTCTACCCGGAGCGAGATTCTCCAGCGGATTGGCGTCTCTACCGGCTTTGCCCTGTTGCAGATTGACGACCAGCCGGCCGCGGTTGGTCTGGGGGTGGTCGAAGCGGGTTGGTTGGGGATCTTCTGTATGGGTACCGCCCCAGCGTTTCGTCGGCGCGGTGCGGCCCGTGCCATTTTACGTACCCTAGCCATTTGGGCACAGATGCAGGGTGCCGATCATGCCTATCTGCAAGTCATGGACCAAAACCGCGCGGCGCGCCCCCTCTATGCCGGCATCGGCTTCGAAACCCTCTATCATTATCACTACCGCGAGCAGCCATCGCGCCCCCTGTGATTTCAGGTAACATAGAGGGCAAAGACAGTATGTGGCCGACGCCTTCATCGGTACGATCGCGCTTGCAACTCAAACAATTCGGCGTAGAGCCCACCCCTCGCCATGAGATCCCGGTGACTGCCCAGTTCAACCACCTGCCCGCCATTGAGCACCACAATCAGGTCGGCCATCTGTACCGTCGAAAAGCGGTGCGAAACAAGCACTGTCACCGCGCCCGTTGTCTGACGTAGTTCATGCGTGACGGTCGTCCACTGTGTAAAGAGCCGATGTTCGGTTTCCGCATCGAGCGCTGCGGTCGGTTCATCGAGCAGCAGGAGCAGCGGGGTCGTGCGCATGAGCGCGCGGCCGATGGCGAGCTTCTGCCACTGCCCGCCGGAGAGGTCGATACCGCCCGGCCAATTAGGGCCGAGTTGTGTGGCCAGGCCCCTGGGCAAGGTGTCCAGGAGATCGGCTGCACCGGCCCGCGTCAACGCCGCCACGACGGCCTCATCACCACTGGTAGCCAGGGCCTCCAAATCGCCAATGCCGACCGTCTCGCGCACGAGGAACTCAAAGCGCGCAAAATCTTGAAAACCGGCTGCGACGCGCTGACGCCACTGGCCAGGGTCAAGCTCCGCCATGTCGACGCCCTCGACTGTAATTTGGCCCACCGTCGGCTGGTAGAGACCAGCCAGCAACTTCACCAACGTGGTCTTCCCCGCGCCGTTATCGCCCACAATTGCCACCGTGCTGCCGGCCGGCAAGTGCAGGTTGATCTCATGCAGCACCGCCTGCTGCCCCAATGGATAGCGATAGCTGAGCTGATGCAGGCGGATACCATCATGTAAGTGTGTCGGGATGGGCACCGGTGTCTGCCCCTGTGGCTGCGCCTGCCCTGCCAGCGCCTCCAGATAGAGATACCGTTTGGCCGCGGCCAGCCCGCGCCAGGTAAATTGGACCAGATCGGCGGAAGCCGCAATCAAACCCAACACCTGCCCCGCCAACACCGCCGTCAACACAGCGTCGCCGACCGTGGCCGTACCAGCCACCGCACGCCGGATGACAAAGCCGATCGCACCCATATAACCAATCAGAAAAACCAGGCGCGTCGCCAGGCCGATCGCTTCGCCCTGGAAGTTCAGCCGCAGGTGGATCGCGCGAATCTCCCGATTGGCGGCATGAAAGCGCGCCAATAGGGCATCACCGAGGCGGAAGAGTCGTAACTCCTTGGCAGCGCCTGATGTGGTGGCCAGGTCAAAGAGATAGCCCGCGCGGCGAGACGGCTCTGCCGCTAACTCATTGCCGCGGTCAAAGAGCCCGCTTGTCTGGGAACTGAGCAGCAGGGCCGGCAAGCCAAAAAGCGGCAACAGCAGCAGCAATGGGTGCACACTCAGCAGCAACAGCGTCGTCGTTACAACCCGAATTGCCGTGGCGCAAAGGTTAATCAGCGACGGAATAACCTCGCCAAACTCCCACGCGCCCTCAAGCAATTCGAGTTGGGTCAAATGTTCCGGCGTCTCGTGTATCGTCAGCGTCGGTGTCTGGCCGACCACCGTGATCAGCCGCCGCTCGAGCAGATGGTGGGCCTCTTCGGCCAGACGCATCCGCACCCGGTTGCCACTGTAGGCGAGCAGACTGCCGCCGGCAATTGCAACCGCCAGCCCGCCGCCAGCCCACATCACCTGGCCCATGGCCCCACTTTGCACGCCGTCGAGCAGTTGCTTTAGCCAAAAGGCAAAGAGCGTCAGCGCCAGCGCTTCGAGCGCAAAGAGGCCAAAGGCCAGCAGTACCTGGCGCGGATCGGCGCTCCAGGCAAAGCGCAGCATTAGCGCCGCGGCCTGCCAGTGACTGGCCGCGGTGGGACGATTAGACATCGGTGTTTCCTTCCTCGGTTCAAGATTAATCCACGTTGACGGTGGGACGGTAGGACAGTGGGACAGTGGGACGGTGGGACAGTGACCGGTCAATGTTGTTGATAGGACTTATGCAGAGCGCCGGTTGAGTAGCCTGCTTTCTGGCGGGTGCCCTATGGGAGCGAAACAAGGGAGCTGCGTAGTTCCTAATTAAATTAAGCGACGACTTGTCATTCCTGCGAAGGCAGGAATCCATGGTTTCGGCTGGTGGACCCCTGCTTTCGCAGGGGTGACAATCACACACTCCTTAAACTTAATGATATAGAGTAGCCAGCCTGTCCTACCGTCTCACTGTCCCACCGTCTCACTACCATCACCGTAGCGCAGCGCTTGCAGTTGAAAGAGTTGCGCATACTGCCCCCCGGCGGCGACCAACGCGGCATGATTGCCATCTTCGGTAATGCGACCATCTTGCAGCACGACAATGCGATCCGCTCGGCGTACGGTCGAGAAGCGGTGGCTGATCACAATCGTGGTCAGGCCGTGGGTGAGGTCGAGAAAGCGCTCGTAGAGATCGGCCTCAGCCCGCACATCAAGGTGGGCGGTTGGCTCGTCGAGAATCAGCACCTTGGCTCCAGCGTCCACCGCGGTCAGCGCCCGCGCCAGGGCAATGCGCTGCCACTGCCCGCCGGACAAGTCGGTGCCGCCGACAAAGCGCCGCGACAATACGGTATCGAGGCCGTTGGGTAATGCAGCTAGGATTGGCGTCGCGCCGGCGCGCTCGGCGATGGCGGAGAGGCGTTCATCGCTGCCGGCGGTTGGGAGCCGTTCCACCGCGCCAAAGCCGATGTTATCGCGGGCAGGCAATTCATAGCGCACAAAGTCCTGGAAGATCGCCGTCACCGCCTGCCGCCAAGCGCTTTGGTCGAGGTCAGCCAGGTCAATACCATCCACCGTAATGCGTCCGGCTTGGGGTATTTCGAGACCCGTGAGCAGCTTGATCAGCGTCGTCTTGCCGGCACCGTTTAGCCCGACAATCGCCAATGATCGCCCCGCTTCAATGCGGAGATCGAGTCCGGCATAGACCGGGGTATCTCGCCCCGGGTAGGTGAAATGTACACCGGCGAAGCGGATATCCGTTTGCGGCAGGCCGTGGGCGGCACGCGTACCTGTACACACCGGCAGTTGCGCCACAGCATCTTCCAGTGCCACCACATCAGGCGCGGGGACGGCCCCATTTTCGATCAGAATGTCGCCGTCCTGGCTAGCTAGCAGCGCCATGCCAAAGAGCCCTTGCACCAGCACGGTCAACGCGCCCACCGTCAGCGTGCCTTGTAAGGCGGCCCTAGATGCCAGGAGCAGCACCAGCAGATTGGCAGCGAGCACCGCCAGCAGCAACGGCAGCATGGTGCGCTGGTCGGCCTGGCGCGCGCGCCACAGCTCTGCCATCACGAGCGTCCACTGCCGACCGAAACGCTCACCCAGCCAATCGACCAGCCCAAAGATGCGCACTTCCTTGGCCCAGGCCGGCATGAGCGCCAGTTGCTTCAGATAGCGCGCCTGGCGCAAGGGGTCGGCCCAGAAGGGATTCGCCCGGTAGAAATCCGCCTGCCACTGCCGCCCGACGAGCAACCAGAGCGCCGCCAGCCCCAGGGCGGCCAGCGGCCAAACGGTGGCGACCAACACGGTGGCGGCCACCCCTTGCGCCAGGACGGTCCACTGCATTCCCAACCCAGAAACCAATTCGCCCGGCCCAAAGCGCGCGATGCGCGCCGCCCGGTCGGTCTTGGCCGCCAACTCGGGCGATTCAAAAAGCTCAAGCCGCGGCGCGGCCAATGTGGTGCGCATCACCCGCGCCAGCAGATACTCATCATAGCGCCGATAGAGATCGGTGCTGGCAAGTGAGCGACCGGCCGCCACAATCTCTTGCAGCAAGAGCATGCCGCCGATGGCAAGAAAGATGTCGATGACATGGCGGCCGGTCACCGTTGCAAAGCCGCTGCCCACCGCGCCTGGCAAGGTCTCCACGAGCATCGCCACGAGCAGGGCAAAGAGCGCGGGCAAGGCACCCGCCAGCAGCGCCAAGCCGGCCAGCAAGGCGACGCGCCCCGGGTAGGCCCCGACCAACAGGCGCAGGGCAATCCAGCGGGCGCGCCGGCGGGTGTTTTGGGTGTTTGAGGTTGTCATCGGTTAGCCGCGCCTTGCAACTGTAGCGCGCGAACTGGGCGTGTGTTCATCGGTTCATTCCTGCATAGATTGTGTTCGGTTGACAGGGCTATGGGGTAGACCTATACTAGCACAATCCGCGCAACCTTGCACTGCCGCAAAGCATCCGCGCTATTGATGATTGGTGGCGACGGGGTATAATTCTGAGTTACAGTGGTGTCTGAGGATTTCTACTTTTTGTGGGAGGTGAGCCATGAAGTGTGTAGCGTGTGGGAGTACCGCACTCGTCGAGGGTACGCTTATAGAGAATTCTGGCGGTGGGACAAGTATGTTCCAGCCGAAGGGGCTGTCCATTTGGAAAAGTATGTTCGGCGTCGGCACGCGCGAAGTCCACGCCTATGGCTGCATCCACTGCCATCACCTCCAACTCGCCGTCAGCTTTAGCGAGGAGGATTTGCAGCGTTATCAGCAGTTTGAAGGCGAGCAGCCGGGCGTGCTGGAGCGGATAAACGCAGAGCCGAAAGGATCGCAGGCGTGAAAGTGGGTTCGTAACACCAAGACGTCGCGCTGAACAAAATGATGCACGCCGAGTTGTAGACCGTGGATATTTGATATGGAAACGTCGCTCGCCGCAACCGGGTGATCATATCGTTCGCTCATGGGCAAGCGCGATAAGGTGCCGGTAACGCCTTGGCGATAAATTGACAGATAGCACAAAGGTTCTATAATGAGGACGGTAATGATGGTAGACATAACCCTCGTAGAATTTAAGTTTCCATGCCAAGGAGAAGAGTATGAGCCAGAATACGGTGAAGCGGCTTTATCTGATGCAGGTGGGGTCAATGCCGGAATACCAGATTCCGCTTGTTTGCTATCTGGTGCAGACGCATGACGGCAAAAATATCCTGATTGACAGCGGCCTCCCGGCGATCATCCCGGAAGAGGAACAGGATATGGTAAACGGGCAAATGGTCCTTGCGCAGCTTGCCACGATTGGTCTGCAACCGGACGATATTGACATTGTCATTTCGACCCATTATGACCTCGATCATGCGGGCCATCACGGGGCATTCACCAAGGCGACCTATGTCGTACAGCGCGCCCACCATGAAGATGCGCCGGGGAACGCCCGCTTTGCCGCCACACGTCCGCAGTGGGATCAGCCGCTGGCGCGGATCCAGCTCGTGGACGGTGACACAGCGCTACCACCGGGATTCGCGTTGATCGAGACCAGTGGGCATGTTATCGGTCATCAATCGGTGCTGCTGCGGCTGCCGAAAACGGGCGCGGTTCTCCTGACGATTGACGCCGTACCCTTCCGCGCGAGCTATGTGCGTGACCTAGCGGACGATGGGAGCAACCCCGACGCCGCAGCGATTCGCGCCAGCACGAACAAACTGCTTGATTTAGAGGAACGGGAGCAGGTCAGATTGGTGATCTTTGGTCATGATCCCGAACAGTGGGAAGGGCTGAAAAAGCTGCCGGCGTACTACGAGTGAGGAAAGCGCCATGACAATGGTAATCTCGCGTGAGTATCTCCATCAGTTTTGCAGGGTTAAAACCCTCTGCTAACAGCGAGAAGCCGCCTCAGCGGCTAGGGAACTTAGCCGTTGAGGCGGCTTCTCACTGTTAGACGGCCCATTTATTGGCCGTTTTTAGCAAACGTCAACAGGCCCTAGTTGCACAACCATCACCGTTGCCCCCGTAGCACCGCCGTCGCTTCCCCATCCAACCGATAATGCTCGGGCAACCGCACCAGGCTGTCCGGCTTGCCCTCAAAGCTGATCACCACCCCATAGACCTCCCGCGCCGCGTCAAGCGACACATAGCCGTTCACCACATCATCAAAGACCCGCTGCGGATCGCGCGCCAGCGGATCGCCGTAGCCGCCACCGCCTGGTGGGCTGAGGGTCATGCACACAGCGGGGTCGAGCCACATGACCGTCTTGGGCTCAACGCTTTCACCATCGGCTTTGAATTCACCGAGCGCGCCGGGTTGGCCGCCGGCAAGACCGTGCGCGGTGAAGCGCGTGCGGTCGACCATGCCGGAGACACTCCACGGCTGGTCGCCGCGATAGCTCACTTCGGTCGCCTGGCCAAGGCCGCCGCGGAATTGACCGGCACCGCCCGAGTCGGTGCGCAGTTGGCGATGATGTTGGATCAACGGCGCTTGCGTCTCCATGATCTCGGCGGGCACACCGGCCACGCCGCTGGGAAAGCCGGTGGTGTTGAGGCCATCTTTGGTCGAGCGCGCGCCCATCCCCCCCACCTGGAAGAGGGTGAAATTGCTCTCCTTGCCCGCCTGTTTGCCCATGCGGCGGTCGGAGGCGGGCCAGCGCGCGCGCCAGATGCTCATCCAGATCGGGTCCGCGCTGCCGGCGACGATGCGGTCGGGGATCGCGCCGGCCAGCGCGCCGAAGATCGCGCTCGGCACAAAGTGGCCGACGAGATGGCGCGAGGCGACCGCGGCCGGTGGGCGGCAGTTGAGGATCGAGCCTTCAGGCGCGGTGACGTGAACCGGACGGAACGCGCCTTCGTTGTGCGGCACCTCGGGGTTGATCGCCGCTTTCATCGCAAAGGAGGCATAGCCGCGCGTGTAATTCATCACGACGTTGATGCCCAGATTACTCTGCGGTGACGAGCCGCCAAAGTCGATGTAGATATCTTCCTCTTCCACCGTGACGGCCACGTTGATGTGCAGCGGCTCTTCAAAGCCGTCGCTCCACAACTCATGGGTGTAACGCCCATTGGGTAGTCGGCGAATCGAGTCGCGCATTGCCTTTTCAGAGCGGGCGATAATCTCATCGGCCAGCGGATCAATGCTCTCCAGGCCAAATTCGTCCATCATCTGAATGAGGCTGCGCGCGCCAACGGCGTTACAGGCGGTCTGGGCATAGAGATCGCCGACGGTCTCATCGGGTGTGCGCACATTGGCGCGGATGATCTTGAGCAGTTCGGTGTTCGGTTCGCCTCGGTCAAAGAGCTTGGTAATCGGCACGCGCAAGCCCTCTTCATAGACTTCACGTGCTTGGGCCGAGAGGATGCGCCCGCCGATATCCGGGGCGTGGCAGCAGTTGGCAAAGTAACCGACAATCGTCTCGCCGCGAAAAACGGGCGTCATCACGGTCAGATCATTGACCTGGCCGGCCGTCATCCACGGGTCGTTGGTGACGAGCACATCGCCCGGTTTGAGCGTCTCTGGTGGGTAGGTTTGCAGGAAATGGATCGCGCCGGTCGCCATCGGGTTGATGTGGCCAGGGGTGCCGGTAAGCGACTGGCCGATCATGTGGCCACGCGTGTCAAAGACGCCGCAGGCGAGATCCTGCGATTCGCGCACAATCGTGCTAAAGGCGGTGCGCATGAGGGCCACTTGCTGCTCATTTGCCACCGAGAGCAGCCGATTCCAAAGTACTTCGAGTAAGATCGGATTAAGCGCCATCTTCGCCTTCGCTTTCTGTTTGTGCGCCACTGAGGGTCTGGTTGCCCGCCATCGTGATGACCAGGTTATAATGTTCATCGATGTGACAGTCACTCTCCGGCCCGACAATCACGGTTGATTCACGTTCCTCAATGATCGCCGGCCCGGTAAAATGCAACCCCGGTGTCATCCGATAGCGGTCATAGATTGGCGTCTCGATAAACCCCTCCGCTTCGGGAAAATAGGCCGGGCGGGTGCCTTTTTGCGTGCCGTCGACGGTGGTTGCGCCCCCGCCCTCACCCGTAATTTCCAGCTTCACTTCCGGCTTCGGTCCAGACGAGACCACGCGCCAGTTGAGCAATTCGATATTGACGGGCGGCCCCAGTCGCTCGTAAAGTTCCTGATAGACCTGTTGAAAGTCCGCTTTGAGGGTCGGTGCGGTGGCCGCGTTCAATTCACCGTTGGCCAGCGGCACCCGAATCTCATGGCCCTGCCCGACATAGCGCATGTCAACGGCACGGCGGTGGGTGATCGCTTTACGCGGTACGCCAGAATTGTTCAGGAGTGCCTCGCCCTCAGCCTCCATTTCGGCCAGCAACCGATTGGCCTGTGCCCAGTCAATCGCGTTGAGTTCGACCGCCCACGAACGGACAAAGTCAAAGGCCAGCGGTGCGGAGAGAAAGCCGACGGTGCTCATCACCCCCGCGCCCAGCGGGGCCAAGAGCAGTGGCGACCCAAGCGAGAGCGCGATGCGGTAGGCGTGGACCGGCCCGGCACCGCCAAAGGCAAAGAGCGGGAAGCGCCGCGGATCTTTGCCCCGTTCCAGCGCATGGACCCGCGCGGCGTTGGCCATGTTTTCGTTGGCGATCTGATGGATGCCCCACGCTGCCTCTTCGACGGAGAGACCGAGCTTGTCGGCGATCTTTTCATTGATGATTTGGCGCGCCTTGGCAAGGTCAAGCGCCATGCGTCCGCCCAAAAAGTAGCTGGGGTCGAGATAGCCGAGGATCAGGTTGGCATCGGTGACGGTTGGCTCTTCGCCGCCGCGGCCATAGCAGACCGGCCCCGGCATGGCCCCCGACGAATCCGGCCCGACCTTGAGCAGCCCCAGCCCATCGACGCGTGCGATCGAGCCGCCACCGGTGCCAATTTCGATCAGCTCGATCACCGGGATCTTGATCGGCAGGCCCGAGCCTTTCTTAAAGCGGTAGATGCGATCCACCTCAAATTCATGGGCGATCAACGGCTTGCCACCATCGATCACACAAATCTTAGCAGTTGTCCCCCCCATGTCAAAGGAGATGAGACTGCTGTGGCCAGCAGCAAGCCCATACGCTTGCGCGGCCAGTGCGCCGGCGGCCGGCCCCGATTCGAGCAGGCGCACCGGAAATTGCACGGTTGTATCAACCGTTGCGATGCCACCGCTAGAGAGCATGAGATAGAAGTTGCCAGTAAAGCCGAGGGCGTGGAGCCGGTTCTCCAATTCGCGCAGATAGCGTTCGACCAACGCTTGCACATAGACATTGGCGATCGTCGTCGAGGCCCGCTCAAATTCACGGATCTCCGGCACCACATCCGATGAGATCGAGACGCGTAAATTGGGCGCCACTTCTTGAACAATCTCCCGTGCCGCTCGCTCCGCCGCGGGGTTGGTAAAGCTGTGCAGAAAGGCGATGGCAACCGCTTCAATGCCATTGGCCGCCAATTCGCGCGCAAGCTGCGCCACATAGGCCGCGTCGAGTTCTTCATGGGTCGAGCCATCGGAGAGGGTACGTTGGGGCACATCAAAGCGCAGATGGCGCGGGGCTAGCGGCTTGGGCTGTTCGAGCATCAAATCGTAGAGTTCATAACGGTTTTCGCGGCCGATCTCGACGGCATCGCGAAAACCTTTGGTCGCCAGCAGCGCTGTCTTGGCCCCCTTGCGCTCGATCATCGCATTGGTCACGAGGGTCGTGCCGTGGATCAGATGCTGCACTTCTGCCGGCTCAACGCCAAAGGTCTGTAGGGTCGCCGTCAGCGCCTCTTCGACGGCAAGGGAGGGATCTTCTGGCGTGGTCAGCACTTTGCCAATGGCGAAGGCGCCGGTTGCGCTATCCACCACAATCAGGTCGGTAAAGGTGCCGCCAATATCGGCACCGACGCGGTAGTTTTTTTTTGTCATAGGTCTTCTGTTCTTTGTGATTGGGTAAATCGGGAAATCGGTATATGTATATATGGTAGGGCATAGATACAGGGAACAATATGACGAGAAATTTGTCCGTCCCTCCAGAATGTGACTAACCGATTTACTGATTTACCTGTCTACCGCTCTACCTTCGGAAATAAACTCGGTGGATAAATATCAACCGTCGCCGAGCGCTGCTGCGCCAACATGCCGCCGTCGATGACGAGGCAGTGGCCGGTGATGTAGCGGGCGTCATCGGAGGCGAGGAAGGCGGCGGCACCGGCCAGATCATCTGGTTCGCCGATACGCTCGAGGGGCAGGTTGACACCACGCTTTTTGCGCTCGTCAGTGTCGAGGCCACTGGTGTCGATCGAGCCGGGGACGAGGGCGTTGACGCGAATGCCATAGGGGCCGAGGTCAAGCGCCAGGGCACGGGTCATCGCTTCGATGCCGCCTTTGGTCGCGTCGTAGGCGACGAAGGCGCGGTGGGCACGGGTGGCACCGCCAGAAGAGAGGTTGATGATGCTGCCGTTGCCCTGCTTGGCCATGATATGGGCGGCACGCTTGCAGCAGAGAAACGTACCAGTCAGGTTGACACCGATGATGCGATCCCACCAGGCTTTGTCCACTTCGAGAAAGTGCTTCATGGGCGAAACGAGGCCGGCGTTGTTGACGAGCACATCGACGCGGCCATAGTGGGCCAATGCCTGGTCAAAGAGGGCGTCGACTTGGGCTTCATCGGCAATGTCGGCGGTGATGGCGATAGCGTTGCCGCCGCTGTTCGTAATTGCGGTCGCAACAGCCGTGGCACCATCTGTATTCAGATCGCAGACAACGACATTGGCCCCTTCCGCGCCAAAGCGTACGGCAATTGCCTGGCCAATCCCTTTGGCGGCACCGGTGACGATGACAACTTTATCTGTAAAACGAGTTTGTGGGTGGTCCATTCTTCAAGTTCCTGTCCATCTGTGTGAAGCGAAGGTGGCATGTGTATTTTCGAGGGTAATTTATAGGAGCTATTATAGTGCAGTCGAAACGTCTGCCATAATCTTTGGCGACGAGTAACGATTCACTCCACCCCCGACCCCCCATGCCATTCAAGTAAGGGATACTGGTTCCCACGCTCCAGCGTCCAGCTTCTCCACTGGATGCTGGAGCGTCCCCGCATGCATTCCACGCTGGAGTGTGGAACGCGTTTTTCTACCTTAATGGCGGGGCCGGAAGCGATTCTAAACGATTGGGTTATCAAGAATCTTTATAAACAGAGCAAGTTTTCTTTGTCGACACCGATTGTTGGAAACACGGATGAATTGTTCTGCAAGATCCGTATTTCTATCAATCCGTGTCGATAAAAGTTCTTGGTTTGAAGCATCGCTTCATTGGATAGTTATGGCGATAATCAGGATGCAAGGGGATCGGCGTAACTCTTACTCCTGTGAAATTCGGGTTGTCTCTACTTGTAGAAGGTGGTATTCTACCTTGAATTGAGGCCCTGAACTTTCGTTCAAGGTGGCATTGATAACTACTAACCCCTCCCTAACCCTCCCCAGCTTGGGGAGGGAACCGTGTCGGCTCCTCGCCTAAACTGGGGGAGGCTAGGAAGGGTTGCTTGGTAGTTACTGGCATTGATAGCTTGTGGCCCTGCCCAATCAACAGATCTGCCACAAGCACCTAACACAAAGCATCGGAGGATAATCATGGCTGATAGTCAGAAACGTCCGCCCACCAACATACGCCGTGACCGCGCCCGGAGCGACCGCAACGCCTTGCTGCTGGTGATCTTCACGCTGGTGGTGGTGGGCGGCGGGTTGATTGCCTGGCTATTGGGGCCAACCTCGTTGCTGGCAGCCCTGCCCTGTCTGCTGGGTGGGGCCGCGGTGATCGTCGTCATCTGGCTCTTGTTGACAGGGCTGGAGAAGTGGCGCGACCGAAATGAGTAGGGAGTGGCCAGTGGGACGGTAGGACCGTGAGACGGTACGACAGTCACGGTCTCACGGTCTCACGGTCTCACGGTCTCACCGCTTTACTGTCCCACTGGCGTACATCGGCAAGTAACAAGTAACCAACAGCTCAAGGAGCGAATTGATGATTGATCCAGCCTTTGATTCGATTGGCCTCATGACAATTGTATGGCTTATTGTTCTATGGATCTTTGGCCGTTCCCTGTGGAAATTGGTCAGGCTGCTGTTGCGCGATCCGCAATTTGTACGGCTGTTTGGCCTAGTCCTGTTGCTGCTGATTTCCGGTGCTTATATCTATCGTCGTTTGGAGGGCTGGAGCTATCTCGATGCCTTCTACTTCACGGTTATTACGTTGACCACAGTGGGCTATGGCGACTTCTCGCCGCACACCGATTTGGGCAAGATCTTCTCGATGCTCTATATCTTGTTGGGATTGGGGGTCCTTGGGTCGATGATTGCGCTGATCAGCGAAAAGAGCCACCTCTGGATGGACGCATTGCGGAGTGGTCGGCGGCGAACAAGCGATTTGACGGCGCGCAAGGAATGAATATACCTTGGCAAATTACGTTTATGCCACCGGCGTAGCGGCCAAAAAGTTGACGATCCACTGCGCCATCACCGCGTTGTCGACACCCACTCCCACGGTGCGCAACTCGACCTGTGCCATTGTATCAGCACCAACTTGTGTCCGCAGCCAGGTTAGCGCGTTGTCCATCATTGCTGGCGTAAATTCGGGATGAGCTTGCAAACCAAAGACCCGATCCACGCCGTCGTCGCCGATCACAAACATGCCATTGGGACAGAAGTCGTTGCCGGCCAGCCGTTGCGCACCATTGGGTAATATCTTCACCTGGTCCTGATGGCAGAAGTAAAAGCCGCCGGTCGGTAACGGCGGTTGCATCCACGGGCGTTCCGCAAGCAGATCGACCGTCCGTCGTCCCGCCCCCCAACCCTTCTCCGACTTTTCTGCATGACCACCCAACGCGTGGGCCAAGATTTGGTGCCCAAAGCAGATGCCGACCAGTTTACGTTGATGGCTGTATACGTCACGGATAAATTGTTGGAGTTGGGCGATCCACGGCTCATCGTCGTAGACCCCTTTGGGGCTACCGGTGATCAGATAGGCGTCGCATTCGTCTGGCGTGGTGGGAAAGTCGCCTTCGGTGATGCGATATTCGATCAATGTGAACGTGTGCGCCGTTTGGGCAAAGAATATCTGAAAGCTGGGAAATTCACGGGAGCCAAATTCCGCTTCATCGGCTGGCGTGCAGGCGTTGAGGATGCCGAGGTTCATAAGAGATCGCTTTCTGCTAGCCTTGATCTTGCGCTTGTGACCACTGCGTTACCAGGGATAAGTGACACCGGTTAGCTGCTCCGATATTCCCCACAATTTCGCCGCGTCCGCTTGGTTGTGCGATTTGTCATTCGACTCTACTTTGGTCGGATAGCCACGCATCCCACGATCTGGGCCAATGTAATCACACCCGTTTACCCCATTCGCCAGCGCAGCATAGAGCGTGGGCAGCGATCCCATTTCCGCCGACTGCGCCATGAAGCGATTGGCCAATTGGAGCGCGATACTCAAGAGCCGCATTAGAAACCGTTCCGGTTCAATCGATTGCAAGTTGGTGGCGGCATAGCCGGGGTGACAGGCGACACTGATCGCATCGACCCCAGCCGCGGTAAATTTGCGCTGCAACTCGTAGGCAAAAAGCAGATTCGCCAGTTTGCTCATGCCATAGGCGCTCCACTCACTGTAGCCATGTTCCCAGGTCAGGTCGTCCCAGCGCATGGTGCCGGATGTGTGCGCGTCACTGCTGACGGTTACCACACGACTCTGTTCGGCGGCAAGCAGTGGTTCGAGCAAGAGACCGGTGAGCGCAAAGTGACCGAGATGGTTGGTGCCAAATTGCATTTCAAAACCATCTTGCGTCAGGCGGCGCGGGATCGCCATGACGCCGGCGTTGTTGACGAGAATATCGAGTTTGTCGTGCTTGCTTTTGAAGGCGGCAGCAAAGGCGCGCACCGAAGTGAGCGAGGCTAAATCCAACGGCATCACTTCGCTAGAGCCGCGCAATTCCCGCTGCGCGGCTTGCGCTTTGTCCAGATTGCGGGCGGCAATGATAACCTGCGCGCCCTTGGCGGCAAAGACTTTTGCCGCCTCAAAACCGATGCCGCTATTGGCACCGGTCACGATGATGGTTTTACCACTTAGATCGGTAATGTTGTCAGCTGTCCACTGTTGTTGGTTGGCCATGTTGGGTTCCTTAGGCAACTACGCAAATTGCTGCGTTTCATTGCTTGATTATGGATTCACTTCATGTTTTAACACGAGACAACCAACCGATCTGTCATTATCCGTTCTATTCAGGGCAATCTCTGTTCGTTGCCCAAGCCCCAAAAAGGGTGAATCTTGCCAAAAAACTGGCAGTTGACAGCAGAAAAGTTATGTTGTATACTTCGTGATAATTCCCGTTAACGTTAACATGATGCCTTACATCTGCAAGGTTGATGCGCTCTCCCTAGCCAACTATCCGTTTGGATGGTAGCTTGCAATTCAATCTCTGCATCTATTCCATTACTAATCCTATTCAAATTTACGCCGCTTGAGTGATTAGCAGGCCTATTCCTATGCCCCAAGTCACGCTTCACGATGTGGCGACGGCAAGTGGTGTTTCTGCACAGACGGTTTCACGCGTCATCAACCAACGCCCCGATGTGGCGGAGGTGACGCGTGCCCATGTGTGGGAAGCAATTCGTCGCCTCGGTTATAAACCCAACACGTTGGCGCGCGGTTTGGTCTCACAGCGCAGCCACATTTTGGGCATCGTTACGTTGCCGCTGAATGACTATTTCCGCGCCCAGATCATCACAGGGTTGGAAAAGCAAGCACGGGCGGTGGGCTACGCCTGTCAGATGAGCTTTACGAGTGATAATGCCACCGATCTGCGTGAACTGATCGACGCCATGTTGGCGCGCCAGGTCGATGGCATTGTCCTGCTTACCCCCAAGCGCTTTGCTGACCCCATACTAGCTGTCGATGTGCCGATTGTCACCTTGGCCCACAAGCTTGATAATCCGCTCGCCATCAATGTCGATGCGGACAATGTGGATGGAGCATATCAGGCAATGCACCAACTCTTGGCCTTGGGCCATCGCGCCATCGGGCAGATCGTTGGGCCGCGGGACTGGACACCGGCGTCAGACCGAATTGAAGGAGCGCGACGGGCACTGGCAGAATATCACTTGAGTCTATGCGCTGACTATATTGCAGAGTGCGAGGAGTGGTCATTTCAATGTGGCTATGATGCTGCGCGCGTATTGTTGGCAAAGTCTCCAGAAGTTACTGCACTCTTCTGTCACACCGATTGGATGGCCGCGGGTGCTTATCGCGCCTTGCGTGAGGCAAATCTACGCATTCCACAGGATGTCAGCGTCGTGGGTTATGATGATCTGCCGATTTGCGAATTTTTGGACCCACCACTGGCCAGCGTTCGTCAACCGAGCCAGGGGCTTGGTCAATTGGTCGCCCAATTGGTGATTAATGCCATTGAACAGACAGCACCCTTTTGCCAAGATATGTTAGTCCCTGCCGAGTTGATGGTGCGCGGCAGTGTCATGGTGCCAACGTCGATTCGCTGACCTTCTACAGACTTAGCAGTTAGCGATCGCTCTCCGATGGTCTGGTTTTTTATATCGTTCCCCATCCTGCAGTGAAGTTTGGTTTGATCTGCTTCCCAGTGTTATCTCTGCGTTTGCCCATTATAAGAACCAAAAGGAGTCAAAGTAAGATGAGTTCTACCTTGTCAACCCACTTGAGTCGGCGCAATCTGTTGCAATTGATGGGCGCCACTTTGGCGATCTCGGCGTGCGCGCCCGCCCCAGCGCCCTCTGCCGCCGAAGCAGTTGCGCCCTCCGCCGCCGCCGCAACAGTCGTGTTAATGTACAACAGCGGCGAGATTTCAGTCGAGGAGTTAGATGCGTTTACGGCAGAGTATGGCTACGAAGTCGATTTCATGGAAACCGACCTGACCAAGCTCTTTGCTTCGTTAGCCGCCGGCAACCCGATTGATTGTTTCCGGATTTATGGCACCAACTCACCGGCGTTAGCCGCGCGCGGCATCCCGCTTGACCTGACCGACTATTTCAGTACCAGCACGATTGTGCCTGTGGATGAACTCCTGCCGGTCAACGACCTCTTTGTGGTCGATGGCAAACGGTATGGTATGGTCAAGGATTGGTCGCCCGACTATTCGATCTATGTCAACAAGAAATTATGGGGCGAGGCGGGCGTTGAGATTCCAGAGGCGACAGAGCCGCTGCCCTACACGGAATGGCGTGAGCTTTCGTCAAAGCTGACCAAAAAAGAAGGGGACCGCACCTTGATCTTTGGCACCGATTTTGAGCCAAACGAGAATGTGCTCTTCTGGATCTCCACCACCTTTGAGAAACCGACCCATCTCTTTAGCGAAGACTTTAGCCAAGTGGCATTGAGTAGTAGTCCAGATACGATGGAGTTTATCAACTTCTGGATCGATTGGATGAAGGAAGGGGGGCTTCCTGGCCCGGTCAGCCCCTTTATTGCCGATTGGAGCGGTCAGGATTGGACGCAGGGTCAAGCGGCGACGGTGCAATGGGGCTACTGGTTTAGCGGGATGGCCCAGAGTGATGAGGTCTCCGGTGACGACATTTTGATGATGCGTGCACCAACTTGGGGGCCAAGCTACTCGAATCCATGTGCGACGGGCTGTGGCATGATGGTCACCTCCGTCACCAAAGTGCCTGATGCGGCGTGGAAGATGTTTGAGTGGTTTATGGGCGAGTTGGCAGCCGAAAATCGAGCCAAAAGTGGTTGGGGTGTACCGGCGATGACGCGCCATTTGGACCTAATGCCGCGCACCGAGCCGTGGCGCCAGCACAACTATGATATGGTGCAATGGGAGATTGAGAATACCGCGGTGCCGGTAATCCAGTTCAGCCCCTATTTGACGCCGGATGCGTTCAAGGCAACGTGGGCGAAGTTCCTGGAGCCGACGGTGAAAGGTGAAATGACGGTGGATGAGATGGTCGCCAACATGGAGAGCGAGATCAACGTTGCCATCCGCGAAGGCATGGATCGCGTCGGAGCCTAGGCTATTGCAAATTTAGATGATCCACGAAGTCACACGAAGATACACGAAGATACACGAAGAAAAATTCTTCGTGCATCTTCGTGTGACGACCCGACTGGGCTTGGCGAATATCTTCGTGGATCGGATCGCTTCTAGATATGGTGAGGGGACTATGCAGCAACTGGCAGAATTAACCCGCGTCGGTGGGCGTGGCTATCGACGTGAACGCAAGTCTAAGCGCGCACAGCGCGAGGCGCGCGCGTTCTATTTCTTTGTAGCCCCCTGGCTTGTGGGTTTTGTGTGTCTGGCGCTTATCCCATTGGTCTTGGGCTTCCTGATGTCGCTGACCAATTACGATGGCTTTAACCTCGCCACCGTGCGCTTTATGGGGTTACAAAATTATTGGCGCGCGCTGCAAACTGCCGATATGTGGATTGCGCTGCGCAATACGGCGCTCTATGGGCTCGTGACGGTGCCGGTTGGGTTGGCGATCGGGCTGTTGCTCGCGGTGATGCTCAACCAGGAAATTCGGGGCCGGGCTGGCTTTCGGTTGATTTACTATTTGCCGTCGATCTTGCCATTGGCCGGCGCGGTCATGGCGTGGCGGCTTTTGTTTAACAAAGATGCTGGCTTGGTCAATGTGCTCATCAGCGTTTTCCGACCCGGCACGGCGATCAACTGGCCGACAGATCACCTCTCCCTCTTGCTCTATCTCTTTGCCTGGTGGAACATTGGCGGGGCAATGGTCCTGTTTCTGGCAGGTCTGCAAGGTATCCCCGAAGAGTTACGCGAGGCGGCCAAACTCGATGGCGCCAATCGCTTCCAAGTTTTTCGCCGCATTACCGTGCCGCTCCTCACACCGGTGATCTTTTTCCAGTTGATCTTAGGGCTGATCGGCGCGCTGCAAATCCTGGATGCCGCCATTTTGATCTATGGTCGCGCAGGGTTGAGTGGTGCGATTAATCTGCCACGCGACAAATATTTTTATATGGTCTACGATTATTCCCAGGTCTTTGACTTTCAACGATATGGCTATGGGGTTGCATTGTCATGGATCTTCTTCCTGATCGTGCTTGTCCTGACGTTACTTATTGTTGCTAGCTCGCGGTATTGGGTGCATTACGAAGTCAGCCAGGAGGGCAGTTAACATGGGTGAAATGACACTGGAACAACGCCGTCTGAGTACAGTCAGCCACACAACTACTTCTTCAAACCGTTGGCTGAGGCGCGTACCCCTTTACGTTGGCCTGCTCTTGCTGACCGCGATCTTTGTCACACCAATTATTTGGTTACTGCTAACCTCGCTCAAAACGATGTCGGAATATGCGCGTTATCCGCTCTCGATCTTTCCCGATGTCGCCCAGTGGGGGAACTACTATACGGCGGTGATCGAATTCCCCTTCATGCGCTATGCGCTCAACTCGTTGGTCATTGCCATCCCCTCCACCCTCCTCACGGTTTTTTCGAGCGCCCTGGCGGGCTTTGGCTTTGCACGCCACAATGCACCCTTTAAGAATGTGTTGTTTATGCTGGTGCTTTCGTTGTTGATGGTGCCACGCATGGTTACGGTGATCCCAACCTTTGTCTTTTTCTCCAAATTGGGGTTGACCAATACCTATTGGCCCTGGATCCTGTGGGGTATCGCGGGTAGCTCCTTCCACATCTTCCTGTTTCGCCAATTCTTTGCGGCCATTCCCAAAGATTTAGAGGATGCCGCCGAAGTCGATGGCTGTAGTCGTTTGCGCATCTTCTGGCAGATCTTCTTACCGCTCTCGGGGCCAGTCTTTGCCACCTCGGCGATTTTTCATTTTCAGTGGGTCTGGGGTGATTGGTTTACGCCGAACATCTTCCTCACGCAAGACCGCACGACCCTCAGCGTACTGCTCTCGACCGCCTATCGTGACCCGCATGGCAACTCACTGGATACCGTAACCATGGCCGCGATTATGGTCTATATGTTACCCATGTTGATCATCTTCTTCTTTGCCCAAAAGTACATTGTGCAAGGGATTGTGACGAGTGGGATCAAGGGCTAAAGTATGCCAAAATTGCGTTAGCATTGCTTATTATTTGACCCATACTGCCATGACGTTTGAAAAGTGGTTCAACTGGTTCTCATGTGGTTGACACGGTGAGCGGTGGTTGAGTAGCCCAGGCCGTATTTGATGTAGTAAAGCCATGCAGGTTAACCACATGCGATCCGAAAGAAGCGGAACAGGTTGTGTATCCCCTTGCAATTCTCCCTTTGCAATTGCTCCCTTTTGTATCCAAGGTTTGACAGATGTTTCTAGCGCGGGGCGTCACTTGATGCCAAGCCCAAAACCAAAGAAGGAGTAACCAATGAATCAGTACCATATTTCAAGGCGTACGTTTCTGCAACAATTGGGGCTCATCACTGCCGGTACAGCACTGGCCGCGTGTGCACCAACTGGTGCCAACGCGCCAGCAGCCGCCGGCGGTGAGTCGGCGGCTACACAGGCTGGCGGCGACAACGAAATCGCGCCGGGTGTCTTACGCAGGGAAACGCTCATCCTGGAAAACCCGACCGGTCGCGTCGTGCCAGCCGATGATTTCAATCGCTGGCGACCGGGGATTCAAAGCTCGTCCACGGGTTTGCAGCAGCTAGGGCTGGATGCGCTCTGGTATATCGACCCCGACGCGGGCATTGACGGCGTCTGGGATAACTCATTGGCCGCGGAGAAGCCAATCTACAACGAGGACTTCACCCAGATGACGGTGAAGTTGCGCGAGGGCATCTTTTGGAGTGATGGCGTTGAATTCACGGCCGACGATCTGATCTACACGGTAGAAACGCAGAAGAACACGCCGGGGCTGGCCTACACAGGGCAGTTTTCCAAGTATGTAGAGAGCATTGAGAAGCCGGACAATTACACCGCTGTTTTTAATCTCACCGAGGCAAACTCGCGCTTCCACGGCCTCTTCACCGTGCGTTGGGGTGCCTGTTTCATGATGCCCAAGCACATCTTCGAGCAGCAAGCGGATGTCGTGGCGTTCACTTTCAATCCACCTGTTACGTTGGGACCTTACACGCTCAAGGACTTAGACCCCAATGGCAATTGGTATCTATGGGAACGGCGCGAGGATTGGGAACGCACGACGCTGGCCCGCTTTGGGATGCCGGCTCCCAAGTTTGCCATGTACATTGCTCCTGGCCCAAGCGACAAGAAGGTCATTGCCCAAACGGCCAAGGAACTCGATGTCATTCACGATATCGCACCCGAAGGGATGATTACGCTGGCCAAGACCAACCCAACCTCCAAGGGCTGGTTCAAGTCTTTCCCCTGGGCCCACCCCGACCCGACCCTGCCGTCGGTGATCTACAACAACGAAAAACCGGGCTTGGACAACCGTGATGTCCGTTGGGCGTTGACCCTCGCCATCGACATCGTGCGGGTGGCAATGGCCTCCTACCGTGGTGCGGCGACGATCTCGGCCATCCACGTGCCGCCCACAGGGCTCTATCCCCAATATTACTTTGATCCGCTGCAAGATTGGCTGAAAGAGTTTAGCATCGAGGTCGACGGGCAGGATTACAAACCCTACGATCCAGACGCCGGCACCCGCATTGCTGATGAAGCACGCAAGGCATTGGGTGAGATGGTGCCGACCGACCCGGCTGAAATTCGTAAGGCAATTGGTCAAGGCTGGTGGAATTATGATCTGGAGACCGCTGAAAAACTCATGGTGCAGGCTGGCTGCAGTCGTGATTCAGCGGGCAAATGGTTGTTACCCAGTGGTGAACCGTTCAAGCTGGCACTGATGGCCGAAGGCGATACGCGCCCGGTGATGAATCGTGGTGCCTCGATGATTGTGGAAAACTGGGTTGACTTTGGCATTGATGCCACGCTTGATGTGCGTGACAATGCTTCGCGCTCCAAATTAGGGTTGCTTGGTGAGTTTGACGCTGACTTTGGCTGGACAATTGAGACCTGGGGTGGCCATCCCGATCTCTTCTTCTTCCTCGAATCGTGGCACTCCAGTCTCTACAAACCAACCGGCGAGAACGCGGTCGGGCGCAATCGCATGCGCTGGCAAAATCCCGAGCTCGACACGATCATTGAGAGCATTCAAAAGCTCGACTTTGACGATCCAAAAGGCATCGAGCTAGGTATCCAGTTTATCAAGCTGGCGGCCCGCGAAATGCCGATTACGCCGATCATGTCCTATAACGTCTTCTCGGTTTGTGACGAAACCTACTGGAAGGGCTTCCCCACCGCAGAAGATCCGTACACCGATCCCGTTGCCAACTGGGCCAATACGAAGTATATGTATGTGAAGATTAGTTCGACGAGTGCGTGAGGATGACAGGGTGAAGGGGTGAAGGGGTGAAGGGGTGAAGGGGTGAAGGGGTGAAGGGGTGAAGGGGTGAAGGTGAGGTATGGCGAAGAAGATTGTGAGTCATCGGGATCTGGAGGTATATCAGAAGGCGATGGCGGCGGCGATGGAGATATTTGAGTTGTCGAAATCGTTTCCGAAAGAGGAGATTTATTCGCTAACCGACCAGATCCGGCGCTCGTCGCGCTCTATCTGTGCAAATCTGGCCGAAGCGTGGCGCAAGCGGCGCTATGAAAAGGCATTCACGAGCAAGCTCTCTGATGTCGAAGGGGAGGCTGCCGAGACACAAGTGTGGCTAGAATTTGCTGCCCGCTGCGATTACCTGCCCAGAGAAGATGGCCGACGGCTGTACACAACCTATGAGGAGATTATCCGTACCGTCGTCGGCATGATCAACCATCCAGAGACCTGGCTACTTAAGAAATCAGATGGCACCATCCATGAGGCAGAGGAAGAATACCTCGACTTCCTCTAGCACCTTATCTTTTCACCCAGTCAACCCGTCACCCAGTCAACCCGTCACCCAGTCAACCCGTCACCCGGTCACTTGTCACCCTGTCACCGGGTCATCCTGCCACCTTGCCACCCTGTCAGGAGAACAAGCAGTGCGTAAATTTTTCCTAAGCTACCTGCTCCCACGCCTCGGCCAATATGTGATGGTCATTTTTCTGGGCGTCACCTTGACCTTTGTCATTCCGCGCTTCTCACCGAATGACCCGGTGGAACGGCAAGTGGGCCAACTGATGATGAGCGGCTCGCAGGTGAGCCCGGAAGCGATCGAGCATCTACGGGCGGCGCTAACCGAGATGTACGGCCTCTCGGGCAGTGATTGGCAACAGTATCTGGCGTTTTGGGGCCGCCTATTGCGCGGCGATTTGGGCCCTTCGCTTTCGACCTTTCCGACGCCGGTGACCGCATTGATCGCCAATGCGATGCCTTGGACCCTCTGCTTGTTGCTCACTTCGATTTTGATCTCGTGGGTGCTTGGCAACGTTTTGGGAGGGCTTGCCAGCTACTATCCCAACAATCCGTTGATCCGCCTGGTCGATCTGTTGAGCCAGGCGGTACGACCAATTCCCTATTATATTATGGCGCTGGTCTTACTGATCATGTTCGCCTATGTCATTCCGATCTTTCCCTTTAGCGGTGCCTATGCACCGGGCACCCATGTCGCATTGAGCTTCAGCTTCGTGTTGACGGTAATCTGGCACTCCATCTTGCCGGCGCTGACCCTGGTGGCTGTCGGCATCGGCGGCTGGTTTATCGGTATGAAGTCGCTGACCTCCAACATTATCTCCGAGGACTATGTCGTCTATGCGGAAAATGCTGGTCTGCGCGAGCGCACGATCCTCTTTGACTATGTGATACGCAACGCTATGCTGCCCCAGATTACGGGCTTGGCGCTGCAACTCGGCCTGATCTTCAACGGTGCGCTGATCATGGAAGTTGTCTTTGGCTACCCCGGCATGGGCATGTTGACCCTGCAAGCGGTGATGGCGAACGATTACACGCTGATTATGGGCATCGCGATCTTTTCGATTATCGGCGTTGCTACATCGGTTCTAATTCTAGATTTGCTCTACCCGCTCTTCGACCCGCGGGTGAGGCATCAATAACATGATTTGGAATAAGCGATCCCGTCATCTTTCTGACAAGATGATACTGTTGGCCTACCTTATGGAGAGCGAACAAATGGATTCCTCGGGTGCCCACTGGGCGCGCAGGAATGACAGTGCCACAGCATAGCGTAAGGTATTTCGTAAGTCAGGCAGACAGTATCACAAGGTGACAGGATAACAGGCTTAGTCACCTTGTCACCTTGTCACCTTGTCACCTTGTTACCCAGTCAGATCTACCACTAATTCGGAATTATCTGTAATAAAGGCGGAACATGCTGACGATTCTTCGTGATTTGTTTAAACATGATGGGCGCTTTCGTGTCGCCTTTATCTTTTTGTTGGCGACCGTTGTCCTGTCGCTGCTCTCCTTTGTCTCCCCCTACGACCCGAGCAAGACCTTCATGGTGCCGCCGGATATGCCGCCTTCGGCTGAATATCTCTTTGGCACCAGTTCGCGAGGGCAAGATGTCTTTTGGTGGATGGCCTTTGCCGTACGTAATTCGCTGGTGCTTGGCATCTTGACCGCCATCATCTCGCGCATCATTGCCATCTTTGTGGGGTTGACCGCCGGCTACCGTGGCGGCTGGGCCGATCGCATTTTGATGTCAATCAACGATAGCTTTGTGGTCATGCCCGTGTTGCCGATCCTGATTTTGCTCAGCTTTTTGCTACGCGGCAAGATGAGCTTGATGATGTTGGCCTTTATCATGGGCCTCTTTGGCTGGCCTTGGGATGCGCGCTTGATCCGCGCCCAGGTACTCAGCCTGAAGGAGCGACCTTTCACCCGCACAGCAGTCTACTCGGGTACCAACGCATTTCGCATTACCTTCAACGAGCATTTGCCCTTTGTGCTGCCCGTCGTCTTTGCCACGACGATCAACAATCTGCTCTGGTCGATCGGCATGGAGGTCACGCTGAGTGTGTTGGGGCTCTCGGATGTGACGATTCCCACCATCGGCACGACGATCTTTTGGGCGAATCAACATCAGGCGCTGGTGGCCGGCATCTGGTGGTGGTTGGGCGCACCAGTGATAGTCGCCATTATCCTCTTCCTCGGGTTGTACTTACTCTTCTCCAGCGTCAACGAGTATATTGACCCACGCACTCGCCTACGGCAGATGGGAGGTTGAGCAATGGCACTACTGGAAGTCACCGATCTGCGCGCCTACTACGAAACGGAAATGTATGGCATCTCGCGTACGGTACGCGCGGTTGATGGGGTCTCGCTGGCCTTACAGCCAAATGAGATTTACGGGGTTGCCGGCGAATCGAGTTGCGGCAAAACGACCTTGATCAAAGTCATCTCCGGCTCGCTCAAAGCGCCCTTAAAGGTGGAAAATGGCTCGGTGATCTACGATTTTGGCTTTGGCAAAGTGGATATCCTCCACACCAGCCAGAGCGAATTGCGTACCAATGTCCGTTGGAAAGAGATCTCCTACGTGATGCAAGGCTCAATGAGCGTTCTCAACCCGGTGCGGCGGATCATCCACACCTTTCAGGACATTGTGAGCACCCATCAGGGCATTCCCGACAAGCGGGCCTTTCTCGAAAAGACCCGCGAACATGTCCGCACCCTCGGTCTACCGCCCGATGTCCTCAATCTTTTTCCCCATCAACTTTCGGGCGGCATGCGGCAGCGGGTGGCGATTGCGCTGGCAACGGTCTTTCACCCCAGCCTGATCATCGCCGACGAGCCGACCACGGCGCTCGATGTGGTGGTGCAGCGGGGCGTTCTGCAGATGCTCAAGGACATCCAAAGCGAAAGCAAAAATACGGTGCTGCTGGTGACGCATGATCTGGCCGTGCATGCCAATGTGGCCGATCGGGTGGCGATTATGTACGCCGGGCGCATTGTGGAAGAGGCGCCAACGCAGACCATCTTCAACGCACCCCGCCATCCCTATACCCAACATCTGATCAACTCGCTGCCGATGATTGGCGACCGCTCGGTTAAAGCCAGCCTCAGCGGCGCGCCGCCCAATCTGGCCGATCCGCCGAGTGGCTGTCGCTTTCATCCCCGTTGTCCGCTGGCAATGGATCGCTGCCGCACAGAGGTTCCACCCATACTCACCTTGCCCGATCGGCACCGCGTTGCCTGTCACCTTTATCCTGAGCCTGTCGAATGGATGGTCGAGGAGACTCCTGCATGAGTGCCAATGAAAAATTACTGGATGTGCAACAGGTGACGGCGGAATTCCATGTCGGTGGCATGATCGGTGGCAGCCGCTTGACCGCCGTCAACAATGTCTCCTTTGCGCTCGACCGCGACCGCCCAGAAATCTACACACTGGCCGGCGAAAGTGGCAGCGGCAAGACGACCCTGGCCCGCCTGCTGCTCCACGATCTCGATCCGACACAGGGCAAGGTCCTCTTTGAAGGCCGTGATCTCGCCACCCTCCGTTCACGGGGGGATGTGATGGCATTTATGAAGAAAGTGCAGCCGGTCTTTCAAAATCCCTTTGAAACCTTCAGCCCGTTACGCCGGGTGGAAGAATATCTCTTTGACACCGCCGTCAACTTTGGGCAGGCCCAAAATCGCAAAGCCGCCATGCCGATTGTCGACGCGGCACTGCATCAGGTGGGGTTGTCGCTGGCCGAGATCAACCGGCGCTACCCACACGAGCTTTCCGGCGGCCAGATTCAGCGGGTCTCCGTGGCGCGCGCGCTCATCCCGCAGCCGGATCTGATCCTGGCGGATGAGCCGGTCTCGATGGTCGATGCTTCGCTGCGCATGGCGATTGTCAACACCTTTCGCAAGCTACGCGATGAACAGAAGGTGAGCGTGCTCTACATCACGCACGATCTGGCCACGGCCTACTACATCAGTGATCGCATCGCGATTATGCTGCGCGGCTATGTGGTGGAGTCTGGCCCCGTGGATGCGGTGCTGGATCGGCCGCTACACCCATACACACAACTGCTACGCGATTCTGTGCCCAAGCCCCAGCCGGACAAACGTGAAGCCTGGGCAACCCATATCGATCTGGGCACCCTGGAAATCAAAGAGTATGGGCGTGTGGGCTGTAAGTTTGCCGGTCGCTGCCCACATGTCATGGAGATCTGCCGCCAAGCCGACCCGCCCGATGTGGCCGTGGAGGGGCGGACGGTGAAGTGTTATCTCTATACGGACGACAAGATGACAGGGTGAAGGGGTGACAGGATGACAAGGTGAGGTCATCTATGCGATCTCACCTTGTCACCCCCTCACCCCTTCACCCGTTCAAATCAACAAAGAGGAACGCCATGAACGAAATCACACTCGATGTCAAAACTGCCAAAACCACCATCGACCGCAATATCTATGGTCATTTTGCTGAGCATCTGGGCCGCTGTATTTATGAGGGGGTCTGGGTGGGCGAGGAGTCTGCCATTCCCAATGTGCGCGGCATTCGTCAGGATGTGGTCGCCGCGCTGCGCAACATCAAGATCCCGGTCTTGCGCTGGCCCGGTGGTTGTTTTGCCGATGAATATCACTGGAAAGATGGGGTGGGCCCCAAAGCGGATCGCCCGTCGATGGTCAACACGCATTGGGGTGGCGTGGTGGAAAATAATCACTTTGGCACGCACGAATTTATGGACTTCTGCGAGCAACTCGATTGCGAGCCATACATCTGCGGCAATGTCGGCAGCGGCACGGTGCAGGAGATGTCCCAGTGGGTGGAATATCTCACCTTTGAGGGCCAAAGCCCGATGGCCAACTGGCGGCAAGCCAATGGTCAGGTGGAACCGTGGCCACTCAAATACTTTGGCGTGGGCAACGAAAATTGGGGCTGCGGTGGACGCATGACGCCTGAATACTATTCTGACCTCTATCGCCAATATGCGGTCTACTGCCGCAACTATGGGGCCAACAAGCTTTACAAAATTGCCTGTGGACCGCGCAACGAAGATTATCACTGGACTGAAGTGATGATGGCGAAGGCAGGCGACCCTAAGATGCTCAATGGCCCCTATATGGATGGTCTGGCGCTGCACTATTACACCAACCTGGAGCGGCTGCCCGATGGCAATCGCCGTGGTTCAGCCACCCAATTTGACGAAGCGCAGTGGATCGAGATCATTGCCAAAGGCCTCTATATGGAAACCCTAGTGCGCCGCCACTCTACTCTGATGGACAAGTACGATCCCGACAAGCAGGTGGCGTTGATTATCGATGAATGGGGCACCTGGTACGCGGCCGAGCCAGGCACCCATCCGCGCTTTCTCTATCAGCAGAACAGCATGCGCGATGCCCTGGTGGCTGCCACCTCACTCGATATCTTCAACAACCATGCGGACCGCGTACGTATGGCCAACATTGCCCAGACCATCAACGTGTTACAGGCGATGATCCTCACCGACAAAGAACAGATGATCCTCACACCGAGCTATCACGTCTTTGCCATGTATGCCGCGCACCAAGACGCGACGCTGGTGCCGGTCGGTGTGCAAAGCGAACAGTATGCGCTGGGCGAGTACGATATCCCGGCGATTTCTGCCTCGGCTTCCGTCGCGGCCAATGGCAAGTTGCATATCACATTGAGCAATGCTAATCCCAACCAGGATCTGGCCATCACTCTCTTTATCCGCGGGCTGAAGGCCGGCCAGGTGCGTGGACTACTCTTGCAGGGCGATGCCATGAATGCGCACAATTCGTTCGCCAAACCCAATCGCGTGGCACCGCAGCCTTTTAACGGTGCCACGGTCAACGCTGACGGGCTGGCGGTGACGTTACCGAAGATGTCGGTGATGGCGTTGACGGTAGAGGGATAGCAGCAAATGCAAGTGTACTGAGTCAGCTATCGTTTGTTGTCCTTCCGAGCTTTGCTATGTGATAGCTGACTCACGGCAATTATACACGCCAAGTGCTCGGTGCCCGATTACTTGGCCGCGGTCAGCTTGGCGGTAGAGTGTGCGTAACCATCGTTGGCCCATTGACAGTCAACTGCGCATTTAGTGCATCGTTGATTCGAGAAAGTAGCGTTGTGTTACCATTAAACGGGGTAGCTTTGCCGTATTCGTGGAAAGCGCATGCAACAGTCGCAGATCCATCAGAACGACATCACCAGGCTCCCCATGTAATTCCACTACTTGCAGCTCTACGCCATCAGCTTTGCCGGGCATCGTGAGAAAATGTTCAGGATCCGGCTGCTCTTTCGACAACAATGCCTGAAAATAAGCATACGCCTTAAGGCGTGTCCGAAGATCCTTGGAGCGTATGAATGTTCCATCGTTCACCAAGCGATGAGAGCCTGCAACGGCCAGCGTTCCGCCACCACGCGGGCTTACCTGTTCAAGAAATGTAAACATCTGCACGCCAGGAAGTCCGGCGTGCGGTTGGCGAGGCACATCGGTATGCCAGGAATTTAACATCGCCCAGGGTCCGTTTTGGGGCAGCGTAAAAAGCAAGGAAGGGTATCCTCTGGTGGCCAATCTCTGTCCATCCGCTAGGGATTCCATCACCCCCAGTAACTCGGGTGTCGTCAAGATATTGAACTCTTTTTTAGAAATGGGCTTTGTAAATTCAGGTCGCTCTGATGTTTCGTCCAATTGCCATGCCCCTTCCCGCCACGCTCTCTCTTTTTCAGCCAATCGGAAAATAAATTCTTGTGCGGCCCGCACTGTTTTGCGCGGTAAGAATTTCTCTAGACGAATCAGCCCTTTTGTCTTAAATGTTTCTTTTTGATCTTGCGCCAGCACGATTTATCTCCTTATAGATAAAATCCTTACAAGTCATGCAGCCTCTCTCGTGTAAAAGTAACGCTACGATGGATGACTTTTAAATGATTAGTCTATTCGTATGTTGTGTACGACCCAGTTGACCAAACCCCAATATGCTCAGCAATTCACTCGACTATAAAACAAAAAAGGCTCGCCGAAACAGAACCTTAGCGGTTCTGTTTCGGCGAGCCTGAATCGACTAAACTAGTTGGCGACACCGAGTCGTCTTCAATTGACAGCAAACATAGTCTGCCATAATGGGAGTTGGCTGTCAAACGTTATGGGTACATATTTCCCATCTAGATTCAACGACGCTTGGCGTTAAAAGAGTGATAGGGAAACAGGCTGACCAGAATGGACCCTTGTCCACTTAACCCGTTCTACGCATACTCCAACCCATGCCCAAAGGGGAAGAGCGGATCATCCGAGTCGTAGGGCATATCAGATTTTTGCTGCTGCACCGCGGTCATAGTACGGGGCAACTCAAAGGGCAATTTGCCCGACGGTTTGGTCTGCCCAAAGACCACGTCGAGCACGGCCCGATCCTCCGCACCAAATTCACCGAGCAACGCGGCGCACGCTTTGGCAATCTCCGGGATCACGGCTGGCCGATCCAGGTGCATGACGACGATCGTTGGCGTTTGCGCTAAAATGGCAAGTATGCGCCTTTTGTCGTCCGCTTTGAAATCCAGATCGCCGGCGTGGAACATGCGCTCTAAAAAGTTGCCTGTGTCATGCGTTTGGAATGGCGTATCGAGACGCACAATTGCCACATCGGCCTCTGCCAGATTGGTGGTCACATCGCCATAGGCGCTAGCAACCGCTGGGTCGATACGTTCCAGGTAGAGTTTCGGGCGACTGGATAGTGGCAGCACTGGATCACTATCACCGTTCTTAAGCAGCACAATCGACTTTCGTTGCGCCTCCACACCGGCGGCGACGAACTGAGTATTGCCCACAATCTGCTCAGCAGCAGCGACATCGACATACGGATTGTCAAAGAGCCCCAGCCGAAACTTGTCGCGCAGAATGCGCCGTACCGACTCGTCGAGCCGCGCCTCACTCATCTGTCCACCCTCGACCAAGTCAATAAGCACCGCGGTGCAGGTCTCGCCACCCAGAATGTCGCATCCCGCCTCGATAATGCGTTGCACCCGCGCCGGCACACTCAGATGCTCGACCCCCCACGCCGTCGCCAGCAGCGTGCCGCCCATGATATGTTTGTCCTCGACCAGCCCATAGTCGGTGCAAACAACGCCATCAAAGCCATAGTGGCCACGCAGCAGATCGGTGATAATCGCCTTGTTATAGCCAAAGCCCACCTCTTCGTATTCCAGACCGATCGGCATCCCGTAATAGGGCATGATCTGCGCCGTCTGCGCGGCAAAGGCGGCTTCAAAGGGCTGGAGATGATAGTCAAAGTTGTTGCCGGGGTAGATCTGCTCTTTGCCATAGGGGAAGTGGGGATCCTCGCCATCTTTCTGTGGACCGCCACCGGGAAAGTGTTTAGTCATACACGCCACACTCTGCGACCCCAACTCTGCACCCTGGAAGCCCCGAATATAGGCGGTGATCATGCGGCTGGCTAACGCCGCATCTTCGCCAAAGGTGCCGTTGATACGCCCCCAACGCGGTTCGGTGGCCAGATCAGCCATGGGATGAATGGCGACGCGAATGCCAATGGCTAGATACTCCTGCCGCGCAATGTCGGCGAAACGTTCTACCAATGCAGGATCATCTGTCGCGGCCAGGCCAATCGGTTCCGGCCACTGGGAGAATTGCCCACCCCGCGCGCTGACCGCCGGGTTGTTGGAGAAGGCGTGACGCGGGTCAGTGGCAAAGGTGATGGGGATGCCCAACCGCGTATCTTCGGCCAATTGCTGCATGCGGTTTTGCCATTCTGCGGCCAGCCGGGTTTCGGCAAAGTTGGGGAAATTGAAGTGGTTCATAAATTTGTCGACCACCATCTTGCCCGGCGCAGATTGGCTGATGTCGCCGGTCAACAGCGATGCGCCGCCATCAAAGACATGTGCGGCAAAGGTCTGAAACATCAACCCCACTTTTTCGGCCAGGGTCAACTGCGCCAGCAAATCAGCAATACGCGTTTCGATTGGTAGCCGGGCATCTTCATAGGGGTCGAGCCGGCCGTTGTGGTTCAGGTCGCGGTAGGCGAAGTTGTCTGCTGTGCGTTGCAAGGTGAGCATCTACGATCTCCTTCGTTCGGACATGATCAAACAATGATATTACCACCCATTATACTGCACGCTAGCAATAAAAGGCGTTTTGCAGTAAAGTCAGTAGCAGCCAAACTCAATTTCTTCTAGAGAGAATTTCATGAAGATTCATCCAACTCAATTCTCATCGCAGGTCTATGCACGCATCGCCGGTCTTCTCTATCTGCTCATCATTATCATCGGTGCCATCGGTCAAATTTTCATTCGCGGTTCGTTGATCGTGCCGGGAGATGCCACAGCCACCGCCAATCACATCATAGCTGCGCAGTCGCTATGGCGGATTGGCATTGCCGGCGATCTCCTCATGCATATTTTTGATCTCCCGGTGATGGTCATTCTCTATGCGCTGCTCAGCCCTGTCAACAAAACCCTAGCTTTATTGGCACTGCTCTTTAACATGATACAAACCGCCGTTTTGGTTGTCAATAAGTTGGTGCTGCTGCTGCCCCTGATCGTGCTGGGCAATGCCGACTATGTCGCTGTATTTACGCCAGATCAGATAGCTGCACAAATCTATTGGTTTACAGAAGTCCATGACTACGGCTTTGGATTGGGGCTGATCTTCTTTGGGGTTGCCTGCCTGCTTTACGGCTATTTGCTCTTCCAATCGGGTTATTTCCCAAAGGTGATTGGGATCCTCGTGGCGGTTGCTGGACTCAGCTATTTGATCAATAGCCTTACGCTGATCCTGGCCCCGGCGTATGCAGGGGTGGTATTGCCCATTCTTGTCCTCTCCCTGATCGGAGAGCTCTCATTTTCGCTGTGGCTCATTGTGAAAGGCGTGAACGTTGCAATGTGGGAACGTGCAATCGCTAAATAGCCCCATTGGGTAACGCAATGTCGGTTGGTAATCTCCTTCATCACCCCGCCAACGGCCGAATCCTCACTTCCGGCAACTTGACCGGACACTCCCCCTGCGCATTAATCTCCCCCAGCCACACCTTGACCGCGGCCCGCTGCGAGACTTCACTGTCACCAAATGCGGCGAGAAGGTTGGGTAAATGGGGCATCTCGTGCAGCACATAGGGGTTGCCGAACGCGGTGTGGCAGACCTGCGGATGATCTATAAAGAGCGAGCGCCAGCGCCAACGGCCCAGGTGGCCAACGAGGTTTTGCATCGTGCCGAGCACCATGTAGGGCAACATGAGCAGGTTCATGAAAACCACATCGGCCTCAGATGCTTTGGCCAGCAATTCCTCATCATCCGGGTTGAGCAGGTGTTCGACCTGGAAACCACGCGTCCTCAGTTCCTCGTCAAAGGCGGCAAGTTCGCGTGGGGGCATGAAGCGATTAAACTGGCTGGATGCACCAATCGTGACGGTCAGGACGCGATAGCCTGCTTGCAGGTCGACGGGGAGATGGTCACCACCGCGTAAGAGGGTGATGCTTTTGTCCGCCATTGCCTGCGCGGCTTGTTGATAGCTACGTTTGTCCGCATCCGACGGCTTGGGGCCAAAGGCATCTCGGTGAAGATTCAGGCGGGCCTTCAGTTCCAACACACGGCGTGCTGCATCCCATACCCGTTTCTCCGATAGACGACCCTCTTTCACCGCCTGTAACAAGCGTTCAAAATCCGCCACTGGCTCACCGCGCAGATAGACATCCAGCCCGGCTTTGATGCATTGCACCACGCGCTCTTCGCTGGGGACGCGCGTCGTTAGCCCGATCATGCCAGAGGCATCGGAGATGAGCAACCCCGCAAACCCCAACTCATTGCGCAGTAGATCTTGTAGAAGTTCGGGACTGATCGAAGCCGGCGGTGCCTGTTCGGGTCGGTCGGCAAAGCCTTGGTAGTCGGGCAGTGAGATGTGACCTGGCATGATACACATCACCCCAGCCTCGATCACCGCGCGCCAGACCGCGCCGTAGGTCGCTTGCCAATCGGCGAAAGGCAGATTGTTGACGGTCGTGGCCAGATGCTGGTCGCGGTTATCCATGCCATCGCCGGGAAAATGTTTGGCCGTGGCGGCCATCCGCCCCCCCCGCTTGCAACCCCTGCACGTACGCCACAGCCAGCCGCTTCACCCGTTCCGGCTGGTCACCCATGGCACGGACATTGGTAATCGGGTTCTGAAAGTTGTAATTCAGGTCAACCACGGGCGAAAATGACCAATGCACACCGGCATACCGGGCCTCAGCCGCGGACGCTTGCCCCATCAGCCGCATCAGATCCACATCATTGGCCGCGCCGGCTGCCATCATCCACGGGAATTCCGTGCCATCGCGTAGCTCGATCGCGCCATGTTCCAGATCGCCGGCAACCAATATGGGAATCGCCGACTGCTCTTGCAGCGGTTGCATGGATTCCCGCAGCGCGGCCGTGGTTGGGCGACCGCCCATCCTGATCGAGCCAAGGTGTACCTGTTTCAGCAGCGCTGCCCAATCCGCGGCCGTAAAGCGCGGATTGGAGGGACACAACAGTTGGCCAATCGCCTGGGGGAGTGTCATCGCATTGAGGGTGGACTCCAGCCATTGTTGTTGGTCGGTGGTTAAAGGGAGTAGCATCGGTCGTTGGGTTCCTTTCGATTGATAGGGAGAAATTGGTTCTACAGCTTGAGTTCCGCCAGCCTATGAAAGGCAATGATTTCACTCGCGCATTCAGCCGCGGTTTTACCCTCTGTCACAACAGTCCGGCACTCAGTTCTTGGCACGGCAACATGATTCCCTTGCTTGAGTGCCTGCTGTAACCCCTCCGCACTTTGGAGTTTGCCTTTCTGTACACGCGATTCGTTCGCCACCCGTTTTTCTAGCTCTGCGACAGGGCACTGCAAATAGACCGGCAACAGTTCTGAACCCGCTGCCAAAACCGCCTCTTCGATCTGTTCCAAAAAGGACAAATTGTGGGGATGGCTGTAACAGCTCGTGTAGATGACCACCCCCTCAGCCTGCTGCGCGGCAGCCGTAATACATTGTAAACGCAATGCATAGACCAGATCCCAAAACGCCGACGTGCCAAAGTCAAAGATTGCTTTGGCGGCATCGATCGTCAGGTGATTGTGAAAGATGCGCGCACCGATCTTCGCTTCCAGTTCTTGCGCAATCGTATATTTGCCGGCGGCAGGTGGTCCATGGAGATAAATCAGTTTCATAACTTCGCTCTGTACTCGAAATGATTAATGCGGTTTTACCGCACGACGACCTGTACTTTTCCCAGCAGAGATAGGTCTCCCGAAGTGAACATGGCCGTGGCAACATCTGTAATCGCTTGACGGGTGACAGCCGACAAACTTGAACCAAGGCTGATCCGCGCAACACCCGCATTGGCAAAGTCGGCAACTGTATATTGGGTGAAGGGGCCGGCGCAAAGCACGTTGACGGGTCCCTTCACCGCACGACAGAGACGCGCAAGATCGTCGATACTTGGCAAAAAGGGCGCGTATAAAACGTCTGCCCCAGCGGCTTCAAATGCTTGCAGTCTGCGGATCGCTTCATCCGTATTGTAATTGCCGCGCAGTACGCCATCGGCGCGCGCCGTCAGGACAAAATCCGCTTCATGCTGACGAATCGCGTCAACCGCAGCCTCAATCCGCGCAACGGCATGACCAAAATCGTAGGAATCGCTGCCGGGAACAGCCGTATCTTCAATACAGCAACCAGCCAGCCCTGCGGCCAGCGCGGCGTTGATGGTGGTCACCACACTCTCTGGATCATGACCATAGCCATGCTCAAAATCCCCACTGACCGGCAGATCCACCGCCAGATTCAACGCTTGGGCATGGGCAATCGCTTGATCGCGCGTCACCTCCCCATCGGCGAGACCAAGAGTAAAGGCATGGGCAGCGGATGATGTGGCGACAGCTTTCGCGCCCAGATTCGCCAACATACGCGCCGAGCCAATATCCCATGCGTTGGCTAAGATGAATGGATTGCCGGGAACGTGTAACGCACGGAATGTTTTGGTTTTTGCCGCTAGGTTTGTCGCCAGGTTTGTCGCCAGGTTTGTCATAGGGTTCTCTCTTGTGCTTTTGGTTAACATTTGCGAAAAAGGCCAATAGAATTGGCCGACTACTATCGAGAAACCGCCTCAGCAGCTAAGTTTCTAGCCGCTGAGGCGGCTTCTCGCTGTTAGCGGAGGGTTTTAACCCTGCCGCTGTCGCACCGCCCCCACCACCTCATCCGCCAACCGCGCCACAATATCCTCGGGATAGGGATAGCTCAGCGTGTAGACAAAGTGCGTCACCCCGGCGTCAATAAAGGTTTGGGTGCGTTCACGGGCACTGTCGAGATCATCGGAGTCGACGCGCACCTGCGTGGAGAGCACAATGTCATCAAAGTCGCGACCGACCGCTGCACAATGTCCTTTCAACACCTCAAGCTTGTGCTGGAAAACGTCAATCGGCCCGGCGACAAAATTCCAGACATCGGCATGTTTGGCCACCACGCGCAAGGTCAACTGTTCACCGCTGCCGCCGATCACAAAGGGCGGATGGGGCTGCTGCACTGGCTTTGGCTCGCGGCGAGCATCCTTGAGTTGGTAGTAACGCCCCTCAAAGGTGGTCAGATCCTGGGTGAAGAGCTCCTTGAGGATTTGGCACGATTCCTCAAGGCGGCGGATGCGTTCGCCGGGTTTGTAGAGCGGAATCCCCATGCTTTCGTGTTCATATTCATTCCAGCCCGCGCCAATGCCGATGTCAACGCGGCCATTAGAGATAATATCAACGGTGGCGGCAATCGAGGCCAAAACAGCCGGATGGCGATAGGTGTTGCCGGTGACCATCAGGCCCAGGCGAATGCGATTGGTTTCCGCAGCCAGGGCGGCGAGTGTGGTCCACCCTTCGAGACACGGGCCGCTCACATCGCTGTGGATCGGCGCGTAGTGGTCGAAGAGCCAGGCGTGGGCAAAGGCGGGGTTTGCATCGGCTTGTTGCCAGACATGCAAGATCGCTGCGTAGGTAGTGTGCTGGGGGGCGGTTTTTATGCCAAAAGTAACGGGTTTCATGGCGCCATACTCCTTGTTATGAGAAGGTGAAGAAGGTGAAGAAGGTGAAGAAGGTCAACTTCTGGCAGAAGTCGACCTTCTGTTGCTCCACTGTATCACGGTTCAATGAAGCGGCCAATCGAATATTGGGGTGCAAAGTTAAGCAAATCACGGGCCTTGTCAATGCTAAATAAGGTTTGCGCGCCGGAGACAGGGCGTTTCCAATTCGTAACGTCGGGATACAACAGGGCAGCCAGATCACGTGTCGGCAAGCCGGTCGCATTGAAGCCATCCGCAATGTGCAGGACGTGGCTGCCCGTATAGTCAGCGGTTAACGCCAATTGAATGGCGTGGGCGGCATCGCGCACATCCAGAATTGCCCAGAAATCTTTTTGCCCAAAGAGGAGCGCACGATAGGGCAATGTACGTAGCTTTTGAAACATCTCGGCGCGGTCAATCAGCCCATGGCGTTGTTGCTGACGCAAGGCCGCGGCTTGCGCCTCAACCGCTTGCAAGGTCGCCTGCCGTTCTGCCGCCGCCATTGCGTGGAGACTTTGATACTCCTGCTTGGTTTGCACTAAATTCTGCCGTGTCTCCTCTTCCGGCATCTGCTCCGGTGCGTAAACAAACGGAAAGCGCATACTCACGCCGGCGATCGCCTCTCTACGCCAGAAGTAGGCGGCGGTCTCTTCGACAATCTGTTTGGAGAAGGAATAGACATCACTCGTCCAGCACGGATGATCCTCGTCAATCGGGAAGTATTGCAGCGGCGTCGGCGCGATACCAAACTTGTTACCCAAGGCGTTGATCGAACTGGCGCTGACCACGCGCCGGATGCCCTCAACCGCGGCCGCCTGATAGATGTTGAAGGTGCCGGCGCAATTGATCGCAAAGATCTCGGCATCGCGGTTCGGCGCCGGGAACGGGATCGCGGCCAGATGCACCACCGCGTCGATGCCGGCCACGTGTGGGCGCAGCGCAGCATAATCGGTAATATCGACCTGGTGATAGGTTGCCCCTTGGATGTAGGCTTGGATGTCGGCGCCGATGTCGGCTGCTGCCGCACGGTCAACAATGTGGACGTGATGCCCTTGGGCCAGCAAATGCGCGACGGTCACATGGCCAATGCGGCCAATCCCACCGGTAACTAGAATCTTCATGGTCTCTCCACAAGTTAGGACTGCGGGGGAAAATTTGTAACATAAGCATGACAGGAAGGGCAGGATGACAAGATAACCAGTTTCATCCCTTCATTTTGGCATCCCTTACGGCCGGATCGGCGTGCCATCGGCCAGTCGTTTTTGCGTCCACATCTCGACCGAATCCTGGCAGGGATACTTGGCCGCCAATGTCTCATCGATATCAATCCCGAGGCCGGGCCGCTCGTTGGGGTACATATAGCCGTTGCGCACCTCCGGCAGGCCGGGGAACATTTCATAGACCAATTCTGGGAAGCGGCACCACTCCTGAATACCGAAGTTGGGTGCCCACAGATCCAAGTGCAGATTCGCCGCATGACCGACCGGCGACGTATCCGGCGGGCCGTGCCAGGCGGTGCGCACCCCATACATGTGGGCAAAGGATGCAACATGACGCGCCGGCGTGATGCCACCCATCTGGCTGACGTGCATGCGAATGTAGTCGATCAAGCGGCCGGTGATCAGCGGCTGCCACTCGCGCGGGTTGTTGAAGAGTTCGCCCATGCCGAGCGGGGTGGCGCACTGCTGCCGGATATTGGCGAACCACTCGAGATCCTCAGGTGCCAGCGGATCTTCCAGAAAGAAGAGATTGTACTGCTCCATCGCTTTGGCAAAGTGCACAGCCTCGGTCGGGTGCAAGCACTCGTGGATATCGTGGATCAGTTCGACCTCGTCACCCAAGGTCGACCGCAAATGATCCATGAGTTGCAGCGTCTTGCGCATGTAGGAGCGCCGGTCAAAGTAAGCACCGGCCGGCGCGCCCTCCGGCTTCACCATGTTCGTGGCGATATCATCGCGCCCGCCCACCTGCACCCGTAAATAGCGATAACCTTGGGCCATTAATTGGCGCATGTTCTCTTCGACTTCGGCGGGTGTGCTGCCGCGAGCATGCACATAGCAATCGGCCGCCTCGCGACATTTGCCCCCCAGCAGTTGATAGACCGGCATGTTGGCCAGCTTGCCCTTGATATCCCACAGCGCCTGGTCGACGCCGGAGATCGCGTTGTTCAAGACGGGGCCGTTGCGCCAGTAGCTGTTGACCATGGCCATCTGCCAAATCTCTTCAATACGCGCAACATCGCGTCCGATCAGAAAGGGCTTGAGATGCTGCTCAAGGGCCGCAACCACGGCGTGAAAGCGCTGCGTAAAGGTGGCGCACCCCAGGCCATAGAGCCCCGGCTCTGAGGCGATGATCTTGACAATCACCAGCCGCGCGCGGGTGGGTTGGGTGGTGATCACTTGCACATCTTGAATGGTAACAATTTCAGCCATGTGGCGTCTTCTCCTCCGTATTCACAGCAGTGAGAGTCCCGCTCATTTACAGTTGATTATTGATTATTTAAGCCGATCGGCCTTTACCCCAACTGCGCCAAGAATCCCTTGACCGCGTCCATATACGCCGCAAATTGCTCGCGCCGAATATTGTGGCCTGCGCCCGCGATATGCACCGTTTGCAGTTGGGGCAGCAGTTCCTGCATCTCGGCGGCCCGTTCTGCCGTCACGCCGCCCCCCAATGCGGGATCGGAATGGAGCAACAGCGCAGGGCAGGTGATATTGCCCAAAAGCTGCGCCCAATCAACATCACCTGCGCCCTCACGGTTCAACGCGTTGAGGTTAAAACGCAGCTTGGCGTGGGACCACGGTTCCAGTTCAGCGTCAGACCAAGCGGGATTGTCAGCATGTCCCTGTTGGAGCACCTCGGCGCGCGTTTTGCTTTGCAGGTTGACCATGCGGTCGTGCCAACCTTGGAGGCGAGCTTTGGCTTCGGCGTCGTTGCCACCCATCCGATTTTGGGCGCCACTGTCCTCGATCACAATTGCGCCGGGCAGTTCCGGATATAAGCCAGCCAGCGCCATCGTGGTCGAACCACCCATCGAGTGACCCATGACCACCGGTTTGGTGAGACCAAGGCCCGTAATCACGCCGGCCAGATCCGCGGCCATCGTCGTGGGATTGTAGCCGGATTCCGGCGCATCGGAGCGACCGTGGCCGCGCGCATCGACCATGATCACATCATAGTCCGCTTCCAATGCCTGGGCGACGGGGGTCCAGCAGAGGCCGTCATCCGAAAAGCCGTGGGCGAGGACAATGGATGGCTTGTCGCCACCCATGTTACTTCCTGTGCGCGTGTAGTGGAGGGTAATGCCATTGGTGGCGATTTTATTTGAGGTCCAGTTGGTCATGATGGTTTCTCCTTACAATTGATTTCGGTTATCTGCCAAAGCCCAGACGCGTCTGGGCTTTGGCAGATAACCGAAATGTCTCCTTATACTCCAATATGCTTCGCCAAAAATTCAGTGGTCAGTCTCGGCACTTCGGGATCGGTAAAGCCGCCGTGGCCGCCCCCTTTCACCGTATAAAAGGTTACGTCGGCCCCGACTTTTTCTAACGCGGCAACGAGCAATTCGCTCTGTCCATAGGGGACCAACGGATCTTGATTGCCATGTACGATCAGGAAGGGCGGCACCTCCTGAGTGACATAGGTAATTGGATTCGCCGCGGCGACTTTGCCTGGGTGCTCTTGAATATTGCCGCCGACCAACTCAGACTCCGGCGAATCCGGTGCGTTGTGGATCATACCATCGGGGAGGCGTTGGTCATCCATCTGTAGAAAATCGGTGGGACCGAAGTAATCGACCACGCATTGGACGCGGCTGGAGACATCCGTCTGTGCGCCCACTTCAAATTCAGTGACGTGGTCTGTCGTGCCCAACATTGTTACCAAATGGCCGCCCGCCGAAGGACCCCACGCGGCAAAGCGGTCGGGATCAAGGTTGTACTGAGTGGCGTGGGCGCGCAGCCAGCGTACGGCGGCCTTGCAATCTTCAATCTGTGCCGGCCAGATCGCGTGCTGACTCAGCCGGTAGTTGATCGATGCGACGGCGTAGCCTTGCAGCACATAGTGAAATGGTGGCGGGTTATCAGCGTTGCCCTCTTTGCTACCGACGCGAAAGGCACCGCCATGGATCCAGATGATCAGCGGGTATTTTCCATCTTGACTTTTGGGAGACGCAGCGCCGTTCGCTGCGGGTAAGTAAAGATCAAGCTTTTGCCGTTCGTGGCCCTTGATCACGTAGGCCAAATCGCGGTGGGTAATTACCCCGGCGGGAGGCTGGGGCGGGGTGGGGAGTGGTTCGGCCATGGGTTTCTCCTTTTGGTTGAAAGCGGAGGCTGAGCTTGTCGAAGCCGGAGTGGCTCCGGCTTCGACAAGCTCAGCCTCCATTCTCTTCAATTAGTGCTAGGCTGTTTCATCGACACCAATAACCCGTCGACCCCACGGTCGCGCAAAACCGGAATCATAATTGAAAGTAGTTCGGGATGGGCCGCGACCGCCGCATTATATTCGGGGATGCCACCAGCAGCCTGCGCGTCGAGGACGCTATTGGGCAATGTGTTGTCTGCCAGCATTAGACCACCATTGCGCAGCAAAGGCAAGCTCAATTCCAGGTATTCGGGATAGCCATCCTTGTTGGCATCGATGAAAACTAGGTCAAAGGGTGCTTCGCCGGCTGCGTGCATCTGTTGCAGTGTTGTCGACGCGGGACCAACACGCACCTCTACTTTGTCCGCTACACCAGCCTGCGCCAGGTTGTGGCGACTTACCTCGGCGTGATGTTGCTCCAGTTCCAGTGAAATCAGCCGGCCATCGGCAGGCAAGGCGCGAGCCAGCCAGGTGGCGCTGTAGCCGCCCAGCGTGCCGATCTCCAGGATGCGCTTGGCACCAATGAGGCGGGCAAAGAATTGGAGGGTCTTGCCCCCAATCGGTGAGACATTAATCGGGCGGATCTGCTCCCGCGCCATCTCCGCCCGGATCGCAGTCAGCGTGGTGTCTTCCGGGGCAAACAGTTGGTTGAGGTAGTTCACGTACTTCTGATTGGTTGTTTCTGATTCAGACATGGGAATTCCTTTGTGCATTGGTAAGGACGCGCCCTTGTGGCGTCCCAGGGTATCGACAAGCAGCTGAGGCTGAAGCCCTCAGCCTGCTAATGTAAGCTGCGCTAAAGCGCACTCGTATCCCAGCCCGCTTTAGCGGGGCTTCCTCTATCAGCCACCGTGCTTCAGCCGGTGGCGTCAAATGCCGAATTTAATACTTACGCCCCGTCATCATCGCCGGCGGCCTCACCTGCAATGACCGCCCGTACCTGGGTCTGACACGCTTCGATCACCTCCCGCACCTGGCGGATCGTCGGCTGCTTGTCCTGGGCAATCGCACTGCGCAGACCGCTCCACACGACACGGTTGAGGTGATCCAATTCCTCTTCCAGAAACCCGACTTCCGGTTGGCCGGCGGCGGTCGCTGGTTGTGGTGCAAATTGTGCCCAGAAGTCGGCGATCGCGGCAGCCTGTGTTTCTAACTCGGCTGTGCCCGCCTCCGTCAATTGATAGACGCGCCGCTCGGCATCCTGCTCGGCGCGCACCAGCCCCTGATCTTCCAGATATTGCAACGTCGGATAAACGGTGCCGGGGCTGGGCACATACTGCCCGCCCGAGCGTTCTTCCAGCGTTTTGATCATCTCATAGCCATGTTTGGGACCATCCCGCAATACGTCGAGCAGGATGGTGCGCGCTTCACCGCGCCGGGCGCGGCCACCGCGGCGGTCGCCTCTGCGGCCATGATGCTCGCCGCGCCGGCCTCGGCCACTTTCTTGCTGGCCACGGTCATGCCTCCGGCGTTCGGGTATATCTCCTCTCCTGTTCTCGTCCACATCGCCACCATGACGACGACCGCGCCGACTATCCTGATCGCGTCCTGCCTGTTCGGGACCCATTGTTCGATTTCGCATACTGCCTCACTTTCAAAACATACTATCACGATATAACGATATATCGTTGCGGAGCAGTGTACTCAATACGATAAAGAAGCGCAAATTAGCCTATCGCGATATATCGTTTCATCGTTAGCCGCAGAATTTCTCAATTGTCATGACTGGATCATTAAAATTTTGAAATAGCCAAAAGGAATAGCCCACTCCCATCAGGCTCTGCGAGAACTTCTCGAACGTCTGGCTAAGCGGTTGCAGTTTACCGAATCCATATCATTCCTGATCCCGCCGAAACTTCGGAAAATCGACCGGTCGACTGTGGTTGGCGACAGATTGGTCTGAAAGAGGCCCCGGCACACTCCATTCGACGGCATCGTAGACATCCATATCTGGCGGCAGGCCCTGTTGAATGGTCTGGAGCAGGCGGTAGATCATGATGAAGTCCATGCCGCCGTGGCCGCCGCGTTTGCGCGCCAGCTCACCCAAATTGGTCCACAGCGGATCTTCCCACTGCGCTTTATACTCCTCCAGGGGCAGCCACGCTTCGTGTTCACTCACGCCATCGAGATAGAGCCGGGGCGGATAGTCGCGAAAGAGTCCTTTACTGCCGCTGATGAGGAAATTGCGGTCATAGGGGCGGGGGGTGTGGCAATCATGTTGCAGGAGGATAGTGCGCCCTTGTTTGGTGCGAATGAGGCTGCTATTCATATCGCCACAGCGGTAGATCTCTCTGCGTTTGGGATCGCTGGATGGCAAGACAGAATCGCGATAGCTACTTAAGCCCGCTTCGCGGCTGCTCATCGAAATCAGATAGTCGAACTCATCGCCCTCGCCAATCCCCAGAATCTTTGCCACCGGTCCCAAGCCGTGGGTGGGGTAGAGATTGCCGTTGCGTTCGATGTGGGCGTTGCGCCGCCACAACCCTTCGCTGCGATCCTCCAGCAGCATGTGACGTAAATCGTGAAAATAGGCGCACTCGGCGTGGGTAATCTCGCCCAACAAGCCGGCAACCACCATCCGTTTAATCAGCGTTTCCCAATAGTCGTAACAGCAATTTTCGAGCATGATACAGTGGCGACGCGTCCGCTCGGAGGTTTCCACTAGTTGCCAACACTCCTCAAGCGTCGTCGCGACCGGCACTTCCACCGCCACATGCTTGCCCGCCTCCATCGCGGCGATGGCGTAGGGTGTGTGGGTGGCCCAAGGCGTGGCGACCATCACGAGATCAAGGTCGATGTCCAATAGGTGACGCCAGCTATCACCGCCGCTAAAGGTGGTGGGCGTCGGTTGGCCGGCGGTTGTCACTGTATCAACCGCTCGGGCGACCGCGTCTGCGCTCATATCGGCGATGGCGACCACCTGTACGCCATCACAAGCGACCATCTCGCGCAGCAGCGAACGTCCCCGACCACCCACACCGATAAAGCCAACACGTACGGTTTCACAGCGTTCAAAGGGAATACCGTGCATAGAGTTCATATACTCTGCTTTCTTTTTTATTCTAGGTATAGATATTCAGATAATATTTCGGGGTAGGGGCAATCCCTTGCGGTTGCCCACGCCGGGCAACCGCAAGGGATTGCCCCTACCGGCACGGATCTTTTTCTGCACTAGGCCAAAACTAATTTTAGTATAATTGCTTCTAGCTACCGTAGGGTTTGTGTCGCCACAGGCTGAAGACCTGTGGCTGCCAGTAAAAGCCCCGCTGGAGCGGGCTGCGCGAGAGTGCGCTTCAGCGTAGCTTCCATTATCAGCCGGAGGGCTTCAGCCTCAGGTTACTGCAAACCCTACGGTAGCTACTAATTGCTTCGTTCTCCGGCTCAGTGGTCAACACCTTCCAGGACAGCCTCGCGCAGCTGTTGTACATCGCGCATGGGCGGAGCCCCAAAGAGACTTTTATACTCCCGACTGAAGTGGGAGGCGTCCTGGTAGCCCACACGGAAGGCCGCGCTGGCCGCGTCGAGTTCCTCCCCCAACATCAGGCGCCGTGCTTCCTGCAACCGCAACTGTTTCTGAAATTGCAACGGGCTGAGCGCCGTGACTGCCTTGAAGTGATGGTGAAAACCCGAGACGCTCATCCCCAAATCATGGGCCAGATGCTCCATGCGCAGCGGCTGGTCAAAGTCGCGGCGGAGGCGCTCGATGGCTCTGGTGATGTGTGGTGTGTAGCCGCCCAGCGTTGCCAAGTGACGCAGCCGGTCACCCTGCTCACCCATGAGCAGGCGATAGAGTATTTCCTTTGTCACCAAGGGCATGAGAACTTGCGCTTCCGCGGGGCAATCCGCAACCCGCACCAAGCGCACAACAGCATCCAATAGGTCACCATCCAATGTGCTAACATCAATGGCCCGCACATCCGAATGGCGGACGGCCGAATTTTGGCTACTCTCCATCAGCATTGAGCCGATGAGCGCGGGATCAAGTGCCAGCCGCAGACTGAGATAAGGGCGTTCCGGCGAGGCTTCTAGAATTTGACTGACGCGCGGCAAATCAACTGTCGTGATCAGATAATGCGCGGCGTCATACAGATAGCGGCTGTCGCCCAACAGCACTTCCTTGCTGCCCTGCGCAATCACACAAAAGGAGGGCTCGCTCACACTGTGGATCCGCTTGTGCGCCTGGGAAACCCGGAATAGATGTAGCCCTGGGAATGGCTGTGCGGTGCCATCTGTGCGCACAATTTGGGCAATTCGCGCAACCAACTCCGTGCGGTTGGCTTGCATCCGCTGCGCTTCAGCTACCGTTCCTTGCCGATGTATTGTGTCCATAAGCGCCTCCTGAACTATCTCTCTGCGGATCTTCACCTTTGCAGAATTATACAATCATTCTCGACAATTATTCTACCACTAGGCGCGCCAACTTCCCTATAATAGATTTTATGTAGTGCTGGGTACGCTGCTTGCGGCGTCAGGCCCCTAAGATTTTGGGACGCGGATAAAATCCAATCAGCACAGCTTTGCGAAACTTTGCGTTTTCAAATTCGCCACCACCCGTATGTGCCTCACGCCATGGTGGGTCACCAGGAAAGTATAGAAAAGAGGAGTAAGTAACATGCAGACCCGTAAACTTGGCAACAGTGGCCTCGAAGTCTCCGCCCTGGGACTTGGCTGTATGCGCATGACCTTTGGCGACGCCCCGATTGGGACCAAGCAGGAGATGATCGAGTTTTTACACCAGGCAGTTGACCGTGGTATCACCTTCTTTGACACTGCCGAGGTCTATGGCCCCTTTACCAACGAAGAACTCGTCGGCGAAGCGCTTGAACCGTTCAAGGGCAAAATCGTCATCGCCACCAAGTTCGGCTTCAAACATGGTGACAACGGCCCAGCGCCCGGCACTGGGCTGGATAGCCGACCCGAACAGATCAAGCGCGTTGCCGAGGCCTCACTCAAGCGCCTACAGGTGGACGCCATCGATCTCTTCTACCAGCACCGCCCCGATCCCAATGTCCCGGTAGAAGAGGTGGCCGGCGCGGTCAAGGAGCTGATTCAAGCCGGCAAGGTCAAACACTTTGGGCTTTCCGAGTCGGATGCGCCCACGCTCCGCCGCGCCCATGCGGTGCAACCCGTCACCGCCTTGCAGAGCGAATATTCGCTCTGGTGGACGCCACTTGAGGGAAATGGCATTCTCGCCGCCTGCGAAGAATTAGGGATTGGTCTGGTGCCCTACAGTCCGCTGGGACGCGGCTACTTGACCGGCAAGATCGATGCCAACCAGACCTTTGCCGACAACGACATTCGCGCCCGCAACCCGCGCTTTACGGCAGACGCGATCAAGGCCAACCAAGGAGTTGTCGATCTGCTTGCCAGAATCGGCAAAGAGAAAAATGCCACGCCAGCCCAAATCGCACTGGCATGGCTGTTGGCGCAGAAACCGTGGATCGTGCCGATTCCCGGCTCACGCAAGATCGAGCGGCTTGATGAGAACAATGGCGCAGTCGATATTGAATTGACCGCAGATGATCTCAGCAAAATCAGAAATGCCATGTCTCAGATCAAGGTGGTCGGTGACCGGTATTAGACCAGTACTGATGACAAAAATTTCAAAGTCACATAATCGTTGATCGCCCACGCCCAGCGGTGCCCCTGTGTGCCGTCCTCGTTGGCATGGCTGCTCACGCAAAGGCCATGGATTGTTTAGATTGGAAAGGCAAAACGATGCGTATCAGTGAAACAGCACGCAATAACCATGAAGAATTGTTCCCCAATCGCGCATCAACCTTGATGACGACTGATCCGGAACTGATTGAGGTCTTCGATAATTTTGCTTTTGATGAAGTGCTTGGTTATGGCAATTGGGATACCCGAACTAGGTTGATGGTCATTTTGGCATCCACCATTGCCAGTCAAGCTTTGGGCGAATATAAAGTGATGCTGAGCGGCGCGCTGAATGTCGGGGTAACCCCGATTGAAGTGAAAGAAATTGTCTATCAAGCTGTACCCTATGTCGGTATGGCCAAAGTATATGATTTTATCCATGCCACCAATGAAATCTTGGAGAGCAGAGGCATCAAGCTACCATTGGAAGGACAGTCTATCACGTCGCCGGAAACACGCTTTGAAAAAGGTCTGGCCGTACAAAAAGCCATCTTTGGCGAAACGATTGACAAGCTGTACCAGGATTCACCAGCCAATCAAATTCACATCCAAAAGTATTTATCGGCGAATTGTTTTGGTGATTATGTCACCAGAACCGGCATCGACCTCAAAACCCGCGAGCTTTTAACCTTTTCCATGCTGCTGGCCTTAGGCGGCTGCGAGCCGCAGTTAAAAGGGCATATTCAAGGCAATTTGAATCTGGGCAACACGAAAGAGGTATTGCTGAATGTTGTGACCCAACTGTTACCTTATGTTGGGTACCCAAGAGCCTTAAATGCCATCCGATGTCTGAATGAAGTTGTGCCAGAATAAGAGCATTATAACTTACGCAGCCATTAGAAACTAAGTTTTTGACAAAAACTTAGTTTCCATAGAACGGCTCAATGGCGCGTTGTTGCGCGAGGCGGGCATAAAGGGATAAAACTTGTGGCATCATCAGTTGTTACAGAAAGTTAGACCACTAGCGAAAGGAATTTAGAAAATGGAAATCAAACGAAACGGCTCACAACCATCCGGCAAAGGTTCGCCTGACTGGTTTACCGGCGCAGTGCGCGTCGATCCGCTTTTTACTGCACCCGATCCGGCCCGTGGGCGCGGTGCCAGCGTCACCTTTGAGCCGGCGGCGCGCACGGCTTGGCACACGCACCCGCTAGGGCAAACCTTGATCGTGACGGCGGGCTGTGGCCGCGCGCAACGCTGGGGTGGTCCTATAGAGGAAATTCGCCCCGGCGACGTGGTCTGGTTCCCGCCGGGAGAAAAGCACTGGCACGGCGCCGCACCCACCACGGCGATGACGCACATCGCCATTCAGGAAGCGCTGGACGGCAAGGTGGTCGAGTGGCTGGAACAAGTCAGCGACGAACAATATCAAACTTGAGTATTTACAAAAGTGATAGCAACATCTTACAGGGAGGAACTGTGTATGAACTTGTCTTTTGCAGATCAAGTTGCCCTGGTGATGGGGGCGAGCTTTGGCATGGGACATGCCATCGTTGTGGATGGCGGGACTAGTGCATGACAAGAATGAATGCTAACCTAAAAGGTGTCAGTTTTCTTGTGCTGGCCTTGCTAATCCTATCCCTGCAAGGGCTTGCGGTCAAAGGGATTGGCGGCGATTATTCGATCATGGAAATCGTGCTGTTCCACAGTTTTGTGGCATTGCCGATTACGATCCTTTTATATCGCATCGAGGGCGGGCGCGGGTTGCCCACGACGCAGCGACATGGGCTCGAAACTATGCGCGGTTTCTTTTTCTTTCTCTCCTACACCACCGCGTTTATGGGGCTTGCGGCGTTACCGCTGGCGGAAGTCGCGGCGATTCGCAATTCCGGCCCATTGATGATCACCCTCTTGTCCGTTTTCCTGCTGCGAGAAAGCGTTGGGCTACGCCGCTGGCTTGCCCTTGGCATTGGCTTTATCGGTGTCCTGCTGATCGTCAGACCCGGTTCGGCAACCTTCAACGTAGGCTCCGTATTCATTCTGATCTCTGTGTTTTTCTATGCAGTCAATGTCATCCTCACCCGCAAGTTGCGCACAACAGACAGCAGCGCGACAATGGCTTACTACAGTTCGGTGGTCTATCTGATCGCGGCCCTTGTTCTATTACCACCCGCCCTCTTTATCGGCGAAATCCCCAACGCACATCCCAGCATCGCCTTTCTGCTGCGCGCCTGGCACACGCCGACCCTATTCGATTGGGGGATCATGTCTGGGTTGGGACTGGTTTGGGCTGGTGGGATGTATTTCAATGCACGCGCCTACAGTACTGCTGAAGCCTCTGTGGTTGCCCCCTTTGAATATACAAATTTACCTATCAATGTGATGTGGGACCTGCTGCTTTGGCAGATCTTCCCCACCTGGATCACTTGGGCAGGTGCCTTTCTGACGATCTTCAGCGGGATGTATGTTTTATATCGAGAACGAATTTTAGCAAGCCAACCAAGAAGCTAACAAGGAGACCTAACATGAACTACACAAAACTTGGCAACACTGGCATGGATGTATCACCAATCTGTCTGGGCTGTATGAGCTTTGGCACAGCCGAGGGCTGGTTTCACAACTCCTGGGCGCTGAATGAGGAGGATAGCCGCACGATTATCAAACGGGCGCTCGATCTGGGCGTCAATTTCTTTGATACGGCCAATGTCTATGCGCGTGGCGTCAGCGAAGAGATTCTGGGGCGGGCATTAAAGGACTTTGCCAACCGCGATGAGGTCGTCATTGCCACCAAGGTGCGGGGCAAAATGCATGAAGGTCCCAACGGCGAGGGCCTTTCGCGCAAGGCGATCATGAGCCAGATTGATGCCAGCCTCAAGCGGTTGGGCACCGACTACGTCGATCTCTACATCATCCATCGCTGGGACTACAACACGCCGATTGAAGAGACGATGGCGGTACTACATGATGTGGTAAAAGCCGGCAAAGCACGCTATATCGGCGCGTCCGCGATGTACGCCTGGCAATTTCAAAAGGCCCTGCATGTGGCGGAGCTAAATGGTTGGACGCGCTTTGTCTCGATGCAAAATCACTACAACCTCATTTACCGCGAAGAAGAACGCGAGATGATGCCGCTTTGCCAGGCAGAAAAAATCGCGTCGACGCCCTACAGTCCATTGGCATCGGGCCGCCTGGCGCGCGACTTGGCGGAGTCAACCACCCGTTACGAAACCGACCGTGTCGCCAAAAGCAAGTACGACGCTACCGCCGCAGCGGATCAAGCCGTCATTGCACGCGTGGCCGAAATTGCCAAAAAGCACGGTGTGCCGCGGGCGCATGTCTCCCTGGCTTGGATGTTGCAGAAGGCGCCCGTCGTCGCGCCGGTGATTGGGGCGACGAAGCTTTCTCATCTGGAAAGCGCAGTGGAATCGCTGGCAACCAAGCTGACTGCTGAAGAAGTTGCGTTCCTAGAAGAACCCTACGTGCCCCACCCGATTGTTGGTCATCAGTAGATTAGGATTTACGCCACCATCTCTGGTGGCGCGCCCAGTAATATTAATAGCAGCAAAGCAGAAAACCAGCAGCAAGCAGGGGAGACATTTCAACATGGATCTTGTAGAAGCCGAAACAACGTATGGCAAACTACGTGGTCGCAGAGCAGCAGGGGTGACCAGCTTTAAAGGGGTACCCTACGCCGGCCAGGTTTCCGGCGCGTACCGCTTCCGCCGACCGGCGGCACCCCAACCTTGGTCGGGCGTGCGCGATGCGCTGGAGTTGGGCGCCCCGGCCATCCAGCCCCCCAGGCGCAATGAACCAGAACCAGCCGAGGATTGCCTTTTTCTCAACATCTGGACTCCGGCCAATGACCAGCAGAAGCGACCGGTGATGTTCTATAGCCACGGCGGCGGCTTTGTGATCGGTTCCGGTGGTACGGCTGGACAGGATGGGGCCAATCTGGCGCGTAACTTTGATGTAGTGGTCGTGCAAACTAATCATCGCTTAGGTTTACTAGGTTTTCTCTATCTCGACGAGTTGGCCGGGCCGGATTATGCGGGATCAGGCAATCAGGGTATTTTGGATATTGTTGACGCACTGGCCTGGGTACACCAAAATATTGCACACTTTGGCGGTGATCCCGACAATGTAATGATCTTTGGCGAATCGGGCGGCGGCGCCAAGACCTCTTGTTTATATGCCATGCCGACGGCGGCCCCGTATTTCAATAAAGCCTCGATTGAAAGCGGACCAGGCGTGCGGATGTATACGCCGGAGTTGGCAGCGGCCATCACCGCGCGCGTCTTGCAAGCGTTCAATCTGACGCCGAAAGAATGGCGTAAATTGCTGGATGTACCCGCTGCCGAATTACTGCGCGTGCAGTCAACCTTTGCCCCGGTACCGCCCCATCGAAGGAAGCGCAAGAATGCTGGTATCACTGAATCGGCTGCTGGTGGTTTTGGTCCTGTAGTTGATGGCATCATCCTGCCCCATCACCCCTTCGACCCGACGGCCCCGGCCATCTCCAAAGACAAACCGTTGCTCACGGGCTGGAATGAGGACGAGTACACCTTTTTCGCCTGGCAACGGGGTGATACCAGCGCGTTCAATCTGGACTTTGCTGGTTTACAGACAAAATTGGCAGATCAATATGACGATGACGCAGAAGAGATCGTGACAACCTATCGAAATGCCATGCCCGACGCCTCGGCGCCAGAGATTTTTGTTGCCATCTCGTCGATCATGATGATGGGTGTAGGCTCAGTAGAGATTGCCGAGAAGAAGGCTGCTCAGGGTGGTGCGCCGGTCTATCTCTACAACTTTGGCTACAAGTCCGAGATGAAGATTCCGGGCACCGACTACGCCATCGGCACGCCCCATGCGATGGACATCACCTTCAAATTCAACAACGAAACGCCCGCAAATGGCCCTGGTTTTCTCTCCGGCAACCACCCAGACCGCTTTATTGCTTCACACAAGATGGCCGAACTGTGGACCACCTTCGCCCGCACCGGAAAACCGGCTGCAGCGGATGTACCGGAATGGCCGGCCTATATGTTGGACAATCGCGCAACCTTGCGTATTGACACCCAGTGTACCATGATACACAATCGATTTCGCGAAGAGTTTGCCATGTGGCGGGCGATTGGCAGGTTGTAATAGCTTCACCCGTCCCGTGGGGACGCCTGAATTTAGGTTAGAAAATGATGGTTTTTCCCTAAATTCAGGCGTCCCCACGGGACGAAATCGCATTCACACAGGCGATGATCGGCCTATCAGAATTGATTTCACAGACCAATAGAAGGTGAATATGAAAATACTACTCGATCACAACCCGCTGGCACCCAGCAACGCCGCGCCCGCCGATTTTCGGGCCGCAGCCAAGAGCCGCCCGGCGTGGATTACCCCGCAACAACCGCAGCCTCTGCCGGATGTAACGGCGTACCGTTTGCAATGCGATCTTCCACAGGCCGCGACGATCCGGGTGCATGTCAGCGCGGACGAACGATACTTGTTTTATGTCGATGGACAAGTGGTGGGCCGTGGCCCGGAACGGGGCTCGGATCGGGCCTGGTTCTATGAAAGCTATGATCTCTCCCTAACCGCGGGGCCACATACGTTAGTCGCGTTGGTCTGGCAACTGGGGGAGATCGCGCCGGGTGCCCAGATTGGTCTGACCGGGGGCTTTCTATTGGAGGCTGAAGGCGAAGAGGGCGCGCTCCTTTCCACAAGGTCCGGCTCTTGGACGTGCAAGCCCGTAGACGGCCTCACCTTTGCCCTGCCGGCAGGCGGACGGCGTATGGCCTGGTTTGTCGAGCCGATCCAGACGACGGATGGCACAGCCTATCCGTGGGGGATTGAACGAGGGGAAGGCGAGGAGTGGCAGCCGGTCAACGTCCGCCGCGAGGACGCCGCGTTCGCCTTTGGTCTCCAGGCCCTGCATCCGCTGCGACCCGCCATGCTGCCGTCCCAGTTGGCGGACCAGCGGCACATGGGGCGGGTTCGTTTTGTCTCTGCACAGGCGTGGGTGGATCCCCAAAACATCGCCGTGGACGCCGCTGTCGCGTTGCCCGCTGAGGTCGCGGCCTGGCAGGCATTGGTCGATGATGCGCAACCGCTGGCGATTCCAGCCCATAGCCACCGTCAAGTGATCCTGGATCTGGAAGAATACGTCTGTGCATACCCAGAGGTGCAGCTATCCGGCGGTCGTGGTAGTCGGATCGTCATCGGCTGGGCCGAGGCGCTCCACCTCGATGCATCTGGCAGAGAGAAAGGCCAGCGCGACGGCGTGGAGGGGCGCACCTTGATCGCCCTCTGCCAGGATGTGCTCTTGCTAGACGGCAGCGCACATCGCCAATATGAACCACTCTGGTGGCGGTCGGGCCGTTACATCGCGCTGTTGATTGAAACACGCGAAGAGCCACTGACACTTGAGCGAGTTGGTTTGCTGGAGACGCGCTACCCGTTGGCGATGGAGAGTCGCTTCGGCAGCAGTGACGCCCGTCTGGACGCCATCACCCCGATTGCACTGCGCGGGTTGCAGATGTGCGCGCACGAGACCTATATGGATTGTCCCTACTATGAACAGTTGATGTATGTGGGCGATACCCGCCTGGAAGCGCTGACCACCTACGCCATTAGCCCCGATGACCGGCTGCCGCGCAAGGCGATCCTGCTCTTTGGCCTCTCGCGCCTGCCGGATGGGCTGACCCAAGCGCGCTATCCGAGCCGCGACATCCAGGTGATTCCGCCCTTTGCCTTGTGGTGGATTGGGATGGTCTATGATTACGCGCTTTGGCGCGGTGACCGAGCCTTCGTTACAGCACTATTGCCCGGTGTACGCGCCGTACTCGACGGCTTCCTGGCCCATGTCAATGCCGAAAATTTATTGCAGGCATCGGCTGGTTGGAATTTTACCGATTGGACCTCAGCATGGCGCTTAGGCGTGCCGCCCGATGGCTTTAGCGGCGTCAGTGGGCCGCTCAACTGGCATCTGATCTATACGCTGGGGCTGGCGACGCACCTGGAGGAGTGGGTGGGCGAGCCTTTATCTGCCCAACGTTGGCAGCGGTGGCACACCGATCTGGCCGCAGCAGCCAAGCGCCACTTCTGGGATGAAACACGCGGGCTCTTCGCCGATGATCTCGCTCACACCCACTTCTCCGAACATAGCCAATGTCTGGCGTTGCTCTCAGGCGTGCTGGCGGGTGAGCAACAGGCGCGCATGGCGCAAACCTTACTCACTGATCCAGCCCTGACGAGAACGACGATCTACTTCTCCCACTATCTTTTTGAAACCTACCGCGTGCTCGGGCAACCCGCAGCCCTGTTCGAGCGGCTCGGGCTATGGTTTGACTTAGCCGCCCAGGGCTTTAAAACCACCCCAGAGCAACCGGAACCCTCCCGCTCGGACTGTCATGGCTGGGGCGCGCATCCGCTCTATCACTTTTTTGCCACCCTGTTGGGCATTCGCCCGACCGCCTTCGGCTTCGACCAAGTCGAGATTGCCCCCATGCCCGGTCACTTGACGCACTTATCTGGTGAGGTGGTTCACCCACGCGGCCGTATCGCCGCGGAATTGCACTTTGCCGACGGTCAGGTGCGCGGCACGGTTACGTTACCGGCCGGTGTGCATGGGATATTCTCCTATGGCGGTGAAACGGTGGCGCTACAGCCTGGCGCGCAGGCAATCGATCTGTGATAAAGAAGCAAAATGCCAACCCTTCTGATCGAAAAGAAGATCATGGCCAGTTTAGGGTTGGTCTGGGCAGGTGGCACGTATTGCCTGGCGCGCGCCTATAAGTTTGGCGCTAGCCTCGGTGGTGGCGCCCTTTGAATATGTCACGCGGCCGATTAATGTGATGTGATGTGGGGTTTTCTGCTTTGGCATCAACTCCCCACCTGGCTGACCTAGGGCGGCGTTGACGTTGATAAGTGGGTTGTATATACTCTATCGAGAAAAGCAGGTACGAACCAGAGCACCTGGTCAGTGAGCATCATCTAGGTTACCACTTAGTGAGTGTCACTTCATAGAAGCTCCGGGGTTTTAGCAAATAACGTTTCGAGTTGAGGATAAAATCTGTGCCAGCGCTTCATCTCTTGCCAAACTATAATGGACCCAGAAATTTAGACAGTAAAACGAACAAAAATAAAGTCCCAAACGAATCATGCGCAAACGATACAGTAATACATTCAAAGCAGAAGTTGTCAAAGAGCTGATGAAAGAAGAAAAGACAATCAGCCA
>DAOUCA010000184.1:0-70930 GCA_034432375.1 Caldilineaceae bacterium
TGAGAACCGGAGTTTTGCGGACCAACGGGATCGCGTGCGTCGCACTGACCGCCAACTGCTTCCAGTCCGCTAGATGCTTCCGTCAGTGCGACGCACGCTGGCCGAAACTAGGGGTTTCATTCTGATTTGAGTATAAAAGATTTTCTCTATAAGAAACGTGGCGGACGCCACTGTTTCTTCAGTGTGAAATAGGGCACCACCCTTTAGTTGCCGCGTGGATCACGACCTCTCCAAAATTCAAGCACCTCGGTACAACGCCCGCACGCTGCGGTGTAACTGATTACCGCGCAATCAACGGCAGATAGATCTGCGCTTGCATCGGCGGCTGAACTTCTCCGGCCACTTGGAAGTGCCAGGCGTAGTTTGCCGCCAATGGGTTGCCCAACAGATCGGTCACCCCGGGCGTCACCGTGACCGTGTATTGCATCCCCGTCTGCGGGGGCTGGCGCAGCAGGAGGAGCGCCTGTTGCACGTTGCCGTCGTAGCGCACATCGGCGGCGACGGGCTGACCGGCGCTGTCAATGACGGTGATGGTGGTGCTGTTGACGGTGCTCGCTCGCAGCGTCTCGGAGAATTGCACCTGGATCACTGGGTAGTAGTAGGCGAGTTGATCGCCTTGCAACGCTGCCGCTTCAACCAAAACGATGGTCTCATCCGCTTCCGGCGCGGTCCAGACGATGGTCGGCCCGCTCTTGTCATTTGGCGACGGCGCGACATGGATCGTGATCGCGGCCGGTGCGCTGGTGGTGACGCCATTGCTGACGGTGAAGAGGAATCGGTCGCCGCCGACAGCTTGCGCGGCCGGCGTGTAGGTGAACTGCGATGCGCTGCCGCTGAGCGTGCCAAAGGCGGGCGCTTCGACGACGGTAAAGGTCAACCCTGTACCAATGGCGTCGCGTCCTTTGAGCGTGATCGCCAGCGGTTGATCGACGGTCGCATCCAACGTCTGCGGCTCGGCGGCCAGCGGTTGAATCGTATTGACCAGGACGTTGGTCGGTGTCTCTTCCGGCACGCTGGGGAAGTGGACGACCGCGCCATTGCTGAGCACCGTGCCGCTGGGCAAGTCACTGCGCAGGCGCACCGTGTAGGAGACGGTGCCGGTTGAGCCGGGTTCCCCCTTGGGTGCCAGATCGCCAATGGTCCAGAAGATGGTGCGGGCATTTTTCGAGAGCGTCGCATCGCCATGCAAGGTGATCGTCGTTAAGTCAAACGCTGGATCGAGCTTGTTGACGATGAAGACACCAACGGCCGTCCCCGCGCCGACGTTTTCATAGGCGATAGTATAGGTTACCAGTTGGCCGGGCAGCAGATCACCGGTTGGGCCATAGAGTTCGTTCGGATCTTTGGCCAGCTTGCAATCGTCACATTCCAGGTCACTCGCGCGGACGGACGCGTCGAGCTGATCGCTCACCTGCTGGTCACTGAGCAGCGCCGCAAAGAACTGATCCGCCTGCTGCAAAAAGCCCCCGTTTTTGGCAACACAGGCCATGTCCGCGCCGTTGTTGATACACTTCTCACAGAGCGCGCAGACCCGCTCTACCACTTCCGCAAAGTAACGGCCGTACTCCTCCCCTTCGGGTATATCACACTTACGACGCTTGATCACATCGATGCCAAAGATGCCATAGAGACTGTCGTTGGCGTCGCAGCGCACGCTATCTTCACTGCAGCAGTGACAGTTCGGATTACTGCACCCCTGGCCGGATTCTTCGCAGGCCTGGCAGTCGAGATTGCATTGGCCAAGGTCGATCGCTTCGCTGGCACCGGGCGCGATCTTCTTGAGATACTTGGCACAACCCAAGATTGCACCGGTGTCATCCAGATCATTGGCTGCTTTGACGCAACTGAGTGCTTTGCCGGCGTCGCTGAGTGACTTGATATACTTTTTGATGATATAACCGGGAATCTTTTCAGCGATGCAATTTTCCATGCACTCGCCCCAGTCGATTTCAGCGGTAGCAGCAGTGGCAGCGGCGCGCAGCTGGGTTGGATCGACTGCGGACCAGGCGTTGTTCTGCATGTCATAGCGCAGGCCACCGCTGCTGCGATAGACGGTATACGAGGAGCCGTCGGCCACGATGCCGATGCTCTTGTCATTGACCAGCGAGAGGCGGAAGCTGGCAAATTGCGGCTGGAAGCGCAACAGTGTGATCTCAACCTCGGTTTCGCCGGTGCTGTAGCTGTGGCGCTCGGTCATGGCGTAGCGGAAGCCCTGGCTGAGCGCCAGTTGATAGAGCTGCTCCAAAGTGGGATGTGCGCTGCGTTCCGCCTGCGTTTGCGCCTCGGACAGATCCGTCGTAGCAGTCAGCATACGTGGGATAAAGTCGAGATAGGGTTGCACCGTAAAGCGCGGCGAGTTGAGATTGGTCCCACTCAGTTGCGCGACGACGGTGCTCTTCATATTCTCAGTCAAACCCCAATCATAGCGCACTTTGACGTAGACCGCGCCACCGTTGCCGGGGGTCAGGTTGCCCAGTTTCCAGAAGACCTGGTTGCGCTCGCTCCAGTAAATCCCACCGGGACTCACCGTTTCCAGCGTGGCGTTGGCGGGCAGGGCCATGCGCAGCACGCCATTTTCCACCATTTCTCCGGTCAGGTTGCGATAGACCGCGCTGTATTGCGTGCTGTCACCGGGGTAGAAAACACCCGGCCCAACCACGTTGATCTCCAACCCACTGCCGCCACTCTGTTCGTCGGGGCTGGTCAACCAGGGCCGGTAGAGCACATTGCCTTCGATCGATTGACCCGTACCGTTGGGGTTATCGGCGTGGGTCGGGCCGCTGGGTGCGCCCCACCAATTAAAGCGCGCATCGACTTGGGCCAGGGAAAAGTTGGCGGTCATCCCCGCAATATTCTCTTCGATGCGGTTGTAGCTGATCAACGGCTGCGCACCACCGGCGACACTGAGCCCGGCGGACGCGCTGTGGTGGATCAGGCAGTCGCTCAGGAAGACGGCGCTACTGTTGAGGTGCACCTGGCCAAAGAGAAAGCCCTGCGTCTGGCCACCGCCATAGGCGACTTCACAATGTTGTAGCTCGGCAAAGCCTTTGTGCTCGACCTGAATGCGCTGCCACCAACCGGGCTGCTGTTGCGCACCGGTAAAGGTGATCGGCTGCTCTGCGGTGCCGACGGCAAAGAGCGCGCCATCGACCTGAAAGGTAGCATCCTGCCCCATATAGATCACCACACCCGGCGCAATCGTCAGCGTGCTCTCCTGGCCAACGCCCCCTTGCCCATCGACGAAGTAGGGCAAACCAATGTTCGGCCAATTCACTTCGCCGCCGACTGCGCCATGTTGGACAATGCCGTTGCGCCCGTTGCCGGTGACGGTGAGATTGCTGAGTGTCATGTTGCACGACTCGTCGAGACAGGTGATGGCATCGCCGGAGTTGTCGCTGATCGTGCTGTCGGCGATCGTAACCGTGAACGCTTGATCAGGCGAGCCACCGTCGTTGAGAATCCCATGATTGCTGCTCTGGCGGATCGTGCTGTGGCTCACGCTGATATTGGCGCTGCCAACGCTTAAGTTGGCGTCGTATTCGTCGGTGCCGCGACCGCCATATTCAATGGTGACATAGTCGAGCGAAGCGCTAGCCAGCTGCTCAAAATCGCCGCTGACGCGCAGCCCCCACCAGCCGCCCGGCGTTTTGTTGATGCCGGTCAGCAGAATCGGTTGGGTGGCGGTGCCCACAGCGGTCAGCGTGCCATCGACGTAGAAGCCGGTATCGACCTGCACTTCGATGCCTGGCGCTAGGGTAAGATGGCCAGTGTCGGCCACGTTGAAACCACCTTTGAAGATGTAGGGGAGGCCCATTGGTGTCAGGGTGAGATCGCCTTGTAGATTGGCCGAGGCAAAGACCACGCCATTGAGTGTACCGTTGCCGCTGGCGGTGAGGTTGCTCATCGTCGGTGCCCGTTGTGCGCCATAGGTGATGCGCAGCGCTTCCAGCGTGTTATTGGTAAAGCTGCTGTCGGCAATGGTCGCGGTAGCGTTGCCGGAGACATTGAGGCCATTACCGCCGCCATTGCGGAAAATGCTGTTGCGGATCTCCGCAGTAGTATAGTCGAGGGAAAGACTCCCGTTGTTTTCAAAGCCCTCGTAGATCGCATATTCTACGATCACATGGTCAAAGGTCAGGCTGGCCGGTTGCTCCGCGGTGTTGCTGGCGGTAATACCGTTCCACGCGCCCGGTTCTTTGGCGGTGCCGGTGAAGAGAATCGGCGCATTGGCGGTGCCCTGGGCCAACAGCGTGCCCTCTACCCGCAACGAGGCATTCTTGGCAAAGGCCACTTCGACGCCAGCCTCGACCATCAGCGTGACATCCGGCCGCACGCGCACAAATTGGGTGACGGTGTAGGGGCCGCCGGCTTTGGTCCAGGTGCTGTTGGTCGTTATGTCCTGGCTGATGACGGTGCCGGTCGGTGCGGATAGGGTTTTGGCTTGAACCGGTTGCACGGGGATAAAGGTTGTGAGAAAGCTCCAAGCAGCAATGATGAGGACGATAAGGAGCGAGCGGAACACCAACGGTGTTCTCTGATCAGGCATGGAAACTCTCATGGGTAACTTGCTTTCTCTAAAATGGTGGGACCTTCACAGTAACTTCGCGTATGGATGACTTCTATGTTCGCGATAGCTAATCTTAGCGAGAAAAGAAAACAGATCACAGCAACTAACCGTTACAAATGTTGCTACAACAAATGCTACAAACAACCCCAAGATGCTACACAAAAGGGATATGGGGCACTTTTTATCGCTTTGACAAGTATATTTGATACGATTATACTGACGCTCAGTTAGTTACCCCTGCTTAGTCACCACTGCTTGTTGCCACTATTTATTTCTCGATCAGATCCAACCAGCCACCAGTCACAATGCACCACAATACACAACCACCTATAAAAACCGATGCCACACGATGATCTCCAGGAGAGAACGATGACAAAAGTATCATTAAGCCGTCGAAAATTTCTTGTGTTATCCGCTGCAGTCAGCGCGACAGCGCTCGCTGCTTGTGCAGCTCCGTCAGCAACGCCATCAACAACGACGACCCAATCGTCTGCCGGTGTGTCAAAAGCACCAGCCACGGTGACACACTGGGTCTACTCCACGTTACCACTTGACCGCGAGACGCTCACCGCTGTGCCTGCGGATCGAACAGAGAATGTGGTTACCTACTTCGATTGGAATGCCGAAGAATTTCAGGCGATCGAACCAGACACCGAGGTGCAGGTCGAATATTTGCCGCACGATCAGAGCTGGTTTGCGAAAATCGACTCTTCGCTTATCGCCGGCACCCCGCCGGATGTGGTACAAGGGCCCGTTTCCGAAGCGGCCAAGTATATCCCGCTCGGTGCCCTTTCGCCGATCGATGACTATATCTCCGACGAGCTACTCAACGACCTGCATCCGGCCGTTGTCTCAGAGGGGACCTTTGATGGGCATCAATATATTTGGCCGTGGCGGCTCTCCTTCGGTGGTGGCATTGCCATCAACGCGACAATGTGGGAAGCGAATGGGATAAGTGATCTGCTGCCATCGGGCGAAGATCGGCGTTGGCTAATGGATGAATTTCTGGAAGCAGCCAAGGCCAACACCTCGGAGGATACGTTTGGCACTGTTTTGTGTACGGATATTCACTATCAGATCACACAATTCATGTTCGGCTATGGGGCCCGCCTCTTTAATGAGGACGAGACCAAAGTGATCTTGAATAGCCCGGAAGGGGTAGAAGGGTTGCAATGGTTGATCGATTTGGAGAAGGTACACAAGGTAGCCGTCCCTGGCACCGCGATCCGCAAAGCCCAAGAAGCCGGCCAAATTTTTGCAGAGGAGAAAGCAGCCACCTTCCCCTCGCAGGGGTCAGGCAAAACGCCACCAGAATTTGTTGACCGCCCCGACTTTCAGTGGTATTGGGCACCGCCCCCCAATGTTCCTGGGCAAGAGCCGGTGGTGATGACCAATATTCATGGCCACTATGTCTTCCAACAGAAGGATGCCGACCGCACCGCGGCTGCGCAACGGTGGACCCAATTCCTCGTCCGGCCAGAGGCGCTAAAGCTATCGCTTGATCAATTTGGTATGCCACCAGCCCTCCAATCGCTCTGGGGCGATATTGAAGATGAGAATATGAAGGTCGGTCTACGCTTCACCGATATGATGTCGACGTTCGGTCGCCGAGCCAGTGCGGCGGCCATCACCTTTTCGCTAGCTCCCCGCATGTTAGAAGCCGCATTTAGTGGTCAGCTGACACCGCAAGAGGCACTCGATGAATTTGCGGCAGAGGGCAACAAACTGATCGAAGAGGCAATGGCAGGATAGGTTTCGATCCAGCTTGCCTAGCAACTCGCAACTGGAGACGTGCAGGGTACTGCGCATCTTGGGATGCGCAGTACCCTGGTGCCAAATTCAAATTGAGAATTCTTGTAACTACTACGACAACGTTAAATTACATTTCGTAGACAGGATTCACAAGATTTACAAGATTTTTGTTCTGCTGTGTCAATTCTGTTAATTCTGTTAATCCTGTTTAATTTAACGTTGTCGTACTACTCAGCCACCCCCTCCCAACCTCCCCCGCGCCCAGGGGGCGCCCGAGGGGAGGAGCGCTTCTCCCCTCCTTGATGTCGGGGCTTACCATTACTCACAAGTGTGCGGCGAGAGTGGCGTTCCGGGGACGGCACACGAGTTGATGCGTTACCAGAGCGCATCTGTGCCGTCCCCGGAACGCGACCCTACCACCGGCCCACAAAGATATGGGTAAAAGTAAGGATGTCGGGGAGGGGCCGGGGGGGTGGGGTGAGCAGTTAAGAATTCCTGCAATGATCCTCAGGAGCAATTATGGCGCGACGACTGCTTAGCAGACAAACGAGGAGTATAGTTTGGGGTTACTTCTTTGTGATGCCCAGTTTGTTGGCGTTTCTTATCTTCTCGCTCTACCCGATGATCGACTCGATCGTCCTGAGCTTCCAACGCTTGAAGCTGACCGGCCGCGAATGGGTCGGTCTACAGAACTATGATCGGCTGCTCAACGAACCTGCGTTTTTCAAGATCCTTTGGAATACACTGCTCTACGCGCTCTTGATTGTGCCACCAGGGGTACTACTTGCGCTGGTAATATCGACCTTGATCTTTCGCTTGCCCAAATCGGCCCAGACCTTTTATAAATCGGCTTTTTATCTACCCGTGGTCACTTCCGGTGTCGTGCTCAGCGTTGTCTGGCTCTACCTATACGATCCAGCCTTTGGTCTGCTCAATTATCTGCTCGGTACGATTGGGCTAGAACCGGTACTTTGGCTGGCTGATCCCACCTTTAGCCTGCTGAGCATTGTCATCATGTACCACGCCTCCCATTGGGGCGGGTCGATTATTCTGCTCACGGCATCCATGGGGGGGATCCCCAAGGAGCTATACGAGGCAGCATCCATCGAAGGCGCATCCATTTTGCGCCAGGCCATCGCCATCACCGTGCCGCTCTTAAAGCCAGCGCTCACCTATGTCTCCATTTTGGGTACAATTGCTTCGCTGCAGATCTTCACCGAGATCTTTGTGATGACGCGCGGTGGCCCAAATTTTGCCACAACCAATCTCGTCTTTTCGATCTATGAATATGGCTTTATCCGCTTTGACTTTGGCCGGGCATCTGCCGTGGCAATTGTTCTCCTCGCCATCACCATTAGTATTGCCATTGTCCAATTTCGCCTCTTTCGAACCAATGTTGAATACTAGAAAGGCAGCCAAGTGACCAACAGCACTGCACTAGCGCAACAACGAGTTCGAGGCACGAACTTCCTTGCGCGGGCGAGTCGCGCATGGCAAGAGACTACGCCAGGCGAACGCGCCCTGTTACTCTTCTCCTATCTCATCCTGACGGGTTGGGCCGTTGTGAGTCTCTTCCCCCTCTATTGGATGGTAACGACGGCGCTGAAACCCCCAAGCACCGTCATGAGCTTGCCACCGGATTGGATTCCGACGAGTGTTTCGCTCAATAATTTTTGGGAAGCATTTGCCAATTCGCCCGTCGCCCGCTGGACGATGAACAGTCTATTGATGGCGCTCTCGGTCACGGCTTTCCAACTCCTCTTTGCCACCATGGCTGGCTATGGCTTTTCGAAGAAGAAATTTCCGGGCCGCGAACTGCTCTTCTGGATCTATGTGAGTTCGATGATGATCCCAGGCTTTGCCATGATCATCCCGCTCTTTACGCTGATGACACGCTTTGGCCTGGTCAACAGCTATCTTGGGCTGATCGCGCCCGGTCTGTCTGCACCGTTCGGTGTCTTTTTGATGCGCCAATTTATTCAGACGCTGCCAACCGAATTGCTTGAAGCGGCAACTATTGATGGCTGCTCGGAGTTGGGCGTCTTCAAAGATATCATCCTGCCACTCTCGAAACCGGGGTTGGCGGTGTTAGGCATTTTTGTTTTCATGGGTCAATGGAATGCTTTTCTCTGGCCCTTGATCGTGATCAACTCATCCGAAATGATGACCTTGACCGTGGGCTTTGCACTGCTCGCCAACCGCGAGTTGCGGGTCAACTACGGCGCGCTGATGGCTGCCGGCACCTATATGGCGCTGGCGCAGGTGATCGTCTTCTTTGCTTTTCAGCGCTACTTTGTGCAGGGCATTACCGTCGGTGGCGTCAAAGGCTGAGGCAGCTTTAGAAATAATGATCCACGCGCCCAGTGGGCTCCCGCACGAAGACACACGAAGAAAACACAAAGCTTCGTGTGTCTTCGTGAAACTTCGTGAATAGTTCAAATTTTGTATTCGCCTTATTCGTTTTATCCAATAACCAGATAGTTTCACATCATCAAAGAAAATAGCGAGGAATATCTATGAGCTATCCATACGCGGGCGTTCAGTATCGCCCCTTAGTCACCGGACGACAGGGCATGGTCTCATCGGCGCACCCATTGGCGTCGGTGGCAGGACTCCAGACCCTGATGGAAGGGGGCAACGCGATTGACGCGGCGGTCGCCGTTGCCGCGGCGTTGGGTGCCACAGAGATGGGCTTATCGGGCATCGGTGGCGTTGGTTGGATGCAGATCTATCACGCCAAAACCAATACGCACACTTGTTTGGATTACCAGGGATGGAGCCCATACGCGGCCGAACGCAGCGCATTTGAAGGGGCAGAGCAACTTCAGCGCGGCGTCAAATCGTGGATGGTGCCCGGTTCACCCGCGGGCTGGTGCGCGGCCTTGGAGCGCTTTGGGACAATGGACCGGGCCAGCGTCTTCAAACATGTGATCGAGATCTGCGAAGAGGGGCACCCAGTGACGATCCATGCGGCCAACATTGTCAACACCTATGAATCTTGGCTCGACAAATATCCCTCCTCTATGGACTTCTTCTTTCCGCATGGTGCGCCCATGCGGCCGGGGCAATTGCACAAGCAACCAGATCTAGCCCGCACCTACCGTGCGCTGGTCGAGGGGGGTCCTGATGTCTACTATAAAGGCGAGATCGCGGACAAACTTATCAGCTTCTGCCAGGCCCACGGCGGCCTCATGACGAAAGCGGACCTTGCCGATCTCACGGTCGAATGGGTCGACCCGATTGGGATCCGTTATCGAGATTTTCATGTGTATGGCCCGCCAGCGCCCTCAAGCGCCATGCAGTGGCTACAAACGTTGAAGCTGCTGGAAGGCTATGATCTGGCGGGGATGGGCCATAACTCGGTTGACCATCTGCACACATTGATCGAGGTCGAAAAGCTGGCGATTGCCGATCGCATTCATTACAATGTGCGGCCGGACGCGCCGATTGACTATCTGCTCTCTGAAGAATATTGCCAAGAGCGGCGTGCGCTGGTCGACCCCCACAAAGTTGGCCGCATTGGCGGGGCGCGCTATGCACACACGATGGATATTCACAATGTCAAACCGGGCGGGCCGGGCATGCGCGAGAGCACAACGCACTTTAATGTCGTGGATGCCGAAGGCAACGCCGTCTCCTGCACGCAAAGTCTTGGTGGCTTTGGCAGCGGCGTTGTGGTGCCCGGAACCGGCATTCTCGTCAATGACTTCCTCTATTGGTTCGATATCGATGCGGATAGCCCCAATGTGATTGCACCACACAAGAAAGTCGAGATGTGTCTCTCGCCGGGCATGATCTGGCAGAACGGCAAAGTCTTTGCCTGTATGGGCACGCCGGGCAGCCACGGCATCATGGAGACAACCCCGCAGTTCATGTCCAACATGATGGACTTTGGTATGAGTGTGCAGGCCGCAATCGACGCGCCACGCGTGCGACCGCAAGAATCAAATCGCGTGATCGCAGAAGGGCGCATCGCCAGCGAGACGTTGGCCGGAATGAGCGCACGCGGCCACCTGATCGACCGTCAACCGGATTTTTCCATGGCCTTTGGTGGGGCGCAAGGGATCATGGTCGATCCCGATACGGGGACCTTCTCCGGTGGTGCCGACCCACGCCGTGACGGCTATGCGATTGGTTGGTAAACGTAAAAGATAATCGACCCTAAGAAGATCGACTGAGAAAGGAAAGAGAGTATGACCATTGGCAAGATCCGTGACGATTTTCCGATGTTGGCACACTATACCCATTTTAACTGTGGGGGCATGGCACCACTCGCCAAGAGTGTGGGGGCAGAGTTACTGCGCGTCCCAACGGCAGTCATTGAGCAAGGGCCGGCGCGCCTGCTCGCGCACGACGATGAGTTTCTCGGCATCGAAAAAGCGCGCGCCACCCTGGCAACGTTCATTGGGGCGGACGCGGATGAGATCGCGTTTACCACCCAATTCTCAACGGCGGCCAACATTGTCATTGAAGGCTTGCCGTGGGCGGAAGGCGACGAGATCGTCGTCACCGATCAGGAGCATCCGGCGCTGCTCATTCCCTTGATGAACGCGGTCCGCCGCCACGGGTTAAAGGTAAGTCGTGTACCCGTCTCGCACAATGCGGATGAGATGCTGACAAGCTTCCGCGCCATGCTGACCGATCGCACAAAATTGGTGGCGGTCAGCCATGTCACCACCGATAGCGGCACCCGTCTGCCCGCCGCCGAAATGACCGACCTGGCCCACGAACGCGGCAGCTATGTCCTCTTCGACGGTGCGCATTCGGTCGGCCAGTTTCCCCTGGATCTTCATGCGCTTGGCTGTGATTTCTATGCCATGGTGGGCTACAAGTGGCTGCTGGGGCCCTACCCGTCGGCTGCGCTCTATCTGCGGCGTGAGGTACTCGATCAGATCGAGGTAACCTGGTGTGGCAGCAACATGACGCAGACCGGCAGCGTGACGATGGGGGTTGACGAGTTAAATTGGATCCCCGGGGCGCGCCGCTTTGAGTATGGTGGCCGCACCTATTCATACGACACGGCAATGGTCGCCGGCCTTTCGTATGTCGATCAACTGGGCGTTGCGGCGGTAGAGGCCCATTCGCAGCAGCTCACCGCCTACTTCCATGAGCAACTGCAACGGGTCCCAGGTGTAAAGATCCACAGCCCACTCATCCTGCGCGACGCAACGGGCATCGCGACCATCTCACTTGAGAATATGGATGGCGTAGCCCTCTCCGCCGCGCTCCGTGATCGCTGGCAGATGATCCAACGTCCCGCGCTGCGTGGGTCGAGTGTGCGCATCTCGCTGGCCGCGTTTATCGAGGAGAGCGATGTGGATCTGCTCGTCAACAGTCTCATCACCCTTGCCGGCGAATAAACAAGACCAGACAGTAATGTCCGCCAAGTTCTGATGCGCGAAGATTGGTTGGTCAATCTGTAGGTCCACTTTCTGTAGAAGGCCGGCTTTTGTAAAAAGCCGACCTTCTCGTATTAAAAAGTCTTCCTACGTTAGCGATTGCCATACGGTTGTGCCGGCACCGATTGCAGGTAGAGCCAGATGGCGCTCAGTTCGTCGTCGTTCATGGCACTAAACGCCTGCCAGGGCATACCGACGGCCAATACTGAGCCATCGGGGCGGACGCCGGTGCGGATCGTCTGTACAAAGTCCGCCTCTTGCCATGTACCCAACCCCGTTTCCATGTTGGGCGTCAAATTACGAGGGTAAGGGCCCTCACCGGGAACACCTGGCATGGGGCCGCCGGATAAGTTCTTGCCATGACAGCCGGTGCAGCTCTGTGCTAGGTATTCGCCATACTCTTTCGTAGCCGCTTTGGCGACAGCCTCGGGACGGGGCGCCGTGTGGTCGATTACCTCAGCGGGCACGACGGTCACAAGCCCAGTGACGTACAGAATACGACCCAATGGACCCACTGCAATTGCTGCTGTTTCATGATCCACTGGTGGCAAGGAGTGAATGAAGGCGACCATCGTTGCCAGATCTTCATCATTGATCGGATTAAATTCGTTGGACGGCATGATCACAAGCGGCTTGCGGTCAGCACCAACGCCGTGGCGAATCGCCCGCTCCCAGTCAGCGCCCTCTGCATATTGGCCGGCAATGCCACCATTCCCACTGGTCAGGTTGCTCGCCATGATCGTGCCGACCAGCGGATCATCGATCACGATCTTGCCAGCCCCGTCAGGGCCATGACAATCCACACAGCCGCGGGTCGAGAATTGGCGTTGCCCTTCGGCGATCGCGGCGGCATCGGTGGGGATCGTCAACAGCGTGCCGGGAACGTCGTACGTTTTATTCAGACGCAGGCTGCTGATCACATAGATAGCGACCACGGCCACCAAAAGCAAACCGATCACTGCGCCAAGCACTATACCGGTCCACTTTAGACTCTTTTTTAAGATACGCATTGAGAACTCTCTTTCTTATAGTTTAGAACTTACGCCTTGTCGCACTGGCTTCGACAGGCTCAGCCACCGGACAATGCGTAAGTTCTATAGTTTTTGTTACGATTTCTTTTGCTGTGTCGGCGGGGTGGCGGGTTGATGTCGCTGATGTCCGCTCTTCTGGAAGTGATTTAACCAAACAGTTGGCACCCATAACAGCAACTAACTGTTACCTGTGCCGCTACAGAAAGTGTTACATGGCACAATTCCGCTTTGTAACTCATGTTACGCATCTTCCCATAAAGGCACCACGCTACTCGAGTACGCCGCATCCCCAGATGCGGGTCAATCCGCATCTGGGGATGCGGCGTACTCGAGATTGGCATCTTTACTGCGTAACATGAGTTTGTAAATTAATCTGACAGACCACTACGGCCGCTGAAAGATAAACTCAATAAAGGGGCTCAAGGGAATGATCACCAGTTTGACTGCGGTTGTGCGATCACGATAGAACCAGGTGTAGTCACGGGCATCGTCGAGCCAGACCCCCTGTGTCGCCTCAACCGGTGGACAGGAATTCTGTTGGCGCAACATACCGCTTTGCGGAGTTATCGAAAGGCGCCCGCCGACCACCGCAAAGGTGCCTTCTTGATAGATCCACCACTGGTTCACGCAGCCCTGCGCATCCTCTTGCCCATGATTGCGCTCGCCAAAGCGATAGTACCCATCAAGCGCAAAGTCGAACCACATGCCCTCTGCGCTTTCCAGATCAAACGCTTCGGTCGCGGGGTCATAGAAGTCGGGCCCCAACGCCGCGCTCTGCCAGAGGCCGGCTAGCGATGCAACCATCCCGGCTTTGTAGTAGGTGACAGCTTCACTGGCCGTGCCGATTGTCAACTGCTCCTGGCCCCCATCGGTTTCGGCAATGCCCCAAGGTTGGATAATTGGATCATAGGGGCCGTCGGTGATGGTCTCCTGGGTGCTACCACAGATCATTACCGAGCGCGTTTTGACGTGGGTAGGGGTCATGGTCAACGCATTGCCCGCGATGGTGGCCGTGCCCCCTTTAAAGGTCGAGACCTCGCTGCGACAGGCACCGACCTGTAGCCGTAGAAAGCCGGTATAGGTGTAGATCCCATTGGCGGCAAACTCAACCATCTGCCCCAAGCCATTGGCATCGCGCCATTCGCCGGTTTGGGGGTTGTAGAAGTCATTCAAGGGCGCATCGCCGCTGTACCAAGTGGCTACAATGGCAGCGGGCAGCGTCTGCGGCTGCTTGGTTGCGGTGGGCGTGACCGTGGGCGGCGCAGTGGGGGTCAGGGTGGGCGGCGCAGTGGGGGTCGCCGTGGGCATATCCGTGGGGGTCGCCGTCGGCATATCCGTGGGCGACACCGTTGCAATTGGCGTGACGGTCGGCGTGACAGTCGGCGGTGCACTGTCACCCGTTGACCTGCCCGCTACAAGGGGCAGATAGATCGCATTGGGACTGTCATCTTGCGCGGCGGCTGTGCCGGTGCCGAGCCACAAACAGAGCACGCTGGTCATGCAATAGAGTGCAATGGTAACGATTGCTGGATTGATAAAAAATTTTCGTTGATACATTGTTGGCCCCCGCTCGATAGGTTATTGATTTATTGACAACGCCACGGTTGATAGGTCTAAGCAGCTGTCGTTGCACTGCTCTATTTCACCGCAAAAAGGGCCTACAGGCCAGCAACTAATCGTTACAACAACTGTTACAGTGCCTACTACAAACGGCTAGAAAGTGCTACAATAACGCGGTGCAACAGGGAGTTGGTCGGCAAGTGTTTACAGGGGTAGTATTTGCAGGAGAAATCGATGAGTGTTTCACCCCAACAATTTGGTGCGTGGCTCAAGCAATTACGCAATCGGCAGGATCTGACACAGGAAGCGCTGGCTGAATTGGCAAATTGTTCGGTACAGACGATTCGTTTTTTTGAAAGTGGCAAGCGCCGACCTTCGCTGGTCATGGCGGAACAGTTGGCCACACTCTTGGCGGTTCCCTCGTCGGAGCATGCAACCTTTGTCCAACTGGCGCGCCAATCGTTGCACCAGGCCGTTGCACCAAGCGATGAGATCAATGACGAAGCAAAGGGCGACAGCATAGCGCCAACAATCATACCGATGGGCGCAAGTACGCAGTTCGGGGCACTGCCAGCACCCGAGCAGATCCTGATCGGGCGCGAGGCCGAGCAGAATGTGCTGCGCCAACTGATTTTGGAAGAAGAGCGGCGGCTGGTGACGATCGTGGGGGCGGGTGGCATGGGCAAAACCCATCTGGCACTGCATATCGCGACGACGCTGATTGATCACTTTACGGATGGTGCACGCTTTGTCCCGCTGGCTGCGCTACGCGCGGCGGCACATCTGCCCAGCGCAATTGCCGGTGCGCTCGATCTTGTACTGGGAAGCGGCGACCCAAGCGAACAGGTTGTCGCTGCGCTCGCACCACGTCATTTGCTGTTGATATTGGATGGCTTTGAAGAGTTGTTGCATCAGGAAGAGGGGGTCGCGGCGAATTGGGTCAATCTGCTCATGCAACGGGCACCTCGTCTACAGATTTTAGCCACTTCGCGCGAACGGCTGCGGCTGAGCAGCGAACGAACCTTTGAATTGGGCGGGTTGTCGTTGCCAACGGCGGCGGTCAACTCGGAAATGGCCGATGCCGTCTTGCTCTTTCTGGAACGTGCGCAACAAGTGATGCCGGCATTTCGCCTCGACCAGAGCAACCGTGCGGCAGTTGTACGGATTTGCCAGTTGGTGGATGGCATGCCACTGGGTATCGAGTTGGCGGCAGCGTGGGTCTCCGTCTTGTCACCGCAAGAACTGGCCGACGAATTGGCACAGAATGTGGACGTTCTGGCACGCGCCAATCGGGACGCGACGCCGCGTCACCGCAGCATGCGTGCCGTTTTTGAGCACTCGTGGGTGTTGTTAAATGAACAAGAGCGCACCACGCTGGGGCGGCTGGCGGTCTTTCGCGGCGGCTGCTATCGCGAGGCGGCCCAAGCCGTGGCCGGAGCAACCCTGCCGTTGTTGGCCGGCCTCATTGACAAGTCGCTGGTGCGCCGCCACCAGACAAGCCGCCACGCCCGCTATGAACTGCATGAAGTGATCCGCCAATTTGCTGCGGAAAAGCGGCGGCTGACGATAGAACTCCACACACCGACCAGTACGGGGAACGGTGGCCCCAGTCAGTTGGAGCAGGATGAGGCATGGCTGGCGCACTATCAATATTTTTACAAACTGGCGGAAAGAGCCAAGGCGGGCTTGCATGGGGTTGAGCAGGTGCAGTGGTTGCAGGTGTTGGACGATGAACAGGCAAATTTGTGGGCGGCTTTGGATCGCTGCGTGCGCACGGGAGACAACAAGCGCGGTCTGCAACTGGCGATTCAGCTGGAAGAGTATTGGTATACGCGCGGCCACCACCGCGAAGGTTTGCAGCGCCTGCTAACCTTTCTGCAGGATAGTGAAAGTGCCCAGATACCGCTCGATGTGGTAAAAGGGTTCGCCGCCGCTGGAATTTTAGCGATTGCTGGTGACAACTATCAAGAAGCGCGGCCGTACATTGCGCGCAGCTTGACCGGTGCCCGTTTACGCGGCGATCAGCAGGCGCTCGCGCGCGTCTTGCGCTATCAAGGGATTGTGGCTTTGCATGAAGAGGATTTTGCCACTGCCGAGACGATCTTTACAGAAGCGGTTGCCACGGCAACCGCCATTGCTGATCGCTATGAATCCGCCACGACGCTTAGCCACCTCGCGGAAATTGCCCTCGCGCAAGAGCAGTACGCCCGTGCCCAGCAACTGGGACAAGAGGCGGTCGCCTTGTTACGCCAGATTGAAGATCGGAATCAGTTAGCTGGTTCGCTGCGCCGGCTAGCCCAAGCGCGTATCTATCAAGGGCAGTGGCCCGCTGCGCGCCAAGATGCACTGGAAAGTTTGCAACTGAACTGTGAAGTACGTGACCTGCGGGGGACGGCAGCGTCGATCGTGGTGCTGGCAACGCTGCTAGAACGCGAGATGGCGTGGCCGATCATTGCACAACTGCTGGGTGCCGCCGATGCCTTACTCACCCAGGCACATGCTTCGCTGCTCCCCGCCGATCGCGCTGCGTACCAAGAAATACGCCAACGGGCAAGCGCCAAATCCAACGACTTCAACGCTGCGTACGAAGCAGGCTATCATCGCATCGCCCAACAGACAATTCCTTGTGATTTGGAATGGATCCAGGGATTCTTTGCGGAGTAGGGAGACAAGGGGACAAGGAAATTGTATGCCCTGTCTCCCTGTCTCCCTGTCTCCCTGTCTCCCTGTCTCCCTGTCTCCCTGTCTCCCGCGCTCCTACTCCACCTGAAACGGCATCACCATGCCTAGTTCCATGTGCTCTTTGCCACTGGCGGGGTCGGGGATGTGGCAGAGGGCGACGTAGTTGCCCGGCTCCAGATTGAGGTGTAGATAGGCTGTTGCGCTGTGGGCAATGCCCTGCATACCACCGACGTTCGCAAAGGGTGGCGCGCCGGCCGGCTGCATCATCCACTGCTGGACATCCGCCATGGTCTTACCGGCGGCCAACTTGATCAGCATCATCTCATGGGGTTGTTCCCCGTCATCGACAATTCTCCACGTCTGTTCGCCAGCCACGATGGGCGAGGGCAAAACATAGGAAAAGTCGACAAATTTCACTTCTGCCTGCGCCACCGGTTCTGCCGCCGCAACAATTTCACCTACGGTTAACGGGGCGATCATGCCGTGGGCCAGGTGGGGCATCCCCATGGCATCGGGTACGAAGCAGAGCAAAAAGTATTGCCCCGGCTCCAGGTACACCGTCACCGCGGCGCGGCCTGCGGGATCCACCACACCGGGGCCGCCAGCCAAGGTCACCAGCGCCAAGGCCCCATTGGGTCCCGCTTGGAGTGCCGCCTGGAATTGTTCCGCCGTCACTCCTTCATTGAGGCGAGCCAGTTGCACATGATGGGGCTCTTGCCCAACATTTTCTTGCACAATGCGCACCCAGCCACCATTGATTTCTGTCGGCGCTTCAAAGGCATAGTCACTGGTCTTAATCGTGAGGATGGCTGCGGCGGGGGCGACTTCCGTCTGTACCACGGGCGTCGGGGGCACCACCATCGGCTGACATCCATTCAACAACAACGTGGCTGCCAGGCCGGTACCGACCAGCAACTGTTGCCAGCGGCGGCGCCAAGTAATTGTAGTTGTCTCTGTCAACAATCTACGGCTATTCATCTGTCTTTGCTCCTTTTGTAACTGCAACGCTATACGACGCGCCTGCGCCTCTTGCAATAGATCATCACGATGCGCATCGGCCATCACATTCATCAGGTAGGTATTGGGTGTAAACATAACTGTTGCCTCTATCCTTCTTCTTTGGTATCGTCCTTACCCGTAACGTTCCGTGCACAGCCAACTGCGAAAAAGCGGGCGATACGGCTAATTACAGACAGGTTTTTAATGCATATTGCATGCTGAGTGCTGCCAACTTACTGCCATCAACAGGCGGCCAGCATCGTTCTTCGTCCGCCATTGTTGCCAGCGCCATGATGTACCGTTCAAACCCAGCCGGACAAAGATAGGTCAGGCAGGTGGCGGGTTGCGCCGTCGGGTTCCAATACTTGTGCAAGTCACCAGGGCGCACCATCACAAAGCCCCCGGTGCGCACCATGACTGTTTCTTGTGCGATGGTGAAAGCCAATATCCCGCTCGTTACATAATAGGTGGCCGTTGCCTCCAGATGACCGTATGGTTCGTACCCAGCAAAGTGGGGGGGAATTGTTGCTTCAAAAATCGTACAAGCGTCCTCGGTTTCTTCTCCCGTCACTTTCATGGTGACGGTGACGCCGGCCACAGCGAATGTGTTGCCTTCACCGGCCCCGACGATGCGAGCCGTGGGTTTCTCGCTATCTTGTTTGTCCATCTTGCCACTCCTTTTGGTTACACTGTTTGGCTACGTTGTTGTGTTACGTTGTTGTGTTACGTTGTTGTGCTACGTTGTTTGATAGCCCTATTTCACCACGATTCGTCCGTCGTCAACAGCAACTAAGCGTTACAGAAAGTGCTACAGGTTGTGCTACAAGGCATCCATTGACAAAAATGGCTATCTCAACGATAATCGGAACACCCAATCACCTGACCAGTCTAAATTTGTGCACGTAACCCAATCTAGCAACCAATGATTCTACCAACGAACCAAGACCTTATCTTGCAGTGGCAAGCGCAACCGGCTCCTCTTTTACCGCTGCTCCACGCCTTCCATGAACGGGATGGCTACCTCACGGAGGAGGCGCTGCGCGCGGTGGCCCAAGCGTTACGCATCCCCATTGCGGATCTCTATGGCACCGTCACCTTCTATCATCACTTTGCGCGCACGGCAGATGGATACCATGCTCCACGCGTCTGCAGCGGCCCCGTCTGCCGTCTACGTGGCAGTGAAACCTTGTTGGCCGCCTTGGCCGACCGGGGTGCCACGGCCATGCCCTGTGCTGGGCGCTGTGATGAACCAATTCCTGTGTTGGTGGGTCCGCATTTTCTCGTTGGAGACTCGACAGGCACACTGATCGACCGCCCAACCCCACTGCCGCCACCCAATCCCGGGGGCGTTGAAGAGTGCGTCTTTCACGCCATCCGCAAAGAAGGACGGGCAACATTGGCTGGCTACTGGGCGACGGGGGGCTATGCAGGGCTGCGGCGTGCCATAACAGAGATGCAACCAGCAGAGGTCATTGAACATGTGCGCCAGAGCAAGCTAGCCGGTCGCGGTGGTGCAGGGTTTCCGACCGGCCTCAAATGGCGCGCGGTTGCCGAAGCGGATGGCGAACCCAAGAGCATTGTCTGCAATGCCGACGAGGGCGAACCGGGCTGCTTCAAAGATCGCGCAATCCTCGACCACGATCCGTTTGCGGTGATTGAAGGGATGACCATCGCGGCGTATGCAACCGGCGCAACGCGCGGTTTTATCTACTTGCGCTATGAATATCCCCATACGCTGCGCACGCTCGAAGCAGCACTCGATGCCGCCTATGAAGCCGGGTTGCTGGGCGCTGGCATTTTGGATAGCGACTTCCGCTTTGAGATCTATATCCGCCGTGGCGCCGGTGCGTACATCTGTGGCGAGGAGGGATCGTTGCTCAACAGCCTAGAGGGCAAACATCCTTTCCCGCGCAACCGTCCGCCCTATCCGGTGACCCATGGCTTCGAGAATCTGCCTACGGCTGTCAACAATGTGGAGACGCTGGCATCTGTGCCACAGATTCTGCGCCGCGAGCCCGCCTGGTATCAGAGCCTGGGCTTGGGTGAACACGCAGGCACAAAAGTGATCAGCCTCTCCGGCGATGTGCAACGACCGGGTAATTACGAAGTGCCGTTTGGCCTGCCGTTAAAGACACTGCTTTATGATTGGGCAGGCGGGCCGCTACCGGGGCGCTCGATCCAAGCAGTGACCATGGCCGGACTGTCAGGTGGTTTCTTGGCGGGTGAGGCCTTGGAACAAGTCACTATCGACGAGCCAAGTATCCGCAGCCACGGCTCCATGTTGGGCGCAGCGGGCATGATTGTCTTTGATGAGAGCCGCGACATGGTCGCGGTCGCGCACAACGCAATGGAATTCTTCGCCCACGAGTCGTGCGGCAAATGCTTCCCCTGTCGCATCGGCACGCAACGGCTGACCGAACGGCTCAATGGCGGTGGCCCAACGGATCGCCCGACATGGCAATGTGAGGTTGAGGAGATCAGCCAGACGATGAAGGCGGTGAGCGCCTGTGGCTTGGGCATGGCAGCACCACTGGTGGTGGAGAGTTTGATTCGTTTTTTCCCCGAGCAGGTGGAAGCTCATTTCACTGAACATATACAGGAGTAAGGTGTGATTGATCGTACGCTAACTGCGCTTGAAGATGCCCGCGCGCTGGACGCAGCCGATGAACTGGCCGAATTTCGCCAGCGCTTTGTCATTGATGATCCCGATCTGATCTATCTCGACGGCAATTCGCTTGGCCGCCTGCCCACGGCAACCGTTGCACTACTGCAAGAGACCGTCGAACGCCAATGGGGTAACCGATTGATCCGCAGTTGGAACGAGGGCTGGATCGACGCCCCTGCCCGCATTGGGGACAAAATTGGACGATTGTTGGGCGCGCAGACCGGCGAGGTCACCGTGGCCGATTCGACGACGGTGAATCTGTATAAGCTGGCCTTGGCTGCCCTGCGTGCCCAGCCGGGGCGACATAAAATTGTTACCGACGATCTGAACTTCCCCTCCGATCTCTATGCGTTGCAAGGGATCTGTCAATTGTTGGGGCCAGCGTACCACGTCGAGGTTGTCCCTTCGCCGGATGGGATCCACGGCCCGGTCGAAGGGTTGGCGCAAGCGATTGACGAAGATACCGCGCTGGTGACGCTCAGCCACACCGTCTTCAAAAGCGCCTATACCTATGATATGGCCGCTATGACCGAAGTGGCCCACTGCAAAGGGGCGCTAGTGCTCTGGGATCTGAGCCATGCTGCCGGCTCGGTTGCTGTCAATCTGGGACGCGCCCATACCGACCTGGCGATTGGCTGTACCTATAAATATCTCAACGGTGGCCCTGGCGCGCCGGCCTTTCTCTATATCCGGCAAGATTTACAGGCGTTGCTCACCAACCCGATTCAAGGCTGGATGGGACAGACTGATATGTTCAACTTTGGCTTGAATTATGAACGGGGTGCTGGATTGGCCCACTTTCTCACCGGCACGCCGCCGGTGCTCTCGACAATGGCGGTTGAGCCGGGGATTGACCTGTTGTTAGAAGCAGGAATCAACCGTGTGCGCGCCAAGTCGCTCAAACAGACGACATACTTCATCGACCTCTGGGAAAGGGAACTAGCACCGTTGGGCTTTACCCTCAATACGCCGCGCGATCCCGAGGTGCGTGGGTCGCACGTTTCATTGGGGCACAAAGATGCTTGGCGTATCGATCAGGCGCTGATCAACGACATGGGCGTATTGCCCGATTTTCGTAAGCCGGACAATATCCGCTTTGGCATTACGCCGCTGTATACGTCGTTTGAGGATATTTATAAAGCGGTCATGCGTACAAAACGAGTGGTGACGGAGAAATTATACTTGAGCTATTCGCAGGAAAACACGAAAGTTACCTGATGTTTGCTCCAAAATTCTCTGTCCTTTATATTCACAACCAAATTTTGGGGGACTGCAATGGCTGAGATCACCAACCCCCACGATCGATTTTTCCGCGAAGTCTTTTCACGGCTGGCGTGGAGCAGGGACTTTTTGCGTACCCAGTTACCGCCGGCGATTGTCGAGACGTTGGTGTTGGAGACGTTGGAACTGCGTTCCGGCTCTTTTCTCGATGAAGAACTCCAACAATACTTTTCGGATCTACTTTTTCGCGTAAGATTGCGAACTGGACGCGATGCCTATGTTCACGTACTATTAGAGCATAAAAGCTACATCGAACACTTCGTGGCACTCCAACTGTTGCGCTACAAGGTAGAGGTTTGGGAGCAGATTCGGGCTGAAGCCAAGGCAGCAGCGAAGGGAGCAGATCCCAAACAGAAACGGCGAGAGCCACTGAAGTTACCACCGATCTTTCCGCTGCTGGTCTATCAAGGAACACGCAAATGGACTGTGTCGCAACACTTTACGGATCTAATTGACAGCAGCGAGGAATGGCAGCCGTACGTCCCAGACTTTCAATACGCGGTGGTGTCGGTTACTGATATCCGGGAAACAGAACATTTCGATGCGGTTCTCTTTCGGGCCGCTATCCGCCTCATGCGCCACATCTTTGATCCTGATCTGGCGGATAAGTTGCCCCAGATTTGGGCCGAGTTTCGTGACCTAGCGTGGGGACAGGAAACCCAGGGCTTTCTGATTGTGATGTTGACCTACATTACCAGCGCGACCGATGTAAGTAATGCGGAATTGGTGCGTTCGTTGGAGACATCTGTACCAGAACAGGAGGAGACGCTAATGGCAACGCTAGCAAGACAGTGGATACAAGAGGGTATTACACAAGGAATTGAACAGGGACTGTTAAGCAGCATTCGCACCGGCTTGAGGACACGCTTCGGTCCAGCGGGTGAACAGGTCATGGAGCATATTGCCGATACGCATGATCCTGCAAAATTACAGCAGTTAGTCAGCGCGCTATTTGAAGTCAACACGCTGGCCGAATTTCAAGAACGCTGCCGCATCATTCTGGCCGATGACAACTCCGTCAATGGCGTGCACCTCAATTAATCGATACCCATCATGACATCTCAACCAGACGCAACAGGCCTGACGCTAACGCTCGACGGAGAAACTGTCTCCTTTGCCGCTGGCGAAACGATCTACGAAGTAGCAACGCGCCACGGCAGGTTTATTCCCACCCTCTGTTACGACCCGCGCCTCAAGCCCTTTGGCGCCTGTCGGCTTTGCATTGTCGAGGTCAAGGGACAGCGCAATCCTGTTGCATCGTGTACAACACCTGCCGTTATCGGGATGGAGGTAAACACGGCTAGCGATAGCGTTGACTTTTTCCGCAAGACGCTGCTTGAGATGGTGGCGTCGGAGAATCCAACGGTCGAGGTCAGCTCGCTGCGCAGCTATGCCTCCCAAGAATTGGCAACGCTGGTACAGCACTACGGCGCACGTACTGATCGCTTTGGCGGTGCCCCCTCCGGGGAAAGTCGCCCCGATGATACCAACCCCTTTTTGTTGCGCGACTATGACCTCTGTATCTCCTGCTATCGCTGTGTCCGCGTCTGTGCGGAACAGGAGGGTGACTATGCGATCAGTGTCAAGAACCGGGGCTTTCAGACACAGATCACGGTTGAATTTGACGGGCTGCTAAAAGAGTCCGCCTGTACCTTTTGTGGGCAATGTGTACAAACTTGTCCGACGGGGGCGTTGGGTGATAAAAAAGCGTTGCGTAATAATCAATAATCAATTGCTAATTCTCAATTATCAATGACACTCAGTTGAGCCAGTAGATCCGTCATTGATCATTAACAATTGTTCGTTGATTATTGATTATTAGGAGATTTTCCATGACAACCCTCACTAACCTCAAACAAATTCCGCTCCACCAAGCCGGCATCCAAAAGACCCGCTCGGTCTGCGGCTATTGTGGTGTTGGCTGTGCGCTTGATATCCTGACCAAAGACGACCGCATCATCGGCATCCAACCGGCGATGGATGGGCCATCGAACCAGGGTGCGCTCTGTGTCAAGGGCCAATTTGCCTATGACTATGTCCACCATCCCGAACGGTTAAAACGACCGTTGGTGCGTCAGGCCGATGGCGAGTTACACGAAACAACCTGGGAAGAGGCGCTCGACATGGCGGCCGCTGGCTTTCAGCGGGCGGTCGAACAACATGGTCGCCACGCAGTCTATGGCATTGCCTCGGGCCGTACGCCGAGCGAAGCCAATTACACGATGCAGAAATTTATGCGCGCCGGCTTTGGCACGAACCAGATCGATAACTGTAGCCGTGCTTGACACGCCCCTACCGTCGCCGGTCTGGCGGCATCGATCGGGCGTGGCGCGATGTCCAACCCGTATACCGATATGGCGAAGAGTGACCTGGCCTTCTGTATCGGTACGAATATGACCGAATGTCATCCGGTCGCGGCGACTTTTCTCAAGAAAGGGATTGCACGTGGGGCCAAGCTCATTGTGGCGGACCCGCGGCGCATTAAGCTGGCGGAACTGGCCCATCTCTATCTGCCGATTCGCGTCGGCAGCGATGTGGCGTTGCTGCTGGGCATGGCGCATGTGATCGCGCGGGAAGGGTTAGTTGATCAGAAATTTGTCGCCAACCGCACCACCGGCGTTGACGCATTTCTGGACCATGTCCAAGCGTTTACGCCACAGTGGGCAGCGGGGATTACCGGTGTACCGGCCAAGGACATTGAAACGGCGGCGGTCTGGTATGGTTCAGCCAACGCCGCGGCCATTTATTACACACTGGGCATCACCGAGCACATCTGTGGTGTTGACAATGTGCAGAGTCTCTGTAACCTGGCGCTAATGACCGGTAATCTGGGCATCGAGGGGGGTGGGATTAACCCGATGCGCGGGCAGAATAATATTCAGGGTGCCGGCGACGCGGGGGCAATTCCCAACAACTATGTCGGCTTTCAAGGGGTCGACAATCCAGAGAATCAGGCCAAATTTAGCACCGCTTATGGACGTGAAATCGACCTGGAACGGGGTATCACCAAAGTGACCGCGCTTGAACGCTCTGGCGAGAGTATCTTTGCCATGCTGATCGACGGCGAAAATACGTTGGTCTCCGACCCAGATCGTATGCATGGCGAGCACGCGCTGAAATCACTTGACCATCTGGTCGTCATTGATATCTTCCTGACGGAAACCGCGGCGCTGGCTGATGTAGTCTTACCGGCAACGGCATGGGGCGAAACCGATGGCAACTTTACCAACAGCGAACGACGGATTCAGCGGGTACGCCAGGCAGTCACCCCACAAGGCGAAGCCAAGCCGGATTGGTGGATCATCAGCGCCATCGCCAACCGCATGGGCATTCCCGGCTTTGAATATGAGTCGCCCAAAGAAGTCTTTAACGAGTTGTGCAGCCTCTCGCCGATCTATGCCGGCATCGACTGGGATTTGGCCGAAGATGGCGAATACCAGTGGCCGATTCCTTATAAGGGCCATCCAGGGACGTTACGGCTACATGAGGAAGAATTTACCAACGGGCGTGGCATCTTCCGGGTCATCAACTACCGTGATCCCGCTGAGGTAATCGATGATGAGTACCCCGTTTGGTTAACAACTGGGCGGCGCTTGCAGACCTACCACACGCGCACGCAGACGGGGCGATCGCAAGGCATTGAGTACTTTGTGCCCGAAGAAACCCTAGAGGTCCATCCGGAGAATGTGGTGGAATGGGGGTTGCAGGATGGTGGCTGGGCGAAGTTGAGCAGTCGGCGTGGTGGAGTGCAGGTCAAGGTGAAAGCGACGGAACGATCGCCCCGTGGCACCGTCTTCACCAGCTTTGCCTTTAACGATGTGCCGATCAACATCCTCACTGGTTCCGGCTACGATCCAGTGACACAAACCGCGGAGTTAAAGGTCTGTCCGGTAAGAGTAGAACCAGTGAGTCGGGAAGCTTGAATAGCTATGCCGACCACGATCATTAACGGTTACCGGTTTCGTTTTTATTCATCAGATGTTAACGAGCCGCCGCACATGCATATAATCCGCGAACGTTTTGTTACGAAGATCTGGTTGAATTCACTTGAAGTCGCGTATAATCGTGGGTATAGTGCAACTGATAGACTAATCATTTAAAAGCCATACATAATACCGGTACTGTGACGTCATGACCCGCACCAACAAAACCAAGCGCCCTATCTGGACCATTGACAATGGCCATAAACGCCGTCACCGCGACGAAATCGCTACCGAAGAACCGCTAGAAATTCAACTCGCGGCCGGCGGTGAACAGCGCACCATTGCCATCACTATGCGTACGCCCGGCAACGACTATGAACTCGCGGCCGGTTTTCTTTACAACGAGGGCGTGATCGCCGACAAAGCGGCGATTACCCACATGATCTACTGCGTTGACGGGCAGCAACAGTTGCAAGAGTACAATGTGCTGCGCGTCAATCTCCTCGCCCCCCAACTCCCTGACCTCAATCAACTCGACCGCCACTTTTTTACCAGCAGTGCCTGTGGCGTCTGTGGCCGCACCATGCTCGACGATTTGGACCAACGTTCGCTGCCGCTACTCGCCAGCGGGCCGCAAGTGACGCCAGCCTTCTTGACTGCCCTACCCCAGAAGTTGTTAGACGCACAACGGCTCTTTGAGAGTACCGGTGGTCTCCACGCCGCCGCCCTCTTTGACGCAACCGGGAACTTGCTTGCGTTACGGGAAGACGTGGGCCGCCACAATGCGCTCGACAAGCTAATCGGCTGGGGCGTGCTCAACAAGGCGTTGCCCTTTCACAACCACATTATTATGGTCAGCGGCCGTGCCAGCTATGAATTGTTGCAAAAGTGTCGTGTCGCCGGTGTCTCGATCTTTTGTGCGGTTTCGGCCCCCAGCAGTTTGGCGGTTGACCTGGCCGAACACTTTGGTATTACGCTTGTCGGCTTTCTGCGCGGTGAACGGTTTAACCTCTATTCTGGGTTTGAACGCATTACCCTTCCCGAACAATCCATGTAAGTCATTTCCAAAAAGAAATACCTGTCCACGAAGACACACGAAGATACACGAAGAAAAAGCAAAACTTCGTGGATAGCGCTAATTTTGGAATACTCTTCAAGAGACAAACATCATCCCTGCTCCTCTGGCGGCTTCTCGCTTTGAAAGAGGCGATAGAGGATCAGATCGTAGATGATCTTCAGACCGCCCGCAATAAAGAAGGGTACGCTCAGCAATGCGGGGTTGCTCAGTAGCAATCCTGTTAGCACCGGCGCAATCGCTGCGCCGGTCGTACGCGCGATGCCTGTCACCCCGGCCGCGGCAGAACGCTCATCGGGATCGACGACGGCCATTGTGTAGGATTGGCGCGTCGGCACATCCATCTGCGAAATGCTAAAGCGTAAGAGCAGCATGGTAATTGCCAAGGGCAAGTTGGGCATCAGTGGCACGAGGATCAATAGTATATTTGAGGGGATGTGGGTAAAGACCATCGTGTTGATCAACCCAATTCGTTTGGCCACGGCAGCCGCGGAGAGGGCGGAGATGCCGGCGAGGATATTGGCACCAAAGAAGATCGCGCCCAGCAACGCCGGCTCGACCCCATAGCGTACATGAAACCAGTAGACAACAATGCTTTGCAAGACAAAGGCCCCACCAAAGGCATCGAGCGCAAAGAGCGCTGAAAGTTTAAAAATCGTATTGCGCGAACGGTGTAACCCAAAGAGCCCTTTGGCACGCGCGGCGTTCACCATCAGTGGGTCGGCTTCGGTCGCCGGCGATAGGTGCTGGAAGAGATAGATCAAGAGCAGACCCACCACCGCATAGCCGACAATCACCACACGGTAGCTGATGGTTGCCTCAACATGAATGCCCTGCAGCCCTTGCACCACGCTTCCGCCAATCAATGCCCCGAGTGCCGTGGCAAAGGAGCCAACTAGATTATACCAGGCAAAGACGCTGGTACGCTGTTGGCTGGCGACCGTCTGCGCGAGCGCGGCCTGTTCCACCGCCAAGAATGGACCTACTTCACCACCGCTGGGACTAATGACGCCGATGGTGGCGGCAATCAGCAAGAGAACAAAGTTGCCGGTAAAGGCAAAGATCAAGCCTGCAAGGATCATCAAGCCTGCGCTTAGCACGAGCATCCGCCGCCGCCCGATCCGATCAGCACTGGTGGTGATCCAAAGCGAAATTGCAGTGTCGCCAACCAAGGTGAGCGTCAAAAGTAGACCGATCTGGGTTTCCGATAGACCGATTTGGGCCAGATACAGAACGAGAACAACGGAGAGAAAGCCATAGGCAAACAAGCGTACCGTACGTGTGGCAAAGAGCAGGCGCTCATCGGTCGTCAGCGTACGTAGCTGACCCATTGTGACACTCATGATAAAAGTCCATTCTTGAGCATGTAGCAAATTTCATGGAAGCGTTTTCCCTGTGTGAGCGCCGCTCGAAAAGGGCAACGTCCTCACCAGTAAAGTTACCAGCTAGATGGCCGTCAAACCGCCATCGACCATATAGGTGCCACCGGTACAATAGGCCGATTCATCTGCCGCCAGGAAGATCGCCAACCCCACGACATCTTCGGCTTGCCCAAGCCGCCCCAGCGGCGTAGCATCGATCAACCCTTGGCGGGTCGCTTGGTCCGCAAAGAGATCTTTGGTCAGTGGCGTCTCGGTAGCACCAGGGACGAGCGCATTGACCCGAATTTGGTCGCGCGCATAATCCACGGCCATCACTCTGGTCAACCCAAAGACAGCGCCCTTGCTGGAGCTGTAAGCGGTGTAGCCAGGTGCACAGCCCAGCAGGCCGGTCGGTGAGGCGACGTTAATAATCGAGCCACCGCCCCCCTTCATCATGACGGGAATGACATATTTGGCACAGAGCCAGACCCCACGAATATTAATGCTATAGGTACGGTCCCAAATCTCCTCACTCAGTTCATGAGCACGGGCATCTTGACCATGGAGTTGGACAGCAGCGTTCGCATAGAGCACATCGATCCGCCCATAGTGCTCTACCGCGGTGGCAACCATCGCCTCGACGGCGTGGGCATCTGCCACATCGGCACGCGCAAAGATCGCCTCCCCACCAGCGGCTTGAATGACGTTAACTGTGGCCAGCCCATCGGCCTCGTTGCGATCGGCAACGACAACTTTGGCCCCTTCGCGTGCGTAAGCCCGTGCCACGGCCAGCCCCATCCCGGCACCGCCGCCGGTAACAATCGCTACTTTTTCTTTGAGTCGCATTGGATTCTCCTTGCTCTATTCTTGGATAGCATGGTTATTGCTCATAGAACTTACGCACGCCTCTCTGGCTTCGACAAGCTCAGCCGCCGAGGCGTGCGTAAGTCTTAAATCATTCGTTATCTGTAAGCCGCTGGACTTCGCTCGCCCAATCCCCCTCAACGCGGATACCGTATTCCCGTTCCCCGCCGGTGGCATCCGGCCCTGTAATATGGACTGCGCCACCGGTGATCCTTGCATCGGCGAGGTAGGCGGTGTTGAGGAAATGGAAAGCGAGGCCAGCCCGCTCGTAATCGGTGTTGTTCGCTTTGGTGCCGTGGCCGATTCCATAGTTGAAGAAGATTGCGCCACCGGCGGGCAAAAGAATCGGTACGGCGCGGCTATCGTCGGCCTGAAAGGTAATATGGTGATCGCTGCCAAGATCGCGCGCGTGGGCAAAGGTCTCGAGATGGCTGCGGGGGATGACATGGAGAGTACCGTTGGCGAGATTGGCATCGTGGAGTGCAATCCACATACCGACACCTTTGGTTGGGTCGCTGATCTGAAAATAGGCGTTATCCGTGTGCCAACTCGTGCCGGCCCCCGTCCACCCCGGCTTGAGAAAGATCTGATCGAGTTGGCGAACAAACGGCGTCCCAATGAGTTGCCCGACCACATCGACCACAGCTGGGTGAAAGGGGAAGGCCCGAAAGAGGGTGCTTTTGTCATTCAGTGGAATGATCTGATAGTTGACCTTTGTCGTGGAGTGCGTTTTGCCATCGCCGTCAGTCGCGACATTATGACCCAATCCCTCCCGCTTGAAGCGTGCCAATTCAGCGAGCATGGCAGCAAGCTCAATCGGCGTAAAAAAGGTGGGAAAAACGGCGTAGCCCTCACGTTGAAAGTGCGCAACTTGGTCGTGTAGGGACGGGTGGGGAGAGACAGAGTGTTGTTGCATCGCAAACTCCTTTGGTAAGTCGCATACGAAGCTGGCGGCAAATTCGGTTGTCGCCCGAGGGACAGAGAATTTACCGCCGGCTTCTATGCAGAAAAATGGTGAATAGCAGAAATCGTATGTCAACTACCGCAAATTGTCAATGAGATGTGATAAGGTGAGATCGGATAGGATAAATGAGTGGCTCATTCCAATGGAGCAGAATCTAGAAGAAAACCGATGACGAGCACAATTGTAGCAACAGTCGTGACACTGGCAACAGCGGCGATCAATGTCACACGCCTGGAAGAGCTAGTCTATGCCGCTGGCGGGCAATCTGTGATGGTGCAAACGGCGGCGACGTTTGTTGCGGCAATGGAACACTATTTTGCGGTCCTGGCGCTAGTTGATCTGGCAGTGGTTGCCCAGCAACAGGAGGCCGAGTGGGCTGGTGCAATTGCTCATTGCAAAGCGAGCCCCCAAACGAAACAGACGCCGATCTATGCCTTTGGTGACGCTGTAGCGGACGCAACGTGGCAGGCAAGCGGTGCGGCTGGGGTTGATCAGCTTTGGACGCGCAACGAGTTGATGGCAGAGCTGACAACGGTGGTCGATGAACATCTCAATCCCCCAATCCGCTATCCTGTTGGCTGGGATGATCCGCTAAGTGACGCGGCGCGACAAGGGCTGGCAGAATTCAACAGCGGCGACTATTTTGAGCAGCACGAGTTTTTAGAAGCAGCCTGGAAAGCGGAGGCACGCCCAATTCGAGAGCTCTATCAAGGCATCCTACAGATTGGGTTAGCATTTCTACAGATTGAGCGGGGCAATTGGCAAGGTGCGCACAAGATGTTTCGCCGTGGTTTGCCAAAGATATGGAGCCTGCCGCCACGCTGTCGGGGCATTGATTTGGCTACCTTCCGCGACGAAGCGGGGGCACTTTATACAGAGTTGCTACGATTGGGTCCAAACCGACTACACGAATTTGACCAGCGGCGGTTTCCACAAATTTATTATGCCTAAGTGAAATCGTTACTACCACTGGCAGACTAAAGTCTTTGTTACGAAATTATAAACGACTGAATCTACCAATCGAGCGCCAGCAGTTGGGCCAATTCATCGGGTGTGGTGGTGCTGCGAATGCGCACACGGGGCAAGCGGAAGAGATCATCGCTGTGCTGGGTGGCACCCTGGATGGTTGTGAAACCGGCCCAATAGCCTGCGTTTTGAAAGACGGTAATCGTTTGATCGTCAAATTCGCCGGCTGGGTAGGAGATAAAATGGGCACGAATACCCACTTCATTTTGCAGCGTTTCGTAGCTGCGTAACGCCTGAAATTCAACATCGGCGCGGCTGCGACCGCGTAGGGTTGTATGATCAACACCGTGTGCCTCGATTGACATCCCGGTCGCGGCCATCTCTTGGACCATGGGCCAGGTTAGATACTCAGGACGCTCGCGGTTGATAAATTCCATGACAATAAAAAAGGTTGCGGTCATGCCATGCTCGCGCAACAAAGGGAGGGCATTTTCGTAGTTATCGCGATACCCATCGTCGAACGTAATGACAACTGCTTTCGCGGGAATGGGTGTACCTTCTATTAAATAGGCGACCAGATCGTTGAGGCGGATGACCGTATACCCTTCGGCAGCAATCCGATCGAGATGCGCGGCAAAGAGCGTTGGCGAGACTGAGAGATCGCGGCGATAGATGTCAGCGTCGGGCGGTGCTTCACTCAGGTAATGATACATAAGAACGGGGACATGGGCCGTACGCACTTCGCCATCGGCGATTAGGGGGAATGGCGTTGCTTGTTCCGGTAGAGGGGTCGGTGGCAAATCCGCTGTTAGGCTCTGTGTGACTATCGTTACGGCTGCAACGGTCGGAACGATGGGCAAGGCTCCAAGCGCGGCGTCTGGGAGTGGTGGCAAAAGGCCGCTGGGCGTGGTTAGGGGCGTTGAGACCATGAGTGTAATGGGTGCTGTGGCATAGATTGGCTGCTGAATGACGGCGAGCAGCGACTGAGCGGCCAACGCAACTGAGAGTGCAACTCGATTTTGTAGCGCCACTGTGGTTGTCAACGGCGTTGGTGGCGCAACTGTCGGTAGAGGCGAAGTCACAGCCATCACCGGTGTTGATGTTGGAATCAACACAAGCTGTTGAAGAGGCGCAGCCGTTGGCGCGGTTGGTTGCGTCTGTACATGAATAGCCGCACTTTTTGTTGCAAGGATCACCGGTGGCTTTACCTCATAGGTGGTGGCGAATTGTGTCGGTACCCCTTGCGCAGCGATCGGGGACGCATTACCTGTCCAACTTTTGCCAAAAGCTAGCCAAAGAAGCACAAATCCAATGGGAAACAGGGAGATAACGAGCAGGCGACGGCGCTGATTTGGCACTCTTTTATTCAATTGAACAACGTTCTGCTGTATCGTTTGACAAGTTTGTTTGTCCAGCTTATACTTTGCACACATGGAATAGGGTCGTCTGATAAAGTTTGATTTGTTTTTACGATAAAACTACAGATGGTACCACAAGCAAATTTCAGGATAAATTCTAACTGCCAGACCCATTTTCTCGGACTGGGGGAAACATGTATCGAGAGAAAATTCGCGAATATTACGATCATCTGAGCCGAAGTTATCGCAAAGTAGCAGACTTTATTATGAGCAACTACTTTGAAGTCTCTTTTATGACGGCGGCTCAATTGGCCTTTGCCGTAGGCGTTGACACGACCACGGTAGTACGGTTTTCACAACGGTTAGGCTACAACGGCTATCCTGAACTTCTCAATGATGTACGGGATCAGGTCAAAGCTGAAATCTATGCCTCCTATCGTCCGCAGGAGCTCTCGCCAACGGATCCTGCGGGCGCTTTTAAAGATCGCACGTTGCATGAGCAACATAATCTCAGGCAGATGTTAACCCACATGCCGCCGGATCACATTGAAGAGATTGCCGCCATGTTTGAACGGGCTCAGCACATTGTTCTATTGGCCGAAGGCTATGCTGAAGCGGTTGCCGAAATGACCGCCCAGCAGTTGCGCCATCGGGGGCTGGCGGCCGAATATGTTTCTAACGATGCCGTCAAAAAAGCGGCGGTCTTGATGAATCTTAGCACAGATAGCCTCGTTATTGGCATTAGTGCAACAGCCTATGGGACTACTGTTGCGCGCGCACTCGAATTGGCACGCCTGAAAGGCAGTGCGACGCTCGGAGTAATCGGTGCATTGGCAAGCCCAGTGAATCGTGTGTCGGATAAAGTTGTCTATGCACCGACCGATGTTGCGGGACCGTTGCCAAGTATTGTCGCCCTGGTAGCGGCGTTGGCAGGGCTCGTGCAGATTGCAAGCCGCGACAACCCCGCTTCGGTTGATCGCCATGTGACTGAATTTAACCAAGCTTACCAATTTCTCGCGCAGCCCGATCTAAATGCATTGGAGGATGGCGAAGCTAGTTAATCAAGATAAAAAATGCACAAACGGTCTACAGACATGATCTCCCATCGAGCATCTGGTCGCTGTAGTGATTTGTGCGATGTTTTGTAAGAGTTGTATGGTTCGCACGTTGCGTAAGCAACTTTTGGCCGGCTCTCCTTGAGAGACGAAATTGCGACCTGTGCAACTCTTATTTTATTCAGTTTATCATAGGACTTGCGCACTTCTCTGGTTTCGATACGCAAAAAGCCTGCTACTCAATCGGCAAACTGCGTAAGTCCTATATCAATCAGTCTTCTTTTGGCCAAGAATGTGGAGCAGATGTCAGAATCCCCAACGCCAAAAATGTTAAAATATAGGCAATATAGTTTTCATTAAAAAAGCGGCTACCATAGAAAAAGACAAAGAGAAAAACGCCATAGTGCCAGCAGGCATTGCTCAACGTATTGTTGCGCAGCTGGCGATAGAGAAACCAGAGCAATGTCGGCAGGGCGAGCAGCAACTCAAGCCGCCAAAATGGCCATTGCGCAAAGCGTCCACTTACCAGCCCCAATGCAAGTATAAAGTTACTTGCGCCCCATCCCCAAATTTGATACCCGGTCTCGCCCTGCCCGTTGCTCCATCGCCACACATCATCGTAGATGGCAAAAGGGTTCCAGACCACATAGGGCAAGACGAGCAGCGCAAAGAGCAACAGCGCCGGCCAACTGCGTCGCAGCAGTAGCCCTAGCAGTTGTATCATCCTACGCCACGCAACAGAAAGCACCGCTTGATCGGCCAGTAAGAGCAGCGCAAAAAAAGGGGCAAAAAACCAGGCGGTCGGTTTACTGGCGCAGGCAGCCCCAAAACAAAGTACCGCAAAAAGACGATGGCGATCTGCTTTTTGTTCCCGCTTCTCACCTCCAGTTTCCGCGTTGGATCTTCTTTCACACGCACTTTGCACGCTTCGCTGCCAGGCAACAAGGGCAAAGAGTAACCAACAGAGCACAAAGAGGTCATTTTGCCCAAAGAGAATATCCAGCCCCATGAGCGGATTTAACCCAACAAAGGCCACCAACGCCAATTTGCTGCGTGCTCTCTGCGCTAGCTGCGAAGCCGTCGCCAAAGCAATGGTCAATAGCAATAGATAGACGATCCGTTGATCGTAAAAGCCGAATGCGTTCCCCAACAGATAGAAGGGCGTGCTAAAGACAAAGGTCCACGGCAAATAGGGGTAGTGGTAAAGTGCCGTACGAAAATCCGGATGGCCCCAAGTGGCCATGGGAGTTGCGGTATAATCTTCAGCGTAGGGGTTTTTGCCCGACAGGAAAAAATCAATCGTGGCCTCCGTCTGCAAGACGCCACCATCGTGCGAATAGCTACCGCGTGGCCCTTGGGCATCGAGCAACATGAGCTTGACCGTGGGCAAATAGATCGCACAAAGGATAATCGCCCAGATTAACCCCCATTTACAGCGCTGTTGCCACCGACCACGCACCCCCAGATCTACCCAGAAATAAGCCATGAGTAGCGCCAGGGTCGTCGCTTGCAATAGTAAGCCCAGGGGTTCCGCTGGCCGAGGACCAATTTCCCCCATTGCCGCCACCCCCGCCGCCGGCAAGATCTGCCCCAATAGTGGATGGCGCGCCACATCAGCAAAGCGTCCACCCAGGCCACTCTCAGCAAAACCGGTAATCATCAACAACGAAAGGGTGAGGAGTGCCAACAACAACGCATCCCAACCAGGCAGTTGTGGCGCGGGAATTTCTGTGGCGCTGGGTGGCGTGGTGCGATCCCCATCACCGATCATGGCTGCCCCCGGAAGGCATAGATTTTCCCATCGGAGCCGGGCACAAAGATGTAGAGCCCGCTGATGGCTGGCGCAGCACCAACGGGCACCTGAACGCCACTAGGGAGTGATACGTTGTCAATGTTGATCCCATTCAAATCAAACATGCGCAGATTGCCAATATCGGTTACAACCAGGATCTGGTTGGGGCCGACAATGGGCCCGGCACGCGCCTCACCTGACACATCAGCACGCCAGAGTTGATTGCCGTTACGCCGTGGCCACGCCAGCAAAAACCCAGGACCGCTCGCATAGATCGTATCGGCACCGACAGCCAACCCGGTCATGCGTACGCTAGTGCTGACGCTCCAGATGATCCGCCCCGTATTGGCATCAACCAGATGCAAACGGTTCTGGTCATCGGCAACATAGAGTTCGGCGAGCGCTTGGGTCCCATTGTTGACATAAACAGGGGGTGCGCTGAGGCGACCAATGGCATCCTGTTGCCAGACCACGGTGAGCTTGTTGATGTCGATGGCGCGCAAGCTGGGATCGCCGATGTAGAGCAGTTGGTTACCGATTGCCATTGCCGGGTAGGGATCGGCGGTTTGATATCTTTCGGGGAAAATCGTGCCACTGTTGATCCGATCAATTTTCATGAGCCGCCGGATACCATCGCTCTCTTGCACCCCAATAAAGAGACGATTGCCAGCTTGATAGAGCGGTGTAAAGGGGGATCCATTGACAGTACTTTGCCAAACCTGTTGCAATTCCAGACTCAATGCATAGGAAGTGCCCGTTTGGGTTACAAGATAGATCAGACCATCCTGCACAAGAGGGCCGGCGCTAACGCGTTGATTGGTGGCAAAGCTCCGTTGTTGGTTGCCATAGGTACGGTCGAGTTTGTAGATATGGCTGTCATCGCTGGCAACGAACACAAAGCCACCGGTGACAAGTACCGGCGAACTCATGGGAGCTGTGGCTGGGTATGGGTTGGGCCAATCCGGTTGCAAGGGTGGCTTGGGCAGGGACGGCCAGGTGGCATTGTTGCCCCGCCGCACCCGATAAAAGGGGAATTCATCCTGCGGGATCGCCGTGGGGGTTAGGATCGGTTCGACAGTGGGTGGGGCGGGCAGAACCGCCAACCAACGCACATCATTGGGGTCAGCACCGCCTGGCGCGCCCGCTTGTAGTTGATTATCACGCGGTGGCAGATAGGCCTGCCGCACCCAGTAGTACTGACTGCTATTGTCGATACAACAGGCTGCAACCCATTCGCCAGTCTCATCGCGGTTGAGCAAGGTTACCTCTTGATTGTAGCCAAGCGCCCCCGTTACGGTATAGGCAGTGCTGGGGCCAACAAAGCGTGTAGCGCCCGCAATAACCGTAACAACGGCGTGTAAACTGCCTACCGTGTAGAGGGTCGGTGTTGCCGTGGGCAGATCGGTTGGTGCGACGGCTGTTGGCGGTTCTGCGGTGGGTGACGGGGTCTCGGTTGGCGTCTCGGTTGGAATGTCGGTTGGACTATCAACCGGTAGGGAAGTCTCCGTTGCAGCAGGGTCTGTAGTACCGGGATCAGAGGAAACTGAAGCAGTCGGTGTAGGCAACAGCGATTCAGACGAAGAATTGTTGTTGATCCCAGGGATCAACACAACCGATGTTGGTTCAAGCGCAACAGCCAGGGCCGTTGGCGTGGTGTTGGGGTTGTCAATCACGACAATGGGCAACATAACGGTGCGCGTCGGCTGTGGCGGTTTCGTTGGGCGGCCTAGGGGGGAAATGCGCCCATCCGAGGCGGCGACCAGCGTATTATACGCCATCTGTGTTGCCTGGTCTTCGGCGATCAGACGGGCGCGAAAATCGGGCGTCGGCGTCAGTTGGGGTGCCGGCGTTGGCGTCAGCGTCGGGGTCGGGTCCCACAAAAACTGGCTACCGCCAAAGAGCGACATACCAGCAATCGCCAACATACCCAAAATCAGCAAGCTGAGCAAGATCTGGAGGATGATCACCGTCTGTCGGTATTGGCGTGCTCGGCGTGAGTCAGGTCTGGTGCGCATGGAAAAGAGAAAAGCCTGTTGATGCGTTAGAATCGGTTTTAAGATGACAAATGATGCAGATTGCTGGTTGAGTAGCGCGCTTTTCTGTGCGTATCGAACCTGAGATCTGCGTCATTCCCAAAGATCATGCGCTGATTATACTCAAAGTCCTGGGAATAGGATAGTTTGCCCACCAGGTGTGTCAACGTGGCGGGTCCGAATGGCTACGTCAAAGTTCAAGATGTCGTAAAACGGTTCACGAAGTTACTCGAAGACACACGAAGACACACGAAGGTTTATTTCTAGCAACCTTCTGCATTTTACTTATAGATAAAATCCTTAATAGTCATACAGCCTCTCTGGTGTAAAAGCACTCTATTACGTATGACTTTTAAATGATTAGTCTACTAGTACACTGCGGCCTAAATAGACCAAGAGTTAACTTGGAGATTCTTCCGGGCAAAAAGCCGCCCTTCAGAATGACAGGACTCTAGGCTTATTTACGCCGTTGCGTACTAGTTACACTCCTCATGCAGAAATACCCCACCCGAATCGCCGAGATGCGCTCCTGGATCAAGCATGATATACTGGACCATACAGGAGCTGTACAACTACCATTTTCGCTCATCATCTATTTAGTATTGAAGGATAGAATCACCATGCATTTGACTGATCGCCAGCGCCATCTGTTGCGCCATACTTTTATGGATTATCAACCGACCGCCGCTTTTTTTGACAATCCACTGATCGTCTCGGAAGCCGATGGCCTTTATTACTGGGATACCGATGGCAAACGCTACTTTGATGCGATTGGCGGCATCTTTGTTGCCGCGCTGGGGCACAAGCACCCGCGCGTGATGGAGGCGATGCACAAACAGATGGAACGGCTGAGCTTTGCGCCGCCGATGCATGGCACCTCCGATGTGACGCTTGACTTTGTCGAAAAGCTGGGCAGTGTGACACCCGGCACCCTCAATTATATCAAGGCCTATAGTGGCGGCTCGGAGTCGGTTGAATCGGCGCTAAAATTTGTGCGCCAATATTGGAAACAGAGTGGTCACCCGAACAAATACAAATTTGTCTCGCGCTACTTTGGCTATCATGGCGGCACCTTTGGCGCGATGTCGGCCAGTGGCACCGGCAAGCGCAAAAGCCCCTTTGAACCGATGATGACCGGCTTCCTCAAGGTCTTCCCACCAACCTACTATCGCGACCGCTTTGCCACTTGGGAGGAATGCAACCGCTTCTGCGCCCGCATGTTTGAAGATGTGATCATCAACGAAGATCCAGAGACGGTCGCCGGCATCATTCTCGAACCGATTGGCAACACCGGCGGCATCATCACGCCGACCGACGAATATTTCCAGATCATCCGTGAGATCTGCGACCGCCACAATGTGATCCTGATCTACGACGAGATCATTACTGGTTTTGGACGCACCGGCAATATGTTCGCGGCACAGACCTTTGGCGTTACGCCCGATATTATCTGTGGCGGCAAGGCGCTCTCCAGCGGTGCAATGCCGATGGGCGCAATGATGGTGCGCGAAGAGATGGCGATGGCCTTTGATGGCCCCGCCGAAGATGAGGTCAACTTTGCCCACGGCCACACCTATGCCGCCAATCCGCTCGCCTGTGCCGTTGGCATTGCCGTCATCGATGAGATTGTCGAGCAGGAGTTAGATAAACGCGCCCAAGAGCTGGGCGACTATTTAGCGGAACAGTTAGCAGGGCTCAAGCGTCATGGGGTTATCCGCGAAGTGCGCGGCAAAGGGCTGCTGCGCGGCGTCGAGTTGGCCCACGCCAACAACGGCATGACCCCCTTCCCCGAGTTGGGCAAGGCACTCAAAAAGACGGCGCTTAACAATGGCCTCGTCATGCGTGTCGACCCTAACTGGTTTGCCGTGGCACCGGCGTTGATTGCGACCAAGGAACAAATTGACGAGATGATGGCGTTGATCGAGCGTAGTCTGTTGGATGCGTTGGAAGTGGTCGGTGGGTGAGGAAGGGCGGGTTGCGAATGGCGAGTAGCGGGTGGTGGATGATCGATGATCGTGTGGATAACGTGCCGGGGACGGCCCATAGATATGCTTGTTTACCTCGATCTGTGTGGGCCGTCCCCGGCACGCCTGGCCCGCAACGACTTCACTGGAAGTTGTGGGCCAAGGGAACTTGGGTGAGCATCTGTCTTGGCCTCTTCCTTTGCACCGCCTGCACGCTGACGATCCAGCCACCCACGCCGGTCACAACCCTCTATGTGCCGCCCGCACCCGATGACACCCTGGCCGGCATCGGTCCCGACCAGCCCTACACCGCCGCGCCTTGCAACCGTAGCCTCGATCCCGGTGCGAATATCCAAGACGCCATCGACGCCGTGCGCGATCACAGCACGCCCTATGTGCTCTGTCTCAATCCCGGCTACTACATCGGCGGCATGAATGGCGGCACCACCTTTGAGCCTAATCGCGACTTTGGCGATACGGTCGTTGCGCCGGAAGCGGGGGGTGATTGGTGGAATCGCACTGACGACGGGCCCTATTACGGCAATATCGTGATCAAAAATCGCAGCAACTTTACCTTGCGCGGGCTGATCGAAGATGGCCACCGCGCCACCATCCTCGGCCTGCCCAACGACGAGATCTACCCGCCGGAAGAGGCCCCGCCGGTTGAGCAGCATCCCAACGATAAAGCAACCTTGATCAAGATTGTCAACGGTGACAACATCGTGTTGGAAAATCTATCCATCGATGGGTTTACTTACCCCAAATTTCCCGATCTGACCCACAAAGTCTCTGTGCTCAACCGGCTGGTCTGGCTGCAAAACACGACCAACAGCCGCGTTATCAATAATCTCATCCAAAATGGCGGCGGCGAATGTGTCCGTCTGCGCACCAACAGCCACGACAACGAGATCGCCTACAACACGATCCACGGCTGCGGCTACAACCAATTCAAGATCCAGACCTTGCAGCGCCTCTGGAAAAATGGCGAAGGGATCTACGTCGGCGTCGACCCCTACCAGATCCGCGCCACCCAGATCAACAAGCAAGCTTATTGGGGCGAGCAATGGGCGGCTGGCACCGACGGCACGCGCAATAACCTGATCCACCACAATGATATTTTCCCCGGCGCACAAGAAAATCTGGACCCACCACCGGTTAACCCGCTGCGGGCGGGCGTCAGTCCTAGCGATGGCTATGGCAACGAGTGCATCGACATCAAAGAGGATTACGACGACATTGGCCGCCTCGTCACAATGCCTGGTGTAGACAACCCCCAACTGATCAACAACGTGATCCGCGACAACCGTTGCCAGGGCCAATTTGACGAAGATTCGGGTGCGCTCGACGCGCGTGGATCCAACAATCTCTTTGCCCACAACATCGTCACCGGTACTGTGCGCGGCGCGGCGATGCGCCTCGGCGGCGGCGAACCCAAACCCTTCCTCGTCGAGCCGCGCTTGGCCGACCCCGTGCGCGCCTGCACCGGCGAGATTGTCGAGACGCGTAAGTGGCAGGCATACAACACTCGCATCCGCAAGAATATTTTTGCCAGCTACTACAACGACGCTTCGGATTTTAATGGCCGCGGCGGCTATCTCGCCTCCGATTGTGACGACGAGGTAATCTGTCGCGCACCGGGGCAGCCCGAGTTTGTTTCGCTTAACTGTGGTGAGCAGAAGATCCTCTCGGTGGTCAAGACCTTTGCGGTCGCGGGCGCACCGATGGAAGGGCAGGCGGTGGGCAGTGGAGTTTGTGGGAATGTGGTAGGGGAGGGGACAAGGGATTTGACAAGGGATTCAGAAGGGGAGAGGATTGCGGTGAGCGATTGGGGGCGGCAGTGGGGGATGCGGTTGTATAAGGGCGAATTGCGGCCGGTTGATTTTTCGCGGACGCCGGAGGCAGCGGTGAATTTGCCAAGTTGTGAAGCGGATGGGTTGAATGGTGCGGATGCAGAGGCGGCGGGGCCAAGGGGGTGTGTGGGCGTGGGGTGTGTGGAGTAACGTTATCGCCCGCGTGCGTCGCACAGGCCAAACGCGACCGCGTCTGTCACCGGCGGCCCATGCGACGCACACGGCTTAGACTACTCTCTGGCCAAACGTATCACGCCATACCAAAAGTCTTGTTCGAGCCAAGCTAATAGGAATTCATCGCGCCGTACTTCCCGTGGCGCATCATCAAAGTAAGGATCGGCAAGATAAACGTAATCATCGTCCAGGCCAGTTACGACCACAGCGTGGTAGGTACCAACGTTCCAGTAACTTTTCAACTCTACCGTATTGACAGAAACGATGATTGGCAAAGCCTGATTTAGGTAGCGATAGAGGAGGTTAAGATCATCACTACCTTGTGCTAACTCGACAATCAGACCTAACTCCACCTCTAACTGCCGGAGTTTAGAAAAGCGAGAGCCGCCACGATTGGTTTCAAGAATCTGGAGAAGGCGAGAATATGGTATTGAAATTTGCAGGTATTGCAAAACGATCTGAGAGCACGCCGCAAGGCAATCAGCTTCCTGTTGTAGCCGCAGGTGTGAAATGGCCAATAAGGTCATGGGCCCGATCCTGGTACAGTTGAATGTCAGCGACGGAGAGCGGAATAACCTCGCCCGTCACGGCATTGATTTGGATGGAACCGATTTGCCCCACATACCCGATACTGGGCAAATGGAGATTGACGGACAACTTCCACGTCAAGGGCTCACCCATGATCAACCGCGGGTCACTCGTCCCCAACAATAGCGCGACATGCATCGCCAAATATCCATTGGCGCGTCGTCGGGCCATCTCTGGTGAAACCGGGATATCGATCTGGATTGGTGGTACCATTACTTGCAGGGGACCATCACTGGGCCAACGCTCGATTACTTCATAGACGATTTCCATCGGCATGCTCCTTTTGCAGTCAAGTGTGCTTGAGTATAGCATACATTGAGCGTCAGCAGTAAATTTTAGTTGAATCGCCAAAGTAACGGAGGGGTAGCTCAACACTACCCCTCAATACACCGTTAGTTTCAAGGTTGTCTCCATGTATAAGGTTGTCTCCATGTATAAGGTTGTCTCTATGTATGATGTATAATTCATTGGTCACATTTGTAACGAAGTTGGAAAACAACGGACAAGAGTTATGACATCCCCTCTGAAGAATATCGACGCACTTGACCAATTAATTAAGGCTCGAACACATGGTGCAGTGAATATTGCCGGTATTCGCTTTCAGCTTCTTTACTCACTGGATCGAACCGGTTTATGCGCTGCGGCAGGCGCAGTTGTGGATGCGGAACACAACAAACCGTGAAAAGCAACTTTACTACAAAGAGATTTGGGATGGTAAACCAAGCACGGAAGTATTGCAGGCGACCGCAAGAGATTTCTTTTACCAGATTCGTCTGCTAGATGGGCAGGGGCAAGACCTTCGGCATCCCTTCTGGTGGGCTGCTTTCTACTTAACGGGAATGTAGCAATGAACCAAGCGCAACGATTACAACAGGCGATAGCCATTCTCTGGCCCGTTCTGCCGGATCTGGTAGGACAAGATTGGCAAAAGTTTGCCCAGACCGTTCGTTCTTTGTTGTCAAAGTTTGAGGAAACAACGGAGCCGGCGGAGATCGAGTCAATTTGTGATCGCTTGTTTCAACTCTTTTTTGAATATGAAGAAGCCGATACGAGGTTACATAGGCTGCTAGCCGTTGAAAGTTTCGAAGAGTTACCATTGAAAGGAGTTTTGCTCAATGCAGGTGTTCAAGAAACGCTTGAAAGTCTCTCGATTGATGTCGCGGAGCAGCCACCCACGCTCGTCACCCGCTACACTGACATCGCTTGCCCCAGTCATGTCTGGGTCGAGACGCCGCGTGTTTCTGTCGTTGTGCGGCTGACAGAAAAACCTTCAACCTACAGCGCTGCCACAGAAGAAGTGGAGTTGCAGACAGAACTGCCCATCCAGGTGCGCTTGGATGCGCCAGCCTTCACCATTCTCAATGACGCCCTGCAAGAGACCAACATCCCGGCAGAGGGCGACACTGCGCCGCTCGTCTTTGACCTCGCCCCGCAAATCGTCGGCCACACGACACTCACCTTTGATTTTCTGCAAGGGGGCAATCCGTTGCGCACGGTTACGGTGCCGATCGAAGTGACCGCGGTGTCAGTTGCCGCGGACGCGCCGGATCGTGCTGGCTCGGCATTGCGCTTGCAAGCAGACGGTCTCGCCCCCGATCTCATTCTGCACATTGGCTGGCAGGCGGCGCGCAACGAATTGGAGTTTACGCTGATTCGCGATGGCGGTGCCTGGTGGCGTACCTTCCCACCGGTGAAACTGGTGGGCGATCCCGCGGCCCATGCTGCTGCGCTCTACCAAAAGATCACGACCCTGGTCGACACCGATGATCCAACGCTACAGACGGTCCTTGGGCAACAGCGCCAGATTCCGCTCACCGATGTTGATCGGCGCATCAAACAGCTGGGACAGAATCTCTGGGCAGATCTGATTCCAGGCGAATTGCAACAGCTCTATCTGGCCGAACGGGAGCGTTGGCAGGGCAATACGCTCTTGCTCTGGTCGGACGAGCCACACATCCCCTGGGAATTGGTCTGGCCCTATGACAATGCTGGCGAAGATGAAGGGCCATGGTGTACCACCTTGCGACTCACCCGTTGGTTGCGCCGCAATGGTCGTGGTGACGGCAACGAAGGTGCGCCGCCGACAGTTGCGTTGCGCTCACTTTCGGTGTTAGCGCCGACCTACACCATTCTTCCCAACCTTGCCGCCGCGCAACAGGAGAAGCAATTTTTCGCCACGCTGATCCACCAACATCACCTCGACAACTGTAGTCCGAGCGAACCCACATGGAGCTCAGTAATGGATCTATTGGAAGGCGGGCAATACCATTGGCTGCACGTGGCCGCGCACGGCAACTTCTATCCCCAATCACCCGATGGCGATTCTGCGCTCTGGTTGGCGGGCGATCAATCGCTAACGCCAGACGCGATTGTGGGCTCGGCCATTGAACGCCACATCCACAACGTGCATCCCGGCTTCTTTTTCAATGCCTGTGAAGTGGGTAGACAAGGGTGGGCATTAACCCGTCTCGGGGGCTGGGCGAATCGTCTCGTCAGCGCGGGAGCTGGACTCTTTGTCGGTCCCCATTGGGCCGTGCGCGACAACAGTGCACTCACCTTTGCCGAAACCTTTTATACGCAATTATTTCAGGGCGAAACGTTGGGCGAGGCGACCTATCAGGCCCGCATTGCCGCCAGGCAAGAGGGAGATCCGACGTGGTTGGCATACAGTGTCTATGGACATCCGAATGCGAAGATTCATTTAGCCTAATCAATTAGAGCAGAACGGGTGCCATGATACGACAGCAGACGACTATGGAGCTAAATACTCACTCAGATTTTTCAGAAGCCGCTGATGTCGCGCCGCAGAGATCGAACCAATCTTGCCGACGATTTTGCTGCTCGGTAGAACGGCTAAAAATCCCAGGCGAATCAATGAAGTCGAAACTAGTCCGCTGCCGACATAGTCATTGTCACCCACTGCAATGATCTCATCAAATCCTTTGGCTTCATGGCGCAGCTGAGTGCTGATGCCACAGATCAGCAAATCTTGGAAAGGTGGTAGCGCGCGTAGAACCACTGCTGGACGATTCTTAACAGTGCCATCTGCCTGAGGGATAGGCGTTAAAATGACATCAGCTCCTGCATAATCGACATTCGCTTCTTTGATTAAATCGATTGGATAGTCGGGTTCATCGTCACTATATGCCCGACTTAACCCTTCTGTAGATAGCTCACTCCAGATCTTTCGTTCCTGATCCGTTTCCGTCTCCGGCAGTACCGTCACAATTAGCCGTGTGTTTGGCTTCATTTGAAAAGGGACATCGAGCCGGATCTGTGTGCCATCGAAATGTGCGGGTAAGGTAATTGTGTTCATATTGCCTCCTATGTGCCCTATTGTACGTGGTTTGGTTACGATTGACAAACCCAATCCACCACCTATCCCGCAACAATCCATGCACCCCACCCCCATCCTTTCCAACAGATCCTACCAGCCTTTACGCTAGCCGCACCCGCCAATCTCTGCTATACTGCTTATTCCACAATCGCACACTTGTCTGTCGATCTGTATCAGACGCTTGATACCAAACGCTGCTAGGATTCACCGGGGCACCCATGTCAAACGATTTCGTCCACCTTCACGTCCACTCTGAATATTCGATGCTCGATGGCCTGGGCCGCATTAAGGATCTCGTCAAGGAGGCCAACCGGCTGGGGCAGAAGGCGCTGGCGTTGACCGACCATGGTGTCATGCACGGTGCGATTGAGTTCTTTCGGGCCTGCAAGGCGGGCGACATCAAGCCGATCATCGGGGTCGAAGCGTACCAGACAACGTGGGGACGGCCGATGGGTGGACGCGATTCGCAGTTGGATCGCGAAAATTACCATCTATTGCTCATGGCCAAGAACATGACCGGCTATCGCAACCTGCTCCAGATCGCCAGCCACAGCCAACTAAACGGCTACTACTACAAACCGCGCGTCGACCATGATTTTCTGGCCGCCCACGCCGAAGGGCTGATCTGCACCACCGGCTGTCTCGGTGCCGAGGTGCCGCAGTTGCTGATGCATGGCAAAGAGCAGGAGGCGTACGATCGGCTCGGCTGGTATGTCGACACCTTTGGCAAAGAGAATTTCTACATCGAGTTGCAGGAGCACAGCATCCCCGAGTTGATCCCCGTCAACAAATCGCTGGTGCCGTGGGCGGACAAGTTTGGCATTGGGCTGCTGGCGACGAACGATGTTCACTATGTCCACGAGGAAGATGCCGACCCGCACGAGATGCTGCTCTGTGTGCAGACGGGTGAGAGCGTCAAGTCCGAAAAGCGCATGCGGTTGAGCGACCAGAGTTATTTTCTCAAAAGCCGAGCGCAGATGGAGGCGACCTTTCAGCCCTATATTGATCTGCCGGACAGCGCCTATGACAACTCGCTGCTCATCGCCGAGATGTGTGAGGTCAATCTGGAAGATGAGCAGTACCATCTGCCCGATATTGATATTCCCGAAGGGCACACCTACACCACCTATCTGCGCGAGTTGACCGAGGCGGGGCTGACGCGGCTCTATGGCGAGCGAGCCACGAACCCGGAGATCCAGCAGCGCAAGGAATTTGAGCTGAGTGTCATCGCCAAAATGGGCTTTGATATCTACTTTTTGATTGTGGGCGATCTCTGTGATTTTGCCCGCAGCCAGAATATTTGGTGGAATGTGCGTGGTTCGGGGGCCGGTTCGCTGGTCGCCTACTGCATCGGCATCACCGGTCTCGATCCGCTTAAGAACAACCTAATTTTCGAGCGCTTCCTCAACCCGGCCCGTGTCACTATGCCGGACTTCGACCTCGACTATCCCGATGACCAGCGCGAGGAGATGATCAAGTATACGATCCGCAAATATGGCGACAGCCAGGTCGCACAGATCGTGACCTTTGGACGGATGAAGGCGCGTGCGGCGATCCGCGATGTTGGCCGTGCGCAGGAAGTGCCGCTTAACCAGGTCAATCGCATCGCCCAACTGATCCCAGCCATTCCAGGGAAGCCGGTCACCATCAAGGATGTGATGACGCAAGGCCACGAATTTCACAACCCGGAGTTGGTTGATCTCTATAGCAATGAACCGTGGGTCACCAGCCTGCTCGACTATTCAATGAAGCTCGAAGGGGTTGCCCGCCACTCGGGCATCCACGCCGCGGCGGTGATTGTGGCCGACCGCGAGTTGACCCACTATGCACCACTGATGAAGCCGAGCAAGGGCAGTGTCACCGGCACGATTGCGCAATATGAGTTCCCCATTTTGGAGTCGATTGGGCTGCTCAAGGTCGACTTTCTGGGGCTGAGCACTCTCTCCGTCATGCGCGAAGCCGGGCGGCTGATCAAAGAGCGGCACGGCATCACCTATACATTGGCCAACATTCCCTTTGAGGGAGAAGAGACGGTCGAAGCCTTTAAACTGCTCTCCAGCGGCGAAGTAGCCGGCGTCTTTCAGGTGGAAAGTGCGGGGATGCGGCGTGTGCTGACGGAGATGCGCCCTCATCTCTTTGAGCACATCATTGCGACGATTTCGCTCTATCGTCCAGGGCCCATTGAGTATATTCCCAACTATATTCGCCGGTTGCATGGCGAGGAAGAGGTTGAGTATAAGCACGAGGCACTGAAGCCAATCCTGGAAGAGACGCTGGGCATTATTATCTATCAGGAGCAGATCATTCAGGTGTTGAGCCAATTAGCTGGCTATACGCCTGGTGAAGCCGACCTCGTACGTCGTGCCATCAGCAAGAAAAAAGCCTCTGACATTGAGAAGCACAAGAAGATCTTTATTGACGGCTGTGCCAAGAACAATATTCCCAAAGAGGCGGCGGCGGCGATTTACGGCGACATTGAGTTCTTCGCGCGCTATGGCTTTAACAAATGTTTGCCGGGTGATGTTGAGGTAGTAGATGCTGAAACCGGCCGCATGGTCAAGATCGAAGATCTCTATACAGGCAAGAGCTCCTTGCGTAGCACACTTGCTTGTGATACCAATTCACTCAAATTGCAAAGTGGTGCTGTTGCGGCAGTGATGGACAATGGCATCAAGCCAGTCTATCGCTTGACAACGGCGCTGGGGCGCACAGTCGAGGCAACGGCCAATCATCCTTTCTATACCTTTGATGGTTGGCGGCTGTTGGAAGAGATCGAGATCGGCACACAAGTTGCCGTACCGCGGCAGATTCCGGTCGAAGGGAAAGTAGAGTGGTTAGATCACCAGGTAATTGTGCTTGGCCATCTTTTGGCCGAGGGTAATCTCTGCCATCCACACTCGGTTTATTACTACTCGCAAGATCCGGAACAGGTCGAAGATTATGTAGGTGCGGCTGAACGCTTTACCAATACGGCCTGTTCGATTGCTGTCCACAAAGAAACATTTTCAGTCTATGCCAAGCGTCAAGATCGCACTGTAGAAGCCGGCGTCACGACGTGGGTAAAAGAGATCGGGATTTGGGGTAAAGGGGCCTTAGAGAAAGAGATTCCTGCCACCGTCTTTACGCTGACAAATCGACAGATTGGGCTGTTAATCAGCCGCATGTGGGAAGGCGATGGTCACATCAACACGGCTGATCGTTCGCTCTATTACGCGACCTCTTCAGTGCGCATGGCTCATCAATTGCAGCATCTCATGTTGCGGCTGGGCATTTTAACACGCTTGCGCACGGTAGAATTTCCCTATAAAGAGGGCCGCATCGGTTATCAACTCTTCGTCACTGGTAACCGCAATATTGCAACGTTTGATGAGTGGATTGCCTCTCACTTCATCAGCGAGGAACGACGTACAAAAGTGGCTTCACTGGTGTTGGAAACCGTCGCTAGCAGTGGCACAAAAGATGTCATTCCACTGGGTATTAAAGCATATGTGCGCGAGGCAAAAGCACGTTCTCAACTTACATGGACACAACTTAACCAAGATTGTGGCGTGGCGCAGCGCGAGTTTTACCCAACAGGGGCAGCGAGCAAATCCGGCTTTACGCGCGAAACGGTTGTCCGTCTAGCTGACTATTTTGCCGATGATACCCTGCGTCGGTACGCGGAAAGCGATGTCTACTGGGATAAAGTTGTCAGCATTGAATATGTCGGTGACAAACAGACTTATGATCTCGAAGTTCCTGGTCTGCACAACTTTATCGCTAACGATATTCTTGTCCACAACAGCCACGCCGCCGACTACGCTGTCATCACGGTGCAAACCGCTTTCCTCAAGGCGCGCTACCCCGTTGAGTATATGGCGGCGCTGCTGCTGATCGAGCGTGATAAGACGGAGAAGGTGGTCAACTTCCTCAACGAGTGTCGGCGCATGGGGATTAGTGTGCTGCCGCCGGATGTCAACTACAGCGGCCTCGATTTTGAGATTCAGGATCTGCCCGAGGACGCCGAACCGGTCAAGGGCGATCCGATGATCTCCTTCCGCTTCCCCGTGCCCGCCGGCAGTGCGATTCGCTTTGGCATGGCTGCGGTCAAGATGGTCGGTGAAGGGCCGGTGCAGTTGATCCTGGAGGCCCGCAAAAAGGGCGGGCGCTTTAAGAGTCTGGAAGATTTTGCCGACCGCGTCGATCTGCGCAAGGTGGGCAAACGGCCGCTGGAGTGTCTGATCAAGGTCGGTGCGTTTGACCGCTTTGGCAAGCGCAGCCAATTGCTGGCCGTGATCGACCAGATGGTGGCCAACTCGATCAGTGTGCAGGATGCGCGCGCCAGTGGGCAGCTCTCGATGTTCGACATGCTGGGCGGCGATGGCGGCGCGTCGATTGCGGCGATCCGCTTGCCGACAATGGAAGAGGTCAAAGGGCGCGAAAAGCTGCTGTGGGAGAAGGAGTTGCTGGGTGTCTACGCGGCCAGCCATCCCATGCAGGGTCTGGGCATTGATATGAGCAAGATCGTGACCTGCTACTGCAACGAACTGAGCGAAGAGCACCATGATAAGAATGTGATCCTGGCCGGCATGATCAGCGATGTGCGTGTGATCAACACCAAAAAGGGCGACCAGATGGCCTTTGTCAATCTGGAAGATCTGCAAGGCAAATGTGAAGTGGTCGTCTTCCCACGCACCTATGCCGAGGTGAAAGAGCAGCTAGTACCGGATACGGTCGTCGTGATGAAGGGCAAAGCACAGACGCGCGATGGTCAGACCAATCTGCTCGTCGATTCGATTCAGAATTATGTCGAACAGGCCGTGGCCAGCGGTGAAGAGCCCACCCAATATCAACGTCCCCTGCTCAATGCCGCGCCGACGGTCAATGGTGTAGCGCTAAGCACAGTCGTAACGAATGAATTTGTCATGACAGAAAGCGTTATCGATGGGGATAGTGGACCCGTTGATGAACCCCTTGATGAAGCGATTGACGAAACGGTTAACGATGGTGACGATGACGATAGCGCAGATGCCGAGGATCAGCGAACGCGGGCAGACAATAGAGGTCCGCAGCTACGCAATGAGGAGCCGTTGTTGATTAGCGATGACTTTGAGAGCCACACGCTAGGGGAAGAAAGTCCCTTTGCCAATGATGCACCGGCTTGGATGGGGATGGCCGAAACCAAAACGGTAGATATGGCACCGCCATCAACAAGCGCGACGCTTCCCACGAAGCGCACAGTAGCGCAACCAGCGACTGATCTTGCACCGGAAACGGAGCCGGTGGCAGCGGTTGCAGCAGAGGCGATTGCGTTGAATGGGAAAGATGCCACGCCCGTTGGGTCGAGCAGCAGCGTAACTGCTGGTAGCCTGACCACTGTGGCAAATGCCATAGATATGCCGCCGACCAATGGTAAGCGGCTGAATGTCAATGGATCGTTGGCAAGCCTGGCAGCGGCAACGACAGACGCAGGGCATCGCTCGCCCGATCAACAGAATGGTCACGCTGGGCAACAGCCCGCCAAGCCCACGCCGGTCAGCAACGCAGAAGAGGCACCGGAGGAACCGGCGACCGACGAGCGCGCAGAGATGCCCGCAGAGAATGGGGTGAGCAATGGTACACTGCCTGAACAACATGGCCAGAGCAATGGTCTCCTCAATGGACATCACAACGAGGGCGGCCACCGCAACGGCAGCCCACGCCGACGCAACAATGGCCGGCACATTCGGATTACCTTTCGGCGCACAGGCGATTTGGCACGCGACAAATTTCGCCTCAAAGAGATCTTCGACCGTGTGCGTGATCCACGGGGTCGCGATGAGTTCTCGATCCTAGTTGAGACAAACGGGCAGCGCTACGAATTGGCCTTCCCCAATGATCCGTGTACGGTCAGCGAGCGCCTGGTCAATGAGTTGATGAAGCACTTTCGGGTCGATGTCGCCGTTGATGGCGAAAATCGCTGATCGGTTATCCAATAGAAAAGCACTCGCCGTGGCGAGTGCTTTTCTATTGGATAACCGGCTTAGTGCAAGTCTCGGTTTCGATGTCTCGATTGAATTGCTTACTCTGGCGCTTGCATTGGTCGATAGATAGATTCATCGCGTTCACGGGTCGGTGTGGCAACCGTGGAGGATACTCTTGTCGAAGCGGCGGTGGCAGGCGCTTCCGACACACCGTTTCCAGCGGCAGCGCGCCGGCCAAAGAGCGTAGATGGAGCAGTTGCTGGCTGGGGCTGATTGAGTCGTGAGTTAGCAGGCTGACCAGCGGTTCGGCTCACCGGCGTCGGGCTCTGCTGTGGCGTACCGCAGTAGACACAGATTTCCCAGTCATTGCGTACAAGGTTCTTGCAACTGATACAACTGTGCTGCAACTGATGGTGGCAGTTTGGACAGTAGACCCAAGTCTCTTTCACAGGAATGCCGCAGGTAACACAAGCCAACGTCTCTTCAATCTCGCGCAGCAATGCTTCCTCTTCCAACGCCCGGTCATACACTTCTGCCAATGTATGTTTGGGACGGATCATGAGATAGAGAATCAGACCAACGATGGGGAAAATCAGGACGAGCAGACAGGCCAACACAATTGCCAACCAATCGCGGCTGCGCGAGCGGATATCGTTGAAGGTCCAAATGCCCATTGCAATCCAAAATGCAAAGAAAAAAGCACCAAGGACAGCAACAATCACGCCAACAACAGTGGCAATTGAATTGAATAAATCACTCTGCATAAAAATTCTCCAAAAGAGCAAGCTCCAAACAGCAACGCCAGCCACTCGGGTGATCCCACTCAGGTGACCAATAAACGTGCGCGTAGTTGTGGATTATAGCGCAAATGGGGGCAAAACCCAAACCGTCACGCAATTAACACCGGCTTTACAACAAATGTATACTTATTGCCTCTCCACCAATACTGTTCTTCTGAAGCAGAACTGGCTTTGTAAGTGGTAGGCCTTGAACAGGACACCGGTTGCATAGGCGGCTATTTGCCCGGTGCCCTTGGGGCGCGCATCCAGAGGGGTGCGCAAGCGCGGTAGAGAGTACTATACCCTACTCCGTTGCAACATATCAGACCACAAAGATGCATCAACCCGTTGCATAGCCATTTTCGCTCATCAGAGTAAACTCACTCATGTTACGCAGTAAACATGCCGGTCTCGAGTAATCCGCATCTGGGGATGCGGAGTACTCGAGTAGCATGGCGCCTTTATGGGAAGATGCGTAACATGAGTAAACTCATTTTATTATATTTTGACACTCGTACGCTTTCATGCTATAGTCTAGAAACCTCGAGTTTAGTAAGCCTTCGCTAAGTAGGCCAATGATGGTCGCCCATTGATGATGGCAATTGCCCACAAATGACAATGTCATAAATGATAATGTCACGAGTGACAATACATTGTGTCTGTGATTGTTGCTTTCAATGGTGGTTGGTTTACAACAACTCAACGTTGGTACTGGCTTCGTTTTACTCAACCTGTTGTTACATTCCGACGTTACATTCCGACGTTACATTCCAGTGTGATCTTTCCAGAGTGATCTACTGTAGAGTTGCTCTACTACAGTGTATAAATCGTTTGCTACCTGAATGTCAGTTGTTTTGAAATCGATTGATAGAGGGCATAGTGCGGTTCATCAATGGTTGCTCAGGACTAATTCTGGTTTCTATAGTATTCATCTAATTCAACAACACAACTACAAGGAGTTTCTGCATGAATAAGTCTCGCAAACGTTTTCCAATTGGCATGCTGCTTTCGATGGTGGTCGGCATGATCGTTGCCGCCTGCTTTGGTGCAGCTGGCCCACAACCAGTAGCCACCGTACCTGCAGAAGCACCGGCAGCTGCCGCGCCAGCAGCACCCGCTGCCAGTCAAGATGCGGCCCCTGCTGCGCAGGCTGGTCCTGCTACTTTACAAGTCGTACAAGATCGTGGCAAAGTTATCTGTGTTGGCAATGCCACCTTACCTGGCTTTGGCTTTCTGGACACAGCGGGCAACTTCTCTGGCTTTGATGTGGACTACTGCAAAGCCTTAGCCGCGGCCATCTTTGGGGACGCCACCGCCTTTGAGATTCGTCCTGCCACGGCGCAGGAGCGCTTCACTGTGCTCTCCAGTGGTGAAGCCGATGTGTTGATCCGCAATACCACCTTGACCATGTCGCGCGACACCGACTTGGGGGCCAACTTTGCGCCGGTCACTTTCTACGATGGCCAGGGGATCATGGTGCGCAAAGAGAGTGGCGTCACAGACCTTGCTGGTCTCGATGGAGCCTCGATCTGTGTGCAGACTGGGACAACCACAGAATTGAATCTGGCTGACCAGATGTCCGCCGCCGGCATCACGTACGAGCCCGTTGTTTTTGAAACGGCTGACGAAGTCACAACCGCCTATGAAGAAGGGCGCTGCGATGCCTGGACAACCGATAAATCCGGTTTGGTCTCACGCCAGAGCATTCTCGCCGATCCCGAGGCACATACGATTCTTGATGTCACCCTTTCCAAGGAACCGTTGGCCCCAATGGTACGTCATGGCGACGACCAGTGGCTTGACCTCGTCACCTGGACCGTCTATGCCACGATGGCCGCAGAAGAATATGGCATCGACTCGACCAATGTCGCCGAGATGCGCGACAGCTCAGAGAATCCTGAAGTGCGCCGTCTGCTCGGTGTCGAAGGCGACTTTGGCCTGAAACTTGGTCTGAGCAACGATTGGGCCTTCAACATCATTAGCATGGTCGGCAACTATGGCGAGATCTACAACCGTAACCTGGGTCCAGATACTGTCTTTAATCTGCCCCGTGGCTTGAATGCACTCTACACGGATGGCGGCATTCTCTATGCCCCACCAGTACGCTAACGGTTACGCTTTCTAAGTTTCCGGCATAAGTTTTGTTCGTAGAGACACGATATATCGTGTCTCTACGAACAAAACTTTAACACCCAATTTTTATCTCTCCTCTTAACGAGGTCTCTTGCCAATGCAAATTGATCTTGGCCGGTCTCCGGCTCGCCCTCCCTTCTGGCGTGATGAACGGGTACTTGCCATCCTAACCCAAATTTTGGTCGTTGTTGCTGTCGTTGGGCTACTCTACTGGCTCTACAGCAATTTGATGGCGGCATTGAGTATTCGCTTCGCCAATCCCATTAGTTTTGACTTCCTTCGGCAGACCGCCAGTTTTGACATCAAAGAATCACTAATCGACTATAGCCGCACGAGTACGTACAGCCGCGCCTTTATGGTCGGCTTACTTAACACGTTGATCGTGGCAATCTTGGGCATTATGTTCGCCACGATTCTCGGTGTGATCATCGGTGTCATGCGGCTATCGACCAACTTCCTGGTCAGCCGAATTGCTGGCGTTTATATTGACATCTTTCGCAATATTCCGCTGCTGTTGCTGCTGATTTTTTGGTATCAAGCGGTCTTTCTAAAGTTGCCGCGCGTACAAGAAGCGCTAATTTTGCCTGGCCCGATCTTTTTTAGTCAGCGCGGTGTGGCTTTGCCGTGGGGCACACCGACCGATAGTTGGTCGACTTTCCTCTACTTGCTGTTGGTTGCCTTTGTCCTATCACTTCTGCTTGCGCTTATCCTGGGCCAAATTGGCAAGCGCACCGGTCGCACACCCCTGATTGCGCTCTGGTCACCGCTCACCTTTATTGTCCTCGCGCTCATTGGATGGTTTTCCCTGCCCCAGCCGCTGAGCTTTACCTATCCCGAGCTATCGGGCTTTAACACAATCGGTGGCAACGTGTTAAGTCCTGAGTTCATGGCAATTCTTTCCGGCCTCGTTATTTATACCGCTGCCTTTATCGCCGAAATTGTGCGCTCGGGGATTCAGGCTGTCTCCAAAGGACAGCGCGAAGCTTCTGCGGCGCTTGGACTTACGAGCTTCCAGACGTTGCGGCTCGTTATCTTCCCCCAAGCACTGCGCGTGATCATCCCACCATTGACCAGCCAATATCTCAACTTGACCAAAAATTCTTCGCTAGCGATTGCCGTCGGCTACCCTGATCTCTTCAACGTGGCCGGCAACACCATCCGCAATCAAACCGGTCGCGAGATTGAAGTCTTTATCATGATCATGGCGGTCTATCTTGGGCTTAGTCTCCTCACGTCGCTGATCATGAACATCTACAACCGCCGCATCCGCCTGATCGAGCGTTAGTTATCACGTTTTACGTTTTAGGCTCTACGGTTCACGCCACATCGTCCACACAAGGAGTATGCATGGCAACTGCCAATCCCACGCAAGGTCGATCGATCCTTGCGCCACCGACGGAGCGCTATTCGCTCCTGGGGTGGCTACGTAAGAATCTCTTCGGTAGTCTGTTGGACGCTATTTTAACTCTGTTGTCGCTTGGCCTGCTCTATCTTGTCTTGCGTCCATTACTTGGGTGGATCTTTTCTGCCGATTGGTCGGTCATCCCCGCCAACTTTGCCCTGATTCTGCGGGGGCCCTATCCACCGGAAGCCGTGGGACGGCTTTGGCTGGCGCTCTATCTGCTCTTTGGGCTGGTCGGCCTGAGTTGGGGCGCCTGGTTTAAGCGCTTCGAGCCTGTCACCATCCTCGTCTTGGTAATCCCCGCGCTGCTGGCACTCATCCCTTTTATCGAGTTCTTTAACCGGCTAAATTTACTTGTCGGCGAAGCGGTGATGTTGGTCGCTTATGGCGTTGGGCGCTTCTGGCCGCGTGCACGCAACGGCTGGATCGGCTACCTCTGGATCCTCTATCTGCTGGCCACGCCGGTACTTTTTGGCGGGAGCGCACCTCTTGGGTTGCTGCCACTTGCGCCAACGAACTTATGGGGGGTCTACTCCTTACCCTGGTGCTGGCCGTCTTTGGCATTGCGCTCTCCTTTCCCCTTGGTGTACTCTTAGCTTTGGGCCGTCAATCGAAATTTCCAGCTTTTCGTGTGTTAAGTGTTCTCTATATTGAGTTCATTCGTGGCGTGCCCTTGATCACGTTACTCTTTATGGGGCAGGCGATGTTACAATATTTTCTGCCGCCCGGCACACCGTTGATCGACCGTGTGGTGCGCGCACTCGTTGCCGTTGTGCTCTTTTCGGCCGCCTATACCGCTGAAAATATCCGTGGCGGTCTCCAATCGATTCCCAAGGGGCAATACGAAGCAGCCGATGCGCTGGGGTTGAATGGCTTTCACCGCACCTTTTACATTATTTTGCCACAGGCCTTGCGCGCGGTTGTGCCAGTACTCGTCGGGCAATTTATTGGTCTCTTCAAGGATACCTCGTTGGTCGCGATTGTGGGGCTCTTTGATCTGCTGGGCATTGCCCGCGCCATCCTCGGTAACCCCGATTGGCTTGGCAATCACCAACAAATTTATCTCTTTATTGCGCTCATCTACTGGATTTTCTGCTATGCCATGGCCTATGCCAGCCGCCGTCTAGAGCGTTCGTTAGGCGTTGGTGAGCGGTAAGGCAGCCCTCTATGCCCGCTAGATTCGGTTACAGTACACGCAATACGCAACACGAGGAGTGAATCGCGACTTTCGTGCAATGGCCCGCTGAATAAATCATGACCTATGCCTGACCAATCGACTATTACATTTTCATGGGAGTTTGAAAAAATGATCGAAACTGATGCTGCCGACAAACCGATGATTGTTTGCCGCGATGTCCACAAATGGTATGGCAATTTTCACGCGCTGCGGGGGATCAACTTGCAGGTAAGCTCCAAAGAAGTGATTGTAATCTGCGGCCCCTCTGGCTCGGGCAAGTCGACCTTTATCCGCACGATCAACCGGCTAGAAGAGCATCAGCGCGGCGACATTATTGTCGATGGCATTGAGCTGACCCACGATGTGCGCAATGTAGAAGAGATCCGCAAAGAGACGGGTATGGTCTTCCAACAGTTCAATCTCTTTCCACACCTGACGGTGATGCAGAATATCACGCTGGCACCGATCCAGGTGCGCAAGAAGAGCAAGAAAGAGGCGGAAGCCCTTGGTACACAACTGCTCAAGCGTGTCGGCATTCCAGAGCAGGCCGATAAATTTCCTGGCCAACTCTCCGGCGGCCAACAGCAGCGGGTGGCGATTGCGCGTGCGCTGGCGATGCAGCCCAAGATCATGCTCTTTGACGAACCGACCTCGGCACTCGATCCAGAGATGATCAAGGAAGTGCTTGATGTCATGAAAGAGTTGGCCCGCTCCGGCATGACGATGATCTGTGTCACCCACGAGATGGGCTTTGCGCGCGAGGTGGCCGACCGCGTCGTCTTTATGGATGCCGGCGAGATTGTCGAAGAGAATACACCCGAGACCTTCTTTACCAACCCACAGCACGAGCGTTCCAAGCTCTTCTTACAGCAAATTTTATAACATCCCATTTACAACTTAATCGCCACAGAAACACAAAACGCACATAGATTCAGTTTGTGCGTTTTGTGTTTCTGTGGCGATTTCATCTTGGCTTTACGCAGTTCTCGGTTTCGATAGAGTAAAATGTGACCTACTCAACCAGCGAACTATGTAAATCCTATTAGATTGTAAACAACTCATTTATGGCCTCCTCTTCTTCGTTACGCAGTTATAGTACACTGGTCCGCACCAATCCGAACTTTCGTTATGTCTGGCTTGGCGAGATCGTCAGTCTTCTCGGCGATTGGTTTAATCTCATCGCCTCCGCCACCTTAATTGGTACCTTAACCGGCTCCGGCGTCGCTTTGGGGGGACTCTTTGTGGTACGCATGTTGGCCCCCTTCCTCGTCAGCAGCTTTGGCGGCATCATTGTCGATCGGTACAATCGCAAGCGCATTCTCATTGCGACAGATGTGCTGCGCGGTATTGTGGTACTCGGCTTTCTCTTTATCCGCGAACCGAGCCATGTGCCCTTTATCTATATCCTCACCGCGATTCAATTGGGGCTGAGCGGCATCTTCTTTCCGGCGCGCAATGCAATCTTCCCCGATCTGGTGGCGCGCAGCGAGCTTGGCACCGCCAATGCGCTCAGTTCGTCGACGTGGTCAACGATGTTGGCATTGGGCACGGCGTTGGGTGGCTTTGTCGCCGGTGGCTTGGGGCTACAGACCGCCTTTGCGCTCGATGCCGTCAGCTTCTTTATCTCGGCGCTTTTCATCTCCCGTATTGTCTATGCACACAAACCACAATTAACAACAGACCAAAGTGTCGCCGCGGTGCTGCACGACTATCGCGAAGGCTTTAGCTATCTACGTCATAACCGCGACATCCTTTGGATTGTGGTGCAAAAAGCGTTGGTCACCCTCTGTTTTGCCGCGGCCTATGAGGTGACAGCCGTCCCGATCTCGCAGAATGTCTTTGTGATCGGGCAAGGGGGCGGCATTGGCTTGGGATTGATCTATGCCACGGTGGGCATTGGCACCGGGCTGGGACCGATCATTATGCGCAGCTTTACAGGCGACCGCGAGGGGGCGTTGCGGGTCGGAATAATGGTCAGCTTTGCCATCGCCGCGCTTGGCATGTTTCTGGCCGCGCCGATGGTGACGACCGGCTATTCATTTACACTCTTCCTGATTGGTCTCTTTATTCGCGGCTTTGGCGGGGGCACGGTCTGGGTCTTTGCCACCCAACTAGCACTTCATGCCGTGGCCGACAAGGTGCGCGGGCGCGTCTTTGCTACCGAGTTTGCACTCTTCTCGCTGACGAGCGCGATTGCCGCTGGTGCCGCCGGGTGGGGATTGGAGCAGGCTGGAATTGGCTATGGGGGGATCGTGTGGGTGCTGCCGGTGTTGACCCTGCTGCCGGCGCTATTGTGGTTCGTCCGGCTTCGACATGGGCAGAACAAGTAGCATATCGTTACGCATCGAGACAGAGCCGGTTTGACAGGCCAGCCTTCAAACTTTCCCGACCACGGCTTACTTTGGCCGTGCAACACCTGAGCAAAGGCACGGATCGAGTGAATATTGTGAATCGGCTCATTCAGATCCGCCATATAAAACCAGCCAGTGAAACAGTGAAACCAGCTTCGCTTAAAATTCTTGGCATGATAATATCCAACTGTTGCGTTTAATTTTATGCCAACTCAATCATAAAAGCGACGGGTAGGAGGTACAAACGTCATTATATCTTATCCTATAAAGAACCATCAAGAGAAAGCTAGACCAATCCTTATACTAACCTCAGCAAAGGAGTTCACAACGAAGTATAGTTCGGATCTTGATCAAACAACTAAACTACATACAAACACAAAATTTCGTCGCTTTGACCGCTACCCCATCTCCAGGTATGATTAGTACGACAACGTTACATTTCAATCAATGGACAGGATTTACAAGATGCACAAGATTCTCGCTCTGCTGTAGAAATCCTGTAAATTCTGGTGATCCTGTCTAATTTAACGTTGTCGTATTAGGTAGCTTCCCTTATCTTTGGTACCAGTAGTCAACTGATGAGTAGATACTTAGGAGAAATCAACATGGCAATCTGTGACGCAACATGCTTGCAAAACAGCCTCACTGACAGTGAGCGGCAACAATTTAATGAGCAGGGCTTCTTTATGGTAGAAGATGCGCTCTCGCCAGACCAAGTAGCGGCATTGACCGCCAAGAGCGATGAAATCTACCAAGAGAAGGTCGCCGCCGGCCACGATGCCACCAAGGCGCTCTTCTATCCGAACTTTATTCCCGATAGCCCACTCTTTCAAGATCTGGTCGACTATGAAAAGATCCTGCCCAAGGTGTGGGATATCCTCGGCTGGAATATCTATCTCTATCACGCCCATCTGATTGTAACGCCGCCCAATGGTCAGTCGCCTGATAATAAAACCTTTGGCTGGCATCAGGATAGCGGGCGCACCAATGTTGAGTTGGAAGGTGACCCGCGGGCGCGCCTTTCACTGAAAGTGGGCTATTTCCTTTCGGACACCAGCGAACCGGGGCGCGGCAATTTCTGGGTAGTACCGGGCAGCCATCTCCTGAACAAAATGGAAAAACCGGCCAGTGGGGAGGGGCAGTTGCCGGGGGCCATGCCTGTACTGGCAAAACCAGGCACCGCCGTCTTCTTTGACCGGCGCATCTGGCACGCCGGCACGCCGAATTGGTCGAACCTGACCCGCAAAGTGCTCTTTTATGGCTATGGCTACCGCTGGATCCGCACCAAGGATGACATGACCGTGCAGAGTCTGTGGGCGCAGAGCGATCCGATCCGCCGCCAGTTGCTCGGCTGGGGCACCAATGCCAACGGTTTCTACACACCGACCGATGAGGATGTACCGCTACGGGGTTGGTTGCGCGAGCAAGGCGTGGCAATGGCGGCGTAATTTTATACTTTATTCGATGTAGAGCCACGGCATGCCGTGGCTCTACATCGAATAAAGTATAACGAGTTGACTGACTCTTGCGTCTTGCAAATCGTTGATCATCTGGGGAAAGCAGAGTACAATAGATGATATCAATATCCATCTATTCAACAAATGAGGTTTCCCATGTTAGAAGAAGCAAAAGCGATCCACGAGCAACTGATCGCCTGGCGGCGCGATATCCATGCCCATCCCGAGTTGAGCTTTCAGGAGCAGCGCACGGCGCGCCTGGTGGCGGATACGCTTGAGGGCTACGGCATTGAGGCACAGACCGGCGTTGCCAAGACCGGCGTCGTCGGCTACCTGGGCGAGGGGCGACCGATTATTGGCATCCGCGCCGATATGGATGCGCTGCCGATTTTGGAAACAACGGGGGCCGAATATGCCTCACAGAACCCCGGCGCAATGCACGCCTGTGGCCACGATGCCCACACTGCGATGTTACTCGGCGTGGCAAAGCTACTTTCGGAGATGCCCAATCGCCCTGCCGGCCAGATCCGCTTTCTCTTTCAGCCCAGCGAAGAGGCGAGCGACGAGGAGAATAAGTCGGGCGGGATCCGTATGGTCGAAGAGAAGGCCCTCGATGATCTTGATGCTGTCATTGCGCTGCATGTAGCCAGCGACAGCGAAGCCAGCAAAGTGATGATCGACTCAGGCTATATTACGGCGGCGGAGGATTCGTTCTTTATCACGATTACCGGCACCGGCGGCCACGGCGCCTATCCCCACCAAACGGTCGACCCCACCTTTATTCTGCCGCAGGTACTCAACGCTATCAACGGCATCCGCGCCCGCCGCATGAATCCGACCAAAGCGGGCACGATCTCCATCGGCACGATCCACGCCGGCACCGCCACCAATATTATCCCCGCCAAGATCGAGATCAGCGGCACGATCCGCACCTTTGACGAGGAGACGCGCCAGTTGGCCAAGGATGAATTAGCGAAGATGCTCGAGATTGCCCGCGCGATGGGGGGCGACTATACGCTGCGTATCAAGTCCGGCTATCCTTCCACCTACAACGACCCAGCGGTGGCCAATCTGATCAAGGAGACAGCGCTAGAGATGTTGGGCGAAGAAGGGCTATTGCCAGCCGAAGCGGGCATGGGGGCGGAAGATTTCAGCTACATGACGCAAAAAGCGCCCGGGGCCATGTTTATGCTTGGGGCCAAATTCGATGACAAAAGCCGACCCCACCACACCCCGGTCTTTGATATCAGCGAGGACGCCTTGCCCGTCGGCACAGCCATGTTGGCGGAAGTGACTTGCCGGCTGCTCAAGCAACATGCAGAGAGTCACTAAGGGAATTCCAACAAATAATTCCACGAAGACACACGAAGACTTGCTTTTTCTTCGTGTGTCTTCGTGTGCCTCCGTGGATAACTTGAATTTTGAAATGACTAGGCCGCCAATTCACTGACGCGCGCGTAAATTCTGCGCAGCGGTATCGTAAAATCGATGGCTTGAATGATCAGTGTCTCATCCAGGTCGATGAATTCGGTGAGCAACCAGCGCCCAATCCCGACCTTATGATGATATTCAATCAAGATCTGATTCTGATGGATGACCACATAATCTTGTAACGAAGACAACGAGCGGTAAAATTCAAACTTCTGCCCGCGGTCATAATCTTTGGTGGAAGGCGGGAGCACTTCAATGAGCACAATCGGATTGGTGATCGAATCGGTCCGATTGTTGTAGAACGCCGGCTCACCACAAAGAATTGAAACATCGGGATAGGTGAAGAGATCATGGGCTTTGATGTAGACCCGTAGATCACTGTTAAACGGTTCACACGGGGTTGACTGTAACCCACTGCCCAGTTCTGTGAGAAGATTGACGGCGATCCGATTATGGTTGATCGAGCCACCAGACATAGCAAAAATCTGTCCTTTGTAATACTCACTTTTGGTGTCGGCCAGCTCTTCTAAAGCTAAATACTCTTCAGGTGTATATGAGATAGCCTCTTGCCTTAATGTCAGTGCCATTCGTCTTTCCCCCATAGAGATAACGGTCGCCTGTTCATCGTACCACAGGGTGTAACGAAAATAAAGTAATGAGGCGCGTCCCATTTTGGGGGATTACACCGGACGATCAAATTGGTCCTTCTCTGTAATCCCCCAAATGTGGTACGCACCCAAAGTAACGGAGCGATATGATCCCACTCAACGATCTCAACCCCGTCCGCCGCACGCCGCTGTTGACCTGGGGCTTAATTGCGCTCAATGTGTTGGTCTTTCTCTGGGAGTTGCGACTGCCGGAGAGTGAGTTGATGCAGGTTTTCACGCGCATCTCCATCGTGCCGGCCCAAGCGGCCGCCGCGCCCTTTGCACTAGAGACGCAGTTGGATGTAATCCGTAGCATGTTTTTGCACGGCGGCTGGGCGCACCTACTCGGCAACATGCTCTACCTCTATCTCTTTGGCGACAATCTGGAGGATCGCTTTGGGCGGCCCCTCTTTCTGTTGCTCTATCTTGTAAGTGGCTATGTTGCCGTGGTTGCCCAGGTGTGGATTGATCCGACTTCGACGGTGCCACTGATTGGGGCCAGCGGCGCAATTGCCGGTGTCCTTGGCAGCTACTTGGTGCTCTTCCCCAATATACGTGTGCGTGGTATCCTCCTCTTGGGTCTCTTTTCTCGGCTGGCGGAATGGCCAGCTTGGATCGTCTTGGCGCTCTGGTTTGTCTTGCAGCTCTTCTCTGGCTTGGCCTCGCTTGGCCCACAGATGGGTGGCGGTGTCGCCTTCTTTGCGCATATCGGCGGCTTTCTCTGTGGCGTCGTCTTAACCCTGCCCCTCTTGGCCATGCCCCAACCGCCTGCCCAAGCACGCAACCAGATGCTCTACAACCGCACCAAGCGCTATCGCTTTTGAGGCGTCTATGTCAAAAGGGTGCGCAACGTTCGTCGGCTGAGCCTGTCGAAGCCAGAGAACGTTGCGTAACCCCGATCAGCAATGTGCACCCACCAACGCAGGTGTGCTAGAAAAAGGAGAAAACCGTGACCAAAAAGAAAGTCGTCGTCACCGGCGCTTCGGGCAAGGTAGCCGGCCAAGTCTTACCGGCTCTGCGCGAACACTATGATCTGACCTTGCTCGATGTCAAAACCACCAACCGCGCCGGCGAAGAGGTGCCCGGCGTCCAGATCGCCGATCTCGTTGACAAGAACCGTGACAGCTACCGCGCGCACTTCCACGGAGCCGACGCCGTGGCCCACTTCGGCTTTGTCGGCAACTCCAACCCCAGCGCCGGCAACGACTCCGATGGCCGCTTCTGGAACGAGTTCGCCAACGTGCAGATGGCCTACAATATCTACCAGACCGCGTTGGAAGAAGGGGTGCGCCGCGTCGTCGTGGCCAGTTCCAATCACGCCGCCGACTATTACGAACCGTTGATTCTCGACGGCAAAATGGACTTTGTCGACCCCAACGGACGCGCCCTCTCCGACAACTACTACGGCTGGGCCAAGGAAGTCTACGAGCACCTAGGCTTTGTCTTTGCCACCGGTCGCCAAGCGCGCCCTTCGGCTCAGTGGGCAACCGGCGAAATGCCGACCGCGGGTCGCCAGCTTGAAACGGTCCAGATCCGCATTGGTGGCCCGCGCGAAGATGATGTGGCCAACACCAAGTTAGGCGATCTGCGCCGCCTCCGTCGTGCCCTCGCCGTCTATATCAGCGACCGCGACCTGCAACAGCTCTTCGTCAAAAGCATCGAAACCGCAGATATTCGTGACGAAGAAGGCATTCCCTTCCAGATCTTCTACGGTATCAGCGGCAACAGCCACGCCTTTTGGAGTATCGCCAATGCGCGCAAGATTATCGGATACGCACCCGAGGATAACAGTGAGCTTCGCTTTCACGATCTGATCAGTCAACAGATTGCCGCGGCGGTTTAAGGCAAGATGACACGTTGCTACCGTCACTGCCTTATGCAATGGGGTTAAAACCCCTTGCTAACAACGAGAAGCGCCCTCAGGCGCTGACTTGCTGACAACGAGAAGCCGGGTACCCTCTGGGTGCCGGCGCTAAGAAAATTCTTTCAGCCGCTGAGGCGGCTTCTCGCTGTTAGAGCAGGGTTTTAACCCTGTTATCTCCCCTTTCATCATTCACATTTAACAGGAGGAACCAATGAAAGTGCTTGTACCGTCGGGCTGGTTTAATCAAAGTGTTGTCGATGAGTGGAACAGGGAGTTTCCCACAGTCGAATTTGTGGGTGGAAGTACCGAAGAGGAAATGATAGCTGCGGCCAGGGATGCCGAAGTCGCCTTGGGTGCAATCAGTGAAAATGTTGCGCGGTCGGCCCACAAGCTGAAATGGGTACAGTCGGGCAGTGCCGGCGTCGAGTGGCTGCGCAATGCTCCCTCGCTTATTGACAGCGATGTACAGGTGACCAACACGCGCGGGGCCCACGCCACGACGATCGCCGAGCATACCTTTGGCATGTTGGTCTTTCTGGCGCGCCGCTTTGATGAAACCTACGAAGCACAGAAACGGCACGAATGGATTCGCGGATCATCCACGCCACGCACCGGCCTCGTCGGCGCGACGATGGGCATTATCGGTCTCGGCCAGATCGGCCGCGCAATCGCCAAACGGGCGCACGCTTTTGAGATGAAGGTGATCGCTGTCGATCTCAACAAAGTGCCACAGCCCGATTATGTCAGCGAGGTCCGTCTGCTCGATGGCTTGCCCGATCTGATGCGGAAATCTGATGTGGTGGTGATTGCGATTCCGATCACTGACGAAACACGCGGCATGGTCACAGCGGAACTACTCAAGCTGATGAAGCCAAGCGCCTATCTGCTGGTGATGTCGCGCGGTGGCATTGTTCATGAGCCGACCGTGGCGCAGATGTTGCGCGATGGCGAATTGGCCGGCGCCGGATTGGATGTTACCGCGATCGAGCCGCTGCCCGCCGACAATGAATTGTGGGATTGTCCCAACATCATTATCACCCCGCACAACTCGCCTTCTTCGGATCAGACGCGCGCCAATGTGATGTCGATCATGAAAGAGAATCTGCACCGTTATATTGACGGGCAACCACTGACAAACCTAGTCGATAAAGAGGCAGGATACTAAGATGACACAACCGTTTCGTATTGGCGTCTCACCTGATTTTCAGACCCACGCCACCGATCTGTTAGAACCAGTTTTGGAAGAGCTATTGACGCCGCTACCCCACGTCACCTGGGACTTTTTCCCCATGCGCGGCAAGGAGATCTATCCCGATGAGATCGTCGGTTACGATGCGCTGTTGACCTTGTTGGCGCGCGTTACCCCCGAATCGCTGGCCGGCAACGAGCACCTGGCTGTCATCGCGCGCTGGGGTGTCGGCTACGATATGATCGACGTGCCCGCCTGTACCGAAGCCAATGTGCTCCTCGCTATCACCACCGATGCCGTGCGCAAACCGGTGGCCGAAGCGATCGTCACCTTCTTTCTGGCCCTAGCCAAAAAACTAAATGCCAAAGATCAACTCGTGCGCTCGGGCCGCTGGGATCTCAAAGCGCAAACCTCCGGCTTGGGGATGAGCGGCAAGACGGTCGGCTCGGTGGGCAGTGGCAATATTGGCGGCGAAATGTTTCGCCTGCTCGGCCCCTTCGACTTAGGCCGGCGCCTCGTCTATGATCCCTATTTGTCACAAGAGCGGGCCGACGCCATGAATGTCGAGTTGGTTGATCTGGAGACGATCTTCCGTGAGTCGGACTTTGTCGCCATCAACTGCCCCCACACCGCCGAGACCGAGGGCATGATCGGCGCGGCGCTCTTTGCGTTGATGAAGCCGACCGCCTACTTTGTCAACACCGCGCGCGGCCCGATTGTGCGCCAAGCCGATCTAACGGCGGCACTGCAAGCTGGTCAACTGGCCGGGGCTGGTCTCGATGTTTTTGAAGAAGAGCCGCTGCCGACCGATCATCCGCTCATCGACATGGAAAATGTGATCCTCTCGCCCCATGCCCTGGCCTGGACCGACGACCTTTATCGCGATAACGGCGTCGGCGCGCTTGAAAATATTCTCAACGTCTTCCAGGGCAACTTGCCCAAGTACATGGTCAATCGAGGAGTAACCGAACAGGCGGACTTTCAAGCCAAATTGGCACAGTTACAGGCACGTTGGCCAGCGGGTTGACCAAACGGAGACTGAGCCTGTCGCAGGCTGAGCTTGCCGAAGCCGGTGCCACTTTGGCTTCGACAGGCTCAGCCTCCGTTTGTGGTGCCCTTGGGGGCTTCCACTATTTTGCCCAATCATCAAAGGCAACGATCGCCGGTCCCTCTACCTCTGCAATGGGATCTGCTACCGAAACCGACGTAATTGCCGCCCCATGCGCCGCCTGCCGTTCATCCTTCTCCACCAGCCCATCGCGCACATGGATCACCCGCTGGCAATAGGCCGCCGTCTCGGGGTCGTGGGTAACAAAGACGATGGTGATGCCCTGCTCGCGATTGAGCCGCTGAAACAACTCCATAATCTCGACACTCGTCTTGGAGTCGAGATTGCCCGTCGGTTCATCGGCCAGAATCATCGCCGGGTTGTTGGCCAGCGCCCGCGCAATCGCCACCCGCTGCTGCTGACCACCCGACAATTCATTGGGCCGATGATCTTGCCGATCGCCCAAGCCGACCAAGGTCAGCATCTCTTCCGCCTGCTCCCGGCGTTGGCGACCGCGCATCCCGCCATAAATGAGCGGCAACTCCACATTGGATCGCGCCGTCGTGCGCGACAGCAGGTTAAAGCTCTGAAAGACAAAGCCGATCTTCCGACAGCGAATCGCTGCCAGTTGCATATCGCTCAACTCGCTCACATCAACGCCGTCAAGTTTGTAGCTGCCTTCGGTCGGCACGTCGAGGCAACCAATAATATTCATCAGCGTCGACTTGCCGCTGCCGCTTGGGCCCATGATCGCCACCAACTCCCCCGACCAGATATCGAGATCGACCCCGCGCAGCGCTCGCACCTCCACCTCGCCCATGGTATAGACCTTGGTGACGCCACGAATCGCAACCACCGGCGGTGCGGCGTGCTCCTGCTCATCGGTTGTGCTCTTTGCCTTTGCCCATCGCCTGAACATCGGTTTGGTCCTTGGTTCCTCGTTGTTAACAATTGGCTGCTGGTTCCCACGCTGGAGCGCGGGAACTCGATAGGGACGCTCCAGCATCCAGTACGGCCACTGGACGCTGGAGCGTCCCAGTGTGCATTCCACGCTGGAGCGTGGAACGAGTTTTCACTAATTTAAGACGGTTCCCCAACCCCCTACCTAACATCAAGGAGGGGGACATAGGTGCTCCCTTGGGCATGGATGAGGTGAATCATTGGGATACTTCACAACAACTAGTCACCCCCAACCCACCTATGCTACAATAGCCCAATCTTACCACAACTCATCTAAAAAGTCAGGAGCCTACCCATGTCCACCTTTCGCATTGCCGCCTGCCAGATGAATTCACGCGATGACAAGGCCGCCAACCTTGCCGCCGCCGAAGGGCTGATCGATGAAGCCGCCGGCTTGGGCGCGCAGATGGTTGGCTTGCCGGAGCTCTTCAACTTTCTCGCCGCCGATAACAAAATGGCCGAAGGGGCCGAGCCAATCGATGGCCCCACCGCGCAGTTTTTGCGTGCCAAAGCGCGCCAACACGGCATCTACCTCCACGGCGGCAGCATTCCCACCCTTATCCCCAACAGCGACCGCATTCACAACACCACGCTCGTCTTCGACCCCACCGGCGAGCAGATCGCCAGCTATAACAAGCTCCACCTCTTCGATATTCACGTCGACGGCCAGAGCAGCTACAAAGAATCAACTAGGGTCGCGCCCGGCAACGAGATGGTCACCTTTGAGACCGAACACGCCCAAATGGGGCTGACGATCTGCTATGACATCCGCTTTCCCGAACTCTATCGCGCGCTGACGCTCGCCGGGGCCAAGGTGATCTTTCAACCCGCCGCCTTCACCCTCTACACCGGCAAAGATCATTGGGAGACATTGATCCGCGCCCGCGCCATCGAAAACCAGGTTTACATGGTCTCGCCGGCACAGATCGGCACGCACGGCAACGGCAAGCAATGTTATGGCAGCACCATGATCGTCGACCCGTGGGGCAGTGTATTGGCACGGGCACCGGAGCGAGCGTGTGTGATCGTCGCCGAAGTCGATCTGGTGGCGCAGGAGCGGACGCGTGCTGGTCTGCCTGCACTACAACACCGTCGCACCGATGTCTACGGGTAAAAGCTCGTGCGGACGCTCCGGCATCGGCATGGCGCGCATAAGTCCTGACTAGCGTTGCTCGGGATTGTGCCGATTTGGGGGAGCGCTTGGTGCTGAGTGCATCCGCAACTGATAGAGATCCTCCGTCCGTGCGCGCAGACGCTGCGACAGGACCTGAATCACACGGCGTGCGATAATGCTGTGCTCTTCGAGCAGTTCAAAAAAATCTTCCTGGTTGAGGCTGAGCAACAGAGTCTCTTGTAGTGCACTGACTGAGGCTGAGCGTGGCTCGGCATCGAAGAGCGCCATTTCGCCAAAGACCTCGCGCTCGCCCATGCGATTAATTGTATGATCGCCATCGTGGACGCGCACTTCACCCGCCGCGATAATATACATGTTCGTGCCCAGTTCACCCTTGGTAAAGATGGTTTCGTCGGCGGCCACTGTAACTTCGTCCAGGATGGTGGCGAGGGCAGCAAGGGCATGATCTGGCACCTGGCTAAAGACGCTGACTGTCTTTAAGATAATTACTTTTTCAATCGTCGATAACATAGCGCACTTTCTCAATAAAATGCACAGAGACAGAGATAACGTTTACCAGCGGTTGTCTCCAAGCCCATATGTTCATGGGAGACGCCACCGGGGTAGAGAATCGCTTCCCCTGCCTGTGGTTTGCCGGTTGAATAGTTCCAGCGCGGAAAGTACGTGCCGCCCCCTTCATACTCTTCCGGCTGGCTCAGCGTGATCACAAGGGCAAGCGTTTCATTGTCATAGTGGAGATTCATCTTGTTGACAACTGATGGCTCATATCTGAGGAGGTACGGGCGATCCTTCTTCTGCAGCGTAAAGGTCGTCCATAGTTTTTCCATGAGCGGTTGGAGATGACGGTCGACAATTTGATAGAAGCTCTCTTCCAGGCCAGCCATTTCGTAAAAGTGAAGCGTCGTTTCTGGGTCGTCAACCTCCTGGTGGCCCAATATATTTGTGCTCACAAAGCTCTCTTCCTCGGTCACCCAAGCGGCGCAAGCTTCCGCTTCTTCGATTATCAAGCGGCAAAACTCTGGGGTGAATAAGGCAAAGCGATAGATTTGCTCGGCATCTTCGGTAATATACTGTTGATAAGCGGGTTCGCCAACACGTAACCAGGGCGCCATATGCGTTTCGTGATATTGGTAAAGTTCTGGATGCAACACAAGACCTCCTCAAAGAATAACTATCACCCCACCACCAGCCCTACATAGCGAGCAAGAAGAGGAGATTTGCTCCTGCCCATGCGCGTGGGAAAGGGCGAGAGATGGTGCCTGAATCGTTATGAAACTGTAGATCAATAGAGAGAGCCACCCAACATATAGCGAACACCAGCAGTGACTGGCAAGGCAGCGTGCTCGTGGGAAACGCCGCCAGGATAGACGATAGCAGAGCCTTGCCGGACAGTTAGGTGATCGCCGACAGTAAGCTGCCAGCGGGGAAAATAGGTCCCACCCCCCACAAAGGTAGCCCCTCCTAAGTAGGTGACAAAGGCAACCGTTTCGAGGTCATAGTGGAGATCCATCCCATTGATCACGGTGGGTTCATATTTTCTGACCTCCGGCAGGTCCCATTTTTGTAGGTGGAATGTGCGCCACAATGTTTCGACGAGGGGTCGGAGGTGCCGGTCGATCACCTGCGCGTAGACAGCCGTCATGCCTGGGATCTCATCCAAGCTGATGGTAGTGTCAGGCTCACATAGGTCGACGATCGACTCTTCTTCGGGGAAGAAGGGATGGGGCTCGGCGCTCTTCTCCCAATTGGTTTCCCAACCACCAACCTGTTCTGCTTCTTCGATCAAACATTGACAAAAGTCCGCGGTAAAGAGCTGAAATTGATAGATCTGTTCAGCAATCTCCTGAACTGTAACCCGCAATTCAACGGCTGTTTTTTCGTCATTGTGATGCATAGACGGGTCGATGAAACGCTGGACAAAGTGAGCATTATAGGTAAAAAGTGCTGGATGCAGCGCTCTATACCCAGACGTCGAATTCAATTCTTGTATGACTGTTCGCATTGGCTACTCTTTCGACCACCATAGAACTGACGGATTTGCTATACTCAAATCAGAATGAAACCCCTAGTTTCGGCCAGCGTGCGTCGCACTGACGGAAGCATCTAGCGGACTGGAAGCAGTTGGCGGTCAGTGCGACGCACGCGATCCCGTTGGTCCGCAAAACTCCGGTTCTC
>DAOUCA010000185.1:0-63135 GCA_034432375.1 Caldilineaceae bacterium
GAGAACCGGAGTTTTGCGGACCAACGGGATCGCGTGCGTCGCACTGACCGCCAACTGCTTCCAGTCCGCTAGATGCTTCCGTCAGTGCGACGCACGCTGGCCGAAACTAGGGGTTTCATTCTGATTTGAGTATAACAATCTAACGTTGTCGTACCTACTCAGTCAGCAAATTGGGTAAGTTCAAACACTGTAACCGCATTCTAAAGAAGGGAGCTGATCGCTATGAACCGAACCGAACAGACCGTTGTCAGAGCGACCGAACAAATGGTTGGCCATCGTCATACGGTGATTCTTGCACCCGTTGAACGGCTCGACACGCTGACCGCGCCCCACTTTCGGCGCCAGGTCGAGGAGCATCTATACGCCGGGACCACCCACTTTGTCGTTGATCTTTCCGCTACGCCAGGGATGGATGGCGCCGGGTTAGCGGCGCTGGTTAGTCTCTTTACCCGTGCCCGCCGCGTCGGAGGCACAGTAAAGCTTGTCAAGGCGTCAGTTCCAGCCGTTGAACGGATGCTGCGCTTGAGTCAATTGGAGCACTTTTTTGATGTGGTCGAACAACCTTGTTTGCGCATGCGTCAGTCATAGTGGCAGGTACTAAGCTACATCCCAATCAATTGACACTACCTTGATCTGCTTTTCTGCCGATGATTTATATGCTACAGACTGCTACAATTGATTATCTACCTTTGCAAAGGTAGATAATCAATTGTAGCAGTCTGTATTTATTGTCGTCATTTGCACGTTTGCTACTAAAAAGCCGCCATTCGTGTGATGTGTGAAAAGCCAAATCTAGGTAGACCATGTTCAAATATCAGTCTCGTATCTGGAATCTCCCGCTTCTTTTGTGGAGCATGCTAACAGGGTTACTGTGGTTGTCTCTCGCCCTTGCTCCCCTATCCTTGCGTTCGGTCGCGCATGCTTCCTCGCTTGAGACCGCTTTCCCCGCTCCCACAGCCGACAGCATCGACGACGACATGGACGGGATTCCCAACGGTGTTGAATGTCTCAGTTTTGTTGGCACCACACCGATTGCTGTTGTCAACGGTTCGTTTGAAGCGCCCGATATTGATACAAATTATTCATTGACCAGCAAGCGCTATGGCACTTTTCCGCTTGTAGCAGTCACTTATAAGTCGTTTATCGTGCCAGGGTGGTCGACCACGGCAAGCGATAGCGAAATTGAGATCTGGCAGAGCAACTTTAGCGGCGTTCCCGCGTATAAGGGGAGCCAATTTGCCGAGATCAACGCCAATGAAAAGGCCGCCCTCTATCAGGACATCAGCACCACACCGGGCAGCACAATGCACTGGTCCTTTGCCCACCGTGGGCGTACCGGCGTCGACACGATTCGCCTCCTGGTCGCCACCCCTGGCGGTTCTCCTACGACGCTAGGCACCTTTAACACTGGCAACACGGACTGGAAGGTCTATAGTGGTGAGTACATCGTGCCGGCGGGTCGAACCGTGACCCGCTTCTATTACGAAGCGGTCGCGACGGCCAATGGCAATACCACCACGGGTAATTTTTTAGATGACATTCAATTTTACACGCTAAATCGCTGTGCGCTCGACACCGACGGCGACGGCATTGTCAACAGCTTGGATCTCGATAGCGATAATGACGGTATTCCTGACATCATCGAAGCTGGGCTCACCGATAGCAATGGCGATGGCGTTGTTGATACCCCGGCAGATCTGGCAAGTGCTGCCGCCTTACCCGATAGTGACAACGATCGGGTCAGTGATTTTCTCGACCTGGATAGCGACAACGATGGCATTCCCGACATTGTGGAGGCGCAGACAACCGCGGGCTATCAACTGCCAAAAGGGCAAATCGGCACCACGGGGATCGATAAAGCGTTTGGCCAAGGGCTCAAGCCACTGGACAGTGACAACGACGGCATTCCAGACTACCTCGATCTCGACAGCGATGGGGACAAATTGTCGGACAGCGCTGAAGCAGCGATGGTGCTGGCTGGCATTGATATTGATGCTGACGGGCTTGATAAATATGTTGACCAAGATGACCGTAAGTGGGGCACGGTCAACGCCGGCATTACAGCGGTTTTGGCCGCCTATCCCAACAACGGCCAGCAGGTCAACTGGCGTAGCAATGGCACCACGGCCTTTGCCGGCGTGCAAAGCGGCGGCAGCGGTGGTCTAGAGTCGGAGCCGCTACCGGGCGAGCCAAGCGCATTCCTCGGAGCCGTTGGCGATGCGCCGGCAGGCGAGGGCACCTCTGCGGCTAATGATGCCGCCCAACCTGACCAACGTCACAAGGCCCGATTGTTGGCTGATATCTCCTTGAGCCTCGATGACTTAATGCCGACCACTGGTCCCAATGGCACAACGCCTTCGACGGCCACACCGGCTGATGTCCTGGCCGTAACCGACGCACCCGATGCACAGGCGGTTGACTTCGTCAATGAAGCTGGGCAAGTGCAGGCTGTCACACTGGGAATCCTCTCGTTGGCGCGACCCTATGCCCACGATTATGGCGTCTGCAACCGCTTCAAAGGCTACACTGTTGACGCGATTGCCCCGCAACTCATCGATGTGCCACCCAACAACCGTGCCTGGTTTTGGCATTCGTATGCCGAGCCACAGGACGATGGCGAATCATCGAACCATGAAGATGCGCTCCTCTTCCATATCTTTGTGGATGAAGCAACAAAAACCTTTCGCGTTGACAGCCGCTGGACACAGGACAGCTATGGTCAATCCTTTGACTTCGCCTTTGACTATGTTTTTAATCTCCAGATTTGGAGCAGTGATCTGGCAACCAGTCAGCGTTTGCTCCAAGCGATTCTGTTACATCTGACCGAATTGGATGGCGGTAGCTGGCAACTGATCTATCACAATCAATTTGAGCGCGAGCGCGCACCCGAAGAACCGCAGGTGATTATCCAACAGGTGCGCTATGCCGCCGACAGTGTGCAACTCGATTTGCATTCACTGAGCGATAGTGTGCAGACTGTGCGCCTGTATGGCTCCTGGCGCACCCATCTCGATCGCGATACATTGCAACCCTTTGAGCAACAGCTGACCTTGCCCGCTGGTGGCGAGGAGGTGTCGCTCGCCTTTCCTGGATTGCTCGACGCCACCATTTATGTAGAAAACAACGGCTTTACCGATAAAGTCTACACCGGCAGTGGGCTCTGGTTCAAGGTCGCCAATGCGGCGAATGAACAGACCCCCTTTACCTTGGGTACCTGCCAACCGTTGAGTGCAATCGACAAAAGCGACCTGTTACTGGCTGGCTGTGCAACGATTGAGCAGGCCGACAGCAGCGTAGCCGGCTCGGTGGGCATTGGGCGTACGCTTAACCCCAATGGCCGCCCCGTCGATGTGAGCCCCTATGCCGCTCTGCGCTTTTGGGCCAAGGGTGATGGCACCCCCGTGCGCGTGCTTTTAGAGACGGAAGGAGCCACCGATAGTGATTATTACCAGACCGTCTTCACGCCTGACCCAGAGTGGCGTCAATACCTCTTCCCGCTCAGCGCCTTTGCCCAGCAGGGCTTTGGGCGTGCTCAAAACTTTGCTGCTACGCAAGTCAAAGCGCTCATCTGGCTCAATGCCGAGGCGACCGGCCGGCCAATGACATTGTCGCTTGATAGTGTGAGCTTTACAAACAGTGCGTCCACATCGGCCTTACTGCTGCCTACCGATAGCCCAACAACCGCTGCCCAGCCGATTCGTGCGCTTGTACCGGCAGGCACAACGGTCAGCACACTCAGCGCCTATTACAGCGTTGATGGTGGCCGCTCATTCCAAAGCGTGGCGCTCAACGCCCAAAGCGCAGAAGCTGCCGGCATTCCCTATGGTGGCGCGCTGCCCGGGCAGCCGCTCGGTACGGATGTGCTCTACTATCTGGAAACGGTCTATGCCAATGGTTACACCAGCCGTGACCCGATTGATGCGCCGCTCACCTACTATCGCTACCGTGTTGACGATCGAAAGAGCTTGCTGGTCGACGACTTTGCGGGGAAAGCGTTGCGCAATCGCGTCGACGGCGAAAATGGCATCTTTAACCACCCCACGGCTGGTGGCACCTTGCGCGTTTACCGCAGCGAACAGACGTTGCTCCTCGATTACGATGTCAGTCAGGCCGACCAATACGCCGGCTATTACACCAAATTGCCATCGCTCGATGGCACCGCATATACCACCCTCGATCTGCTGATGCGCAGCAGCGAGGCGGGCGCACAGGCGCGGATTGGGCTTGAAAATGCACAAGGGCACATCAACCAGTTGTCACTGGGCGATCTGATACCCGGTGGATTAACTACGGAGTGGCAGTGGGTACAGGTGCCATTGGATGCCTTCGCCGCACAAATGGATCTGCACGCGTTGACGCAGCTCGATCTCGTCTTTACCAACAGTACCGACCACAATCAGGGGCAGCTTGCCCTCAAAGAAATGCGCCTGACCACCTTGCCAATTGCCGTTGTTGTGGATACCTTTGATGATCAGCAACTTGACGCCAATGCCCGGGGCATGGGCTACTATAGTGCGGCCCCTGGTGGTACAATTCAGCCAACGCTGGTTGCTGGTGATGCCATCGCCAGCCACGGGCACGCGTTGCGCCTCGATTATATGGTGGCTGCGGGCGGGTATGCGCTTTGGAACAGCGGGCTCAATCGGCCGACGGTTGCGGCCAATAGTGCGTTGCGTTTTTGGGCTAAGGGTGGCCAACAACCGGTAACCCCTTATATCTATCTGGCGGACGGCAACTTCCGTGCCGCCGTCAAACTCGCCGACTATGTGACCCTCAGCGACAAGTGGCAACCAGTTGAGATCCCGCTGCAAGACTTTGCTGTACAGGGGGTGAATCTCACTGCGTTGGATCGGGTGGAAGTGGTGTGGGAATATGGCAGCGGCAGCGGCACGCTCTGGCTCGACAACATCACGATCGGGGCACCAGGCCAACCACAGGTTGATCGACGCATGCTCCATCTGCGGGACAGCGCCCAGGCAAGTCTGGCGCTCCATCTCTCTGATGGCAGCGCCTGGCAGGCAGCAAGTGATCAGCCTTGGTTGACCGTAACACCCAAGGGCATCGGCGCAACAACCGTGCATTTGACCACGCTGCCGTGGCTGCTGCCCGTGGGTGAGCAACAGGCCACGGTAACCGTACAGACCGCCGATGGTGCCCAAGAGCGCGTGGCTGTCGAATTAACGATCAGCGCGGCGACGACCGCGCCAGTTGAGCTCTACTTGCCGATGATCGCCCGATAACTGAAACTTACTGGCAACGGCTAAGCCATTTTGGGTCTGTCACGCTGCAAGCGTCTTCGAGGTTATTCCGCCATAAAGATTCTTGCAGAATGACAGATCCTTAGTCGTAACACTTATTGAAGCAATGTCGTAGGGCACGGTATACTGTGCCCTACTGGTATCAAGGCAAGGGATTTCAGGAATACTACAGCGGATTTTGGCAGCAACGGATTTTCAATTCGGTTGATGAAACCTTTGGTAACTTATAAACTTGTCGGTTTTAAATACCATTTGCCCTTAAAATTCCGGATGCGCCGTGGCAAATCCGCTGTTTCCTTCATCGGTTGTAGTGTTGGTTACCGCCCTTATTTATTTATTAGCTGGATAAACATGGAGCACGGTTACCGCGCCCTACTGGTATCAAGGGAAGGGATTTTACCAGAAAAATGCCAGGTTCGGCTTGTCATTCCTTACGAGGACAAGTCTGCAAGAATCTCCAGGGTAGGGCAACTCGAAGACCCTTTCAGGGTGACAACTATACCCCACCGTAAAGGCTTACCTTGATACACATGGGGCACGGTTACCGTGTCCTACGAACTTACTTCAGTTAGCTGTTCCCACAGAAAATCATAGGCCCGTGCGCCATTAATCCGGTGGCGGCCAGGAAACTCGTCAACTTCGATGAGCTTTGCCGGATCAGCGCCGAGAATGGTGCAGATCTCACGCGTACGGGCCACACTCTCCCGCACCGTCGCCACCGGGAAGATCGGGTCATAGGTGCCTGTCTCTACCAACATTGGGCGTGGCATGATCAGCCCGACGAGATCGCTCATCTCGCCAAGGTTGAGCAATCCCGGCACAAAATTACAGGTGCAGTGATTCATCGCCAGAATGCTGTCGCGAAAGCTGCTAAAGTAGCCGCTGATCACACAGGCCTTGATCCGCTCATCCACTGCGCTGTGGAAAAAGGTGACCATGCCGCCGCCGGAGATGCCCATCACGCCAAGGCGACCCGTATCGGCTTCGGGCAGTGTCGCCAGATAGTCAACCAACCGCATCCCATCGCGTACGCGCATCCCCGCCATCGATTTGCCGAGCATAAAGGCGTAGGTCGCTGCGTTGTGGCAAGTGGTGGGGATCGGCTGCCCCAATTCGGTGTTGAGGTAGCTGTAATCGGTTTTACGCTCGCCAAAGCCAGCGATCTCTGGCGCAGCGACGAGAAAGCCCCGTTTGCAGAGTTGCACGCCAAAGTCCTTGTGATAGCCTTCCGGCTCGAAACGCTCCTCGCCATTCTCCCAGATCCCCACAATATCATAGACGCCATAGCCGTGACCGGCATAGGCAATCGCCACCGGCAGCGGCCCGGTCGCGCCCTTGGGAACTAGCAGATAGAGCGGCATCCGCACTCCTGGTGCGGTTGAGATGACGACTTTGCGGCGGATGTAATCGCCGCGGTCCACCTCTTCGATGAGTTCAGGGGCCGGATCGACGGTCGGGGTGTCGAGAAACCCAAGCGTGGCCGCCAACGCCGGACGGCAGGCGGCTTGCCACGCTTCGGCTGTTGCCTGGTCGGTGGCAGTAAAGGGGAAGCGAGCGCTTTGGCTGGCAAGGGTGTGCAGTTCGGTGGTCGGTTGTAGAGCGGGGGTTTCGGCAAAGGAGAGGCGTGTGGTGCTCATTGATTGATGGCTCCGTGAGTTTCTCGACGCTGGAGCGTCGGAGGCCATGCCTACGCCGGAGCGTAGGCACGAGCAACTGAACTGTAGATTTTAGGTCTGTTTGCGTTGCAGGCGTTCTAAGCGATGCTCGAGATCGGCCATCTGTGTGCCAACCTGTTGCCAAGCTGGAGCCTGTTTAAAATTATGAAGCGCCCATTGGGTCCACATGGCGGCCTGTTCCAGATCCTTGCATTGCCACTCGCAATATTTGGCCAATTCGACATAGGGGGTCGGATCGATGCCGGGCACAGAAGTGAGCCAACGTTGCCAGGTTTCGGCGGCTTCGGCCCAACGATTTTGACGCTTTTGCAATTGGGCCAATTCGGCAAAGGCATCGGCTTGCGCGGCGTTGCCGGTCAGCCGTTCGAGCGCCGCAACAAAGGCGCGCTCGGCATCGGTCCACCGTTGTTGATCGGCATAGCAGCGGCCGAGTGAGAGCCAATCGAGACCATGCAGTTCGTGTGGCTCAGCTGCTTCACTGGCACGATAGGCGGTGCTCAGATGGGTGGCTAAGGCGACCATCGAGACGATATCTTCGCGGTTGTGGTAGAAGATGCCGCTCATTTGGCTGGCGTGGCCGCTGCGCAAATAGTCGGTATAGAGCTGCGGGATCAGGTGACCGGGCACATCATCGCCGCTGCGACTCATGCCCAAGATTTCGGCTTCCAGATTGATCAGCCGGCAGCTTTGTAGACGCCGCTTCCAGATCCGCCGCGCTGGGTGAAGCAGATCGAGGTGGGGGCGGTCGGCGTCGAGCAGGCGACCGCTGCCGCGCAATTCGGGGTAGATGTGTTGATTCTGGCGAAAGCGAGTGCGTAGGAGGGGGAGATCAAAGGTACGCCCATTAAAAGTGACGCTCATGCCATAGCTATCGAGCAATTCGGCCAATGCCAGCATCAGCGCGCCCTCTTCGCCGGGATTGCGCATGAAGTATTGGCGCACGACGAAGTGGGTGGGGAGATTGGAGATTGGAGATTGGGAGTGGTCTCTGATCTCTCGATCTCTAATCTCTAGCCTCTCAAAAGTGCCGACGCCGACCATAAAGGCATAGACCCCGGCACCGCCACCGAGGCCGGTGGTTTCGGTGTCGATAAAGAGTGCCTGGTTAAAATCAACCGTTTCTTGCAGGCCAAAGGTTGGGTGAAACGCGGCAAAGGTGCGGGGGTGGTGGGTCAGCAGATCCGCCAATGGATAGGCACCGCGCAGCTCGTGGAGCGGATAGCGTTCGGTGACGACGTAACAGGTGCCATTGTAATTTTCGATCTCCTCGCCAGGGATGAGCGTTTCCAGCGCATTGGCCGCCGCACGGCGTTTGGGTTTTGCGGTCACAACCTGCGCAGGCGGATCAGGATCTACTGAGGTTGGGCGCGCTGAAGAAGTGGCCGGCGGCGTGGGATCGTCGGTGCTCTTTTGGGGACGGAGGCCATGCAGACGGCGTAAGCGATCAAGGGTAGATGACATGGGATAAGGATAGCATACTCCAAAAGCTACTCATAGTGCGTCCACATGCGTAATATCTTTACTGTTCGTTCCTCATCAAGAATTTCATAGACAAGACGATGTTGTATATTGATACGTCTTGAGTATGCGCCAGCTAAATCGCCGATTAATTTCTCGAAAAAGGGTGGTGTTTGATAAGGATCTATCCGTAGAAGGGTCAACAGTTCCTCTGTCTTTGAACGCAATCCAGCTGCGGATAGTTTCTTAGCATCTTTTTGTGCCTGTTTGGTAATAAGAACTTGCCACAAGGTCTCTTCACTCACCAAGCGACCTCATCATCACATTCATCAATCGCTGTTTGCATCCCTTCCAAAATTGACTCACGCATGCCAGGAATGTTTAATAAGTAGAGCGTTTCATGGATGGCGCGCCAATCCTCCTCACTGATCAAAATAGCATTGGTCCGCTTGCCAGTGATCATAATTGGCTCATGAGAATCGGCTACTTGATCCATCAAAGTATAGAGTGTTGAACGTGCTTCTGTTGCTGTCATTGTCGGCATAGGCTTCCCTCAAAAATTATCAAATCGAGCTCAATCATATCGTACGGGATTCCGTGCGGAATGTCAAGTGCAATCGGTGCACGGGCGTATCTCAATTTGGGGGCGACTTTCTTCTACCAGGAGTGTGCGTCGCACTGGTCGAAAGCGATCGGGGCAACGAAATAACGCTTGACCAGTGCGACGCACACGAGTTGCCCTCAAAGTGAGATACACCCCGGTGCACTTATTGATTGACCCGTTGGTAGTATGTGCTGCGTCCACTTCCCAGCCGTTCGATCAACCCCATCTCTATCAATTTGCGAAAATCAAGACTGCGCGTGGCTTTGGCGCGCTCAGTCAAGCTTGTATATGCTTTATCCGTGATAAAGCCGTGTTGATCGATATAGGCCAAAATTTGCTGGTGATGTGGCGCTAGGGTTGTCGACGGGCTTCTCTGCTGTTGCTCCTGCCGCTCCAGTTGATCCGTCAGACGCCGCAATTCATCCAAAATACCCTCGGCAAAGTATTCCAACCACAGTGTAAAATCAACCGCGGGTGCAAGCTCATAGTAATCTCCAAAGAGGCCGACTCTCTGAAAGTAACGGGTGACATTTTGGTTGTAATAGTTTTCAAAACTAAGTAGGGGGAAGAGGTCAACACCCAAACCGGCTAACAACACGTTAGTCGCTAATCGTGCGGTGCGGCCGTTTCCATCAACAAAAGGGTGGATGCCAACGAACTGTTTGTGAAAGATGCCGGCTAGGAGCAGTGGGTCTAGCTCGGTTCGTCCTTGTTCGATAAAGGTCACTAATTCTGTCATCAATTGCGGTACGGCATCGTGATCAGGTGGTAGATAGACGATGCCACCGCTGCGCGGTTCATGAACAATAACCGGTTCCAGACGCCAACGTCCCGTTTGGTGCGCTGGAAGTAATTCGTGAACCACACCGCGGTGGATCGTTAAAATGAGGTCGGTGGTGAAAGGTTGTCGTGGATTGCGATACAACTCTTCCAATACGCCATTGTAGTTCAGCACCTCGCGCTCGCTCTGCCGAATGTACATCGGCCGCGATTTGAGAATCCGACGAACTTCGGTCAGCGGGAGTGGATTGCCTTCAATGCTTGTTGACGCATAGGTCGAGGTTACTAATGCCTCTGATCGCAATACTGCTAACTGTGGGTCCGACAGTTGCCGCTTATTTAATTCGTGAACAAGAACGGTGACTCGCTTGATGGTGTCAAGCAGTCGCGGTGAAACATGGTAAGTAGGTTGAAACATCTTTGCTCCTTTCGTCTAATTATAGACGAAAATTAGACGAAAGAATAATCTACATAAGGTAAGTTGCCATAAATTTTCTGTTCCCATCACCGTAAATTTTTCTATTCCTATTACCGGAAATGCAGAAAGTCTTTGGAAAACGTAGGCTGAGCTTGTCGAAGCCGGAGCCGCTCCGGCTTCGACAAGCTCAGCCTACAGTACAACGAGTTTATTTCTAATAACTTCTTGAACTTTACTTAGGCCACAACCGATTTACGGCGAGATTCTTACTCGTCCGCATCCAGTACGCGAATGCCCAACGCCGCCGCCGTCTCATGGAACAGACGGCCTACCTGTGGCAATTCCGCCGTGTTATTGCCCTCGGAAATCACCGGGTAGTCGGGTGAAAGATCCTCCATGCGCCGGAAGAGGGTCTTGAAATCCATCAACCCCTTGCCGGGGCAACCTGCTTCGATGTGGACCGTCAGCCGGTTTTCGATCCAAGTATCCTTGGCGTGGCAACTGACCATGTACGAGCCGACCGTGTCAATTTGATGGTTGAGCGCGCCGGTGGTGTCGTAGATATTCTCCAGCGTAATCCAGTTGGCCGAGTCGTAGTCGCAGCGCACCCACGGTGAATCAACCGCGTCAAAGACCTCGCGCGCAATCTCCGGCGTCTTGAGCGTCACGAGTTGGTGGCATTCCAAGCTGAGAAAGACACCGGCCTCTTCCGCCGCCGGCGCACACTCCTTGAGCGTCTTGATCAGCTGCGCTTTGGCCTGCTCGGTGTAATTGTAGGGGTGCGGAAACCAGGGGCCATCAGGATTCATCGAACCGGGGCCGGTGTCGATGCCGCGCGCACCCATCCAACCGGCCAGACGCAGCGCCGCCTGGATCGTGCGCACCGCCTCTTTGCGATCGGTCTCATCCGGTGTCACCATATTTTGCCAATAGCCGGTCGCCTGAAAGAGACGCACATTTTCGCCCGCCAGCAGATCGCGCAGCTGCTGCGCTTTGTGGCGCGGCGTCGTGTGCGGGTCGTTGGCGCGAAAGCGGGTGAAGATGCCGCTAAAGCCCAATTCGCGCACCCGTTTGCACATCTCTGGGGTTACATCGTCCATATCGGCGGGGAGAAAACAGCCGCACATGCCAAATCGCATTGATCGTACCTTTCCATGATGGTTCTCAATTACCTTGGGTTGGAAGTTTGTCTACCAAAGTGTAACACCGCGGCAATTTCTGTTCAAGCAGGGAAAAAGGAACGGGCGGAGAGGTAAAGTCACTGGTATAAAGGTAAGCATTTCAGGAGTACTACAACGGATTTTGGCAGCAACGGATAAACTGTTTTGGTACCAAACTAGCTGTAAATGGGCAAAATTGTCGAGGCAAGCAAGCCGTTTTTCGGAAATTCCAGTTACGGTGTGGCAAATCCGCTGCTGCCCAAATCCCTTGTACTGTTGGTGCACGCCCAATCCAAAACACGTGGTAACTTTTTTACAGTCCAAATGGCACCTATTGATGAAGGCCTTCACGATTTATCGAATAGCGTTTATCATAGCGAAGGGTGTCAAGGGTCAGCAACACGCAACACGCAACACTTATCAATCATGACCGAACTCACACAACTCGTTCAAGCCGCACAGCGGGGTGACCGTGCCGCTTTTAGCCAGATCGTCACTCGCTTTCAAGATATGGCTTTTGCCGGTGCCTATGCCGTGCTCGGTGATCCGCACGCGGCGCAAGATGCCGCGCAAGAGGCCTTTCTGGAGGCGTATCGTAACCTGGCTAAGCTGCGCGAACCGGCGGCTTTCCCCGGTTGGTTTCGCCGCGTTGTGTTGGGCCGTTCGCATCGAGAGTTGCGCCAACAGCCACAGACGATGGTGCCGCTGGAGCGGGCGGATCTGCTCTATGGTGATCTGTACGATCTGCATGGTCACGCCGACCCGGCCCAGCAACTCGATAGCTGGCAACTGCGCGATGACCTGACCGCGGCGCTAGCCGCGCTGACCGAGCCACAACGGTTGGTGATCTTGCTCTATCACATCGAGGGCTACGCCTATCAGGAGATCGCCGACTTTTTGGAAGTGCCGCTCTCGACGGTCAAGAAGCGACTTTTTGACGCCCGCCGCAAACTCCAAGGAAGGATGCTTCACATGGTACAGGACAAATTACAACAGACGAAACCCTCGCAGGATGCGAACTTTGCGCAACAGGTCGAATTCTTTTTGGCGTTCCGGGCCGAGGATCTGGCGACGATCAAACGGCTGGTCGCCGAAAATCCCGCATTGCTCGCCACCAAAACCGAATGGAAGATGGCGCTTGGTTTACACTACTGGCCGATTGGCGCAACCGCGTTGGATCTGGCGGCAGGGATGGGCAGTACAAAGCTTTTGGCTTTCTTATTGACCCAATCCGTCAACCCCACAGTTGCCAACCGGACCGAAGGGACCCCGTTACATGTGGCTGCGATCATGGGGCAAGCTGATGCGGTGCAACTGTTGCTGGATCACAATGTCGATCCCAACGCACGTTCATCCACTGGGCAGACCCCGTTGCATCACGCCGTTCTACGCAACCATCCGACCATCGTCGAACTGCTCTTGCATGGGGGTGCTGATCCAACTGTGCGCGATGAAAAGCAACGGAATGCCATGGATTGGGCGCTCATCCGCCAGAATTCACAAATGGTTGAATTGTTGTTAGCGCACGGTGCCACCTCCCCAACAGACGATCTACCCCTTTCATCGCCCCAACCCACGCAAACGGAACCGCGCACAAGCGCCGCACCGGCTCACCTGTTGGGGGCTGTGTTGCGGAGCGACGGCACCGTGCGTACGCCCTCGCGGCGCCCTGCGCAAGTTTATGTGCAAAAAGAAGATGCATTGGTTGCCCCGGCGACTTCGCCCATGCTTCACACGGGGCTCAAGTTCATCGATCTGTTGACACCGCTCGCCCGCGGCGGTCAGAATGGGATCTTCACTGCGCTCTCCGGCGTCGGCTTTGTCGTCACGATTGGCCAGATCATCTACACCATTCGGGCGCGTCCCGACAGAAACGGTTGTGCCGTTTGGCTCATGCAGGAGAGTGCAAGCCATATCGCTGAGGAACAGAAGCTTAGCTGGCGGGAGTTGGGCGTGGATGATGAGGTGGTCTATGTGGCGAGCCCGCCGGATGCCACCGCCGCGCAACAGCGTCAAACTGTGGAAACGGGCCTGCGCGTTGCTAATGAGTTTCAACGGGCGGGGTGGGAGGTGCTGTTGTTGGTCGACAGCCAACTGGCAATGGGTGAAGGAATATTGGAGACCATTCGCGCCACCGCCATCGCAACCCCAGAAGCTGCGGTCACCACACTCATCAATGGTCATCAAACGCCTGGCGTATTGCCGGCGGCCTATGATCGGCTCGATACAGTGCTCGCTTTTGACTACACACGGGCCATCCATCGCCTTCATCCCTCCTTAGATCCAATCCGCTCGTGGTCTACGCTTTTGGAACAGGGATTGGTTTCGCCGCTGCATTGCCAGGTTGCCGGGGAGGTCAAACGGCTACTGCAGCGCTATGGGGAACTGCGTGCGCCAATGGAGCACCACAAACTCACGCCGGACGATCTCTGGTACATTGAAGATGACCCCAATCTGGTCGCCGATATCAGTCGCGCCCGCCGCCTCGACCGCTTCTTGACCCAACCCTTCCACGGCATGGAACCGTGGACTGGTACTGTTGGCCAGTTGGTTGCCCTCGACGACACGATTGCCGGTTGCCAGGCGATTGTTAACGGGGAATATGATGGGCTGCCGGAAGAGGCGTTTGCGTATATTGGCACGATTGCTCAAGCCGGTGCAGATGCCGCATAAATAGACGACCACGACATGCCTCGAGATTTCGCTTGGAGTTCGGCTCCACTTCATCTATATCACAGTTCCAGCAACAGCCGTAGATACTCTTCGACTTGAGCCATTGTCTTTGTGCACACAGCCCCCCACGCGCTTGGGCCAAGGCGGCTACGTGCGATGCAACGGATACCATCGCAGAGGATAAAACTGCGGGCGGTGAGTCCACCTTCTGGTGGATTCACCGCCACATGGGCCGGAATATGCTGGTCGGTGTGTGTGATGAGGTGAACCATCACTAAGCCTTAAGCTCCCTAACCCGATTTTACCCCATGCTGGTAGGGATGTCATCACGCATCGCCCCACTGGGTTCAAGCCAAGGGATTTTACCAGAAAAAGGACAGATTCGGTCTGTCATTCCTTACGAGGACAAGTCTGCAAGAATCTCCAGGGCAGGGCAACTCGAAGACCCTTTCAGGGTGACAATTGTACCCCACCGTAAAGGCTTAGCTTGATACACATGGGATGTCATTACGTATCGTCCAGTCCATCGACAAGCGTCACATCCCATTCAGCACGCTCTGCTTCCAATGCGGACCATGCCGCTTCGTCTTTGCGTAAAGCCGCGTAAGCCTCATTGAGCGCAGACAACATCTGCTGACGTCGATAGCGTTCCAACGCGCGGTCAATCACCGATTGCATTGATAGACCAGTTGTGTCGGCTATTTCACGCACTCGATCACAAGTTTCCGTGCGTACACGAATGGTTGTCGTACTCATGGCAAAGAGCTCCCTACATAATCAAAGTGATTGGATCTCAGGTAGAGCACGATCGACCTCTTCCCAAAGTAACCACTCCAGCCCAACACTGACGATCGCGTAGGTGCGCAATTTCAAGGCCGTGCCATATTTCTGCTGTAATGTCTTTTGGTAGCCGCGCAGTTGGTTTTTTGCGTCGAGCAACTTTTCTTGCACCCCTGGCAGCGCGCTTACGCGCTCCCGGCTCATCTGTCGCAGATCCTGGCCCGTCATCTTTTGCTTGCCCACACGCACATCGCTGAGCGGTAGATATTTGAATTCGATCAGCAGATCATACACGCTGTACTGTCGCATCTCTGGCCGGATGATCATGGTTAAGTCTGCATAAGTGCGTTGTAGCGCCGGCTCCGAATCCATGATGTAGAGATTGGTGTGATGAAGCAGCGCCAGAAAGAGGGTCTTTAGGGTCAGTTCGTTAAAGTCTTTATCGTCGCGGTTGTCATAGAGGGGAAAATAGTGCTGCTCAACAAAGTCGCAGAGGGGCGCAATGTCGCCTTGCGCAAAGAGCTGGCGTGCCGCGTTTTGCGCCGCGTCGCGATCTGCCGGCTGGGGAAAGGTCATCTCTAAAATGCGTTCGGCATAGAGCTTGCGCATCACCAGGTTCGGAATCTGTAAGATGGTCCGCGCATCCGCCGTTTGTCCTCCCACCGTCACTGCACCCAAATAGCAGAGTAAGAGCGCCAAGCGATCGTACTGTTTGTCCGGATGCAACATCTCTTTCACACCGAAACGTTCATCAACATCGGCCACACTCAGGGTGCGCTCATCATGCATGGCATCCAGCAAGAGTTCACGTCCGGTTGGGTAGCTGGAGATGAAGAGCAATTTCTGATAATCCGGGGCCAGATTGCTATCGAGCATGTTGTTGGGGTAGAGGCAGAACTGTTGCAACTCTTCCAAAAAGTAGAAGACTAAGGTTGGGTTGTAGACCAGGGGCTCCCGTGCTGGATTGCGCAGCACAAAGCGCGAACCGTTGTAGAAGAGACGCAGCATGGTCATTGCTTCGTCCACTTTGGCGGTGGGCAACGCACAAGCGGCACTCACTTGCTCCACCATACGCTGCACTTCTGCCTGGTGAAAGCCGCAGAGATCGCTGAGGTATGGGTGCCAGCTTACATTTTTGGTCACGTTGGCGCCACTACTCACGTCACTCAACACAATGGGCGAAACCCCGGTCATAAAGACACGGTCCAACCCTTCACCCGAGCCGGCGCTCTTGATGTTCTTGAAAAAGGTCTTGAACATTCCTTCACCTTGGACGAGGTCTCGGTAGCGCTCCTGATTCTCACCCTGTACGCCCATCATAACTTCGTTGGCAAAGTTATCATATTCATCGATAAAGAGGTAGAGTTTGTGGCCAGAGGTGCGGATGATCCCCAGCAGAGAATCAAAGGAATACAAGGCATTGTCGGGATGAATGGTGCTCTGCTCCGAGAGCAGGCTACGGTAGTAGCGATGAAATTTTTCAATTTGCACGTTGATATGATCGTGCAGAGAGCGTTCAATGCGGTCAATCGTGCCGTAGGATTGGATCTGCGAGAAGTCCCACTTCATGACAAAGTATTGATTATGGAGTGGCGTCGGATTCTGTCCGATTGCCAGTTTGCCAAAGAGCCGTGCAAAGTCAGGCGCTTTGGCAATATCATAGTAATTCATCAGTGTTGACAACCACAGACTTTTGCCGAATCGGCGCGGCCGTAGGAAGAGCAATTCCGATCCCAATTGTTCCATGACAGGGATACGATCTGTTCGATCCAAGTAGAGATAACCATCGGTGATTAGCTTTTCAAAATCACGAATGGCATAGGGGATTTTCAGAGAAGCGTCCATCTGCAAATGCCCACTTTCATGCCGTCGCTTGATCTAGATAGCTATCATTGTACCACAAAAGAAACGGTACAAGTGCGCACCCGACCCTCTCATTTGAATGATCGAACTTCACTAACCACAGTCCCTACAAAAATGCATGGAGCGAATGATAGGCAATGGACCAGTCATGATGTGGCCGCTCTATCTTGTGTTTACTAAATGGGAACCGTTCAAAGAGCGCTTCATGCAACTCATGACACTCCTGCAGAAAAGATACTCTGCCTTCAAACGCTGACTCATTGCGGGCCTGATAGTACGGCATTGTCATAAATCGCGCGGTCATCATTTCTGTCCATGTTTTGCCCCGTTGGGCATGCAACCAAGTTAGATGGTTGGTAAGGCTGGCACGGCGGTTGTCAAGGGTCAAGTAGCTCAACAAATTTCTGCCATTGGTGTAAGAGATCTGCCTGATAGGTCGGCGAGGCAGGATCGAACAATCCGACCGATTCTTCATGCTGACCTTCATCAAACAATTGATTGGCCCTCCCTTGCTCGGTCAGAAACGCCGAAACCTGTGCTGCAGTCGTACTTTTGCCGGAACCAGGTAAGCCTTCAATTAGAATAAATTTGGTCATTGCGATCACTCCTCTGGTATGCTGTCCGTTTCGCTATGGCGAGCAAGCGCCTCCGCGCGCAACTTGGCCATCGCCGGATGATCAGGTCCAATCGTTGGCCGTATATATTGACCAGGCACATGATGTTGCAACAAGCGCTCATTGAGCATTGTTGACCGCATTGCTGCCGGCTCATCCGCCGGATCTTTGCGATATTGTTCAAGTAATCGATCAATCTCGGAGCCGGAAAAAGGTTGATTCGCTTTGATGCGGAGTGCCAGTTGGACCAACTGGCGCAAGGTCGACATTGCCATCGGCATGTGCAATGCGGACGTATCTGCCGGCGGAAGAAGTTCTGGGGAAAAGCCTTCAATGCCTTGAGCCAAGACCGAATCTGTGCGCCAATACCAACGACCATCACGCGTGCGATCTAATAGGTTCATCTCGACCAAGGCACGCGTAATCGTCGTAATGTCCATGCGTTGTCCATTCTGCCAGCTACACCAGCGGTCGAGTACATCATCGAGTTGCTGCGGGCTGTACCGTTGATCGGCCACAAATTTCTCCGCCAGCCACTGTAGAACAACCGCACGCTGCTTGACTTGGGTGGGCAAATCCTGTAGCCGGTCCGCCTGGATCCAGCGCGCCAGGATCTGCTGACGATAGGCATCATTGTCGATTGCACCACCTTGTTGCACCGCTGCTGCCAACTGCTCTGGGGTTAACAACTGCTGTAGCTGTGTCAGTGCCGTCGGATCTAACGTATAAACATGATAATATTGCTCGGCGGTGACAGTGACCAAGCGCGCTTTTTGCAGGCGCGTCAGGTGGTGCGAAATGGTGGATGGTTTGAGGTCGATCAAGGTCGCCAATTCATCCCCGCTGCGTGGCGCTTCGGCCAGCAACCCCAGAATCGTGAGGCGCGTGGCATCGGCAAGTTCTTTTAATAAGGTTAAGAGCATATCCATGAGCTGGGTTCCTGAATCGCTGGATTTTGATTCGATGTGTGGCGATTTGATTTTATGTATATCGAATAAATATAACGAAAAAGGCGGGGCTTGTCAATAGCGGAGTTTGACTCAGATGTACTTCAGCTTGGGCAAGCGAGAGATTCTGCTCTTTATGGGCGCGGATATTAGGAAAACGCGGATTTTTCCGCCTTGCAAGCAGAATCCGCGCTTTCCTTACATCAGCGCTCCTACATCTTCGGCAAGCGAAAGCGAATCGGCCAGCGGTAGCGCAGCTCGGACGGCGGTTGGTCGGTCATCGGCGCGTCGATGCGGCCAAACATGAACCATGCCACGGCCATCAATAAAATGCTGATCGCAAAGACGCCACTATAAGGTAAGCCAAAGCGCAGGAGCGTAACACTGACGAGAGGCATGATCATCCCACGCAGGCCGATGATAGTCCCCTGTACCGCGGCGTACTCGGTCACTTTGTCTTCTGGCGCCAACTGGATGCCCGCGGTGATCATCCCCAAGTCCCAGCCGGCGCTGATGATGCCGGCGACCGCAAAGGCAGGGATCAGCATCCACGCCGTGGTGGCAAAGATGTAGACCAGGGGCATCAACATCGCAAAGGCGCAGTTGAGCCGCAGCACCCACACCCCGCCATGCCGATCAACCAACCGCCCCCAAAAGAGGTAGCTGAAAAACCAGAAGATCGACTGTACCAAACCCAGCCAACCGAGCGTCGAGTAGGAGATCTGCAACCGGTCAACCTGGACCAGCGGATAAACCGTCCACGACATCAACGAGCCAGCACCGTAGAGGCCAAAGGTGGTCAGATAGTAGGAGAAGCGTTTGTCGGTCTGCAAGATTGTCCAAAGCTCATTGAGCGTCTTGGTCTGGCGGATGGGTAGTGGCCCTTCGTTGACCTCCAGCCGGGTAAAGATGAGCACGGCAATGACGCCAATGATGCTGCCAATCGGAAAGAGCACCCGATAGCCCCAATGGTCGAGCGCCCAGCCCGCCAGCGGTGTGATCAGCACCACCGCGGCGATCCGCCCCATGCGCACGGTGGACATGACTTTGCCGCGCACGCCGTCGGGGTAGATCTTTTGCAAGATGCGGGTGTAGCCTGGGTTGGGAAAGGCTTCCAGCAGCCAGAAGCCGGCCCCGAGGATCAACATCCAAACGGGGTTGACGATAAAGGCAAAGAAGAGAATTAGCGAGCGCGAGATCAGCCAGCAGACGACGATGATATTCATCGTGCGTCGCCGCCGCATCAGCACAATGCTAAAGGCGGTCAGCACCGAGCCGATAAATTGTTGGGCCGTGTAGAGCGCTACCATCTCCGCCGTCGCCCCGCTGCGTCGGAGTAGTACCGGGATGAAAGGGAGGGTCGTCGCATAGAAGATGCCATAGGTAACTGCGACCCACAGTTCAATCATCATATTTTTGCGTAATGCCGCCGGCAATTGACCGGCCAACATCGTTTCAAAACGTGCGCCGAGGGCGCGCAGGGCACTCATCATCGGGTGACTTTCTAGACATCATTGTTGTGTGGATAAATTGCTACAGATCAATCTGCCACAGAGAGCACAGAGGACACAGAGAAAAGTAGAGAAAAACTGCTTTTCTCTCGCCTAGCTATCTGTGCCATTTTCTGAGATGAGTTACACAACTGCCCAGAATGGTTCAAAAATCTCTGTGCTCTCTGTGTCCTCTGTGGCCAAGCCAGTTTCTTACCCCCTGAGTGCCGGGTAAAAGGGCAGGGCTTCGAGGTCGGGCCAGCGCTCCTGTAGCACGCTTTGTAACTGCTGGGCCACCGTCCGCCAGGCCAGCAAGTGGTCAAAGGCGGCACTCGTTTCGATAAAGGCGGTTAACTGTGCCATGATCCGCGGCCGAATGGTGGCAATGCCCCATTCCCGATCCTCGGCTAGGCTCGTCTCCAAAAGCCAACTGAGGGTATCGATCAGCCAAATGCCACAGACCTCCGTCATGGCGCGGCCAAAAACCGCATCATCCAAAATGGCAGGATAGCGTTGGGCAAAGATGCGCCGATAGCGTCGCTCCATCTCGTCAATCACGCTCGGCGGCACGCGATTGCAACACCAACAGGTCGGGAAGATCATGCGCCCATAGGCCAGATCGCTCAACGCGTGACCCATGTGGCCAAACTCAAAGTCGATCAAGCGCAAGGTCAGCCCCTGCCAGAAGAAGTTATCGGGACAGGGATCGCCGTGGCGGTAGGCCGTGAAGGGGCCTGGATCGGCAACAGTGGCCGCGAGCGCGGCGAGTTCGTCGTCAAGTTCAACCGGCAGCGTCACCCCGAGCGCTGCAATCTGCCCGGTAACTTTGGCGCTCCGTTCGGTAAATTCGTCTGATTGCTGCATGGTGGTCGCCAAATCAGGATTGAGTGTTTCGACGATGGCGTAGAACTCTGCCGCCTTGCTCCAGGTGTCGACATGCATCTGCGCCAGCCGTTCGGCAAAGTGGAAGAGCGCGGCTTCGGCCCCATCAATATCGACCCCCAACAGCGGCCCAACCAGGCTACCGTGAGTGGCACCCATATCCTCCAACAAGATCAGGCCAAGTGCGCGATCCCCGCCATAAAAGCGCGGACCATGCGCACTCTCCGGTGCCACCTGGCTGAGAAAGGCCGCGCCGGCCCAATCCTTGAGAAAGCGCATACTATCCCACGAATTGACATCGTCGGGATCATACTGCTCGGTGATCACCTTTTTGACGATCAACGTGCGCGGCAAGTCAGCCGGTGGAGTGGCGATGGTGGCGCGCAACAGGAGATTGCGCCGCTCCGCTTCGCTGATCTGCTCCAAGTCTGAGAGTTGCACGGGGATGGGCCGATCCGCGCTAAGCAACGCTTCGACCGCGCGAAAAATCGCTTGGATCGTTTCAAGCGGTTCGCTGTAGCCGGTCTCTGGCGCATAACCATCATTGCCGTAATCCTCCTCGCCGGGTTCGTACGGCATCTCGTATTCACTCATACGATCCTCCCCCAGCTCGATGAATGAATCCATCGGCTGATATTCGAAACCCGTTAAAACGGGTTAATCCGTTAATCCGTTTATAAAAGTTAAGAAATAAAGTCGGTAATCGAGCGGACCCTGAGCTTCGTCCTGAGCGGGTCGAAGGGTTTGTCGAACCCGAAGCGGCTCCGGCTTCGACAAGCTCAGCCTCCGTTTGCCGAATTAGTTTTTTATTCCCCATTAACGGGTTCCGCGTATCAGGCAGGCATTTCAATGCTTGCCCTGCTTGTCTTGCTTGCATTTCGTTGTTCACGGCGGCCTCTTGCTTTCTCTACTAACGCATCAAACAATCGTTGCTGGGTTGCATCCTCGGCGGCGGAACGTTCGGGGTGCCACTGCACGCCAACCAGCCAGGGATGGCCGGTGTGCTCCAGCGCTTCAATAATCCCATCGGGCGCGGTGGCGGTCACGGCGAGATGGGGGGCAACGTGCTTCACTGCCTGATGATGACCAGAGTAGGTGGCGGCGGTAGTACTTTGCATGGCCGTCGCCACGTGGGAATCGGCCACCGCGGTCAGCGGTTGCACGGCCCAACCGCCGTCACTGCTGCGGTGAATATCGTCCGGTTGCACGTCAGGAATGTGTTCGTGCATCGCGCCGCCGAGCGCCACGTTGAGGACTTGCATCCCCCGGCAGATACAGAGCGCGGGTAAGTCGGATTGTGCTACCAGCAATGCCACCAGCGCGATATCGGAACTGTCGCGGTCCGGCACAAAGGCGGTCAACTGCGGATGTTCAGCGTTGCCACCATAGTGGGCCGGATGGATATCGGCGCCACCCGTGATGATCAGCCCATCGACGGCGGCCAGGGCGTCCCTCCAATCCGCCTCACCAACTGGTAGGAGCACCGGCACCCCGCCGGCGCGGCGCACGGCATCGACATAGGCCGCGGGGAGGACAAAGTAGGCATCGTAATAGTGCGATTCGACCACAATCTCGTTGCGGCCATAGGTGGTGATGCCGATGATCGGTTTCACTGGTTGCCTCCTGCGATAAGTTCGCGTATGATGGGGGAACGGTAAATCGGTAAATCGGTAGGACGGTTACGGGATATTCGGAAGATTATTCATTGTGACTGTCATTGGTGTCAAATTGTAGGGCGAGAAGGATTGCATTGGCACCTATAGTGAAGGCACGTTGAAACCAGTACTTTTTCAGAGCAGCAACCCGTTCACTCGGTTTCGCGCCCAGTGGGCGCAGCGTTCACTGGAAAAGTATCGTTTTCTATCTGATTTCACTATAGCAGCTAAAAGAGAAAGGAACGGCATGAACACACCACCCAATATTCTCTTTCTCATGAGTGACGAACATCGCGCCGATGTGACCAGCTACGAAGGCAACCCGATCATTCGCACGCCGGCGCTCGATGAACTGGCACGTACCGGCGTAATTTTTCGTAACGCTTATACGCCTTCGCCAATCTGTATTCCGGGGCGGCAGGCGATGATGTCCGGCCAGTTTCCCAGCCATTGCAACTGTCTGCGCTTTGGTGAGGATCTGGCACCGGGGTATATGACCTTTGCGCGGCGGCTGGCCCAATATGCCTATGAAACGGTCGCCTGTGGCAAACTCCACCACCTGGGCACCGACCAGATGCAGGGTTGGACGCAACGTATCGGTGATGATATGCAAGTGGGATCGCACTTTATCGATGGGCGCAACGAGGAAGCCTTTGCCACGCACTATGTACGGGGTGCTGCGTCTAAGTGGTCGGATACGAAAGAAGTGTTGCGTGCCGGCGTCGGACGTGGCCCGATTATCGCCAAGGATGAATATACGCTGCAAGGGGCGCTCAACTTCATTGAAGAGTACTTTGTCAATCCCTATTACGACCGAGTGAAGGCACCGCAGCCGCTGCTGCTCAAGGTCAGTTTTTTGCAGCCGCACTACCCCTACTTTACCAGTGAAGAAAAATTCACCTACTATCTCAACCGTGTCGATCTCTATCTGGATCAGCCGGTGGCCGATCATCCCTTTCTGAGCCAACGCCAGGTGCGCCCCGGTGTCGATGCATCGGCGCGGGAGTTACGCCGCGCCACTGCCGCTTATTACGGCATGATCGATACGATTGACGGCTACTATGGTCAACTGTTGCAGGCGTTAGAAAGGGTGGGGCAGGATCTCGACGACTGGATCATCATCTACACCTCTGATCATGGCGAGATGTTGGGAGAACACGGCATCTGGGAGAAGCAGAAATTTTATGAGGCGAGTGCGCGGGTGCCGCTGATCATCCGTTGGCCGGCGCGCTTTGGTGGTGGCCGCGTGGTGCAGGAAAATGTCAACTTGTGCGATCTCTTTGCCACGCTCTGTGACTGCTGTGCGATTCCGACACCACCGGGGTTGGACAGCCGCAGCCTTGTGCCGCTGTTGCAGGGTGACGGCAGTGGGTGGGACAACGAAACGATCTCGCAGTTTACGCACCGCGAGGGCACCAATGTGATGATCAAGCGTGACGGGTTGAAGTATCAAGCCTATCCAGGGATGCCGGAAGTGCTCTTTGATTTGGAGCGGGATCCGCTGGAGTTGATGAATGTTGTGGAAGAGGCGGACTATCGCGAGGCTGTGCTGGCCTTTCGGCAGCGGTTGGCTGAATTCAAGCGCATATAGAGACGGTTTTGGCTACCCATTCAACAAGTCCGTTACGGCGCGTTTGAGTTTCGGTAACTCATCTTCAACCGCAGCCCACACAATATCGGGGTCAATCCCCCAATACCGATGAACAAGAATATTGCGCATACCAATGATATCCGACCAGGGGATCTGCACCGACTTCGCCAGCAAATCGGCAGACAAACCGGTGGCTGCTTCACCAATTATTTGGAGATGATAGACTACCCAAACTTGCATCATCTCGTCCGTTTCAAATGTTTCGCGACCCTGATGAGCGTACTTTTCGATCTGTGCAATTGCATCGACAATATCGATTAACCGCCGTCGATCATCTCTCATAATGGGATCGCTTCTGCCAAAATTTCCTGGCGAATACGTTGGCGGAGCCCTTTTTCGGTAACAACATCAACTTTACAGTCAAGGACATCTTGCAAATCGTGGAGCAACCCCCCAAGATCAAAAAGAGTACGCCCCGGAGCGAGATCCACTAGAAGATCGATGTCGCTGCTTTCTGTTGCTTCGCCCCGGGCAACTGAACCAAAAATACGAATATTGTAGGCTCCGCGCGCACGCGCTAGCTCTATAATATCGTTTCGACGCTCCTGTAGTTTCTGTTGGAGTGACATGTTCTTTACAATCATTTTTGTCAATCCTTCAATTACTAAATCGCAACAGACTTGTACAGCATTATGTACGACATTACCCATAAACGCAACTCCCGAGAGGATCTAGCATGAAAGCACTCTTTCTCCTCAACCCCGACGCCTATCACAAAATCTACAGCCCCACTCACCAAGCAGCAATCGCCAACTTGGTCGAGCTCTATGCCCCACCACAAACCGCGCAGAGCGTTGCCGCCGACCCGACCATTCTTCGCGACGCCGAAATCATTTTCTCTGGCTGGGGTATGCCGCGCATGGACGAAGCCTTTCTGATGCATTGCTCGAATCTTAAGATCGTCTTCTATGGCGCGGGGTCGATTAAGCATTGTACAACTGATGCCTTCTGGGCACGCACCATTCCCATTACCAGTTCGTACGCCGCCAACGCCGTGCCGGTCGCCGAATTTACGCTGGCACAGATCTTGCTCTGCCTGAAAAAGACCTGGCAACATGCGCTGGCGATCAAAGAGAGCGGCAGCTATGAAAAACGCCTCAGCGTTCCCGGCGGCTATGGCAGCACCGTCGGCATTATTTCCTTAGGCATGATCGGGCGCATGGTCTGCGAACATCTGCGCTGCTTTGACCTCGACGTGATCGCCTACGATCCCTTTGTCAAGGCGGAGGAGGCGGCAACATTGGGGGTGACATTGGTTACTCTCGATGAAATTTTCCAGCAAGCCGATGTCGTTTCTCTCCACGCACCGTGGATCGATGCAACAGTGGGGATGATTACCGGTGCGCATCTGGCAGCTATGAAACCTGGGGCGACCTTTATCAACACGGCGCGCGGGGCGATTGTGCGGGAACAGGAGATGATCGCTGTCCTGCAAGTGCGCCCCGATCTGCTGGCTGTCCTCGATGTCACCTATCCCGAGCCGCCGATGGCCGGGTCACCGCTCTACACACTGCCCAATGTGATCCTCACGCCACACATTGCTGGCTCGATGGATGCGGAGTGCCAACGCATGGGACAGCTTGTGCTCGACGAACTTAAGCGCTACCTGGCCGGTGAAGAGTTGCAATGGGCGATTTCGCAGAAGCAGGCAGCGATCATGGCGTAAACCGATGGCAAACCAGGTTCCGTTGACATTTGGTTTCAGCAGGGTGAATACCCGCTGCTATACGCAAATCAGAATGAGAAGCGGAGTTTTAACCCCCTCCTAACCCGGGTACCCTTTGGGTGCAGGTTGGGGGAGGAACAGCTTCGCCGCTGAGGACGGGTGCCCACCGGGCGCGGTTCCCTCCCCAACCTAGGGAGGGGTAAAACTAGGGATTTCATTCTGATCTCAGTATAACACCGAAAAGCCGCTGAAGCGGCTTTTCGGTGTTAGGCGGCCAATTTATTGGTCGTTCTGGCGCTGTGTTTATCCGTGTTCATCTGTGGCAACTCAGAATCCCGCTTATTACAGCCATCCAATTGACCATGCTGCACTCTCATGTTACAATCCATCGCTCAAAGCGGCTGCCGATCGGGGTAGCCCCTATAGAGCGATTGAATTATGAACGAAGCCATTCTCACAACCTTGCAGCAGTTGCAGGGGATGCGCATCACCGTCGTCATCCCAACCTATAACGAAGCCGACAATTTGCCGGCCATCACGGCTGCGTTGCTAGCGCTGCCCCTAACCGGGCTACAACTGCTGATCGTCGATGATAATTCACCGGACGGGACCGGCGCGGTTGCCGATACACTGGCAGAGCGCTATAACGATCAAGCGCCATTGCGGCCACGACTGCTCGTGCTCCACCGCAAAGGCAAAGGAGGGCTGGGCACCGCCTATGTCGCCGGTATGCAACGGGCCTTGGCCGACGGTGCCGAGTACATTGTGCAGATGGACGCTGACTTCAGCCATTCGCCTGACTATATTCCGCAAATGGTCGGCGTGATGTTGGCAACCGAGGCCGATGTTGTGATCGGCAGCCGCTATGTGCCCGGCGGCACGCTCGATGAAGGGTGGGGGGTGTGGCGTCAAGCGGTCAGTTGGTGGGCCAACTTCTACAGCCGCCTGATCCTAGATCTGCGCATCCGCGATATGACAGCCGGCTTCAAACTTTGGAAGCGCCAGGCGTTGCTCGACATTGGGCTCGAACGCATCCGCAGCAATGGCTATAGCTTTCAGGTCGAGATGGCCTACCTCTGCGAAAAGCTGGGCTATCACCTGATCGAGATTCCGATCCACTTTGAAGATCGGCGCATTGGCCAGAGCAAACTCGACATTCCCGTCAAGCTCGAGTCGGCATGGCGCACGTGGCAGATCCGCTGGCGTTATCGTCAACTTCGTAGCGCGCCCAAGGTCGTCAGCAATCCCACGACTGCACGTCCGGCCCACACACATCCGCAGACCACCCCTTGAGCCAGCAGCTATGAACCGTCTCTTCCATGCACTTGCGCGCGTTCGGCGAGATCTGTTAGCGCTGGCACTGCTCCTGCTTTTGGCGCTGCTCTGGTTTGCGCCGGTGCTCTTCCCCAATCTCAGCGGCGCAACGTTGCTGCCCTACGACACCCTCTACACCTTTGAACCCTGGCGCTCGTTACACCCCAATCTTGTGCCGCATAACGGTTTACTGGCGGATCTCGTATTAGAAAACGCAGTCTGGAAACAGCACATCCGCCAGAGCCTTGCCGACGGCCAATTGCCGCTCTGGAACCCACAGATCTTTACCGGCATTCCCTTTCTCGCCGCCGGCCAGGCCAGCACCTTTTACCCGCTGAGCATCCTATTTTATATTTTGCCGCTGGAAGTTGCCTACGGCTGGTTCACTGCATTACAGATTGCGCTGGCCGGCATCAATCTATATATCTTTGGGCGCGTCCTCGGGCTGAAACGGCTCCCCGCCTTTTTCAGCGGGGTCGTCTTTATGTTTAGCGGCTTCCTGATCGTTAGCGTCGTCTTTACAATGTTTCTGGCCGCGGTCGTCTGGCTGCCGCTGCTGCTGGCGATTGTCGAACAGATCATCCGCAAGCAAGAGGAGAAGGGCAGCGCCAGCTTTCACCCGATCCCCTACCTCATCGCCGGCATCGCGGTGCTCGCGCTCATTGTCCTCGCCGGCCACCCCGAGCTCATCTACTACACCGCGCTGGTGACGGGGATGTATACGCTGGTACGGTTGATTGTGGCGTGGCGGTTTATTTGGGAAGGGGAGACAGGGAGACAGGGAGACAGGAGAGACGAGACAGGAGACACGCGACAGGAGGCAGGGAAGGCGGAACAAGAGACAGTTTCAGTTCGCGCAACAGACATTCGACAAGCTCAGCCGAACCGCAACACGCAACACGCAACCTTTCGCCTCCTCAAACTCACCGGCTGGCTTCTCGTCATGGCGCTCCTCGGTGTGGCCGCCGGCGCGATTCAACTGGTGCCGCTGATCGAACTGGTGCCACTCAATTTTCGCGAGGGGTCGGCCTCCTTTCAACAGGTGCTTGACTGGGCCTGGCCATCGCGCCATTTCCTCACCTTTTTCATGCCCGATATCTTTGGTAACCCCAGCCACCACGCCTGGTTTGACCTTTGGCAATGGCAACGGGTACCCGCCACGGTCAACGCACTGGGCGAGCCGATCAACACGATCTTCTGGGGCATCAAAAACTACGTCGAAGGGGGCAACTACCTCGGTCTCGCCACTTGGTTACTCGCCGCCATCGCTGTCGCTGATCTGATCATCCGCATTGCGCATCATCTGGCGAAACGCAGTTCACGCAACACGCATTACGCAACACGGATTATTCACCCGCTCTTCTTCCTTGCCCTCGCCATTCTTTCCCTCCTCTTCGCCTTTGGCACACCTCTCTATGGCATCCTCTTTTACGGCCTGCCCGGCTGGAGCCAACTGCACAGTCCCTTTCGTTGGGTCTTCCCCTTTACGCTGAGCATGGCACTGTTGGCGGGGATGGGGTTGCAGGGGTTGTTGGAGATGGGAGATGGGAGATGGGAGATTGGCAAGCGCACGGGACGTTTTGTTGGGCGGCTGCTTGCGCTGTTGATGCTGTTGGCCGGTGTGGGTGCACTAGGTGTAGTTGGGGTTAGTCTTTTTCTGCCGGCGCCCTTTATTGCCTTTGGTGATCGGGTGTTGGCGTGGAGCGATCTGGCGCGCATGGGCTTTGCCGACGGGCGCATGTTCTGGGGCTATCAGGCGGGGAATCTGGTCAAGTTTGGGCTCTTTGCCGTGGCCGCGGGGGGCTTGGTCTGGTGGCCCAGCCGCCGGTTGAAACCGACGGCTGCTATGCAAAGTGCGTTAAAACGCACTAGCTTACCTCGACCTAACCCGTTTCAACGGGTTTTGCTTGTTAGCAACCGATTTCAATCGGTTGCGCTCCTGCTCATTGCCATCACCATCCTTGATCTCTACGCTGCCCACGGCCACTTCAACCCCGCCGGCGATCCGACCCTTTCGCCCTTGAATCCAGCCAATGTGCCACCCGTTGTGCAGTTTATCAACGAACGTGAAGGCATTAACAATTGTCAATTGTCAATTGTCAATTGTCAATTTGAAGCTCCCTGGCGCTTCACCACCTTTGATATCCCCGGAGCGAAAACCTTTAACGCCAATGTCGGCATGTACTACGGCTGGCAAGATATCCGCGGCTACGATTCGATCATCCCCAAACAGTATGTCGACTTTATGGACCGCATCGCGCCGCAGGAAGGGGAACTGCTTTACAACCGCATCGCGCCCCTCTATGCCCACTTGAAGACAGGGGAGGTTGCAGCGACCTTTGCCACACTCGACAATCCGCTGCTCGATCTGCTCAATGTCAAATATATCTTGACCGAAGCGGTGATCCCCAACCCAAGTTGGCGGCGCATCTATTTTGACGGCACGATCCGCGTCTATGAAAATCAAGAAGTGATGCCGCGCGCCTTTATTGTACCGGCGGCGCAGGTGGTACCCGTGGCGGAGCAGCCCCTGCTTGAAAGCGATCTGCGCGATCTCGTCTTTATCGAAGAGCCGCCCGCCGCGGAGAACGCGCTCACCCCCGCCAGCCCACAACTCAAAGAGGCGCGCATCAGCCGCTACACCGCCAATGATGTTTTTGTCGATGTCAACTTGAGCGACCGCGGCTGGCTTGTCCTGACCGATGCCTATTTCCCTGGCTGGAAGGCCTTCATTCGTGCGTTTGGCGGCGACGAAGGTGATGAACGCGAGCTACCAATTTATCGGGCGGACAGCGCCTTTCGTACCGTCTACCTGCCCGAAGCCGGTCAGTGGACGGTGCGCTTTGTCTACTCGCCGATGAGCTTTAAGCTGGGACTTTACATCAGCTTCCTCGCCTTGATGACGACGCTGCTCCTGGGCGGCTACTGGCTCTGGGGGCGCTACTATCACCCCGAAGGCAACGAAGATGAAGTGAGCACCGTGGCCAAAAATTCACTTGTGCCGATGATGCTCAGCTTAAGCAACAAGGCGATTGACTTTGCCTTTGCGATGCTCTATGTGCGCATCCTCGGGCCGACAGGCACGGGGCAGTATGCCTTTGTCGTCGCGGTCTATGGCATCTTTGAGATCGTCAGCCGCTATGGGTTGGGCACGCTATTGACGCGCGATGTCTCGGCGGACAAGAATCAGTCGAGCCGTTACCTGACCAACGTCGTCGCACTGCGCACGCTGCTCTGGCTGATCAGCTTGCCGCTGCTCGGGCTGGTGATCTGGTTCTACCGCTCGGTTGGCACGCTCGGGCTGGGTTGGGCCAATTTCGACTTAACCGCAATTGGCAGCCAGGAAGTCCGCGCCCTACTGATCTTTGCGGCGTCGATGCTCTTTGCCAATTGGGCCGACGCGCTGAGCAGCACCTTTATGGCCTTTGAAAAGATGGAGTATCCCGCCGGCTTGGCCAACGCCGTGGCGCTGCTCAAGGTGACCTTGGGCGCGCTCGTGCTGCTGCTCGGTTGGGGATATGTTGGGCTGGCCGCGGTCAGCCTGTTAATGAACATTCTACAGACGCTCTGGCTCTATGGCCTGCTGCGGCGTACGCTTTTTGTGCCCGAATGGAAATGGGATTGGGGCTTGCAGAAATGGATGTTCAGCAACAGTGGCCCATTGATGATCAACCACCTGCTGGCGACGATCTTCTGGCGTATCGATGTCTGGATCCTGCGCCCACTCGCCGGCTCGGCCAGTATTGGCTTTTACAGCGTCGGTCTCAAATATCTCGACGGCCTCAACATCATCCCCAGCGTCTTTACGATGGCGATCTTCCCGGTGATGAGCCGCTATGCCCGCCGCGACAGCGAGGGCGGCACCGATACCCTATTGCGCGCCTACGTTCTTTCGCTGCGGCTGCTTGTGATCGTCTGCCTGCCAATTGCGATGGTTACCACGCTGGTGGCGCGCGATCTGGTCTACCTGATCGGCGGCGCGGAATATCTCGATGTGACCGAAACCTTTCACTTCTTGGGCTGGGCGGTAACGGTGCCTTGGGGTGGTTCGGCGCTGGCTCTGCGCGTAATCATCTGGAGCATCCCGATAGGCTTTGTCAACAGCATCACCCAGTATGTGCTGATCGCCGTCAACCAGCAGCGTTATCTGACCAAAGCCTTTATCATCGGCGTGCTCTTTAATGTTGTCGGTAACCTGATCTTCATCCCCGGCTTTGGCTACATCGGGGCCGCCGTTGTCACGATCTTTAGCGAATTCAGCCTGCTCTTCCCCTTCTATGCCAGTGTGAAACGCCATGTCGGGATCGTGCCCTGGTTCTCGATCTTCGGGGGACCGCTGGTGGCGGTGGCGCTGATGGGTGCGGTGGCATACGGGCTGATCGCGCTCGGTTTCATCCCGTGGGCTGCTGCCGGTGTGAGTCTGATTGGTTATCTGGCAGGGTTGATGGTCACTGGGGTTTTCAATCACCGCGACATGGCGATGGTGCGGCAGGCGTTGCCACTGCGACGGTTAGGCTTGGGATAATTCTAGACCGACAAAAGCTAGGATAAAACCACTTCCGCAACAGCTATGTGGGGTTTGCGTTTCGCATCTTTTTGATAGGCCGGTGAATATTCACGAATCTTGGCAACGGCTTCTCGATCAAAAATCCGTTCATCACAAACCGGACATTCATAAAATTCCAGATTTGGCACTGTATACGATTGGTCTTGAACCCGCCTTGTCCAATCGCGACAAACTTTTGTGATTTGGTCACTAGCACAATGGGGACAAGTTTGGATTGTTAGTTCTGTTTTCATAGCGCTTTTTAGGATGAACACATAATTGTCTGCTAAAACAGCTCGTTTCAATTGAATATTAGACCGTAATTGGCACGTCTTTTAGGTTATGATACACTATCGCTAGACATTAATGGGGCAGGCATGAGCTGATGGCACTAATATTTGAGTGGGATCAAGATAAAAATGAGCGTAATATTCATCGACATGGGATCAGCTTTGACGAAGCCAAGACAGTCTTTCGTGATCCTCACTCTGTAACGATTTATGATGCCGCCCACTCACAGGACGAAGAGCGATTCATTGATATTGGTCTATCGGAACATCGTCAACTTTTGGTCGTTGTCTATACAGAGCGGGAGACCAAGATTCGCATCATTAGTGCCGGAAAGCAGAGCCGGCGGAGCGTAGACAATATGAACGATAGGGACACTAAAGAACAACCTGACCACGATGATGAGATGGCACCACTATACGATTTCTCCAATGGTGTGCGCGGCAAACATGCGCAGGCTTATCGGGGCGGACATCGCGTCATAATTCACAAAACCGATGGCACGACCGAAGTGCAGGAATTTGCGTTACCGGAAGGGGCGATCATGCTTGATCCGGATGTCCTCTTTTATTTTCCCGATGCTGAGTCAGTCAACCGGGCATTGCGGGGATTGATCCATCTTATCCCAGATCGACAAATGCTCCCTGAATCGGTCTCATAAAGTATCGACCAACGTGAGGGCAATCCAGCCTCGTGATCATCCGCATCCTCTCCTGGAACATCCGCGCCGGCGGCGGCAAACGCGCCGCCGGAATTCTCAACCAGATCCTGGCGTGGCAACCGACGATCATTGGCCTCTCGGAATTTCGGGGCACGGCTGCCAGTCAGTGGTTGGCGGCTCAATTGGCTGAAGCTGGCTTCCCCTTTCAACTCACCACTGCCAATCCAGCCGCGCCCGCCAAGAATGCACTGCTGCTCGCCGCCCATTATCCTCTGCATCCCGTCACGCTCGCCAACATGCCGCAGAACCCCGAACGCTGGTTGCCAGCCCGCGTGGAAACAGCGCCGGCGCTGACCATAGGGTTGATGCATGTCCCCAACTACACAACGCCCACTCTCAAGTATCCCTATTTGAATGCGCTGCTGGCGATGGCGGATGGCTGGGATCAGGGGCCCGCACTGTTCATCGGCGACGCCAACTGTGGCAAACATGCGATCGACGAGGAAAAGCCCTCGTCGCCCAAATTCCAGCGCGAACACGACTGGGTGGTTGGCATGGAAGCGCGGCAATGGAGCGATGCCTTTCGCCACATCCACGGCGACCGGCGCGAATACACCTGGTATTCCCATCGCAACAATGGCTTCCGATTGGACTATGCGTTTTGCAGCCCAAACTTCCAAGGGGCGATTCAAAATGCCCAACACCAATGGGGCCACGATCCGCTTAACTCGACGCGGCGCGCAGCGCTTAGCGATCATGCGGCACTCATTGTCGACATTGATGGCTTGTCAGATTGAAGTCAATGTGGCTCAACCGAAATGCAGAGGGTACAGGCCAAACCAAACAAATAGTTATCCACGAAGAAGCACGAAGTGTCACGAAGAATTGCTTTTTCTTCGTGTGTCTTCGTGTGTCTTCGCGCTTCTTCGTGGATCATTTAAATTTTGGAATAGCCATAGGTCGATCTGACCTCGCGGCGCTCTTATATAAGAACTGCCCGGTTCACTAAGCGCACCATCGAGCAGTTCACGCATCACGTTTCACGCATCCATCCTAACAAGTCACATCCTTCCCTTCATCGCCAAAGATCGCCAAGCGCTCTTCCTTGCTCGTCTTGCCCGCGCTCTGTGGCTTGTAATGAAATTGCACGGCACGGCGGCGTTGGTTGGTGTGGTTGGTCGGCGTGCCGTGGTGGATCAGGCTGTGGAAGAGCAGACAGCCACCGGGCTTGAGCGGCACTGCTAGGATCTCTTGCCGGCGCGCTTCGGTGTCGCAGATCTGCCAATCGCGGCGTTGGAAGTGGATCACCGGCCCGGCGCGATGCGAACCGGGATAGACGACCATGCAGCCATTCGCCACCGTCGCCTCGTCGAGCGCGATCCAGACGCCGACCACCGTTGTGGTCAATGGTAACTCGAAGTAGGCGTGATCCTGGTGCCATGGTTTTTCACGGCCCCCTTGTGGCGGCTTGAGCAGCGCCATATCCTGAAAGAGCAGTGGCGGCTCGCCAATAATCCGCTCGACCACGCTGAGCAACTTCGGGTGGGCGGAGAGCGCTTTCAGCCGTTCGTCAAAGTCGACAAACCACATAAACTTGCGCACGTAATCCTGCTTGGCCTCTGGCGGTAGGCTGTTTACATCAACCCCCTGTGCCTTCTTCTCATACATCACGCCCGTAAAATCGGGGTTGCGGCCAGCGATGAGATCAAAAAGGCCGTCGAGGCCGCCCTGCACTTCGCTGGGGGTAAAGGCATTGTGAATGGCGAGAAAGCCCTGCTCGTGAAATTGCCCGATGTGGGCCGCGGTGACCGCGCCAAAGCCATCAACGCCCTCGGCCAGGCCAGTGGGTTCATAGAGATTACCCGGATATGGCTCGGGTGTGCCATAATCGAGCATTGTCTCATAAGGTTTGTCTGTTGTGGCAGTTGCCGCCGGGGCTGCAGTTGCTGTCGTCATTTGTTGCCTCCTAAATCAGTGCAAAAAGGTCTGTCTTTCCAACAATCCGTATCCACAAATCGTGTTCGATTTGGGACATAGTTTCGCTAATACCTCGCATGGGGGCAGTATGGGGACGGTGGTCGAAGGGGAGACCGTCCCCGCGACTTGTACTTTACTTGGGATTGCAATGGCGCGCAAGTTGGGTTTATCCACTCACGCCCGCCGTCAGCACTGCCAACAGCGCTAAGGTTAACTCCTTTGTCGCCAATTGCACCTCGTTGCCCTCCAACACCGGCCCGACGCAAGCAGGACAGCCCAACTCACACGGGCAAGCGCGAATCAACGCCGCCGCGGCTGGTAACAACTCGTCATGCAACTCATACAACCGCGCGCTAAACCCCAACCCCGCCGCCATGCGCTCGTAGAGATAGATGGTCGGCAATTGTAAATGGTCAATTGTCAATAGGGAATTGTTAATTTTCCCATCCTCACCTATTTCCCTGTCTCCTTGTCTACCGGTCTCCTTGTCTCCCTGTCTCCCCACCTCCCCCCGCACCACATGTACCCCCAAATCCTGCGGATCGCACATGAGGTGGAGCGGCGCGATGTTGGTGAGCGCGTAGGCCAGGCCGTCGAGACCGCTGCGCACGCGCACGCCCGCCTCCAGCCGCCGGTGACAGGTGCGGCAGACGAGGACGAGATTGCTTAATTGATTGGCGTCTTGATAGTTAGCGTTGAGGCCGGGAGCATACCCAAAGGTGCGAAAGGGCACAAGGTGGTGGACATCGTGCTGGCGGCCGGTCGCTTCGGGGCGGCCACATTGGGTGCAGCGGTAGCCATCCCGTTCCCGTACGCGTTTGCGCTGCGCTTGCCAGTTGGGCCCATAATCGTTAACCGAATCAAACCATTGCCCAGCTGTGGCTAACGCCAACTGTACCGCTGGCGACAAGCTGAACCAATAGCCACTCGTCTCCAAGGTTTGGGGCTCATACTCCAGCGGAAAGACGCCCAGGTTTTCGTGGGTAAAATGTTTGACGCGGCGGTAGCCCACCACTTGTGAACTGACCAGCAATTCGCCGTACGCCACCGTCACATCAGCCACTTCTCGCTGATCGTGCACCGTTAGCACCTCGACCTCGGTCTCTGTTGTCACCTCGGTATAGAAATCGACCTTGGTTGGAACCACCGTCGCCTGGTTGTTCCCCAGATCAAGCTGCCGCACATGGTAACTCTGCCCCTCGTGCAGATAGATCGCGCCCTCGTGCAATAAGCGCAGCGCACTCGCTCGGTCAAGTTGACCAATCACTTGCACGTGGTCACGCGTCATTCGTCCTTGGTCATTGGCCGGGGGCACACTCACCCCTTCGTCAGCGTAGAAATCCACCTCTCCCTCTCTCCCTGTCTCCTTGTCACCTTGTCTCCTTGTCTCCTTCTCCCCCTCTACCTGGATCGCCACCGTCTCGCCACCGGCGTTGCGCAGACTCACCTGGCGCGCCGGGTAGCTTTCGCCACTCCAGAAGAGTCGACCGCCATGTTGCTGCAGATCCCCCTGTTCGACGAGCAATTGCAGCGCGTCAGCGGTAAAGTCACAGGTGCCAAAGGGTTCTTGCGGCTGAAAAGGCAACTCAAAGGCGGCGCAACGCAGGTGATCCACAAGGAGCAGCAGATTGTCCGGGTTGATCAGCGCCTGCTCTGGTGAACGTTCAAAAATATAGTCAGAATGCTGGATCACATACTGATCGAGCAGGCCACCGGTGGCGACGAGAATCGCCAGCGCGCCTTCATCCGTACGCCCTGCCCGCCCCATCTGTTGCCAGGTCGCCGCAATGCTGCCGGGGTAGCCGCAGAGCACCGCCGCCTGCAAGCCGCCAATATCAATCCCCAACTCCAACGCATTCGTCGCCACAACACCCCGCACCGTGCCATCGCGCAGCCCCGCCTCAATCGCCCGCCGCTCGGTCGGCAGATAGCCGCCGCGGTAACCGCGAATCGCAGACACGAGAGGCGAGAGAGGAGATTCGAGATCGCCTCTCCCTGTTTCTTCGTCCTCATCCCATTGCGCTGCTCGTTTGCGCACATTCACCTGTCTCCTGTCTCCAGTCTCCTTGTCTCCAGTCTCCTTGTCTCCAGTCTCCTTGTCTCCTTGTCTCCTTGTCTCCCGTTCTCGTTCGCGCAAATAGGTCAGCAAGACCTCCGTCGTCAAGCGCGCGCGGCCAAAGACAATCGTCTGCAATCCGGCTTGTAGCGCGCGTGTCGCCAACTCCTGTGCTTCGAGTACAGAACTGCGGCGCAGACCATGTTCGGCATCGTAGAGTGGGGGGTTGTAGAGGATGATCTGCTTTTCGCCGCGCGGCGCGCCATTGCGCGTGACGACGGTGACCGGCTGTTCGATCAACCGCTCGGCGAGCGCTTGCGGATTGGCAATGGTGGCGCTGGTGCAGATAAATTGTGGTTCGCTGCCATAGAGGCGACAGAGGCGCTGCAACCGCCGCAGCACATTGGCGACATGGCTGCCAAAGATCCCGCGGTAGCTGTGAAGCTCATCGAGCACCACATAGCGCAGATTGGCAAAAAATTCTTCCCATGCCGTGTGATAGGGCAAAATGCCCATGTGCAGCATATCCGGGTTGCTCAGGATCAGCCGGCTCTCCTTACGGATCTGCATCCGCGCAGCCGACGGTGTATCGCCATCGTAGGAAGCGACTTTCAATAACAATTGCGAATTTGCAATTGACAATTGATGATTGATTATTCCTTCCCAAGCAGCCAACTCGTGCAGTTGATCGTGGGCAAGTGCCTTGGTGGGGAAGAGATAGAGCGCGCGTGCATGCGGATCACGCAGCAAGCTGTCGAGCACGGGCAGGTTATAGCAGAGCGTTTTGCCACTGGCCGTTGGGGTGACGACCACGACATTTTCTCTTGCCAGAGCGTCAGTCACGGCCTCCGCTTGGTGGCAGTAGAGTTGGTCAATCTTCCGTTGGCGCAAAGCATTTTGTAGTGCTGGATGCAAGTTCGAGGGAAAAGCTTCAACCGTGGCTGCCAATGCTGGCAAAGTCCGCCACGCCATCACATTCATCATAAAGTCGGGGTCGCGCCGGAGGTCGGCGAGGAGTTGGGGTAGCGTCATAAGCTAGATGCGTGTTTCGTATTGCGTGTGCTGTTTGTGGGAAGAGGAGGCGCGTGCGATAGATCACGGCTTTTCGCCGGTTTCTGAATGCGTGTTGCGTGTTGCGTGTTGCATCTACGTGTGGGGAAGCTATCCTTGAATTCAGTTTTTATCTAAAGAATCAGAGAATATCCAAATCCGGCAGAATCCCCAATTGACGAAAAGCCGTGCGCTACTATATACGCCCGATGCTTTCAAAAACAGTACACGCATCACGCACCACGTATCAAGTATGCACCACAATCTCCGCCACCCACTTCACCTGCTTCAAGGCATCGTCTGTCTCGGTGGGCACAATCAAGCGGACAAGACCTTGCTCGCGCGTCAGCGGTTGGCCATCAAGGGTATGGGCAAGTAAGGATGGTCGGTCAGTGGGATCGTCCTGTAACGCAGTATGCGTGAGGCGCGTGCCAAAGCCGTCACTGCTGATCACATCGACGGCTTGCCAGTGTACACCGGTGGCGATCACATGGCTGAGAAAATCTAAGAGCCGCACACCGGCAAAGGTAAAAGGTCCACTTGTGCCGTGGCCAGTGCTGACAATCCGACAATTTGCCACGGTAGTCAGCGGGAGCGTGCGCAGATCAGCTACGTCATATTTACGTTTGACGCCGCCGGGCAAGCGCACAACAAAAAAGGTATCCCATGAGGGCGGGGCTGGGTTGGGTTCGTGAGGATGGCTGTGGACCCAATCTGGTTCGGCGTCGTCATAATGGGCTGTCGCTGGGTTGCTCATCGGTCAATACTCCAATAATCATCGGATTTCATCGTTCGCTGACTGTGTCGACGGCTTTTTTGCATGAACCTATTCATCTGGTTCCATGCTAAAGGTCAGCGGAAAGCCATCGGCGCGCGCTTGCAGCCGAGCGGCGCCCAGCAATTTTTCCGCTTCTGTCCGTGGACGGACTACCACAATCGCGACCTCTTCATTGTGTGCTGTTTCGGCAATATGTTCGGCTAACTCATGTGACAATGTAAAGACGCGGCGCAAAATTCGGATGACATAATCGAGCGGTGTAACATCGTCGTTGTGAATGAGTACTTTGTAGAGTGGCGCGGTGCTATCGGTTGGGGTGCGCTCAATCACTAAATCGGGCGCGACCTCAGTTGCAATCGCCGGATTGGGCACTGCGATCACCGCCGCTTCCGGCACAACTGCTGTCGGCCAACTCGATGCAAAGGGGATTGGCCACGGCTCTTCGCTATTTTTTGTATTCCTTATCATCTGTTTCTCCATCGATCTCTCCATCGCTTTATACCCCAGGGCTACAGGAACTACCACGCCACCCGCACCCCGGGGAAGAGCGTTTCTCCCCTCCTTGATGTCGGGCAGGGGCTGGGGTTAGTAGTTACGGGTTACATACATACATACATACATACATACATCATCACAATTCATTGTATCTTATTCTATCCAATCCCCTGAATTTGTAAAAGACGATGTAACTATACAGCCATCTTCCTATTTGCCGTCTGCCATTCTATAAGAAACTTCAAGGTCGGCTAACTTGGAGAGTCTTTCAGAGTGACAGGGTACCAACTCCTGATGGCTGTATCATGTGTATCAAGCTAAGCATTTCAGGAACACTACAGCGGATTTTGGAAGCAACGGATTGAAATTTCGTAAGCCAACCCGCCTTTTATTTACAAATTTGTCGATTCAAGCGTCATTTTTTCCTAGAATTCAGGGTACGCTGCGGAAAATCAGTTGCTTCCCGGGAACCCTTTGGGTGCCGTTGTAGTGTTGGTTACCGCCCTTATTTACTCACGTGAATTCGGAATTCATTACACCTGTGATAGATGCATTCTTTTTGGAAAATGGCAGCAGATAAAGACGTAAATGGCGGATTTAGCCTAGCACATCGCTCTCATGCACCAAATTTATCAGAATTTTCATCTATTACCAGAGGTAGAATTCCCGAACTCAGGTTATTAGCTTGATACACATGCCAACGCCCGATGGCTGTATAGTTACAAGACGCCAACGCTTACAACAAAGGCAATTCCAGATAGCCATTTGGCACAAAGAGACTGCCTTCGGTTGTCCCCTGTGGCGTTACGCCCTGTAAGTGTGCGCGCAGCTGCGCTGTGCTTTGCGTGCCCATCAAAGTTGCCTGAAAAGCACCAGCGATGGCAGCTACCTGCGTGGCCGTCTCGTGGACAAATTCAAGACGATAATGTTGAATGCCCGCGGCCAACCACCCATCCAGGTGGCGGCTAGCTTCCTGTGCTTCTGCACCAAAGACAGTGTTGCGACAACCGACATCGGCCATCACCGGGTGGCTGCGCCCCTGCTGATCGCGCAGCGCAATTTGGTGTTTTTCACAAGGATGGCCACAATCTTTATAACTTGTACCCGTTGAGAGGAAGCGGCAGAAAACACAGTGTTCCGTGTGAAAGACGGGCAAATGTTGATAGGCGACCACTTCGATCTGCTCCGGCCCAATCACGCGTGCTAGATCGGCCACTTGCGCAGCATTGAGATCATGGGTGGGGGTAAGGCGGGTCAAGCCCAAGGCCAGAAAAGCTTCGGCGGAGAGTTGATTGGCGGCGTTGAGGCTAAAATCGCCGATCAGTGGCGGATGGTCGGCCTGTTGTAGCCCCTGCAACAATCCCCCAGAGCGGACGAGAATGGGACAGCCGAGGCGCAATAAAAAATTGACGATGCGCTCTTCATTGGGTTTTAAGACGCGTGGGCTGGCGACTTGGGCGGTAATCCCTGCCTCCTGTACCCGTTCAACCGCCGGGCGCAACCCATATAACTCCAGATAGTCAAGTGAAATGCTCGCTGGCCGCACCGCCAACGCTGCGTCGAGCTGTTCCGGCGTGCGCACAAGTAGATGTAGACTCGGTGGCACTTGGGTACTAGGCTCGCTAGTGCCGCCTGAGCTTGGCGAAGGCCACGATAGCCAGCTCGCTGCTGACCTAGTGGTTTGCGATATCGCCAGCCGGGCAGCAAGGGTTACCGTCGGATCATTCACCGCTATCTTGGGTGGGGCGGATTGCTGTGCAACTAATGCCACAACTGCCGCGCGGCGGAGTTGGTTGAGTAGCGAAGTCGGTGCAAAGGGGTTGCCCTGCCGCTCAAGATCGATCGTCGTTAGCGCGTAAGGGGTATTGCCCAGGCGTCCCAATTGATCCTGTAAATAGGCTTCGTCAAGCGCACGCTTTTGGGCCATCCCCAGCGGTTCGTCCGCTTCCACCGTGATCGCTATGTGCGGTGCGTCGACCAGCGACCAAACCAGCCGCAGTGGTAACCCTTCATAGGCGATGACCTTGACGGCTACGGGCTGCTTGTGAACCGGATCGGCCGGTTGAGTATAGGGGCGTGCGACCTTCTCCAACGTCGGGTCATCGGTACGCCAGAGCAGATCCCCGGGGCGGATGCGGCCAAAGTTGATGACGCCGTTGCCAAATTCCAGCGCCAGCCTGCCCCCTTTACGTTCGTTGACATGGTAGAGGCGACCCCCTTCCTCCGGCGCTTCGGGGCTGCGCCAATCGGCAGCATCAAAGACGACCCCGTCGCCAGCTTTGAGTGGCGCGATCTGGTGATTGCCGTTGGGGACAATCGTCACCCGATCCGCTTGGATCTCGGTTACCTTGCCCAGCAACACCCCGCGATGGCGCGGGGCGCGGCCATCGACCACCGTCTGGTGATTGGTGCCGCTAATAAAATGGGGACTCAAGCCGCGCGAATAGACTTGCGTCAATTGCAACTCTTCGGCTGGCGTGATCTGTAACGGTAAGCCTGCCCATGCCTCATCGACCGCTTGCCGATAGGCGGCCGTCGTCAGTGCAACATAGTTGGCATCCTTATAACGTCCCTCAATTTTGAGTGCGGAGATGCCGATCTCCACAATCTCCGGCATCTGCTGTAACGCATAGAGATCGCCCGGCGAGAGGAGGTAGCGCGCATCATCCAATGACTTTGCGACATTGTCGACGAGCAACGTATAGGGCAACCGACACGCCTGCGCGCATTGACCCCGGTTGGCACTGCGCCCGCCCCACGCTTCCGAAGAAAAACATTGCCCAGAATAGGAGACACAGAGCGCACCGTGGACAAAGATCTCCAATTCACAATCCGTCTGGCTACGAATCGTGCGGATCTCATCGAGCGAAAGTTCGCGCGCCAAGACAACACGGCTAACGCCAAATTGCTGGGCCAGCGTAATTCCCTCAGCGCTGGTGATGCTCATCTGCGTGCTGCCGTGGATCGCCAGACCGGGGGCGATTTCGTGCGCCAACTGCGCAATGCCCACATCTTGCACGATGATCGAATCGGCCCCCGCCGCGGCAATCGCCGCCAACGTTTCGGCGGCCGCCGTCAACTCGTGGGCAAAGACAAGCGTATTAAAGGTCACATAGCCTTTGACACCGCGACGATGCAAGGTGCCCATCACTTCCGGCAACTCTTCAAGTGTAAAGCCGACCTTGGCACGGGCGGTAAAGTGGGTTAGCCCAAAGTATACGGCGTCAGCCCCCGCTTCAATGGCAGCGTGCAGTTGCGGCCAATAGCCGGCGGGGCTCATAATTTCTGGTTTGGCGGGCTGATGAGTTTTCATAAGTGAATTATAGACGGTCACGTTTGATTGGTAAAGCAGCAGGGCATTCGTGTATCAGAAAGTTGCTGGTGCCGACGCGCCAGCGTAGGCGCTGCCTCTGCCGCGCCAGCGTCGAGACATAGGCTGGGTGATCAATTCCCGATCGGGCACTATCGCTGATTCGGCGCTGGCGCATCGCCGGCGGTATTCCACCTGGGCGTGTGGAACGAGCAAAGTTGCCTGGCCGCACCAGCAGCAACCTGTGGTAAAATAGAGTAAGTCAGCCATCTGTATCCTGTTTCATCGAATCTATGCCAACAACGAATCCAGTTACCTTACTCACACCCTTGCCCACTGGCCCGATTGCCGAACTCGCGCAACTCTTTACCGAGTTTCGTACAACCTATCTGCCGGCAGCGGCTGCGCAACAGTATCTGGGGCTGTTGCGCGATGCGCGGGGCACGGCCCAAATCAATTATGCACAACTCGTCGCGCAGGTGGCCCAAGGGACGGCCAGCACCGAGGATCTGCTATACCGGCTGCTGCCCCATGCTGACACCTCGAATAACCGCTGGCGCGGCGCTTGGATCCATCCGGTCGCCGCGATTGTGGGTGATCTGCGCACCTGGTACGAAGCCGCCGGTTGGACTGCCGCTGAAGATTGGCCGGCCTTGGCTAGCGCACTCCTGGGCTTTGTCCGCCAAGCGGTCGCAGATCCCGCCCATTTGGCCGATGCGTGCGCCATATGGCGTGACTTACCTTATACGACCGGCTTCCAAAGTGGTCTACTCACGCCGATCCTCAACGCGCTGCGCCCGGACGCCTATCTGCTGCTCAACAATCAGAGCCGTAACGCGCTCAATTATTTTGCCGGCACCGACTTTGCCCAACTGTTGACGGACTATCCTGCGGCCAACGCGCAGTTGCAGACGTTGCTGACAACCTTGAACAAAAGTCTGCAAATTTCTCTCAGTGATCCCACCCGGCTGGCCGATGAATTCTTGCTCTTTAGCCACTGGCTTGCGACCGAGAAAGCCTTTGCCTTTCGTGCCAGTCGCGCTTGGGCGTTGGCCGTGGGTGCCGACCCGTGGGTCTGGCGTGAATGGTGTGAGGGCAACATGATCGCCGTTGGTGGGCCGGGCGCGTGGGATGAGTTGGGCGACCTGACCGGCGTCACTCGCCAAGAATTTTACCGCCGTCGTGATAGCCTAATTGCGCAACACTCAAGCTGGACCAAGCGTAGCGCCGAAGCGATCTGGCGCTTTGCACGGCAGATGCACGAAGGCGATAGCGTCGCCGTCTACCATGAGGGCACGATTCTGGGCATTGGCACCATCGGCGGCCCTTACTATTTTATCCCAGAGGTGCCCCTTGGTCATCGCCGACCGATGGTCTGGCGCGACCTTGTGCCCCGTCGCCACGGCACCACCTTTGCCCAGGGCGTTGTAACACCAATTGACGCAACGCTCTTGGCAGCTTTAGCCACGGCCCCCGTTCAAGAAGCCGGCACTGAGCTGTTGGCAACGACGCTGCTCACCGCAGCGCACGAAAGCGAGAAAGCGCAGCCGGAGTTCGTGCGCTACCTGGCCCCGATGCTCGAAGTGCTCCAGAGCATGGGTGGGCAGGGTCGTGCCGGTGAAGTGATGGACGCCGTACGCGATCGGTTGGCTGACGCCGGCGAAGCGGCCGCAGATTCACCCACGCGCACCAACCGTCTGCGTCGCCACCTCTATCGTGCCCGTCACTATCTGCTGCGTGCTGGCTACCTGACGACGGAACAACATGGCATCTGGCAACTCACTGCCAAAGGGCGCAACAGCGCGCTGGCCGATGGCGAGGCGCAGCAGTTCTATGAGGAGATCGAATATCAACAGCAGCTGACTGAATCGCTGGTCGATGCCGGTGAAACCGTCCGCCGCCTCGCCGAAACGCCGGTGCCCTATGTCACGACGCCTCCCTCCCCTACGCCGCCACTCCCCACGCCGCCACTCCCCATGCCCATCCAACCCTACCCCCTCACCGCTGTCGCCGCCGCCACCTTCTTGCCGGAAGAACAGTTGGGGCAGTGGGTGCAGGCGATTGAACGGAAGGGGCAGGCGATCTTTTATGGGCCGCCCGGTGTGGGCAAGACCTTTCTGGCCGAACAGTTGGCGCGCCATTTGGCCGGTGGGCTAGAAGGAGACAAGGAGGCAGGAGACAAGGAAACAGGCGATGGGGCAACGCAGGGAGAAGAGCGCGATGGGTTTGTGGAGACGGTGCAATTTCATGCCGCCTATGCCTATGAGGATTTTGTCCAGGGCATGCGTCCGCAGCCGGGGCCGGCCGGGCAACTGAGCTATCCGATTATTCCCGGGCGCTTTCTGACTTTTTGTGCAGAGGCCGCCCAACGGCAAGGGCGTTCTGTCTTCTTGATCGATGAGATCAATCGCGCCGACCTGGCGCGGGTCTTTGGCGAATTGATGTACCTGCTCGAATATCGCGATCGCAGCGTGCGCTTGGCCGCCGATGGCCGCCCTTTCGCCATTCCCGCCAACGTCCGCATCCTTGGGACGATGAACACCGCCGACCGCTCGATTGCGCTGGTCGACCACGCGTTGCGCCGGCGCTTTGCCTTTATCGCGCTACAACCTGATTGGGGAGTCCTGCGCCGCTTTCATGCGCAGCAGCAAACGGGATTTGCCGTCGATGCGCTGGTGACGCTGCTCCAGCGCATCAACCGCCAGATCGGCGATGCCCAATATGCAATTGGCCACTCCTACTTTATGCGCGCCGATCTAGCGGAGACGCTGCCCGCTATCTGGCAATTGGAGATTGAACCCTATCTGGAAGAGCTCTTTTTTGACCAGGCGGAGGCTGTTGAGTTGTTACGGTGGGGGCGAGTGCGGGGCGAGCTGGCAAGATAGCTACTGCGAAAGTTCAACCGCACCCGCGAGGCCATTCAGCGTGACAACGAATTGGTTGAGGATATCACGACCAATAATGATCTCGTCAAGCTGTAATCCCCCAGCCACCAATCGATCCTGAAATGCAAAGGGGCCAAACTGCAAAGAAATGGTATACATGTCAATGGCTGAACGAGTTCCTGTCACCGTACGCATCCAAACTGTTCTTTCTTTGCGTGCTCGAATCTTTCGCAAAGAGAGCAAGGGGATAATCACACCGTCTGCGCCTGAGTCAATTAGCCCAGTTACTGTAAGTAAGGGAGACGCCAGTGCTCGGCCAATCTTGATTGATTCCTGATCGATTATACCACAAATACATACCGCAAACAGATCGCTGAGTGTGACCAAACCATGACCAAACCCATCCAAATCGTCATCGCCGATGACCACCCCATTGTACGCGACGGCCTACGCGCTGTGCTCAGCACCCAAGCCGATTTTGCCATTGTCGGCGAAGCGGGCAGCGGTGCCGAAACCATCGACCAGGTGCGGCGACTACAACCCGATGTACTTTTACTTGACCTGGAAATGCCCGACGGTGATGGCGTCGAGACCTTGCAGCGGTTGGCAGAACGCCACACCGCCGTCCGTGCGATCGTCTTCACCGCCTTTGACACCGACGACCGCATTGTCGAAGCGGTGCGCGCCGGGGCCAAGGGCTATCTACTCAAGGGTGCACCGCGCGACGAACTCTTTAACGCGATCCGTATTGTCAACGCCGGTGGCTCGCTCTTGCAGCCGATCGTTGCCTCCAAGCTGATTAACCGCCTCAACCAACCCGCGCCCGTCGATCTGCTGACCGAACGCGAGCGCGAAGTACTTGCCTTGGTTGCCCAAGGGCACTCCAATCGCGCGATTGCCGATCAGCTGATCATCACCGAGCGCACCGTCAAGTTTCATGTCAGCGCGATTATGGGCAAACTCGCTGCTGCCAATCGGACGGAAGCCGTGGCATTAGCGCGGGAACAGGGATTATTATCTTAGTGCAATAAAAAAGAGTCAAGCTCGTTCGAGCTTGACTCTTTTTTATTGCACTAGAATGTTTCATCAACGCCTACTGTAGCGCCTACTGTAGCGCCACCTTAATATCCAAATCCGCACTGGGCACCTGCGGCAGGATCTGCTCTTGGACCAAAGTGGCCACGGCGGGATTTTCGAGTGGTGTACCGCTCAGGAATGGCCCTGCCAACTTTAACGTTTCAGCAAGCGAGGCATCGTCATAGTTGAGCGTTAGCGCAGTATTACCATCGAGCAGCAAGTTGAGCTTGCCGGGGTCGGTGGCGAGTTCGATTTGCTTGGCGTTTAAGCCAGCGAGAATCCCCGTTACATTGGCCGGCAGGGCCAACGGCATCCCTGGAATCGCGCCCTCGGGCAAGCCGCCAATCGATTGGATGGCACCGTCGCTATAGACTGCATCGGCGTGGATCACGGCGCTTTGAGTGTCACTGCTTTCCGGCGTGGCCAGCGTCTTGTTAATTTCGGTCGTGGCTGGTGTCACACCGGGCATGGCAACCGAGGCTTTGATCGCCCCCGTCTCTTCAATCAGCGCCATGCCGTTGCTAATCATCGCCGGGTCGATCCCTGCCAACGGCGCAATAATGCCCGCCAAGGTCTGCATACTCTCCGGCGTCCAGGTGATGGTCGGCAAGGTCTGACCATCGGCTGCCAGGAAGAGACCATCCTGCCCAACTTCAATGTTAAGTTGTTGCAGCCCGGTTGCCTCTAATTTGGCCAGTGTATCTGCCGGAATCATTGGTGTGCTGCCGGCGGCTACGCCAAAGACGGAGAGCGTACCATCGGCATTGAGCGCCACCGGCAGATCGCTCAGTTGTAATTCGCCAACCGGTTCCCCAGTGAAGGAGACGGCCACATCAAGCGCTGCGCTCTGCAACATGGGAAGGGTGCCTTCCAAGGTAGGGGCCATTGCGGGAGCAAAGCCCTGTACTAGCGGCATCACATTGGCGAGCGAACTGCTGTCATAGGCGATACTCGGTAGTGGCTTGCCATTCATCATCAGATCAACACCATTGGGTTGCGTGTGGATCTGCAAATTGTCGATGCCATAGGAGCGCAACATGCCGAGGGTGTTAGCATCGAGCAGCGGGCCATTGACGCCCAGCGAAGAAGCGGCCAAGCTGCCGATACTTAAGTTGCCATTTTCATCAAAGGCGATGCCCCCCAATTGAATGGGGCCAATCGTTGATTCGGCGGTTTCGCTTTGGACGTTGGTCTCGCCATTCCAGCGGGCAAAGGAGCTCGTATCTGCATCAGCCGGTGTAATCGTGGCACCCAGACCAATCTGGCGGAGCACCGGCAAGACATTGGCGATCAAATTACCATTGGGGATATTCGGCGCGTTGCGGATCACTTCTTGCAAGGTGTCTACTGACGCGGCATCCCATTTGATATAGGGCAGATCATTGCCATTGGCATAAACGTGAATCCCGTTGTATCCGATGCGCACTTCTAATTTTGAAATATTGGCCGACTGCAACTGTTGCAAGAGCGCCGCATTGGGCGGTGTCACGGCTAGGCCGAAGACAGACATCGAACCATCAGCCTGAAGCTTGACCGGCACCGATGGCAGGTTAAACCAGGTTGACCCAGTCGTACCACCGCCACAGGCAGTCAAGATCAGACTGAGAATGAGTGCAACCACGAAGATTTTAAGAATCTTTGGCTTTGCCTGCATTTGCAGTCTCCTTTTGTTCATTGTGCTCTTTGGATTGGTTGACACAAGCTACTGTTCCCGAGATAAGAGTACTTTACCCATGCGGTTGTAGTGGCATTCACGCTAGTTACCCTACTGTTAATTGCCGCGAATGAGTCTGATTCCAGTTGGTATAGCTACATGTACAGTACATAGTAGATAAGTTGATTAATTGGCGTGGTATCAATGTAGCTGGTCAATGTAGCTGGGGTTTATCTTCCTGATTTCATCATACACTAAATTAGTTGAGTAGACAAGCGCTGTTTAGGCTCGGATACATTTGGGATTTGGGGCGCAACCATTAGAAACGGGCCGCTTTGCTGAGGTTAGATGGAGAAGCGATAGTTTGCAATGGTAGGGGCAGTGCCTTACGCCTGCCCATCGTGGGTACCGCAATTCGATACCCCTACTCGATACCTCTACTCGATACCTCTACTCGATACCTCTACAATGTCAATGAGTCATCCTTGGGAAATTTATCCCTGATTGAACTGCGCTGCTCTAGGGCAGCCAGCATGGCATCCTGATCACTCCACGGGTACTCAATCTCGCCAAAGCACATGCTGCGCTCGTGCCCTTTGCCAAACGCACCGACTACATCGCCCGGCTCCGCCAGATCAATGGCATGCTGGATTGCAGCGGAGCGGTCCGGTACAATCACATAGTGATCGTCTGCTGCAACCTCCGCAACGCCGGCGGCGATCTCGGCATTAATCTCTGCCAATACTTCGGTCCGTGGATCCTCTGCGGTGATCACCGTAAAGTCGGCCAGCCGCCCGCTGACGCGGCCCATGAGCCGGCGCTTGGCACGGTCACGCAGACCAGCGCTGCCAAAGACGGCGAACAAGCGCCCCGGTTGTCCATCTGGCCGTTGCCCAACTAGCTTGCGCAGGGTAATCAGCGCCCGCTCAAGGCTAACCGGTGAATGCGCAAAGTCAACGACGGCGAGGAAAGGCTGGCCGCGATCCATGCGCTCCATACGCCCCAACACCCCGCGGAAATTGGCTACCGCTGCCTGAATGGTGGTGACCGGTAGATCGAGAGTCAGCGAGATTGTCACCGCGCAGAGCAGATTGTAGACGTTGAAATCGCCAATCAAGGCGGTCGTTACGGGGAAGGTGCCATCCCACCAGTGGACGGTCAAACGAGTGCTCTCTGGCGCATAATCGATATCGGCGGCGTAGACATCGGGCAACCCAGCCTCTTCACGAGTAAAATCGGCGAGCCCATAGGTGCGGACTCTCACCGTTTCCGCATGGCGTGCCGCTTCTTCTGCCAAGGCACGGCTCAGCGCTTCAAAGCTGCCCTGCTCTTCGCCAATATCGTCGGCGTTGAGGATGGCACAGCGGGGTACGCCGGCTTTGGGGGGTGATGCATAGAGGGCACGAAAGAGCAGCGCTTTGGCGGCGACATAGGCGTTGCGTGTGCCATGCTCGTCGAGATGTTCGTGGGTAATGTTCGTAACGGCGGCAATGTCATAGTCAACGGCCGCGACGCGCGCCTGCGCCAATCCATGGCTCGTCGTTTCGAGGATGGCGTGGGTGCAACCACTGTCACGCATCTGCGCCAAAAAACGTTGGACATCGGGCGCGTCGGGCGTCGTCACATGAAAGCCAGTGTCGCTCTCCACGCCCCGAATGCGCGCCCCGACGGTGGTGATGACGCCAACCTGGCCATCTGTCGTTGTGGGGCTGGAGGTGTGGGCCGTTAAAATCGCTTCGAGCAGCGAACAGGTGGTCGTCTTGCCATCGGTGCCGGTGATGCCGATAACGGTCATGGCACGACTGGGGAAGTCATTTAAGGCCGCTGCACCGATCGCCAGCGCCCGGCGGCTATCGTTTACCTGAATATACGGTACTGTTGCCGGCAGATGAATGCTGGCTTCGATCAGCGCCGCCGGCGGCGCTGTGCCGATGATCGCCGCGGCACCGGCGGCCAATGCCTGCGGAATATAGCGATGTGTATCGGCGTTACGCCCCAGCCAGGCAACAAAGAGCGTGGTTGGGGTTACCTTGCGGCTGTCGAAGCAGATGTTGTCAATCTTTATCTCTGTGGCCGGTGCACCCTGGTAATGTTGAATGTCGGGCAGATGGTGTAACAAAGTGGCAAGTGTCTGCATAGGACCTCAGTGTAGTTGCGTATTGCGTGTTGCGTGGACTGTAACTGATCGCCGCGCCGCGGTCGGGCTGGTTTTCAAAGAGCATTCCCAATCAATCATGATCGATCCATGCGACAAGATCCTGTGACAGTCCACGCAACACGCAACACGATCCAGATTAAATATCGCGCGGGCCACGCACAATCGAGACACCAACGGTGACAATCACCCCCAGCAAAAGCAGACTGACCGCCACAAAGACGGGAGGCAATGTGGCATAGACGACCTGTCCTACATCAATGGGCGTTGGGGTCAGCGTTGGCGTAGGCGTAATGGTTGGGGGAACCGTCGCGGTGGCCGTTGGCACGGTGGTGGGTGTATCGGTAGGCAACGGCGTATCCGTAGGCGGAGGAGTATCGGTCGGCAAAGGCGTCGCCGTGGCTATCGGTGTCTCAGTTGCGGTCGGCGCAACATCGGGAATGTCGAGCGGAATCACGTCGCTTGGTGCCGCATCGGTAATCACCACGGCGGCCGATGTCGGCGCGATTGGGGCTGGTCCTGTCAGCGTTGGCGCTATCTGGGCTGTCGGCAGATTGAGATCGATGGTGATTGGCGTTTCGCTCGTTGCGGTGAGCGGTGTGGCCACTTCTGTGGATCCATTTGTCGATCCAGTAGAAGTAAAAGCGGTCGTTGTATTGGTCAGTGCTGTGCCGACACTCGTTGTGGGCAGCGCCAACTCGAGTGAACCGGTGAAGGGTTGTGTTGTAGCGATGGCTGCTGGCGGCACTGGTGTGTCTGACGGTAAAAGGGTTTCGGTTGGCGGCGGCGTATCCGTCGGCACAGGTGTATCGGTGGCGGTAAAGGTGGGGGTCGGTGTAAAGGTGGGCGTCGCCGTGTCGGTGGCCGTTGGCGTAAAGGTGGGTGTATTGGTGGGCGTCGCCGTGGGGGTCTCGGTGGGTGTATTGGTGGGCGTCGCTGTGTCGGTGGGCGTGGGCGTGTTGGTTGACGTTGGGGTGGCGGTGGCCAGTGCATTGCGCACGTCCAAGCGTGGCATCCCCGCGCCGAGCGAACTAAAATTGACCCCTTCATCGTCACTGCGCAGGATCCAATCCGTCACCGTGCCCGCATAAACGGTGCGCGGTGCCTTTACTGCATTGCTCACGGCATAGACTACTCCTGTATAGGGAATCCCGTTGAGCGAAGCCTGCGCCCACGTCTCGCCACTGCCGCTCCAAAGCCCCGTCTCGGTGGCGGCCACCAACAACCGTCCGGTGGAGACGAGATCGTAAATCACGGTATTGGGAAAAGAGAGCACCCGCTCCCACTGGTCGCCATCGCTGCTGCGGTAGAGACCGCCACCGGTGCCGGCATAGAGCACCTTGTTGATCTCATCGGTGACCAGGCTAAAGATAATTGTGCCGGCGGGGACGGCGGGGATTGCTTGCCAGGTATCGCTGCCGCTGGGCAGGCGATAAAGCCCGGCATGGGTGCCCGCATAGAGGGCATCGTTAAATTGGCTGACCTCGCGCACACGGCTGGCATCACCGCCCAGGCCATTGTTCAACTGCTGCCAGCTTTCACCACCGTCGGTGCTGCGAAAGACGCCATTAAAGCGCGTGCAGACATAAAAGGCACTCTTGCCCCCCTCGACGGTGGCATAGAGTTCACCCACGGCGCTATTCTCACTGAGCAGCGGCTTGAAATCGACCATCTCCTGCCAGGTGACACCGCCATCGCGGCTGCGATAGAGAAAGCCAAAACCACCATCGCCCGCAAAGACGAGCCCTGGATTTTGCGGGTCAAAGGCGAGACCGGCGATGCTCACATTGTCGCCCATGCCATCGCTCGCCCGCTGCCAACTCACGCCGCCATCGGTACTGCGATAGACGCCGGGTGGATCGGGCGCGTTGAGTGTCCCAGCGAGCACCTTGTCCGGCGCACCGGGCATCACGGCCAGGCTAATGATCGCATTGCGCGAGGGCAAGGCTGTCCCCTGTGCCCAGGCCCAGCGGGGCAGGCAGCCCAACCCGACCAGCAGCGTGAGCATCAGGATCACAAACAACTGGCGCGGGCGACGCAGAGATGATAGATAGGAAGAGCGGTTGTGCAGATTAATCACAAAGTCCATTCAACAGAGCATTTGGAACGTAAAACTCACCGCATTATACCGTATAACGGATAAACGTCAAGGATTTTGGCGGGTTCCGCGGTTGGTCAACTGCGCCAGCAGCGCCAGCGCCAGCCAATTCCAAAGTGCCAAATCAGGCAGCGTGAGAAAAGCATCAACCTGGGCATGGGCGAGGCCGGCACCAAAGGATGCCAGCAGCGCAAGTGCAAGCCAGTCGATTGGCCCCTGGGTCCATAGCAGTTGGCATAACTGTCTCGCCAACCACCAGAGCAGCACTCCCAGCCAAAGCAAGCCCAAAGTACCCCAGCCGGTGGCCAATTCGAGCCAAAGGTTGTGGGGATGGAAGAGATTGGGCTCGTCGAGTGCGCCCAGCGGCAAATAGGCGGGGTAGCGCCAGAAGAAGCCATCTGGCCCCACACCCAGCCAGAAGAAATCGTGCCAGAGCGCCAATGTACTGCGCCAGATCATTAGTCGCTGAAGCACGCTGGCGCTATTGGTGAGCCGCTCGCCGAGTGGGCGGATCAGTACGACCGTCGCCACCCCCATTATGGCGACGGCAACAAAGAGCAGGTATCGCCGCCGTGGGGACAATTTCCCTACGGCACGGATACGACCCCATTTTGTAGGTGAGAGGACTGATACTTGCCACCAGCCCCAAGCCAATAGCAATCCGCCAAATGGTAGGGCGAGAAAGAGCGCGCCGCGGCTAGCCGTCAGCAGCAGCGCCAGCATGACGAGCCCACAGGCCACGGCAATCCAGCGGCGATGGGCGGTGGTGATCCAACCTAATCCGATCCCCAGCAAGAGCGTTCGTTCGAGATAGAGCGCTGCCTGATTGGGCGAGAAGTAGGGGCCCACCAGCCGCAACAGCCCATCGACTGCCGTGCCGTCGCCACGCCACCAGCCGAACAAGCCCACGCTGGCTACAGCAACGCCGCCCAGAAAAAGAGCCAGCGCAACATGGCGCGCCTGTTCTTGGGTGTGGACAAGTTGACGCACCAGCCAGAAGCCCAGCAACGGTAGCAATACGAGATCCCATAGTCCTGCCCAATAGGCCGGCCACTGCCAAACGTTGTGCGCGCTCAATAAATTGAGCAACAACCAGCTAACGGCAAGGTGAGGGAGGGTAAGCTGGGGGATTGATTGACCGCTGAGATCGTCAAGTTGGCGTTCCGGGGACGCACCATAACATCTCCATTTACCCTGATATCTAACGGTGCGTCCCCGGAACGCTAACCACGCGTCCCATAGCATACCAAGGGCCAGCGCGAGCAAGATCGCGTGGCTGGGGGCAAGGGCAAAGGTGAGGGTGCCCAGGATAAACTCCTTATGTTGCCCATAAAAGGGGATCAACGCGGCGGCCAGCCAGAGTCCAACCGCTGGTTGCCAGCGTAGCAGGATCACCGCTACCAACCAATAGAGCAGAATCAGCCCCGGCCAAGTCGCAAAATAGTAGAGGAGCAACAGCAACGCCCAGAGGCTTGTGCGTAGCCACGGAGCGCGCGCCCGATACGCGTTTCCCCAGGAGACCCACGGCAACTGCCCCCCCACCACCATTGTGCGCCACCCCGCCGCAACCAACAGCAACCACCACCCAATCTCCCAATCTGCGAACAGCTCCCCAACCCGTTTTAACGGATTTTGCCTAGCAGCAACTGGTTGAAACCGGTTGTCCCCAGCGGACCCTGAATTTGCCGAAGCCACTTCGGCTTCGACAAGCTCAGCCTCCGTTTGCCGACTTATTTTATTACCCTTCATCAGCCGATGGGCCCCTTGTACCCATCCCCGAAACGCCTCCTCCAACGCTGGCGTCAACGCAAAGCCCCAGATCGGATCATCGGCCGGCGCGTCCGGCTGATCAATGGCCCAGGCGACTGCCGTCAACCACGGCCATTCTCTGTTGGCGATGGTCAGTGCATCCGTTGCAAAGCGGATCTGATTGGCCTCGCTGACCGTTGCCCAGGGCGAGGCGAGTTGGCGATTCCAGCCATAGCGCACCGCCCAGATCGGCGTTGCACCGTCGCCGGCCGCGATCATCGTCTGCCGCAGCAGTTGGGCGCGACCAAAATTGAGATGGTCGACGTCAATGCGTGGATCATCAGGCGTCGCGCCAAAGCCAAAGGGTTGGATCGCCAGCACGTCAAAATAAGGCGCGGCACCGGCGGCATAGAGCCGTTGCAGATAATAGACTTCGTCGATCGCGGTGTGGCCGCGGTCACGCGTCGGGGCAAGGGCCGCGCTGATGAGGGTGGCGTTGGGGTCGACGGCGCGGATCGCTTGGGCGGCGACTTTAAGCAACTGCGCATAGCCAACCGGCTCAATCAGGTGATTGCCCCAATGGGGCGCGATATTCGGTTCATCCCAGATCTGGTAGAAGTCGAGTTGAGCGCGATAGCGCGCGGCAAAGGCGGCGGCAAAGCGGGCAAAATCCTCAAAGTTGGCCGGCGGCGCAAAGGGATTATCGGTGGGCGGCTGATCTTGGGGCGCGCGGGCCCAAGCCGGGCTGCCGTCAAGTACAATCACCGGGACGAGACCGGCGGCGCGAATCTCGTGAATGAGTGCATCGCTGAGGCGCCAGTCATACGTCCCCGGCGTTGGCTCCATCTGACCCCAGTCGAGCCGCTGGCGCACCCAACCAAAGCCGTCGGCGCGCAGGCGGACGAGGGCGGCACGGCGGGCCGGGGGCGAGGATTGTTCGAGCGCGGTGTTGATGCCGAGGAAGAGGAGTACTGATTGGCTGTGAGAGAAAGTTGCGGGCTCTTTGAGGGTAAATTGCAAGGGTAGGTGGTAGGCGGCGAGGGTGAGCAAAAGATCAAGCAAGAGCAGGTACAGTGCAAAGCGGAGCGATTTGCAGCTAGTGTGAAAGAAATTTAGAGGCAACAAAGTTATTTGTCCAGCATGGCAGTAGGTGTAGCGGTCGCATCATCAATGGTTTGCACCCTCTTAACAGATCAGTGGTTGGTCACAGACTATACCGCGCAAAACCGGACAACTCAAATCGAAAGTCGATCGGAATCAACTCCTAAAGTGAAACCAGTTTGAAACCGTTACTTTTGTCCACGAAGACACACAAAGACACACGAAGAGTTTTCTCCTGCTTCGTGTGTCTTCGCGTAACTTCGTGGATCGTCAAAACCTACTGACTTCTATCGGTTTTTACTTTAAGATACCTCCAATATGTTTGTATTGACATCCATGAAAGTATCGTGCAAGTAGGTTGAGAGTATCTCGATAGATCAATGATAGTATCGTTGACCTCCGGTGGTACACACCTGTAGTTTTTCATAGAATTCTGCCTTACCGTAATTTGTTGAATCCTTAAAGCCTTTGTAGGATAAAATCTCATCGTTAACCCGAACTTTTTTACGTTAACCCGAGCTTTTTCCATCGCTGCCGTCGCTGCTGCCTATTTCAATCAACCCGATCTGCAATAGGAGAGTCTACCATGCCATATACGCTACTACCCCCCCCAGAACGTTTGTTCTTCGTCTCGTTCACCTGCTCTTAGTTTCGATCCTGCTGGGGCAGAGTCTTCTGCCCGGTGCCGCGGCAACCGTGCAAGCCGCAACCGCCGCGGAAGCTTCTACCTTCACTGCTGGGGCTATGCTCGCAACCACCTCAGAAGCGGTCACCCCAACCCTTAGCCATCCCGAACCGATTGCCCAAGAAGAGCTGCCCACGGAAGAGGGGAGCGAAATCGTGCTGCCGCTAGACGACCGCCCCGCGCCGGAGACGGCGCTGCCGGTGCCGCTCTTGCTGACGTTGGCGAGTGACCGGGCGCTGCTGCGGCCCGGCGAAATTGCGCACTTGACGCTCAACGCCTGGCGCGCGACGGAAGAGAAGATCGACGGGATGGTGCTCACGGTGACCTTACCCAAGGTGCTCGAAACCGTCAAGCCGGAGACACCGCTGCGGTGGGCGCTGCCGGAATTGAAGAATACGGAAATCTTCTCGCAAAGCATTGCTGTCCAGCTCGCAGCAGGCAGCCTCCTCTTTGAGAGCGCGGTGGTCACGGCCACGGTGCAGACGGCGGCGACGGATCACTTTTCGGCCAACGGCGCGACGGTGTTACTGGGGCTGGCAGCGGCGGAACAGCGCCCACCGGAAGAGCCGGTCACCTCGGCCCCCTTAGCGGCCGCAGGGTTGGTCTTGCAGGGGCGCTATGGCGATGTGACAGTGCTCGTTGAGCCGAACAGCGCGGAACCGAGCACAAAGTTTACCTACAGCGACGGTTATCGTTGGGCGGAGGCGGCTGCGGCTGCAACCGACCTGGTGACCGCAACCACGCCGATTAGCACGGCGGCTGTCATCAGTGGTAGCGGCAGTGCCAACGCGCTCTACCTGCCCCTCGTCCGTGGCGGTGAAGGGGTCGAAGCGGCAAAGAGTGAAGGGGCCGCCGAACCGCAACCCCCCGTGGACAAAACGGAGCTGATTGAAGACAATGGCGTCTCATTTGTATGCCAATGGACGCTGAGCGCCGACTATCAAGGCGAGAAGCGTGACACCTTTGCGAAACGCATCCATCTCGTGATCGACGCCCGTTGGTTGCTTGACCGCGGCTTTGACCCGACGCGGCTGACCCTTTACACGTGGGCGGATGCCAAGCAGCCGTGGGAAGAGGTGCCGTCGACGAGTTATGATGCCGCACAGCAGGCCTTTCACGCGGTCACCCCCCATTTTAGCGAATATGGGCTGGGGTTGAGCCAAGGGGTGGTTGGCGCTGCGCTGCCCGATGTGAGTAGCTTTGGCAACGATCTCTTTACCGGTGCGGCAACAATTAATTATCCATTGGAGGCGCCGGCCGGCTCCGGTGGCATGGCTCCGCAACTGAGCCTGAACTATTCGTCGGCGACGGTTGACAGCCAACGGTGGGAGAACAACAAAAATCAGTCCGACGGCTATCGCATCCAAGCGGGGCTGGCGGGCATCGGTTGGGACTTCAGCGCGCTCAACCACATCGCCTTTATCGATGAAGGGACCGACCCTTATAGCACGACCGACAATCGGTATAGCCTGGTGCTCAACGGGACCAGCACAACCTTTCTCGATGGGCAAACTGTGACCGAATCGTTTGCCAGGATCCAGAAGAATCTGACGACGGTAACCAATAGCAGCCACCATGTGGTGCACACCGGCGAATGGATCATCACGACGCCGGATGGTACCAAGCACTATTTCGGTGGCCCGGCGATTGACCCGACTACCGCGGCGACCAATGCCAACCAGAGCGTGATGTTACACAATATCGGGGATGCCAACACCTATCGCGTTGTCAACAAATGGTATCTGCGCAAGTCGGTCGACACGAATGGTAACTATGTCGACTATACCTACCTGTCGGATGCGCGCACCACGAATTGCTCCACCAATAACAACTATCGGGGCGCGGGGGGCTGGTACTATCGGGCGATGCGTCCCAATACGATTTCGTGGGGCGGCAACCAGACGACCGGGGCCGGCCACCCCATGCAGGCGACCTTCACCTATGAGGGGCGCTCGGATACGGGTATCTATAAGAAGACAGATGTCTGTACCCAAAGCATCTACAGCGACTACCGGCTGAAGACGGTACGGATGCAGGTCTACAGCGAAGGCGCGTGGCGGGCCCTGCGCGAATATGAGCTGGGCTACCTTTACACATCCGGCACTTACCAACATTCGTGGCTGAACACGATCAAGCTCTATGGCTTTACTGGCACCGGCAGCCGCACGGGCAGCCCGCTGAACACCTACACCTTTGACTACACCATTGGTGCCATCCATTCGGAGGTCTACTTACAGAGTGCCGACAATGGCTGGGGGGGCAAAGTGATCTATAACTATGCAACCCCAGCAACGTGGCGCTGCGAGATTGACAACACCACCAACTGTGATCAAGTTGCTTACCGGCGGCAAGTGAATGGCAAAACGATCTATGATGGCACGACCACCGCAGGTGGTAATTGGAGTTATACAGCTTATGGCTATAGTGAAGGGCTCTACCGACGCTATAAGAATGACCCGGTTGACTTTCTCGGCTATCCCACGGCGTGGAGTATTACCTATGCCTTTAACACGTATGACGAGGCGAAGGCGACCGAGCATTGATTCTATCGCGATAATGGCTACAGCGCGCGCGGCGACATTGCCAACAACCCCGACCCGCGGTTGGGGCGGGTTGACTATGAACGGGTGTTGCAGCCGGGCACAGCCGGCTGTGCCAACATCGTGGGTACCCGTTGCAAGATGGCCGAGACGGATAACGTCTACACCGCACTGACCGGTGGCGGCAGCAGTTGGAGCACTACCAGCAGCTACACCGCACGGCCCCGTTGGGTGCGCCAGGATTCGGTGGTCAATTGGGCGGATGGTGCCGCCGTGGCTCAAGTTTTCAGCTACGACACGGCCAAACAGAACAACACACAATTTGGCAACATCACCAAGATACAAGAGCGCGATGGCGCAACAACGGGTACCTTGTTGCGCTGGAGCGAGACCGAATATTTTCCCAACACAGGTGCTCATGTCGTCAATCTGCCGGCGCGCATGCGTGTTTATGATGCGGCGAACAATTGCAAAACGGAGACGCGCTCGATCTATGGTGCCTACTACAGCGGTGGCACCTATGTGAGCAATGTCAACGGCAACTACCAGAGCACGCCCTACAATCCGCGCCTGGTGAAGCAGGAGGTGGCGCTGAGTGGCTGTTCGTCGACCGTGACGATCAGCAACATCTATGACAGCGCCTGGGCGATTACACGTTACGCCTATGATGCCTATGGCAATCAGACAACGGAGAATCGGACGGGGGTTAGCAGCGGCAGCAATCAGATTGTGACCATCACCGACTTTGACAGCACGTATCACCGCTTCCCGATCCGTCGCTACAGCACCGTGGGCAGCGTGACCCTCGACGAGACTGCCATCTACTATGGGGTCAATCCGGCGGGTGGCGATCCAGGGATCACCGATGCCAAAGCCGAGTGGGGGGCGATGGCCGAGTGGTGTGGCGTGAACGAAGTCTGTACACGGACCGCGTATGATGACTATGGCGGTGTTACCGCGCAATGGGAAGGGGTGGCGACCACGGCCGGCTGGGATACAGTGACCAATGCCAATGTTATCTGGGGATATACCAGCTATGGCACATCGGGATGGAGGCGTAACGTCATTACCGAATGGCGTGCTCCGCGCTGTTACGGCAATTTTAGCCGCAAGCTTTATGATGGGCTGGGGCAGTTGATCCAGGTGCAAGGGCCGCAACAGAATTGGAGCACCAATATTGACGGCTGCAACCCGGGCGTGAACGCGGCGGAAGTCGATGTGAGCTATGCGTACGACGCGCTGGGCAACCAAATCAGTGCCGGCGTACCGGTGGCGACTTCGGCGAGCTATCTCAATCGCGCCGCCAACTGGGGGGCCGGTTACACTGCCACCAGCTACGATGTGCTCGGGCGTCCGAAAACCGTAACCGCGCCGAATGGCGAGGTGCAACAGTATAACTATGCCGGCCGCGTCTCTTCGTTAATCGGCATTGGGCGCAATGGCGACCCCAATAAGCATCTGCGATGGCAAGAGAACGACGCGCTAGGCAACCTGAAATATGTGCGCACCTACAATCCCAGTGGCAGCGGTTGGGTGTTGGATGCCCAGGTGGTGTTGACCCACGATCTGCTAGGCAACCTAACCGCGGTGGCGCATCCCAATGGCATCGGCACGACGACGATCGCCTATGACTTGGCGGGACGCAAGCTCAGCATGAATGACCCGGACTTAGGCTATTGGAGTTATGCCTATGACCGCCAGGGCCAGCTTATGCGCCAGACAGATGCACGCAACAAAGCGATCTGTCTCCATTACGATGGTTTCGGGCGGCTGGCCGGGAAGGAATTTCGGATCGATAATGGCAGCCCAACGCTCTGTGCCAACCCCAGTTATGATGTCAGTTATAGCTATGACAGCGGCCACAGCAGCACGAATCGCAGTCGCGGCCAGTTGACGCAGCTCCGCTATACGGATGGCCATTACCAGCAAGATCGGGTCTATAATGCGTCTGGGCTACTGGCAGAAGCGACGGTCACGATGCCGATCGCTGGTGCGGCCGATGTCAATACCACGCGCTATGGCTATGACAGCTATCTGCGCCCGACGACAACCATCTACCCTGACAATGAGGTCGTAACGATTGCCTACAACAGTATGGGCTTGCCCAAACAACTGAGCAGCAATGTGGTCGGGACGATCATCGACAATGTGACCTATGCCGAAGCCGGGCGGTTGACCCAACAGCGCGCGGCGCTCAGCAATCTCTACCGCACGCAAAGCTACTGGCCGTGGAGCGGGAGCAGCAACAACAGCAATGGCCGGCTGAACGAGATCAAACTGGGGACGAGTAGCGGGACAAGCGACCGGTTCTACCTGCGCTACACCTATGATAGCCACGGCAATATCGGCACGGTCACCGAACAATTCAACGGCGGGGCAGCCGGTCCCCACAGCTTCAGCTATGATGCGCAGAACCGCCTGATCAGTGGCTATGGTAAATCCTACGCTTACGACAGTGTCGGGCGGCTGACCAACTACGAAGGGCTGTCGCTGAATCCTGGTACGCTGCGTGCGCATCTCTCGCTGCCGAGTGGGACCTATAGTGCCGACGCCAACGGCAACCTGACCCAGATGGGCGGGAAGTCGCTTACCTGGGATCACGAAAACCACTTGCAGTGGATGGGCGGCAGCACCATCGCCGACGAAAGTTATCAGTATGATCCGGAGGGGCAGCGTGTCAAGAAGAGCAGCAGCGTCGAGACGGTCTACTTCATCAACCCGCTTTATGAGATCCGGGTAGCCGGCAGCAGCGTGGTGGCGACCAAGTACTATTCCTTCAACGGGCAACGGGTCGCGATGCGCCAGAATAGCAACCCGCTGATGTACCTTTATGATGACCATCTGGGCAGCACCGTCTATACCACCCACGACAGCGGCACCTTTATCAACGAACAAGGCTACTACGCCTATGGCAAGCAGCGCATCGGCGGTGCCATCCCCACCGACCACAAGTTCACCGGGCAGAAGTTGGACGGCACAGGGTTGTACTATTACAATGCCAGGTATTATGACCCGGAGCTTGGCGCGTTTATCAGTCCCGATACGATTGTGCCGGATGGGGGGGGGGGCAGTGATTACAACCGGTACGCCTATTCGAGAGGGAATCCGCTCAAATTTAATGATCCATCGGGTCATTGTGTCAACGCTACAACAACCAACAAACCCGATGAAATCACCTACAACAATGATGACTGTTGGCGCTTTGCGAATACCATTGGCGCGATGTGGGATAGCACGGATTACTGGAGCAATCGGTTTGCGAGCAAAGATGTATTTAATAGTGTGGCGACCGATGCCACGAATGGGACAGACTTTTTCCAGGGACAGTTAGATATCTTCTTACACAGTGATGAGGGAGGGCAGTGGCTTCATGATCAACCAGAAATTCATGTTGGAGATGTAGATTTTGGGGATTATTGGAGTATCAATGGTTCCCTTGGCTATTTTGGTGGTGCACTTATCGCTGATGACTATGGGAATATCTATGTTAAATCTGATAATAACTTTATTGGTAGCCCAGGCTTTGGAGTTTCAAGAGGTGACATCCTTATAAGCAATGGCAACGGTACTTGGACAGACATAGATAATCTTGGAGTATCCAGAGCTGATAAGGCCGCATTAGCACCTAATATTCTCGTTGGTCCTTCACGAGGTGGTAGTGCAGGATATGCTTTTCTAGCAGCTGGGGTTGCATACAATTTAGAGGGTCCAGCCCATGTAACCGTTGAATCGGGCGGGAATTCATCATTTGCCTCGGCATCTTATTCCCATTTTTCGTACACGTTCCAAATTTATCCTGTGTTTAGGTATAGATAATGCACCTATAGCGTAATAGTTATAGTGTATCGGTTAGCAGCAATTTATAGAAGGACTATTTGTTGCTGCTTGTAGTGGCAATAACTGCCACTGTGTACCACTCTAATCGTTGGTCGCAGTTATTGCCACACTTGATTGATATATTGAAAAATCTATTGTCTGAAAACTACTTGTAGCGTTGGTGCTGTGAGTGTTAATCGTAATGGTATAAGGAGATATTAAGTATGGACTACCGTCCTATATTTATGGTCACGGTATGGTTTTTGTTTTCATGCTTGGGATTTTATATTGCTTGGTTTCGTGGCGATCTTTTTAAGGAATTGCTGTATTGGAATAGTAGAATTTTTGGATGGGGTTCATCTAGTGGGAAAGCATGGCTTGCATCAAGATATTATTTTTGGATAATGCGCTTCGTTGCAACAGGGCTATTTATTCTAGCTCTTGTAACTTTAATCCTGGTACTTATCAATGTTTAAACTGTTGAGTTTAACTATGATCGAAGAATTTCAGATCAACGAAGCTGGAAAAATGTCGAGACGGCAAGTGCTTTTTCTGTTGCGTTGGTTCTTATATAGATTTTTTACAATTACCTTCATAGGGCTCTATGTCGCAAGCCATCTAACTATGAATGAAAAGATCGTAATGAGCACTATCGTAATAGGAATCACCTTGCTCTTTACGTATAGATATATTCTCGATATTTGGCAGCGTGAACCTGCGTTAACCATTGGACACGTTACAAAAGAGAATATCCGTGTGCGTGGTCCTATTCAACATTATGTTGTCTTTTCTTCCGGCTTGAATATTCGCGTTCCCGACTCGATTTGGGAAAATTTACAGGAAAGCGCCCGCTATAAAATCTACTATTCCAAACGCACAAAGTGGTTGCTGTCCTATCATCTTTTGTCTGAATAATATAGCAGTATGCCTACAACTACGACGCTCTCGGCCGTCTCTCCACCTATGAAGGGACGAGTTCCACGCTCACCACGACTTCCCCTGCGTATATGCCCAAGTACAGTGGCTACACCTTTGACGCCAACGGCAACGAAAAAACACGCGCCGGGCGCACCTTGACCTGGGATGTGCAGAATCGCGCCCAAGGGGCTCCCGAAGAAGTTAAGAACGGCAGCACCGTGGAAGAGAGCTATCTGCAAACCGACCATCCTTCGACAAGCTCAGGACAAGCCTGGGCAGCCCTGTCCTGACCACCAACAGCAGCGGCACAACGGTGACCGACCACGGCTACTACGCCTATGGCCTGGATCGCCGAGGCGGTGAACTGGGCACCGACCACCGCTTCACGGGCCAGAAGCTCGATGGGG
>DAOUCA010000186.1:0-4009 GCA_034432375.1 Caldilineaceae bacterium
GAGAACCGGAGTTTTGCGGACCAACGGGATCGCGTGCGTCGCACTGACCGCCAACTGCTTCCAGTCCGCTAGATGCTTCCGTCAGTGCGACGCACGCGGACCGAAACTAGGGGTTTCATTCTGATTTGAGTATAGCATCCGTCAATTTATATTTGGTGGGCCACCTGTAGATCTAACAACTACACGCCCGGCCGGCCATTGCGAGAGGCGTATGTCCGCGCTCGATCAACGCTTGTTGGCTCTCGCTGAGGCTGATCCAAGGCATCGGCGCATCGTCGCTCATGTGTGGCAACTCACGGCCATCGATCAGCGTGAGCGTGTTCCGCAGCAGTTGCTTGCTCTGGCGCGATGTCATGTGAACATCATAGAGCGTGAAGTCCCCTTCATCTAATGCCCAAAGAGCCACATCAGCCAATGCCCCAACTTTTAACGTACCGATCTCCTTTTGCATCCCCATAACCTCGGCCGGTCGAATCGTTGATGCGGCGATCACTTCTTCCAGAGAGAGCCCCAAGGCCAAGAATTTACTAAGACAGGTCGGCATATCAAAAAGTGGGCCGTGGACGCTAAATTGATGAATATCCGACGAGATCACATCGGGTCGATAGCCGGCGTCAATGAGCGCGGCTGCGGTAGTAAAGGAAAATGAGCCAGCACCGTGGCCAATATCCATCACAATGCCACTATTCCAAGCCTGTTTCGCGGCAGCAAGCAGCGCGCCCTGTTCGTCGACGATGCGCATTGAGCCACCAGTAAAACAGTGTGTCAAAATATCGCCGGGGCGTAACAACGTCAGGACTTCTTCCAAGGTTGGTGGCCCATACCCAATGTGTGCCATTACCGGCAGACCACATTCTTCGGCCGCTTGTCGACCCCGCTTCAACCCTTCGATGCCTGTGCCCGATGTTGTGTTCTTATCAATGCGGACTTTTACACCCAGGATCAGATCCCGATTGAGGTCAATCAATTTGGTACAGAGATCAACATCCATGTAATTGGTGTTGGCCAATTCCCACGTCGAAGCTGTCAGCCCAATCGAAGAGATATTGAGCAACGCATAGATACGCGCCGTTGCCGGCTTGACAATAAATTCGCGGAAGCCAGGAAAGTTGTATGCACCCGCCGAACCGACATCCAGCCAAGTCGTGACACCCGAACGCGCCGCAATCGGATCGGCACGGATGCCCCAACAGGTGGCACTGTGATAGACATGGGTATGCAGATCGACGAGGCCAGGAGTGACATACTGACCTTCGGCGTCGATGACCCGGCGGGCCGATTCAACTGGAATATTGGCATCGACAGCTGCGATCCGGTTGCGCTTGATCGCCACATCAAGTTTGCCGCGCTGATCGCCGCCAGGATCTACCACTTCGCCGTTTTTAATCAATAAATCGAATTGCATGATAGACTCACTCTTCTTTAAGGTTAGTAGCACTTACGCACCTTTCTGGGGTTGCCCCAATGGGCTGCCGGTAAAAAGCCGCCTTCTTGCGTAAGTCCTAATTTGGTTTAGGCCATTCCAATCTTTACACTCTCCACCCAGAGCTACGAGGAGGAGCTACGAGGAAGAGTTACGAGGAGACACGAACCATTGAACGCAATCAGCCGGATCTCTCAGATCGAATGCATTTAAATAGTGTACTTGAGCTATTCTTGGGATGCAAATCAGTTTTGAGCGCCTTGTATGGGCTCCGCCAGGGCAATGGCGAGGGCTATGCGCGGCTGGAGCGCTGCGGCTTGGGCAGCCAGAGCAGTGAATTATCGGTCTCTCCATCTGGATAATATTCTAGGCCAATATAGCCTGAATAGCCGGCAGTTTCCAGCGTGGCAAAGATTGCGGGGAAATTAATTTCACCAATCCCCGGCTGATGCCGGCCGGGCACATCAGAAATCTGCACGTGACCAATCGAAGGCAGCAGCGTGCGGATGGTCTGGATCAAATTCCCTTCGCTCATTTGTGCATGATAGAGATCATATTGTAGACGCACATTCGGCTGATTGACCGCACGCACAATCTCCATACCCTGCGTCGTGTTGCTGACAAAATAGAAGGGTTGATCAATCGCGTTGAGCGGTTCGATGAGCAGCGTGACACCGGCGTCAGCCGCCTGCGGTGCCGCCCAACTCAGATTCTCTAACACACACTGCAACTGTGCTGCGCGTGCAAGGCCCGCCACCCGATTGCCCGTCATGACATGAATGCGCGGCGACATCAATGCTTTGGCATAAGTCAATGCTTGTTCAAAGGTGCGGCGGAAGTCATCGCGCCGCTGCGGATTGTTGCAATAGCCCCGTTCGCCTTTTTGAAAGTCACCGGGCGAGATGTTGAAGAGCACCAACTGTAATCCAGCATCATCAAGTTGTTGGCGGATCGTCTGTGGGGTAAATTCATAGGGGAAGAGAAACTCAACGGCGGTAAAGCCAGCAGCGGTGGCGCGGGCAAAGCGTTCCAGAAAAGGTACTTCGGTATAGAGCATGGAAAGGTTGGGTGCAAAGCGTAGTGTCACGGCATCATATCCCTATCGTTGGCTATTAATCCGATACCCAGGCGGTGTCGCATCTAGATGGAAGCTGACAGCAAGTGCGGCCGTCGTACCAATTTGTGCCAGCTCGTTTTGTGCCACACGTAGCCGTTCGTCGATTTCTGTTGTACGTTGTGGATAGAGACCAATTTCACTCTGCAACGCCAACCAACGTAAAATCGCAATCCGCTGCGTCAACTGTGCCAACGGTTCGGGCTTCGACTGTGCCAATCCTAATAACACGGTTTGCAGCGTATCTGTTACCAGGGTCAACTCGTTGGCCAACGAGTCCTGCGCTGTTTCCCAGGCGGGGATCAAGGAAAGGCCAAAGGCGCGCTTGGCTACAGCAAGCTTAAGAATCAGCCATTGCCGTTGTTCATTAACCGACCAGAACTGTAGTGAAAATGTAAGGTTTTGTGATGAGGAAATCTGGTTAAAATAGAGTGTACGTGCTTCATCTTCCGCCTGCAAAACTTGCGCAAGCGCCTGCACCAGCGGTTCCCTATCTGCCAGTGGTGCCTGAAGCATTCGTTCAGCCAACTGCCGTGCCACTTGTTGGCGCTCACGAATTAAGGTGGTGAGTTGTTGGTCAAATTCAAAAGAACCTTCGGCAAAGGGCAACGGTTCTTGGATCACAAGACCACCGGGTGCCAGATAGGGGCTACGGGCAAGTTCCTGCACTTGCTGGCGAAGAGTTTTATCCGAGAGTTTATTGGTTAGCGGCAGCAGATCTTGTAGCAGATGGCTACGAACTGCCGGTAAAAGATCGGGTGTTTGCTCCGCAATGGTTTTGACCTGCTGCGCAGCATCAATGGCCTCATCTTCCTGACCTAGCGCCAGAAAGTTTTTCGCACAGAGCAAAAGGGCATCGGCCCGTTCCAGCGGCGTCAATGCACTGTCGAGAATCGCGATGGCGCGACCATTGCGCAAGAGTTGTATCGCTTGCTCGTCACTGCCTTGCTGTTGCATCCGCTGTGCCAGTTGGAGCACCAGGGCAAGTCTGGGCGTTGGCGTTGCATCGACCCCAAAGGTGATCAATGCTTGGCTTGTGCTATATTCGCCAGCCTGCAACGCTTGCATCGCTAGCGCGTCAACCGGATCGCCGGCCAGATACATGATGGCCAATTCTGGACGCACACGTGTGCTGGCGACGGTTAAGAGATTCTCGGCTTGTGTTGCAGGTGCTGTACCATAAAGCCACCAAAGCGCAATTAGCGCCACTGAGCTGACCAACGCACAGAGCGCAAAGCCGATGATCAACCAGAGCTGCAGCCAGCGATGCCCTCGATTGCGGCGAGTTTGTATGGGTGAAGACGAGTAAGATGATTCAAAACGCATGGGTGGTAGTATCAATACCTTCGCCAATTTCAGAAATTAGAGCCGTCATTCCTGCGCAGGCAGGAATCCATCTTCATGTTACACGAGTAGATTCCTGCCTGCGCAGGAATGACATCTGGAAATTTCCGCCAAAACAAGGTTTGGCG
>DAOUCA010000187.1:0-16737 GCA_034432375.1 Caldilineaceae bacterium
GAGAACCGGAGTTTTGCGGACCAACGGGATCGCGTGCGTCGCACTGACCGCCAACTGCTTCCAGTCCGCTAGATGCTTCCGTCAGTGCGACGCACGCGGACCGAAACTAGGGGTTTCATTCTGATTTGAGTATAGCACGCAAATCCCAACTATCGACTCACCGTCAACCACCACCCGCCGCCCAAATAGTCCAGCCAACTGGATCAGCATCTAAGACTTCTACATGCGTTATCGATTGGATTGTAAGTTGAATTGTGATATAGATATAGTCCGTACGTTTGTTGTACGTAGCAGATCCAGAAATGGCTCAACCATCTTTATCGCAGCTATCGTATAGTGGCTGATAGAAGGAGCGCTTTTGACAACAAAGGGAGTTGGCAACGATTTGATGCAGTGAGCAGGAGAATCAGGTTCCTTTGTATTCTTATCAAAACAATTGCGAGGGGTATTGAGCATGAGTGAAGCTGAACCACAGCTGGTCATTGCATACTTGCTGCAAATTGGTGTCATGTTAGCCACTGGCTTACTCTTTGGTTTGCTAATGCGTAAAGTCAATCAGCCCGCTGTTTTGGGTGAATTAATCGGTGGCATTGTGCTTGGCCCCACCATCTTTGGCTTTCTTTTTCCTACACTGTACGAGTGGCTATTCCCCGTGGATGCAGGAATCAACCAAGCACGCGAAGATATCGTTAGATTTGGCATCCTCTTTTTTATGTTTGTGGCAGGGCTAGAGGTGAATCTCTCGCAAATCCGGCAACGCAAACAGAGCATTCTGCTGATCAGCATTCTGGGTTGCCTGTTGCCTTTTATGCTTGGCGTTGTCTCGATCTTGCTATTTCCCGACTTTTGGAATTATCCAACCCAAAGCAGTGGACTCAATTTCATGCTGTTTATCGGTATTGCGCTCTCGATTTCAGCCTTGCCCGTGATTACCCGAATCTTGATGGATCTGCGGCTGCTGCAACACGAGTTGGGTGGGATTATCATTACCTCTGCGGCACTCAACGATCTGATTGGCTGGTCGCTCTTTGCCTTGTTATTTAGCAATTTGAGCACGGAGAGTTTGCAGAGTAACTTGGTCAAAACGTTGGGAATGACCATTCTCTTTACCCTATCCATTTTAGTGATTGGTCGTTGGTTTGGGCGGCTAACCTTTCGGTGGGCGCGCACGAAGCTGGTCTGGCCCAGTGGCTTTTTGAGTTTGGCGGCGGTCTTTATCTTTATCTCGGCCGCCATTGCAGAAAGCATGGGCATCCATGCCATTTTCGGTGCCTTTTTGATGGGTGTGGCTTTGTTTCCCATTTTTGATCAGGAGGAGGTGAGCCATGCCAAGGAGATCATTCATCAATTTGCAATCAGCCTCTTTGCGCCCCTTTACTTTGTTTCCGTTGGCTTGAAGGCCAATTTTATTGCCTATTTCGATTGGCAGTTGGTCGTTGTGATCCTCTTACTGGCCACCGTGGGTAAAATCGGGGGGGCAAGTTTCGGGGCCCGCATCAGCGGGATGAACTGGCGCAATGCACTGGCGATTGGTGTGGCAATGAATGCACGGGGTGCCATGGAAATGATCTTGGCTGCGGTGGCATTAGAAGCTGGATTGATTGGACCGCGGGTTTTCGTGGCGTTGGTGACAATGGCACTGCTAACATCCATGCTGACTGGCCCTGGATTACAGTGGCTTTTGAAGCTTCCTAATAGAGATGACGCTTAACCATAGCCAATCCCACGGTGTTGCGTTCTCTGGTAAATTGGGTCATAGTTAACTAATGGGTCTATAAGCCCCACCCAACGCATTAGCTCAATAACAGGGTGGGCGCTTTCGCAATTACAAAATAGTGCTTACGAAGCCTACCCTCTCGCCAGTAGGCTTCGTAGCCAACCATCCTCACGTATCTCCTCTTCTGCCAGCCGTTGCGACCGTGCATTTAAAATTGTCGCTCGTCCAAGGTAGCCAATGAGTTGTTCAGGATTATGGCGACGAACGACAAGTAAACGGCCAACATTGGTATGGACGATCTTTGCCAATGCGTCGTGTACTAATTCATCAGGATAAGTGACAACGAGTTGCGTGGTACCGGCATCGATCACACGCATGCGGCCACTTGCATCGCGACCCAATGCCCGAACGACATCGCCACGCGTAATAATGCCGACCAGCTTTCCTGCCTCATTCACAATCGGTAAGGCCTGATGGCGCGTCAACGCCGTCTCACCCTGCGCGATCCCATCCGCAAGCTCCGCTACCGCCATCGTATCAGAAATTGGCTGAATATCGGTGTCCATCACCGCACTGACACGGACAAGCATAAACGGATCGACCGTATACTCCTGGACGAGATGATGACCGCGGCGGGCAACCTTTTCAGTCAAAATAGAACGCCGCATCCCAAAGACAGTAACGGCATAAGCCGCTACACAGCCGATGAGTAAAGCGGGAAGCACATTGAGATCGTGGGTCAGTTCCAAGGTAAAAATGATGGCTGTTAACGGGCAACGCATCGTGCCACTCATGACAGCGGCCATGCTGATCGTCGCCCACAATCCTGCGTCATGGGAAGGAATAAACCCAGCTTCAAGCGCCCCCAGTGCTCCGCCTATGATCAGGAGCGGTGCCAGCACTCCACCTGACGTACCCGAACCTAGCGCAATTGACCAGACCAGGGCCTTAATAATCAGCAGGCTCCACAAGGTTGCACCGGTGAGATCGCCGCGGAGTAAGGTATGGATGGTATCGTATCCAACGCCCATGACGCGCGGATCGAAGAGTCCACCGATGCCCACGCAAAACCCACCAATGATCGGCCACCACATCCAATGGAACGGCAACCGATGAAATAGATCTTCAAACGCATACACAAGCCCCGTCACGACGGCGGCGACAATACCGGCAACCAAACCGACGACCAACGCCCAAAAAAGTGCACTGATCGCCAAGGTGGGATGGGGGGTAACGAGAAAAATAGGACCGTTGCCGAGCAAGGGAATGCGTAAAATGGCGGCAACGGATGCAGCAATGGTCACAGGAATAAACGAACGCGGTCGCCATTCAAAGAGTAAGAGTTCCACGGCCAGAATGACGGCGGCAACCGGCGTTGCAAAAATTGCCGCCATCCCACCGGCCGCACCCGCAACCAACAGCGTCTTGCGTTCGGTCGCAGACAGAGAAAAGAGTTGGGCAAAGAGGGATCCAAAAGCACCACCCGTCATGATGATCGGGCCTTCCGCACCGAAAGGCCCCCCCGTCCCAATCGATATTGCCGAGGAGAGTGGCTTAAGAAGCGCGACTTTGAGCTGTAATTTACTCTGGCCAATCAGGATCGCTTCCAATGCTTCAGGAATGCCGTGCCCACGAATCTTTTCTGATCCATAATAAGCCATCAGGCCAATGATCAAACCACCGATCATAGGAACCAGAACCACGCCTATCTTCCAGCCATCTGGAATCGGCATACTGTCAACGGTGGAAAAACGGAAGTGAAAGGCTAAATTTGTAATCAGCGCAATCAGTTGTACCAAAAGATAGGCTACAATGGCACTAATAGAGCCAACGATTACAGCCATGCCGGCGAGCAATAGAATACGCCGATCCCGTGTAAAATCTGCCAAACGGTCTTTCTGATCAACTACCATTGGATTGTCCATAATGTTTCTCTACTTTTCGTTGTCCCACTTGAACGTTTGTCGATCAATCTGAGTGGGCGTAATATCCAGAAATTTCGCCCAGAGTAAACGACTACTACACGACAGCCTAAATAGACCAATAGCTGCTTGAAGATTCTTCCAAGCAAACAGCCGCTTTTCAGAATGACAGCACTCTGGGCTTATTTACGCCGCTACGTACTACATAATCTTTTAAGAGAGCAATGACCGGAACATTTAGCGTAGAACGCAATTGCCAATATCAAAAACCGTAGATACCATTAGATTCCTGATCTACTTAATGAATTATATATCGTAATACGATATGTTTTCTAATTGGAGCGACCGTGTGAACATCAATAGAGAGGCCATTGCAGTAGTGGAAGAAAACAAGCAGAAGTCACTAACAAAGGCGGAATATGAGTTACTTGCGACATTTCGCTATGTGCTCCGTCAATTTTTGCATTTTAGTGAAGAGGCTGCCCGTACGATTGAGTTGCAACCCCAGCAGCATCAGGCGTTGCTCATGATCAAGGGCTTTCCGGATCGGGATTGGGTGACCATTAAAGAGTTGGCTGACCGTCTCCAAATTCGCCATCACAGTACTGTAGAATTAGTAAAACGTCTTGTCGTTCAGGGTTTATTGGTACGAACCCACGCGACCAAGGATCGACGTCAGGTACAGGTATCTTTAACAACCCATGGGGCGGAAGTCTTGGAGCAACTTTCTGCAGTCCACAAGGCGGAATTGAATCAACTAGCACCTCAGCTAATTTCATTGCTCACACAACTCACACAGAATCCCACAGCCGGCCACGACCTTTTACAACACCGTGATAAATAGTCGACTATTTCGGAGCAACATATGGGCATTGAGCGCGATCATGCCGTTCTCAGGAGTAAGGCTACCTTTTGTGTGATCGCAATCGCTCCACCCCACCCACCTCTCCCCGATGTCAGGGAGGAGCAATACTCCCCTCCCTGACATCGGGGGAGGCTGGGAGGGGATAGGGTTAGTAGGTCCGGATAATATAAGTCTAATACGAGAAAAGCCCATAGGAAGAAACAGAGCCATAGAAAATCAACGATTGTTAGAGTCTCGGCTATTTTTGTCTAAGGGTATGTCCAGAAATAACTTGGAGAATTTTTCCGTACGGACACGGTACACCGTGTCCGTACAATTGACTACTTTATTTCTGGACAGACCCTTAGGGTCTGTCCAGAAATAAAGTACCTGATTCTTGATTGATCACTCTGGAAAATCAAAAAACTTAGATACTTTATTCTTGGACAGACCCTAAGTCGACCTCCTGATCACCTTTGCATCCAGAGTTGAATGAAGTCTATTCGATCATATTCAGATGCAACGTAAGCTAGAAGCGCGCTTGGAACGGCGCGGTGCTCTGCTCACACGGCAACCAATCGGGCGCAGTCAGCATTGGATTCGTCGTGCAGAAATTCTAAACACCGCCAAGTCTACGTCGCAATAAAAAAGACCCTCAAGAGTTCAACCCTGAGAGTCCTTTTTCCATTACGCCCTGAATACTTCGGTGACTAAATTATTTTTATTACTTTATCTAACTCCAAAACGGTTTTTGGGGTCACGATTTCTCCACCTTCAATATATTTTTTATGCCCCGCCACAATACCATCTAACAGTTGCGAGTTCATTCTTTTCATCACCAAAGCGTTCATCAGATTAAAGAATGGATTTTTCATCGAATACTCCATCGTAGACGTTAACACTGCGTGATCGCCTTTTTGACGAACAGCAAAATCAACGGCCATGGTTTTTATACCAGGCAACTTCTTCAATTCATACGCCTCAATTTTCAAATACTCGCCTTCTTTCCATTCGATGGCTCTTTCTTCAGATGTAGCACCCATCATTGTAAAATTGCAATGACGGGTTGCGCCAAGTCCTGTTTCCTGCTTTGAAGTTAAATTCGATGTACTTACAGCAGGATGCGCATGGCAGATGTCACCAAAATTTGCCAGCGCCTGCCAAACCTTTTCTTTTGAAGCGTTTATTTCAATTTCTCTCTTGAAAATGGTAGTCATGCCAGTCTCCTTGTTTGTAGTTAAATATTGGACTGAATGGTCCAAAATAACACCAAAAAAATTTAGCTGATTGCTTTTAATATCAGTCTTACCGTACCTCTTGCAGCGTTTTTATCCGCGCCTGCTTTGATCATTGTTCTCAAGCCGCTCATAGCAACATGCAGATAGGTTGCTATGGCGCGCGGATCGGAATCTGCTGAAATATCGCCTTCTGATTGCGCCCTTTCCGCTGCCTTTACAAACAACTTGGTAAAGATGTTTATGCTTTCTTCCAGTGAAAGCGCGATGGTGGCCTCTTTTTGACCGAACTCATTGATAGAGTTTACCATTAGGCAGCCCTTGGCACCGACAGGCTGTTGCGCGGTATCCGCAACGGATTCAAATAGGGTTTCGATGAAACTGCTTCCTGATGTTGCTTCATCCAATTGTTTTGTCATATTGGATGATAACCATGCTACATAGCGGGCAAGACACAGCTCAAAGAGTTGCTGTTTGTTTCCAAACATTTGATAAAGGCTGCTTTTCGATAAGTCCATCGCTTGTAAAAGGTCGGTCATTGACGCGCCCTTATAGCCCTTGCACCAGAAGACTTCTAGCGCCGCATCAATGGCTTTATCAGGATTGAATTCAAGTGGTCTACCAAGATTACCCATTACCGCCATTATAGGACCAATCGTTCCATAAGTCAAATCAAGACAGGGCAACCATTAGAAATGGCCGCTTCTCGCTGTTAGTAGCGGGTTTTAACCCTGCTATAAAAGTTCGCCTCCAAATTGTATCGCGCGGCATCGCACAACAGTGGCATTTGCCAAAATTTGAGCCATGTGTAAAAGTTAAACAAGTTGGTTTCGCCTGCGATTTCTAGCGAATGACCCAGACGCACTCTTCAACGAATACCGGCAACACAGCGTCGAGTGCAGTGCCAGCGGCATCCTCGATACCCCTTGGGGGAGACGTGAATTCGCCCTCTTTGCCATGGATCGGAACGCACTAACGTTCTGCCGCCACTTGATGAGCGAAGAAAAGGCACGGTAACCGGCGGCCTAACCAGGCGCTGCCGTCGCAATCCACCCGTCCCGCCGGGCGGATCGCTGAGCTTGGGTCAGTAGCCAAACAATTGGGTCAGTAGCCAAACAAGAGGAGAAGCGTGATGAACGAGATATTGCTTGAAGCATTCCGGCAAAAGGATTGGGCGATGAAGGCGCTCATTGCAGCCTGCGCGAATTGTTCTACAGACGAGTTGACGCAGCCGGCGGCTGGGTTTGGCAGCATTCTGGCGACGTTGAACCATCTCGTGTCAGCTGACGCCGGCTACGTGGCGAGTCTTGGTGGTGGCCGTGCCGTCTGGGCAGCGGCTGATCGGGAGACGAATGACTTACAGGAGCTTGCCGCGCGTGTAGATGAAAGTGCGGCAAGGTGGGAGCAATTTCTGCGCAAACCGCTCGACGGCGAGTGTCTCGCGTTTCTGGATGATGGTGCTTACGAGACCCACGCCGCGATCGTTGTGATGCAGGCGCTACATCATGCAAGTGTCCATGGCGAGCAAGTGTGTAAAGTTCTGGAGGCATTGGGGATGCAGGCACCTGATTTGCAGCCGTGGGAGTATGCGGATACGACGGGGCGTAGCCGTTGGCTGCGGCCGCAGAGTTGATCCGCGGCGTTATTTAGGTAAACTGCTATTTGGCTATAATTTATTACCCTTTACCTTGCCCACTAATGGTATGAAAATCACTATCGAAACAACTATTGCTGCACCCATCGACGCCGTTTGGCGAGCGTTCAACAAGCCCGAAGAGATCCTGCAATGGGACGCTTCTGATGAGTGGTACACCACGTGGGCAACAAACGACCTCAGCGTTGGCGGCAAGCTGTTGTTACGCATTGAAGCTAGGGACGAAGCTAGGGACGAAGCTAGGGACAGTGGCATGGGATTCGACTTCGCGGCCACCTACACGCAGATCGAGCCAAACCGACTGATTGAGTTTCGGATGGATGATGGCTACATGACTCGCGTGGCGTTTATCGAAACGCACGGCGGCGTCATAGTTCGTCAGACCTTCGACGCCGAAGCAACGCAGAGCGAAGATCACCAACGCGCGGATTGGCAGTCCGTTCTTGATCGCTTCGCCCGCTATGTCGAGTCGATCACGACGTTAGAAGTTACGCACTCGCCAGTTGAGTAAGGTGCAGTTCCCTAACCAAGGCGGACTCTGTTGGCGCAGCCGTGGTGGTAGGATTCTTCTTTCCCCAAACTAACCATGAAGGGCGCCTTCACGCCGTAACAGCCCCATGGGATTGATTTGGTTTGGGGGGCGTATCGGAGATATGGCGCAGATTCAAGGGGATCGCGGCTCGGCTTACAGTGGCGATGAATCCGCTTTTCCTTCAATCCGCGCCCATACAGACGGACAACGATACTTCTGCCCCAAAATGCAACGCACCCCAGCCCCATAACCGACTTGACCACTACCGCGACGATATGATATGATCGCGCACAGGTATTTACACGTGTCAGGTAACACGTGCCAAATAACACGTGCCAAATAACACGTGACAGGTAACACCCCCTGTTGTCGACGAACGGTGCTGCTCCCCAGCCCTTCCATCTGTAAAATCAAATCGATCCATTGGAATCTTTAGCAAACCATGAAGTTACCGACGCAAACGGATGTGGCCCGCCTTGCCGGCGTATCGAGAGCGACTGTCTCGTATGTCGTCAACGATCAGAGTGGCGGTCAGATCGCAATTTCTGACGAGACCCGCCAGCGGGTGTTGGTGGCGATCGCCGAGTTGGGCTATGTACCGGATGCACGCGCCCGCGCATTGCGGTCGGGCAGCACAAAGACAATCGGCTTGATTATTCCTGACATGCACAACCCACACTTCTGGCAGGTCGCAGCGGGCGTTGAGCAGGCAGCCTGTAGCGCCGGATATCATATTCTTCTCTCTACGATCTCCCCGGAGAGCGGCTATGCGGAAGATGTTTTTGAGAATTTGTCCTATCGACGGATCGATGGGCTGATTATGGTGCCGAGTTTTATCTACCAGTCGCAGAAGGCCCAAAAAACGCTCGCGGATTTGCGCCGGCAGCGCGTCCCTATTGTGGGGATGATGTCCAATCTCAGCCATGTTGATCTCCACATTGATCGGATTGTCTCCGATTATCGCGATGCAACTGTCGAGATCATGAGGCACCTGATCGCTTTACAGCACCGGCGCATTGGCTTTATCTACGGGATCGCCGTGCCTACCTTGGGGGAAGATCGCCTATCGGCCTATCGCGAGCAGTTACAGGCCGCCGGCCTGCCGGTTGATCCGGCGTTAATCGTCTCCTGTGGGCCAACCCTGGAAGATAGCTATCAGGCGACCCTGCAACTGCTGCAGCGCCCCAATCGCCCCACAGCGCTCTTGGCCATCAACGATCTGCTGGCCGTTGGTGCGTTGCGGGCCATCAGCGATCTGAATTTGCGGGTGCCGCAGGATATCTCGCTCTTTGGCTATGATGACATCCCGCTGGCGCAGTATCTAGTGCCGCGGCTTAGCACCGCCTCGAAAGATGGCACCAAGACAGGGAAAGAAGCGGTCCGCCTCTTGCTGGCACGGTTGCAACAACCGGATCTGCCTCGGCAGGAGATCCACCTGCCGGCGCGCGTCATTCTGCGCGAGTCGATTGGCGCAGCCCCGGCTTGATCAGCGCGCAGCGTAGCCGCATACCGATTTAGACTTTTGGTAATTCTCGCCCCCCTGCCATTAAGCTTCGCTGCATTTTCGTCAGGCAGGATTCACAAGATTCCCAGGATTTTTCTCAGTGTAATCTTGTGAATCCTGTCGAGTAAGAGCATCTATCTGTTTATTTTACACAGCACTTAAATCACGAGAAGAAGTTTCTATATGAGCAATCAGTCCGCTCCCGCCAAGTTTTTCAGGCGCAACGCCATTGCCTATCTGTTCCTCACACCGTGGCTCGTGGGGTTCCTCGTGCTTACGCTCTACCCGATGATCTACTCGCTCTGGCTCGGCTTTACGAACTATGACTTTACCCAACCCGGTGCGACGCAATGGATCGGCCTTGGCAACTACCAGAAGATGTTTGGACCGCTCTTTGGTCTCTCCGAGTTCACCTCAGCCACAGGGGAACTCATGCGCGCAGACCGCTATTATCTGAAATCGCTCTCGGTGACCTTTACCTATGTCTTTGCATCCGTACCGCTGAAGCTGATTGTAGCCCTGGCAGTGGCAATGTTGATGAACCAGAAGCTGCGCGGGGTGGCCTTTTACCGCTCCATCTACTATATTCCCACCCTGCTGGGTGGATCGGTCGCGATCGCGGTTCTCTGGCGCAAGCTCTTCGAGAAGGATGGCCTGGTAAACATGCTGCTAGGTGGCATCGGCTTTACCAATCTGCCCGGCTGGATCACCAATCCCAAATATGCGCTCTGGACGCTCGTGCTGCTGACGGTCTGGCAATTCGGTTCATCAATGATTATCTTTCTGGCCGGGCTAAAGCAGATTCCACAGGAGTATTACGAGGCGGCCAGTGTGGATGGCGCGACCAAGGTTCGCCAATTTTTCGCCATTACCATCCCGTTGCTCTCGCCGGTGATCCTCTTTAACCTGGTTATGCAGATCATCTACGCGTTCCAGGCGTTCACCCAGGCCTATATCATTGGTGGCGGCAGCGGCGGCGTGCTCAACTCGACGCTCTTCTATACCCTCCACCTCTATATCCAGGGTTGGACCTATCACGAGATGGGCTATGCGTCCGCCATGGCATGGGTGCTGCTGCTCATTATTGGGGTTTTCACGGCGCTTGTTTTCCGAACATCGGGTTGGTGGGTCTCCTATGGGACTGGTGAGTAAGATGAAAACGGGTACCGTTGTCCGCCATAGTCTCACCCACCTCTTCATCATCACGCTGGGGTTGTTGATGATCTACCCGGTGCTCTGGATGATTGTCAGCTCGTTTAAGCCCAACAATATGATCTTCAGCGATCCGGGGCTCATCCCCAAAACCGTGACGATTGAAAATTACATCAGCGGCTGGAAAGGCTATGCGGGGACCTCCTTTGGGCGCTTCTTCGCCAACTCGTTCCTCATGTGCGCAGGGGCGGTCATCGGCAACGTGATCGCCTGTGCAATGGCGGCCTATGCGTTTGGGCGGCTTAAATTCGATGGCCGGAGCTTCTGGTTTGCCGTGATGATGGTCACGCTCATGTTGCCGGGACATGTCACGATCGTGCCGCGCTACATTCTCTTCAACACCTTTGGCTGGGTGGGTTCATACCTGCCGATCATCGTGCCAAAATTCCTGGCGACCGATGCCTTCTTCGTCTTTCTACTCGTGCAGTTCATCCGCAGCCTGCCCAAAGAGTTGGATGAAGCGGCGATTATCGATGGCTGTGGGCAAATCGGGGTCTTCCTGCGCATCATCGTGCCGCTGGCGTTTCCCGCATTGGTGACCGTTGCGCTCTTCACCTTCCTATGGACGTGGGACGATTTTTTCAACCATCTGCTCTATCTCACCAATCCGCGGATTTTTAGTGTATCGCGGGCATTGCGCACCTTTGTCGGCGACGCCGGTGCCGTCTCCAACTGGGGCGGTGCGCTGGCGATGTCCACGCTCTCAATGGTGCCCTCCTTTGTGCTTTTCTTCTCGCTGCAGAAGTACTTTGTCCAGGGGATCTCGACGACGGGGTTAAAGGGGTAGGTTGAAGGGATGACAAAATGACAAAATGACAAGATGATACTGTTGTCGAATTCAACTTCGTTGCAAACTAGACCGAAATGTCAGCCTGCTTCAGCAGGGCTTTGTCTAGCAGATGCAGAATTCATTCTGCATCGCCGAATTCGCCAACAATATCACAAGAGAACAGGAGGGCTTGCTGATGCAATCATGAGCGATAACGTGTTTTAGATTTATCCCCATCAACAATAGAGACCGTAGATACAATAGAGCCCGTAGAAACTAAGCAAACATTGGAGGAAGTAAAGATGAGAAGATTTCGAATGATCACGCTGGTGGCACTGTTGGCGATGTTGCTTGTCGCCTGTGTGGCACCGGCCGCAGAGACAACAGCTCCTGCCGACGCGCCGACGGCAGAAGCGCCGGCGGAGCCAGTTGAAGTCAACACCGAAGGGCTCCCCGCCTACACCGGCGGCCCGGCCGAGCTGCGCATGGGCTGGTGGGGCAACGACGACCGCGCCGCAAGAACGCAGAAGGTGATCGACCTGTTCCAGGCAGCCTATCCCGAGATCACCGTCCAAGGTGAGCCCAATGGCGGTGCCGGCGACCACTTTCAGATTCTTGACACCCAGCTGGCGGCGGCCAATGCCCCCGACATCATCCAATTCGGTGGCAACTGGCCCGATTACCAACAGTACCTGGAACCGCTCAACGCGTATCTTGGCCAACAGCTCCTCATCGACACCCCCGAACAATTTGACCAAACGGCGCTGCTCCCGGCGACCGCGGCAGATGGCAATCTCTATGCCGTGAGCCTGGGTACAAATACCCTCGTCCTTGCCTATGACAAGACGGTGATCGAGGCGGCAGGAGTTGCGTTGCCAGAGGATAATATGACATGGGACGAGTTGATGGCCTATGGGCAGGCGTTGAAGGCGGCTCTACCCGAAGGGGTCACACCGTTTGTGGACAACAGCACGAACCAAGCGAACTATCTCAGTTATTTCTATCGGCAACAAGGAACGCCGATGTGGACAGCCGATGAAGGGGGCAAATCCTATGCAACGGTTGAATCGGCCAAGGCATGGCTCCAGATGTGGGCGGATATGCGTGCCGAGGGGCTCATTCCCGACGCCGAGACGACCGCAACCTACAGCGAAGATGGCCCGGACAGCTCCGCACTCGTGGCGGGCAAAGCCGCGATCGGGTTGATCTGGAGCAACCAGGGCGCAGCCTATCAGGCCGCGATGACCGATGAGTTGGGGATGACGACGCTCCCCTCCGGCGGCGAGGCATCCTATGCCATTCAGATGAGCCAGTACTTGGGCATCAACAATGGCAGCGCCAACAAAGAAGCGGCGGCCCTCTTTATCAACTTCTTCGTGACCAGCCCAGAAGCCGGCGCGATTCTCGAAACCAATCGCGGCGTACCTTCCTCGCCGCTGGTGCGCCAGGCGATTGCTGGCCAATCCACAGCAACTGATGCAGCAGTCTACCGCATCTACGATGCCGTCGCCGATCGCACCATCCCGCAGGATCCGAACCTGCCGAATGACCAAGAGTTTGTCAACGAGCTTGAACTGATCGGGCAGCAGGTAGCCTTCGGTGAGTCCACGGTTGACGAGGCCGCGGCGGAGTTGCAAGCCTTGATCGAACGGCTGGCAGTCAAGTAAGATCCAGCGTAACGCTTCAGCAATAGTAGCGGTTATACTCAAATCAGAATGAAACCCCTAGTTTCGGCCAGCGTGCGTCGCACTGACGGAAGAATCTAGCGGACTGGAATCCGTTGGCGGTCAGTGCGACGCACGCGATCCCGTTGGTCCGCAAAACTCCGGTTCTCATTCTGAACGCAGTATAGCAAAGGCGCGAGGTCACACGATCTCGCGCCTTTGTTGATTCTGCGGCTGTAACAGACGTTCAGATCCAGCTTGTCAACCCAATTCATTTTTTGAACCCATTTGCGATAGCTTCGATTCTTACAGTAGAATGGTAAACTTTGCTGGAAAATCAAACTCCAGCTGGGTTAAAACCCGCTGCTAAGAGTGAAAAGCCGCCTCAGCGGCTAGGAATTTAGCCGCTGAGGCGGCTTTTCACTCTTAGCCGACCAATTGATTGGTCGGTTTAGCAGATGGTAACAGAAGCTAGGTAACGGACCAATGCGATGGGTAAGCTGCCCGCACCCGCAAAACGATTACAACAAAAGCCAACCGCGCGCCTAGCAATTTTGGCGATCTTACTGACGGCGCTGCTCATTCGCACTGCCGATCTTTCCACCAAATCGCTGTGGTACGATGAGTTGCAATCGGTCACATACGCCGCCTTGCCACTCACCGATCTCCTAGAAAGTGTATATCAACTCGACCCCCACCCCCCGCTCTATTATCTGCAACTTCATCTGTGGATGAGATTGGGCGTCACTGATTTTTGGATCAAGTTGAATTCAGTCTTTTGGTCACTCCTGACCATTGCCACCTTATATGTTGTCATCAGCAGGATCTTTGATGAGAGCATCGGGATTCTTGCGGCGTTTCTCTATACGATTTTGCCCTTTGCGGTCGCGTATGCCCAAGAAGCGCGCATGTATACGCAGATCATGTTTCTGAGTATCTGGCTTCTCTACTTTACCCATCAGTTTCTCGTGGGAAATCGACCTTGGCGCACGGGCAGTGGATTGGTCATCGTTACCGTGGCATTTTTATATAGTCACGGGGCCGGTTTTCTGATCTTGTTTTCTGGTGCAACGTATGTGGTCGCCTATGCTCTCACCGCAGAACAGAGCTCATCGCAGCGCTGGAAGCGCTTTGCCCAATGGTTGCTCCTCCAAGGGGTGATTATCCTTCTCTATCTCCCCTGGTTAGCCCATGCCTATGCGATCACAGTTAGCCACACGCTGAAGCCCGATGTCGAAACAGTCTTCCGCACCCTATCAATTATCCTTTTAGGATTTGGCCGCCTCCCCTTCTGGCTTCAGTTGAACGCCATTACAATACTGTTCGGGCTGATGATGCTTCTGTTGCGCTATGACCGCGCCAGTAGAAAGCTGATCCTGGCGTTCGTCATTGTCCCAATCTTGAGCTGTCTGTTGATCAGCTATTTAGATCGCCCCATCTGGCTACATCGAACGTTAGCCTTTTCAGCCCCTTTCTGGTCTGTAACAATTGCCCTTGCCGTTGCCCGAGCGGGCAAGCTTCTATCCAACACAACGGCCAAAACTAGCCTACGGTATGGCCTGCTCACAGCGGTGAGTCTGCTCTTTTTCTTTGCCCTGCGCAATCAGCAATTGGCAACGTACTACCCTTGGCGCATTCGCGAGGCAGCAACGTTTATGCAACACGTTACCCAGCCAGGCGATCAGATTTACGTGCCCTATGCGCGCCTTTACTGGGGGTTCAATTGGTACTTTGTGGGACCTGGCAGCGTGAACCCGCTAGCGCCCATCGATGCACTGACGACGAGCGAGGGCATTCACATTTTTTCGGCCAATGCCGCGCAAGAGGCCATAGGTGATGGCAGATGTTATTGGATTCTCTATCGGGATGGGGATGAGACCGCGCCTTTTCAGTTACGTCCGGATCTGATCGTCAACGACTTTGACGGCCTAACCGTTGCGCGGCTCTGTTTACCGACGTAGGTTCCGAAGTAGCGTTACACAGGATTCACCGCCGGCTGTACCGTAAGCTCAACCGCTTGCCGGCGATAGTAGCGGATCACCAGCAGACAGGCCACGCTATTGAGTAGCCCAACCAACAAAAAGGGCAACCCTGGCGTCAAGCGGACCAGCCAGCCCCCCAGCACCGATCCACCGATCATCGAAAGGCTCCAGACCGCGTGGAGCAGGCCAAAGGTCGCGGGATGTTCGGCTCTGGGCAAACCATCCGCCACCCAAAGATACATCAACGTCGAAAGCGCCCAAGCCGCCGCAATCCCGATCACCCCAAAGAGAAAGAGCCAAAGCAGATGCCCCACGCCAAAGCAGAGGCCAATACCGGCCAGGATAATTGCGCTGTAGGCGACTAGCGTCGGCCGCAGCGCGCCCCAACGATCAGCGGCTCGGCCGGCCAACAACTGCGCGGCAGAGGCGACAACGAGCGTTGTCGTGCCATAGGCGGCCACCATTCCCTTGCTGCCCGATAGATTGTTGATTAGTAAGGGCACGAGCAGCATTAGCGTGCCATAAAAGAGCGTTGGCAACCCGCGCAAACCGATCAAAAAGCGGACTTTGGGCTGGCGCAGCGTCGTCAGAAACGCACCGGCAAAGGTACGTAGCACGATCGATTGCGCTCTGTCGTCGGGCAGATTGGGCATCCATCGGGCGAGCACCAACGTGGCACTCAATGTAAGGGTAACCGCCGCCCAGCCAAAGGTGCTAAAGCCATAATCGGCAATCAAGATCGCCGTTAGCGGATTGCCAATTGCACCGCCAATGGTCATGCTCAGCGCATAGAGCGCGGCCAGGATGCCCAATCCACCTTGGCCACTCAGTCTAGTCAGATAGCTGGAACTGCCGACATTCATCAAGGCCGATCCGATCCCACCGACCAGCCACAAGAGCGCAACCGCCCAAAAAGTATGGAGTTGAAAGACCAGGCTATTCAGGCCGGCGATGAGCAACCCCGCCACCATCACCCACTTGCTACCCAAGCGCGCCGTTACGACACCACAAAGCAAGGCCGTGACCATGCTGGCCACTTGCGCGCCGGCCACGACGGTGGAGATGGTCATCGGTGCCAAGGCAAGACGTTCCTGCAGATAGATCAGGAAAAAGGCAAATTGGGACATGTCACGCATCCCCGCCGCCAACTGCCCAACGATCAGCAGCAAAGCCGGTTGCCAGCTTGCCGGCTGGGAGTACACTTCTGTTGGCGATGAAGGGTCATCGGTTGGCCTCATAATCTGTAGACGGCTCTTTCTAAAGGTGCGCAATAGCACCATTGGGAAAATCGTTGATGCAGGAAGTCTAGCACAGCTTGCCATTTTCACCATGCAGTAAATTTCTCAAGGCTCTATATGGATTCCGGGAAGTTGTTGTGAATGAGCACAAAGTGTTCCGGGGACGAACCAAATGATGGTTGGTATACCCGAGAAGTATTGGTTCGTCCCCGGAACACTTTCATCCTAGCTCCTTGGAATCCATATAGCGCCTTTCTCAAACGCCAAAGCGGGCACGCAGAATTCTGATCCGCTGAACCATCCGTACTTAGAGGGGTGATAGTCACTCTAGTTACCGTAGGGTTTGCGTCGCCACAGGCTGAAGCCCTGTGTCTGATAAAGAAAGCTGCGCTGAAGCGCACTTTGCTGGCAGCCCGCTTGAGCGGGACTTCCTTTATCAGCCTGAGGGCTTCAGCCTCAGGTAG
>DAOUCA010000188.1:0-51497 GCA_034432375.1 Caldilineaceae bacterium
CGCCACTGTTTAGCGCGCCACTGTTTAGCGCGCCACTGTTTAGCGCGCCACTGTTTAGCGCGCCACTGTTTAGCGCGCCACTGTTTAGCGCGCCACTGTTTAGCGCGCCACTGTTTAGCGCGCCACTGTTTAGCGCACCGCCGTTAGGCGCGCCACTGTTTAGCGCGCCACTGTTTAGCGCGCTACTGTTGGATTGGCCGACGCTGCCCTCTTGTGTCCAGAGGCGCAAGTGCATGGTCGCCGCTGGCAGATCGGTGCTGCCTTCCAGATGAAGATCAGTCTGCCGGCTGCTGCGCCCAACGTTGTTGAGGGTGACGAGGGGGGTGGTTGTTTGGCTGAGATCGGTGGCGAAGCTGTACGCGCCGCGGGCGCGTGCTTGCTGCCACGCCGCAACGACGGGGTTACCCGCTGTCAGATTAGGGCTGGCGGCGAGTGTCTGGCGCGGTAGCCACCAACCAACGCAGAAAAGGGTCAATACGAGAATCCCACCGCCGAGCCGGCGGAAGTGCGAATGGGGAGATGAGCGTTTGGGCTGTTGCATAGCTTCTTCCTTTGGTAACGGTTCTTTACGTGCAGGCAACGATTGCATCCGGCAGCAGTATCGCAAGACACCGTCAATCGGGCGTCAATTGGCAATCGGCGTTCGTCAATGGCACCATCGTGGATCGTCAATGGGACTACAGGGCCAGGAGCAATTTGTGCTATAATTGGGCCATCTAGTAAATGAGGTAATTGTATGGCGCGCCTTTCCCTGAAGTTTTTTGGTTCCTTTCAAGCCACGCTGGTCGGCAGACCGCTTCGCGGGCTACAGTCTGTCCGTCTGCAGGCGCTGCTCGCCTATCTCGTGTTGGAGCGGACGCGACCGCATTCACGCAACGAATTGGCGGCCCGCTTCTGGCCCGAGGAAGCTGATTTGGCCGCGCGACAAAATCTCCGCCAGGCGCTCTATCAGCTCCGCCAAGCGCTAGATGATCTGAGCAAAGCGGAGCGCAATCCCATCCTCTATCTCTTGATAACCCGCGAAAGTGTGCAATTTAATCAGGCCAGTGATTACACGCTCGATGTTGCGACCTTTATCGAAAAGATCAATACACAAGAGTTTGAAGCAGCTATTGCGCTCTACCAGGGGGAACTGCTCCCTAATGTAACCAGCAGCAGTCCGCTTTTTGAGGAGTGGCTGATCTTTATGCGCGAGCGGTTCCACATTCAGGCACTCTCTGCGTTGGAGCAACTCGCATGCGATGCACTGCAAGTGGGGCATTTTACCCAAGCAGAACAGTATGCCCGACAGCATTTGGCCCTGGAGCCCTGGCATGAAAGCGCCCATCGCCAGATCATGTTGGCATTGGCCTATAGCGGCGACCGAGCGGCCGCGCTGCTACAATATGCAACCTGTCGTCAACGGCTGCTGGAAGAGCTTGGGGTCGAGCCGGATGGGGAGACCGAAGGGCTGGTGGCGCAGATCCGCGCCGGTACATTACCCAGCGCTCCATTACGCGGTGAAGTCGCGGGGTTGCTCACCCCTGGCGCGCCACCGGTTGCTAGACCCGCCGCCGGGGCAGACCATGTAGAGCCGATGAACGTAACCGCTACCAGCAGCCAACTGCCTTCAGCGGCGGTCAAGCAGATTGATTGGGGTGAAGCGCCCGATGTTACCGCTTTTCATGGTCGCCAGGCGGAGTTGGTGACATTGGGTAAGTGGTTGGTGGATGACCGCTGCCGTCTGGTGGCCGTGGTGGCGATGGGGGGTATGGGTAAGACTACGCTCGCCGTGCGCGCAACGCAGCAAGTGGCCGCCCACTTTGATGTCTTGATCTGGCGCTCGCTGCTCAATGCACCGCCGCTGGAAGAGCTGCTTCACAGCTGGCTGCGGCTGTTGGATGAAGCGCACAATGCCCAGCCATCACAAGGGCTGGCGACGGCGCTGACCTCTCTTTTTGGCCATTTGCAGGCGCGCCGCTGTCTGTTAATTCTTGACAATGTGGAAAGTATTTTAGAGAGTGACACGCGTGCCGGCCATTATCGCCCTGGCTATACCGCCTATGGACAATTCTTTAAGCGCTTGGGCGAAACCAACCACCAATCGACGTTGTTGCTGACCAGCCGTGAGACGCCGCCGGAAGTCGCACAACTGGCGCGCGAACGCCCCACCGTTCAAACAATGGCGTTGCGCGGTCTTGCGGCCGACGCAGGGCAAGCGATCTTACGCCGCCAAGGGACGATGTTGGCGCGTGACGCCGTGGATCTGCTCGTGGAGCGCTACTCGGGTAATCCGTTGGCGCTCATGCTGGTCGGCGAGACGATCCAAGAGCTCTTTGATGGCGATGTGGCGGCCTTTTTGGATCAGCCGTTGATCTTCGATGATATCCGCGATGTGCTTGATCAACAGTGGCTGCGCCTGGCCCCACTGGAGCGCGATCTGCTGCTCTGGCTGGCGATTGAGCGCGAGCCGCTGACGTTGGCGCAACTGGGGGCCAATCTTCATCCGCCGGTGCCCATGCCCCTCTTGGTCGAAACGATTCATTCACTGCGGCGGCGTTCACTGTTGGAAAAAGCCGACGAGGTAAAGCGTGCCGGGGGCGCATCGCCAAGCGCCGGCTTTCTCCTCCAAAATGTAGTAATCGAGTATTTGACGGCCCTTTTTGTGGAAGAGATCTGTCGCGAGGTCGAAACGGCGCTGCCCTGGCGTTTGCATCGCCACGCCTTGCTCAACGCCCAGGCCAAGGAGTTTGTACGCCAAAGCCAGCGTCGTCTGCTGCTCGCGCCGATTGCCGAACAATTGCGGAGTCGCCTGGGCGAGACGCAGTTGGCGGCGCAGATCAACCTGCTATTGACCAATTTGCGATTGGTTGATCAGCACCGTACAGGCTATGGCGCGGGGAATCTGCTCAATCTGCTGCTACAGCTTGGGTTTGATGGGGCAATCTATGACTTTGCCGGGTTGACCATCCGCCAGGCTGACCTCGCCGATGCCTTGGTACAAGGGGTGAATTTTCGTGGCTGTCACTTTGCGGGCTGCCGCTTTACTGACCAGTTTGCGGCCATTACAGCGCTGACCTTTAGCGCGGATGGTCAGCAGTTGGTTGCCGGCACTGCTGTTGGCAACATTCGTCTCTGGCGGGTGACGGATGGTCAACCGCTCGGCGTCTGGCAGGCCCATACCAACTACATCTTTTCCGTGCTGGCCAGCCCCGATGGTACAAGCTTGTACAGTTGTAGTGATGATCAGTCGATCTGCTGTTGGGAATGGCAAGCGCGTGAGGCGTTTATGGGTGAGACGCCTGTTCTCCGCTACAGGAGGCGCAGTCACCAGCGTGGGGTGTGGCAACTAGCGCTCAGCTCCGAAGGCCGGCTGTTGGCCAGCGCTGGCGGCGATGGTGTTGTAATTCTGTGGGATGCAGCCACCGGTACAGAGATCAGGCGCTTGCATGAACATCGGCAGGGGACGCGTGCCGTTGCCATCGATCCCACGGGCCAACTGATCGCCGCGGGTGGCGAAGAGGGGCTCATTGTGATATGGCGCGTTGCCGACGGTGCCGTGCTGGCGCGGCTCCATGAGCATCGCTCCAATATACTCGCCTTGGCATTCAGCCCCGATGGCACGCTGCTGGCCAGTGGCAGTCATGATCGGACGATTCGGCTATGGCAACTGACAACCCTGACCGGGGTGGAGAGGCTTCGGGCGGAGAAGCAGCCAGCTATACAAGCACACACGACAGTGCATACACTGCCCAGCCAGACCTTGACCAAGCAGCAGAGTCAGGTCACAACTGTAGCCTTTAGCCCGGACGGATCATGGTTGGCTAGCGGCAGTGCCGATCAGAAGGTTTACCTCTGGCAGGTAGGTGCTGAGCAAGCACGCGCCAGCCTGTATGGCCACGGCGATGCGGTCGCCCGCGTTGCCTTTAGCCCCGATGGACGATTGCTGGCCAGCGGCAGTGCCGATCGCTCCCTTTGCCTGTGGAATGTGGCCAATGGTCAACTGTTGCAACGGCTACACGGCCATGTTCAGGGCGTGATGGGGCTGGCTCTAACGCAGGACGGAAGCCTGTTGGCGAGCGCGCACCAGGATCGGCAGGTGCGGCTATGGGATCCGGGGCAACGGTGCCTGACGCGTTTGCTGCCGCTGCATCAAAGCGAGGTGACTACCGTCGACTGGCAGCCACAGGGGCAACTGCTGGCTAGTGGCAGCGTTGATCAGACTATTCGCTTCTGGGAGCAACAACGTGATCAGGTATCCAAAGTGCTCTATGGACATGCCGGGTGGTTGCGCATGGTGCGCTTTAATCGGGCTGGATCGCAACTGATCAGTTGCAGCAACGATTGGTCGATCCGACACTGGCAGGTAGAGAGCGGTGCGTTATTGCAAACCATTGAGCCGGGCTACAGCGTTTGGGCCATTGCCCTTAGCCCAGATGAAGCAACGTTGGCCTGTGGCGGCACACAAGGGACGGTGCAATTGTTGGCGTGGCCGCAGGGTACAGTGCGGATGATCTTACATGGTCATAGCAACTGGGTGACTGTCGTTGCCTTCAGCCCCGATGGCACGATCCTTGCCAGCGGCGGCGGTGATCAGCAGATCCGCCTCTGGGATGCGCAGAGCGGTCATTGTCTGGCCACCTTACAGGGGCACAGCAGTTGGATCTATGGGTTGGCCTTCTCGCCCGATGGCTTGCACCTGGCCAGTGCCAGCGCTGACCACACCATCTGCCTGTGGGCGTTGCATCAGCGCCGCCTACGCCACACCTTGCGTGGCCACAGCAACGAGGTGCGTGCCGTCGTCTTTAGCCCCGATGGGCGCACGCTCATCAGCGGCAGTGTCGATGAGACGCTACGTTGGTGGGATGTGGCAACCGGCGAATCTCTGGCGACGCGCTACGCGCCACGTCCCTATGAAGGAATGCAGATTGCAGGTGCCACCGGTCTCACCGCGGCGCAGATGATGACGCTCAGCGCATTGGGCGCAGGTACGGCGTAGCCAAAGTTAGGTTATGAAGACCGCTTACGGATCATCCGTAGATCTACCGTTACAATCGAGCGGTAAACGGTTGCCACGTGAACAGTGGACAGAGATCGAGGGGAAAAGCATGACATCGGAATTGGAACTGCGCCGCAAATGGACGTTGCGTGCGCATGGGCAGCAGGTGGTCTTTGTCAAGAAGCCAATTGAGCACACGCACCATGTCTTGATGAAGGCGTTCCTGTGGGCGCTTTATCTGCCGGAGTATCCGCAGATCAAAGTAGAGGTTGCGATTGGCGACCGCTACAAACCGGATGTGATTGCGCTGCATACCGTCGATCTCCAGGCAGATCCGCTCTTTTGGGGCGAGGCCGGCCAGGTTAGTGAAGAGAAAATTCGTTCGCTTGTGCGCCGCTACCGCCATACCCATTTGGCGATTGCCAAGTGGAAAACCGCACTCCATCATGTGCGGGCCAACGTCGAAACGGCGCTCAAAGGGATGCGTTTGCAAGCGCCAATTGATCTCCTGGTCTTTCCAGAGGAGAGTGCCGACCGCTTTCTTCATGATGATGGGCAAATTGAGATCACCCACCGCGATCTGGCGTGGGTACGGCTGACCTGAAGCTTGGGGTGGTGGCTGGGCGTGAGCATACCCCGATTGCGCCCAGCACGGTCAAAGCGTTGGGATTTTAGTGCGGAAGGATGACATCTGCGGTGTGCGCAAGCGGTGTATCCATATTCTGTAGGGTTGTCTCATCAACATTTTGGCGTGCACGATTTTCCAGTGTGCGCTCAATATGGCGATCCACGGCGACGCGTAATGCCGGTAGCTCATCAAGCAGGGCGAGGAAGGTTTGCTTTGGCAAGATCAGTAGCAGCGCATCAGTCAGGGTACGAATCGTCGCGTTGCGCGGTGCGTCCTGAAGCAGGGCTGTTTCCCCAAAATAGTCGCCGTCACTCATGACATCGATCTTCTGTTCTACGCCGTCTGCAGTGCGGACAAGCACCTCAACCTGACCGCGTGCGATCAGATAAAAGCGGTCGCCAATATCTCCCTGTTGAAAGATGATCTGCCCTTGATTGATAAATTGGGTGGCGAAGCGCGCGGCTATCTTACTGAGTACCGCTGTATCTAGCGTAGCAAAGAGAGGCAGTTGGCCCAGGTAACTGGCGTGGACATTGGCCATGCGTCCATCGGCGCTGATCTCAAACCCGGTCTGTTTGTGCCAAAGTTGGGCATAGAGCCCCAGCCGCTTCAATAACAGCTCATGCGGCCCTTCTTCGACCAGATGACCACCGCTTAATACAACAATGTGGTCAGCATGAACAATCGTCGAAAGGCGATGGGTGACCACGATCACCGTTCGCGACGCGCCCAAGCGCTGCAGTGTGGCGTTGATGGCTGCTTCCGTGCCGGGGTCCAAGGCAGAGGTTGCCTCGTCTAGCAGGAGAATCGCTGGATTGCGAACAATTGCGCGCGCAATGGCGATCCGTTGGCGCTGCCCGCCGGAGAGGCGACTGCCCGCTTCGCCAACCTCGGTCTCATATTGATCCGGTAGCTGTATAATCGTCTCATGAATTTCGGCGAGTTTGGCCGCCTCTTCCACTTCGGCATCGCTGGCAGTGGGCTTTGCCATTCGGATATTTTCCCGGATCGTTGTCTTGAAGAGATAGGTCTCTTGAAAGACAACCCCGATCTGTTGCTGTAGAGAGGCACGTTTGATATTGTGAATCTCCACACCATCATAGAGAATCGAGCCAGCTGTTGCCTCGCTACCCCACATCAATAGGGCCAAGAGGGTGCTCTTGCCCGAGCCGCTCGGACCGACAATTGCAATGGTTTGGCAGGCTGGAATTAGGAGATTGATCCCCTGCAACTGATTGGTTCCTTTGCGATAGCTAAAGGAAACATTCTTGAGCTGGATCTGCTTCCGCATGGGTGGGATTGCAATGGCCGAGGGGCGCTCGGTGATCCCTGGCTTTTCTTCCAAAAGCTCGCGGATCCGTTGAACACTGCTGGTTGCCGTAATCAGATCCGGTAGCACCGTACGGTTCAAATCATCAATCGCATTGTTCACCAGCGTCAGCAAGTTGAAGAATGCTACAAAATCACCGATGGTCATGCTGCCGCTTGTTACCAGCAACACCCCGATGCCGACGGCAATCACGCGTGAAAATAGGACAATCGAGCGGGCAGAGAGCGAAACGATTGTGCGCAGCAGAATGGCGCGCACACCTGTAGTTTCGACAGCGCCGATCTGCCGCTGAAAGCGATCCAGCATCTGCGGCTCGAAGCCAAATGCACGAATCAGTGCTTGCGCTTGAATCGTTTCCTGGAGTTCACCAGCGAGTTGTGCTTCATCGGTTTTGAGCGCATAGCTCGCCTGGGCCGCTTGGGGTAGGAGGTGGCCAATGACGCGCGACATGAGCAAGAGATTCACCAACGGTACTAACCCCAGCCGCCAATCAATATAAAATAGGACCGGCACATTGAGCAGCAGCAGGACGAGGTCGAGCAACCCATCGCGCAGTTTGACGGTCACGACTTTTTCTACATCGGTCAGATCGTTGGCAAAGCGCGACAGAATATTGCTACCTGAGCGACTTGCGTAATAGCTTTGCGGCAGCCGTTGCAATTGTTCAAACATACGGAGCCGCAGTTGATTGAGAATCTTGATGCCAATTTGGGCGTTCAACCGTTCTCCATGCAGCCGTACCCCCAGTGCAACAAAAAAACTGATCATCAGCAGACCCATGATGAAGAGCAGATCGGGCACTTGGCCGGTGGCTTGCAGACTGTCAATCATCTGTTTTAGCTGCAAGGCGAAGTAGGTGCGAAACAGCTCATGGGCGAGCAGGCTTAGCACAATGACCGTCCCTTGACGCCAATAGGGTCGCCATTGTAACAGGATATACTGTACGCTACCTAGCAGACTGAGCGCCTGTGACGCACCGGTGTTCTTTGATTGTTTGGATTCACGATTCATAGGATCTCGATAGAAGTGTTGCCGGCTCGTGCCCCACGGCTGTCTCTTCGGCGACAACAGGGAGGGGCTGTGATGGCGCTTGAGTGGCTTGATTAGTGGGTGTTGCCGCTGCTAACAGATCTTTGAAGGCAGCCATTGTGCGCATGGGATCACGGTCAAAGGCCTGGCGGACTGCCGCCACTTGCTCGCTATGACTTGTGCCCGCGCGTGCGGAGCGGCGGAAAAGCTTTTTGGAAACTGCTCTTCCGTCTCCTCCGTAGATCTTGGCATAGAGCTGTTGCACGATGGCCTGCTGTTGGCGGGCATAGGGCTGCTTGTCGAAGGCCAGATAGGCGTGATAGGCGCGTACATCCTCTTCCATATGCAGCGACAAAAGAATCATGCGGGCGTAGGCGTTGACACTTTCGGTCAGGGCGCTTTGGAGGGCAGGGGCCTTCTCGATCTGTGGCGTGAAGAGCCAATCGAGTTCCCATTTGAGGCTCAGGCAACAGCCATGCAAGAGGTCGAGCAGGACCGCCACCTCGGCCGCGGGCAACTGGGCAATCCACAGCTGCACGATCGGATCGAGCGCTGGGTTCTCTTTGGCCCAAGTGCGTAGATGTCGAATACGCGCTTGTTGCTGGTATGCGACGCGGCCTCTATAAAGGATAAAACCAACCATCAAAAAGGTGAGCAGAATTGGTGCATATAAGAAAATCATAATCGATTCTTTATTGTAGGCGCACTATTGGCCAATCCCTCCCAACTCCTCGCAAGCAGGGGCAAGGCCCAAAGCGTACTGGGGCGTGGGGTGAATAGGTACATTTCAGGATGAGTTCTTTGGGAACCGGAACGATGTGAACGTCTGTTTTCCTAGCCCTGCGCGCCTGGTCAGCCGCTGTGTGGGCAGCGGTGATAGATCGAGCCATTTGGCTAAAGAAATAGAGTCTACCGCAAAATTAGCATTCTGTACGGTGCTTTGTTTGGGGGCAATCTGATCGACGGTAAAGCGCTTATAGGGCAGAAGCTGGGTCGCGGAAGCGCTTGTTGTGGCGGCGCGCTCGGCCACCGCGCGCGGTGGCGTTGGCAACGTTGGGTTGATGCGTGAGCCGCCGCCGGAGGCAACTGCGGTGCGATTCATGACAAAGCGATAGATGTCGCGGGCCACGGTGCCACACCAGAGCATCGCCAAAATGGCGGCAACCATCGTTGCGGCTTCTCTACTAAGCAGTTGGCCCACGGCGCTCACGCCACCCACGAAGATAAGTGCCTGCAAGGGGCGCAGCGTGCCGCTCTCTGTAGTGGGCGTATAGCGCGCCAAGAGAAGAGGCAGCAAGGCGGCGATCGCCCACAATAGGCCAGCCGCCACAACAATCATCAGGGCTGTCGGGAGCAGTGCAAGCAGCGTTTCTATGGACATGGATACAAGTTCCTTGCGGCTCGATTCAATGCGTGGTATTGACCCGCTAACGTTTGTGCAACAGCGTGCCGGATCTCTGGTGTAACGGCGCTCTGTTTCTCTTCTACATCGGAGGAAAAACGTTGTGTATCGCTATCATCTTTGGAATAGTAAGAGAATTGGACTTGCATTTGTGCCAGCATGGCCGGTGTAATAGTATAGTTGAAGGATCGCTGCAAAATGGCAGGCAAGTTCTCAGCCTTAATCTGCTTATAGTTGAGGTACTGTAACTGCGGGCCATTGACAGCCAACGCCGCTGCTAAATAGCGTTCATAAAAAACGGACATATACGCTAGCGTGCTCATCGCTTCGGTCGCTGCCGTCGTCGTGCCGGTGAGGAAGCCACCAGGTGGCAGCCCCTTAAAGTCCATGATCCAGACAGGGCGCATAATACCCGAAACGATCACTTCCGCCGGCTCGCGATAGATAAATAGGCAAGGAACATCGGGAAAGGCGCGCATAATAAAGTCAATAAAAATCACATTCCAACTGCGCAATTTGACAAAGTAGGTTTGATGCTCCGCTGCTCGTTTGCGACCTAGCGCTAAGACGATGTTTCGAAACAACGCAAGATTTTCGGCACTTTCGACCGGCGGTGTGCGCCACCCATTGGTGAAATAATGCCACAGGCCATCGTTGAGCGGTGTCCCTTCATCCATCACAATATGCTCCGGCACGCGCGCCATCGCTTTGGCGAGTAAGGTAGAGCCACAGCGGCTCATGTGAAAGATAAAGCCCGACGGATAGATCGTATCCGCCAGAAACTCATTCGACCGCATCAGCCGGATGTCCGTAACGAAGCGGTCGAGCTGCTGATTATGCGCCGTCAAATGTTGAATCGAGTAACGAAACTTCGACTCGGTAAATTGATAGTCACCGACGTTTAGCCAAGCAATATGATGCTCGTCGTTTTGATGTTCAATCCCGATCGGAATAAATCCGCGGTCTTGTTGAATCATCTGGACAGCTTGTTCGATTGATAGAAGAGGGACTGCTATCGTTGCCATTTAGTTTATCCTTAACAAAAACAACACGTTTGTTGATCCAGTTGTTGATTCGTTTGTTAACTACTCAGCCTTTGAATCAATTCAAGGCTGATAGCTCAAGTCGGTTTAAGCCGACTTCGTTGTTAGCCTGAACTTTAGTTCAAGGCGGCTCATGCCTGAGTAGTTGATCCAGTTGTTGATTGGGTCGCCGACAAAGCGGCCAACGGACTACGAGGTATTCACTAGCTTGCTATCTGCTCCATAAAGACTCATCCACTCTTTTTGAATCCGTTCGCGATTTGCCGCCACCCACGCAATATCCAAATCGAATAAATAAGAAGAGATTTCACGGCCGTCGAGCCCTTTCATCGGCTCTACATCGGTGGCCGCGGCGGTGATCATGCGATCCTTGGCATATTGTTTCATGGCGCTGTCGCTGATCGCCCAATCCATAAAAATCTTGGCACCATCCTTAATATGTTCTTTGCGCACCAGCCCGTTGACCTCCATATCCCATCCTGCGCCCTCTTTGGGAAAGACAACGGTCATGACGGCCTCGTCGGGAAAGTACGCACGATAATCATAGGTCAGGCCGATTGGGTATTCTCCGCTTACGACCTTTTCGCAGACACCGCGGGCATTATTGGCATAGACCCCTTCGACATTCTCCTGTAGTGCCGCCAGATACTCCCAGCCCGCCGTATCGCCATACAATTGTAAAACTGTTGAAATTAGTAGATAGCCAACACTGGTTTGCCCCGGGCTCAGGATCAACAGATTCCCCCGATAGACGGGATTGATCAGATCTTGCCAGGAGGCGGGCAGCGGTAGCTTGCGTTTGCGCAATTCAGCCTGGTTGACACAGAGCACAATCGACCGTGCCGAAGTGCCGACCCATTGCGGCGGCTGCTTGCCATCGACAAAAATAGGGTCAATGCGCTCAATGCCGACGGGCGCATACATGGTCAACAGATAGTTCCATTCCAAGGTCAACATGCTGGTAACGGCTAAGCCCCAGATCACATCGGCTTGGGGATCCTTCTGTTCAGCCATGAGGCGGTTGACCAAATCCAGTGTCACTTCATTGACCAGATGAATGGTTATATCTGGATGTTCCTCTTCAAAGACGGCTAGATAGCTCCCCACAATATCGCTGGGTAATGCTGTGTAAACGGTGATATCATTTTCATTAATCGTGTCGTCTGTATTGAGCAAACTGTTGCAAGCAACGCAACTTAGCACAACCAACAGCAACACAATCAACCAATAGCTGCGGTTTCCAAACGTGTTGCGCAACTGGCGTTTGCTTGCTTGGATTTGCTCCGCCTCCGCTTTCCAAAAATGTTCTCGCTTTGACTGTAGACTAGATGCTTCCCGGAATCCAGTGAAATTCCAATGATGCTGCATTCCCTATCCCTTAGTGATCGTCCCAAAATAGTTTGTAGATTTATTTGTTCCCATTATTGTGTCGCCGCGCCAGCGGGTGGCAAATAGCCGGTTGGCCACTGGGTTGCTTGGTTGTAACTAACGCCACGCAGTTCAACGCCGACCGCTGATTGTTCCGCCATCGAGCTATACTGAATTTGTTGCAGCTTGACATTCTGCAGATTGGCGTTATCCAGATCCGCACCATTCATCAAAACGCCCCGCAGTTGTGCCCCGCTTAGATTGGCGCTTTCCAATTTCGCACCACTAAAGTTAGAGACCTCTAACTTTGCCCCCGTCAGATCAACCTTAATGAGATTGGTGCCAGAAAATTCGGTGTCAAAGGTTGCAATATCATCCAAATGGGCACGGGCTAAATCACTGCCTGCCAAATGCACATGGGAAAGATTGGCACCGGAGAGCTCCACGCCACGCAAGTCTGCGCCGTTAAGCAATGCCCCAATGCTGTTGGCCTGATCCCCTAACGTGGCACCGGCCAGATTGGCGCCAACCAAATTGGCCCCACGCAAGTCAGCCCCCACTAATTGGGTGCCTTTGAGGTCAACACCCCACAATTTTGCGCCAATCAGACGCGCTCCGTTCAGCGTAATTGCCGTCAACGTCACATTTTGCGTCAAGTCAACACCAGTGAGGGTGGCCCTGGAGAGATCGGCACCGGAGAGATCCGCCCCATCCAAAATGGCGCGCGTGAGATTCGCATTAGAGAGATTCGCTCCATGCAAATTGGCACCACTTAAATCTGCTCGGATCAGCGATGCGTTGTGCAGGTCTGCTCCAGAGAGCAATGCGCCGCGCAAATTCGCATCATTCAATTCACTTCCCGCCAGACTGACGCCAACCAGATTGGCGTTCTCGAAATTGACACCATTCAATTCTCGCATCCGTAAATTTGCTTCAATACAGAGGGGCGGGCAACCACGGGGAAGCTGTTCGCCACAGCTTGTGAGTAAGAGCAAGCTAACCAATAGCAATATACTGAACCCTTTGCTCGACAACATGATAAGCGCTCCTTATAGATAAACCCCTTAAAAACCGCACAGTCCCTCTCATGTAAAGGCACCTCCTATACGCGCGACTTTTAAGTGGATATTAATTTCCCGGCTTTTTATCGGACGTACCCAGAGCATGAATGCGCTCACTGGCATCTTTAAGAAGCTTTGGTTCAACAGAAAAGAGGCCAACCTGCTCGACAAGCTGGTCCACATGGCCGAAATAATAGTCAAGAAAGTTCTGTAATTCAGGACGCTGGCGAATTTGGTTGGCATCTGCATAGAGATAAAGTGGTTGTGTAAGCTGATAACGCCCACTGCTCACGTTTTCCTGATTGGGCGTCTGACCATCGACAGTCAGCAATTTTAGGCCACTTGTACTTTGCATATAAATCGCATAATCGAGCACCCCGATCGCGTAGGGGTCGCTGTTGACGCCCTGGACTAAAATTGCCGCATTGGTGGCAGGAATGAAATTGCCGAGAACGTTCTTTGCGGCCGCGACGTCACCATGGTAAAGTTTTTCGACCCAGAAACGAAATGTTACCGTCTCCACATCGGGGACAAAGCGCTGAACCGGCATGCGGGGCCATGATAAATTGATGTCTGACCAACGGTTCGCTGTGGTAAGGGCTGTAAGCTCATCCAGCGTTAGGCCATCTAAGAAATCATTGGTAGGATTCACCACCACGACTAAGGCTTGAATAGCCACGGTAAAGGTGATGAGATCACGCTCATGCAGCATGCAGCCGACCTGTTCATCCTCCGGAAAGGGCTGATTGCTTGTAATCATTTGTAGCGTGTCGCCGGAGCAGAACGTTGTAAACGCTACGTTTGATGCCATGCTATCAAGCAGGACCATTGATGCGCTCTCTTCTTTGTAAAATTGTCGGTAGATTCCCTCGGTCAACGGCAACGCGGTGGTATTGCTGACAATCGATATAGCCGGTTTCTCATCACCAATTTGTTGCGTGCTGGTGATGGGCAAGGTTGATTCTAAAAATTTACTGCCGATCATCTCGGTCAGAATCGAGGTTCGCCCTACTGGCCACTTTGTTTGACTATTGAAGCGTACGCCCGCCAGATCGGCATCTGTAACAACGGAAAACTGTTGTAGCTGGTTGAGCGCTTGCAGGAGTGGATCGGTGACAAAATCTACCGGATATAACTCGCTAGCCAACAGCCGCGTGGCGGTGAGATCGGCACCCAGTAGATTCGTGCCATTCATATGAGCGCCAATCAAATTGGCCCCGATGAGTTGACTATTGCTCAAATTGGCGGAAGCGAGATTCGCCCCCAAGAGATTCGCCCCAGCCAAATTGGTGTTGCGCAGATCGGCCCCAGTCAGATCGGCCAGATTCAGCCAGGCACCAGCCAGATTGCTGCCTGCCAGTCGGGCACCACTCAAATTAGCACCGCTTAATCGGCTGCCACTGAGATCAGCACCGCTTAAGTCGGCACCCGTCAAATCTGCTTGTATCATGCTGAGGCCGGCCAAATTCTTCCCCTTAAGATTGGCCTCCACCAATTTGGCTTTGTCAAAGGTGACGCCATCCAAGTGTACCCGTGTGAGATCAACCCGGGTCAGATCGGCCTCATTCAACTCGGCCCCACGTAAATCCGTGTCGCCAAATTCAGCGCCACGAAAATCGGTCCTGTTCAACACCGCACCGATCAAGCGCGTGTTGCGGAGATTGGCGTTCTGCAGGTTCACGCTACCGAGATTGGCGCCAGAGAAATCCGCGTTATAGAGGTCCGCCGTATTGAGTGTTGCACCGCGCAAATTGGCTTCGACAAAATCGCCGTTGCGCAAGACGGCCCCTTCTAAATCCCAACCAACGAGATTGGCCCCAATACAGTCCGGGGTACAACTGATCGCATAGACGATCCAGTAGCGCACCCAGAAGAGTAGGGTCCCCAGCAACAGGATGATCACCAACATGCGCAACATGCTCTGGCGTACAATCGTCGTGCGCGTGTGCCCCAGACGGCGAGAGAGCAAGAGTAGCAATGCCAAAGACAAAAGACTGACGGCAATCGCAAGAATCATTGACCCTCTTCTTCGCGCCAAAGCAGTGCAAACAGACCAGCTTCTATCACTTTCGTTGTCATGCCTACAAGGCTGGTCAAGCCAACCGGACCGCCTACAAGGAAGTAGGCAACTATGGTCGTACCGGTGTAGGCCAAAAACCCATCCCGGATCTCACCGCGATAGGGTGCCCATTGGGGTACAAAATATTGGCCGGCCACAAAGGCCACAAACCCAGCCCCATTCCAGATAAAGAGCGGCAGCCCGGCCTGTAGACCGAGTGCAATATGGATTGCTGCGGTTGTGCCACTCAAGGCCAAAATGGAGAGTTTCCGTCCTTCTTCATCTTGGACAATGTAATGCACCAAGGAGGCTGGTCCATCAACCGCATCAAGCGCGATCTCCTGATCGACCGCGTTTGCCCTGCTTACCCCCTGGGGGGTGATGGCAACGCCGGCAAGTTTGGAGGATTTTAACCAGGTTGGACGCTTTGTCGCGGGCCTTACCAACTTCCGCAGCGCTTTTATACCGCCGTACATCACCACACCTGTCAGCCCGAGTGTACCCAGAGATAACATTTGTTTACTCCTTTCATGCCGTTATAATGCTTGGTTCCTCTTCTTGCGCTTCAGTTCCCTGCGCTGGATCGGACGCCGCTGCTTGCTCAGTCGCAGGTGGTGCAACCGGCGGTTTGACGAACTTAGTCATTGCCCGTTGTACGATCTTCTCTACGGTGTAATCGGCGTCCGTGCGCTGCTCTTCTTCGGCAACTGTGCACAACAGCGCAAGAAATTCCTCTGTACTTTTGGCAGATTGGCGAATTGCATCCTGCATCTTTAGAAGCCGCTCTTGATCAGTTAGGGTCAGCAGATCAACTGTTGGTGCCGCCACCATGCCACGGTCCACCAATTGGGCATAGAGCTGTAGCGCAAAGCGTTGACTGTCGGCGCTCATTGGTCTTTGCAAATAAGCCGCATAGGCACGGTAGCCGTCAAAATCACGCTGCGCCAATGCGGCTTGGTAGTTGGCGCGGCAATAATGGGCAACGATCTGCGTGGCGTTTTGGGCAACGCTAGGCAAGCCATCCATGCGGCCATTGACGAGGTCGGTGAGTTGAAAGCCGATCTCATCAGAAAATTCCGCCACATGCTCTACAAAAGCCCTGTGCGCGGGTTCCGAGAGCCTGTCTAGCCATTTCTGCACTGCACCATCGGTTGCCAACGCCTGGCGAGACCATGTGCGAAAGCGATCGGGCAATGTCGGGTCCTGCTGGCGTAAGGGGAGATTGGCCCGGATGGCCGCAAGACCTTGGCTTACTCTTGTGCTTAGGGAAATCTCTCGGGCATGCACGTCATCTGCCGGGGTGCCCGTGGCTTCCGCCGAAGCCGATGAACGTCCTTTCCAGCGCCGTTCCCATACAAGCGAAAAGGTACCGATGACAAGCACTGCCATCAAAATGGATATATACATAAACATTGAGCCTCCCTTATGTTGCTCTATCGTTCTCTGCTATGGCTCTTGCTCTCCCGCACTTACTCCCGAACACCGGCAGGCGCAGTCGGTACCGCCATGGGCGGTAGATTAAAGGTTGGTGTTGGTATGTCCATTTCGGATAGCGTTGGTGTAACGACCTCTGATTCTCCAAGAGATTGTTGCAGATCCGGCAATGGTAGGATTAGGGGTGAATTATTAGGCACCAACATGACCCGAATATTGGGGGCAAGTTTTTCCACATATTGATAGGTAATCAAGTCTGGGTTATCGTGCAGCGCGTCTGCAAGCAATTTGAGGGCACGGGCTTGGGCCTGCGCCTCAATTTCGATTGCATCGGCACGCCCAGTGGCCAGGTTGCGGATCTGCTCCGCTTCATATTGACGCTGAAGTTGCCCTTCCAACGCGATCTGTTTTTGCTCAATCGACGCGGCATATTCTGGTGAAAAAGTGACGTCGCGTAGCAAGAACTGATCCAGGATCAACCCTTTGTCAGCGAACTCCGTTCGCAAATAGTTGTTGAGTGCATTTTCCAGATCACGTCGCTCGGAACTATTCACCTCTTCTACTTTAAATTGGGAGACTTGGGTGCGTACGACCCCACGAATCACCGGCCGTACGAAATCCTCAATGTAGCGTTCTTGCCAGTCGGTATGGATCATCACCGCCTGTTCGATGTCGATGCGAAAGATGACCGAACAGTCCAGCCGGACCTCTTGGCCATCGCTTGTGCGGGCGCGGATCGAATCATCGCCCAAGACGGCTCCTTCATCGGGCGCATTGGACATGGTATAGGTCTGCCAATAGGTAGGATAGCGGACGCCGCGCTCCAGAAAGGGGATGATCCAATGGAGCCCAGGACGCAATGGTTGTGGGCGCACGCCATTGGGTGTCACCGCTGAAACAACAACGACGACCTCTTGAGGCTGAACAAAGTTAATCGATAGACTGATCAAACTCAGGGTAAAGACTGCCGTCAAGGGGAGCAGGACCCGAAAGGAAAAGAGGCGAATCACAGCGGTGACAAACCCTTCGCGCCACGCCGTCCGCACAAATAAATCTAGGCTGTAGATCAGAAATAGCAGCCAGGCAATCCAGGCTGCAATCCCTAAGAGACGATCAATATCATATTCAAGCATAAACTATCATATCCACGAAATAAAAGGATCTGAAGGGCAACCCGCTTTGGTTTCGATATGCTTGCGCTACTCAACCGCCGCTAGCCTTCGTGTAAACCCGCTGAGATCCTAAAGAACCATAGAAGTTCAGAAGCGTTCCGGCGCAATCTCATCAAGCGCACGGCCACTCGTCTCCGGCAACCAGGCAACGAGGAAGGGGGTGACAAAGACCAGCAGCGCGAGTATGCTAACCGCCGTCCATTGGGAGCCAAGTAGGCCAAAGAGCACGCCGTGTACCGTTAGACTGACGACGGTACCGCTTGCTGCCACCAATGCGCGCGCACCAGCCGCGGTCGAGCGATAGGAAGTTGGAAACAGCTCTGTGCCGAGCGTTTCAATCGAGACACCAACGCCCATCTGGACAAAAAGCGACATGGCCCAGATAACGGGTAGAAGCCAGCCAGATGCATTGTAGAAACAGGCAATCAGGATCGGCATCAGCGTTAAAAAGATCATGGTCGCCCGTTTGCGCCCCAAGAGATCCCCCACATTGCCGGCAATCGTATTGCCAAAGAGGGCACCAAAGCCGCCGCCAATGGTCAACATGGTAATGTGCCAGGGCTGCCAGCCATGCTCTTGTTGTAAATAGGTTGGGTCATAAAAAAATGCGGCGCTGGTCGCCATTGCATAGATAAAAACAATGCCACTAATCGTATAGAAGCGGCCGGGATAGGCGCGCACCAGGTCGATGACCGGTTGCAGGTTGTTGATAAAGGGTTCATCGATGCCCAGCTCTGCACGGGCTGCCTGCTGTTTTTGAAATTGGGCAGTCTCTGGCAAGCCCCGGCGTAAACTGACGAGAATCAGCAGAGGGACCAACCCAATAAAATAGAGAAAGCGCCAGCCAAAGGGTAGCACATCGATAAACGCAAAGAGCAGCGCGGCCACCCCAAAGCCATTCGCCGCAATTGCTGCCAGTGCACCGATACCGCGGCCCCGTGCATCCATGGGAAACTCTTCCGCAATAACCACCGAAGCAAGCATCACCTCTGTCATGAGAAAGACACGTGCCAAAAATTGCAAGGTAATAAATAGGGGTAACGAAGAGGCAAAGGCGGTTGCTCCCGTCATGATGGTGTAGCCCACAATCGTAATCAGTAAAAGCCGACGGCGCCCAACTCGATCCGCGGCCAACATGAGAAAAAATGCGGGAATCGACCCAAACTCAATAATCGCCACGGTATTGCTCAAGGCGGCATCGGTAATCCCCAGGCTACTTTGAATTTGGGGCAGCGCCAATTGTAGCACAGCGCCATCATAGCGCACAAAGAGTGACGCAAACCCAACGAGCCCCAAGATGCGCCACTGATGTTGATTGAAGCGAGGCATTTTGAGCGCGAAGAGAAAGGGCGCAAACCAGACCCACCACGGCCATTTGCGGGTTGGCATTTGGGTTCCTACGCTGTCCCCGAATTCCGCTGCCGGCTCTTTCAACGGCTCTCGCTCTTCCCCTATGGCCAGCGAAGGATCTGCGGCCGGTGGTGAATCATGTGGTTCGGGTGCCCTATTGGTTGGTGTGCTCACTATAGCTCTCCTCTCGAATCCGCTGCATTGTTCTCGCTTATGTTCACAGGATTATCTTCACAGGATCATATTCATAGGGCCGCCAACTGATCCGCCTCTTGTCGCCAGCGAGCTTCGTTGTTGCCATAGATTTCCCCTAGGATCGTTGGAATTGTATAGGTTGGTGACCAGGCGGGGTACTGTTGCTGAAACTTACGCAAGCTGCTGATCCACCACATGTGGTCGCCAATGCGGTGCTCCGCCGAATAGTGCCAGGATAAGGGGCGGCCCGTGATCTCTTCACAAAGGGCAATCGCCTCGATCATCGAACAGTTGCTGTAGCGCCCCCCGCCCATGTTGTAGACCTCGGCAATGCGTGGGGCACGATAGAATTGATCAAAGGCACGGACCAGATCGGCGCTGTGAATGTTGTCGCGCACCTGTTTGCCCTCGTAGCCATAGACCGTGTAAGGAGTGCCGGTGGCGGTACATCTCATCAGATAGGCCAAAAAGCCATGGAGCTGCGTGCCGGCATGGTTCGGGCCGGTCAGACAGCCACAACGAAAACAGGCGGTCGGCAGTTCAAAGTAGTGGCCATATTCCTGGACGAGCAGATCGGCAGCCACTTTTGATGCGCCAAAGAGACTATGCAACGTCTGGTCAATTGACATTGCCTCTGGGATGCCGGCATAGTAAGGGTGCTGCTCATCTAACTCCCAGCGCGTGGCGTGTTCAACCAGTGGCAGTTGATTGGGGGTATCCCCATAGACCTTGTTCGTCGATGTAAAGATAAAGACGCCCTGCGGCGCATATTGGCGCGTCGCTTCCAACAAATTGAGCGTCCCGGTGGCGTTGACGGCAAAATCGGTGTGCGGCTCACGCGCCGCCCAATCGTGCGATGGCTGGGCCGCGGTGTGAATGATTAACGATATGTCGCGCCCATAGCGTTTGAAGAGTTGTGTGATCCCATCTTGGTCTCGAATGTCAAGGGCGTGGTGGGTGTAGCCGGCCACCTCCCGCTCCAGCCGCAGCCGATTCCAGTCGGTAGAGGCATTCTCGCCAAAGAAGTAGCGGCGCAGATCGTTGTCGATGCCAACGATCTCCATGCCCAGGCCGGCAAAATAACGCACTGCTTCCGAGCCGATCAGCCCAGCAGAGCCGGTAACGATTGCAACGCTCATGATGCTATCCGTTCTTTCAATTTAGCTCTGTTTGAAAACGGGAAAGATCCCGTAGTTTCAAAGCAACCGCAGTTTAAACGCAAAAATTTCATCGGCGGCCCGGCGATAGCCACCGGCGTCGCGTAATGCTGCGCCGGCAAGTTGCGCCTGTTGTTGGAAGCTTGGCGTGGCCAACATGTGGGCCACCATGCCCTGCAACCGCTCCGGCGTCACTTCATGAGGAAAGAGCGGCAAGCCCGCCCCCAATTCGGCCACGCGCCCTGCCACCATATATTGATCGCCCCGCTGTGGTACGACCAACAGCGGCACCCCATAGAGCAGCCCTTCATTGGCGCTGTTCATGCCGCCGTGGGTAATAAAGAGCGCGGCCCGCTCCAGCAGTTGCAGCTGCGGCGCATACTCACAGAGGGTGAAATTGGCCGGCGCTGCCCCTAGCGTTTGCCGATCAAGATTGCGTCCAATGGGCATGACAACCTGGCAAGGCAGGGTCCCTAACGCCGCAAAACAGGCTCGGTAAAAGTCCGGCAGTTCGTTAAAGACAGTGCCCATCGAGATGTAGACCAAAGGTGCATCGCCGACCAGATCGAGTGGGAAATCGGTCGGCTCATTGCGCGTGCCGATCGAAGGGCCCACAAATTTATAACCTTCAGGAAAGTGCTCCCCGGCCAGTTGAAAGTGGCGCGAGGTGAAGATGATGTTGAGCGGCTGGGGATTGCCGAGGAATTCCACCAGATTGGGGCTGCGTGTCCCATAGCTCTGATCCACCTGCTGGGCAATTTCAAAATAACGATGCAGGTGGCTCAACGCCCGCAGCAAGACATCTTCGGATGCGCCGCCATAGAGCCGGGGCACCAGGTATTCCGCCGTCACCAGATCCGGGTGCAGCGCAAAGACAACAGAGAGGGTCACCGCCGGCAGATCCAAGATCTGCCCGGCCAGGTTGCCCCAGATGCTCTTGGAATCGAGCAGCAGATAATCCGGCGCGAGCGCACGCAACTCGGCCAGCAGATCCGGCAACATCTGCTGCGTCAATTGGAGCAGCCGCGCCATGTCGCTAAAGAGCCCTTCGGTGGGTGGCGTCGGATCAAAGGCTTCGTAGGGGTAGGCATAGGCGCGGAATTCGGCGCCGGTGGCCTCGATTTTTGCGCGTGACCGTTCGGTTGAATAGTAGATGACCCGTTCCCCGCGGCGAACCAACTCTTCCACCACGGCCAGTTTGGGCGCAACATGGCCGTGAGTTGGGTAACAGAGCACGACAGTTGTTGACATCACAGCTTCCTTTCCGGCAACCCAACCATCTCACCCACCAAAGCCGCTTCTAGCCCAAGATAATCCTGATAGGTGTTGATATTGACATAGTAGAACATTTCATCAAAGCTGTGGCAAAGCACCAGATCCCCCACATCAATGGCATACTGAATCAGCCCGGCCAACTCTTTGCGCCCTGTCCGGGGATCGACTGGCATCAGATCCATATAGGGCAGGATCGCACCGCGGAAGAGACAGTGTCCCGTGCCAATGTAGGGGGTAAAGGGGCGCGGCGGTTTCTCAACCAGCCGCCAAACGCGTTGCGAGCCCTCATCAAAGGCCAGGGTATAATTGCGCCGGATGCGTTCTGGATCCTCGGTGGGCAACATGCCACAGATCAGGAACGCCTCTTCTTGATAGAAGCGCTCCTGCATCACCTTGTGATTGGCATCAATCAGCACTTCGTCCCCCAAAAAGAGCCAAAAATCATCGCCATCTAGCGCCTCTCGGCCACACATCATGGCATGGACAAGCCCTTGCTGTTCGTACTGGTAGGTGTAGGTAATAGGAACACCATTGTAGTGGCTGCCACAGGCTGCCTGCACACTATCCGCCAGATAGCCGACCACCAGAACAATCTCATCGACCCCTAAATTGACCGCCGTGTCGAGGCTAAAGTCGATCACGCGGCGGTGGCCAATTTGGGTCAAACATTTATGGACCGGTGCTTCCGGTTCGCCCAAATGGGCGGCCCGACTGCTAGAAAAACGACTGCCATAGCCGCCGGCAAGGACCAATGCTTTCACGCTGCCAACTCCTTTACTGCAAAGAGATCCGGGGATGCCTGTAGCCACTCAATGAGACGAGTGACCCCTTCTTCTGGCCGAACGTTCGCTTCCCAGCCAGTCGCCTGCTGAAACTTACCGGCATCCGCCACAAAGTACCGTAAATCGCCAAAGCGCCCCTCCTGGAAGTTCACCTCGGCTTTGCATTCCAAAATCTCGGCGATGAGATCAATACACTCGATCAAGGAGATCATGTTGCGCTGCCCACCGCCCAGGTTATAGAGGCCGGGCTGTGGTGATTGATAAAAGGCACCAAAGGCCGCGGCCGCGTCGCCGGCATAGAGAATATCGCGCAACTGTTTGCCCGTGCCAAAGATGGTGAGGGGCAGCCCCAACATGGCGCGAATGGCAAAGTTTGCCACCCAGCCATGATCCTCGCCGCCAAATTGATTGGGGCCATAGATGCCCGTGAGGCGAAAACAGGCTGCTTTGAGCTTGAAGGTGTCGATATAAGCCTGTAGATAGATTTCGTTGCTCCGTTTCGAGGCGTGCAAGGGGGTCACCGGGCCTTGGAGCAGCGGTTCATGCTCATCGATCGCCACCGGATCACGCGTGTAGCGCGTGGCCGCTTCTTCCAAGGACGCATTGATCCGGTCCGGCCCAAAGGTGTGAATGCTAGAGCAGATCGCAACCGGGATCCCATGAATACGCGCCGCTTCCAACACATTGAAGGTGCCACGTGTATTGGTCGAAAAGTCCAATTCGGGATCTTCCCACGAAATGGTCATGGCCGGTTGCGCCGCGGTGTGGCAGAGGTAGTCACAATCGCTTGTATACTCAACCAGTGCCGCTTTGTTGCGGATATCTTCGCCAACGATCTGGACCCCGAGCGCCTCCAATTGTAGGCGATTATAGTCACGCGCTTCCGGTCGCATATAAGGGTTGCGGGCAAACTCATGTTTGGTCATGTTGTCGTAGGCGATCACTTCCGCACCTTGCTCGCGAAAGTAGGAACAGACGTGGTAGCCAAGAAAACCGCAGCCGCCAGTAACGAGAACTTTCATGAACGATTATTCCTCCATGGAATTGTAAGAATTATCTACGCCGTCTTCAATACCTTTTGCAGTAGCATCCCCGACATCCGTTTGGAGACGATGTAAACGCGTGCCGATGTGTAGTAGCTCTTTTGGGTGATCTGCTCTAATGTGCTGAGTCCTCGGTTTACGAGGGGATTGGGATAGAAGCGCCGGTTGCGAAAGGTGATATTCTCCTCGCGATTCATGCTCTGCTTCCACGAGAGATGCTTTTCAAAGCCCCGCGCACGGAAGAATGCCATCACCTCTTCTTTGCCACAGCTCTGTTGATAGAGCGGCGCATGAAAGACATTGACCTCCAACTGGATCTTTTTCACCTGTTGCAATTTGTCGCCCAACGATTCGACCACTTTAAGATCCTGCCCTTGCGTGTCGATCTCGATCAGGTCAACCTGCTCAATCTGCTGCTTGGCCATGAATGTATCGAGGCGCGTCACCTCCACCTCAACTGTTTCCACCATCTCAAAGCGATCAATGGGGAGCCACGGTGTTAGCCAGGTGTCGTTGACCTTCTCGTCAAAGGCTAAGAGTGACGAGCAATCATCCGAATTGGCTATATTGAAGGTTGCCTGTCCATCGTAGTTCGAGACGGCTAGCGGAAAAACTTGGATGCTCGGCACATCTTTTGTCTTGGCCAGCAACTCCTGATAGCGGGTCGGCAATGGCTCAAACATATAGAGTTGCGCCCCCGTCTGGCGACAATAGTCGATCAGATCGGGATCACCGGCGTGCGCGCCCACTTCAAAGATTACGCTGGGTTTTTCATAAAGCGCAGGTAGGTACATGGGCTATTCCTTCTCTCTGATAACCGTAGGGATATAGGTCAAAATTTCATCCGCCGCCCGCTGATAACCACCACCAGCGCGCAGCGTCTCGGCGATGGTGGCACATTGCGCTTTATAGCTGGGATCAGCGAGCAGTTGGGCGCTCATAGCTTGCAATTGTGCTGCACTTGCCTGTGAGCGATCCAGCACAAGCCCGGCCCCCAACTCGGCCAAGCGCTGGGCCACCACATAGTGATCGGCCTGTTGGGGCAATACCACCATTGGAACGTGAAAGAGAATCCCCTCATTGGCGCTGTTCATGCCGCCGTGGGTAATAAAGAGCGCCGCCCGCTGCAACAGCTCAAGCTGCGGGACAAAGGGGCGCACAATAAAGTTGGCCGGTGGCTGGCGCAATTGGCGCATATCCAAGCGATCACCCACCGAAAGCACCACCTGGTAGGGCCCATCACCAAAGGCATCGAAACAGGTGTGATAAAAGTCGACATCGGCATTGTACATCGTCCCCATTGAGATATAAATCAGTGGTGCTTCTGTCAATGCCGCCCACGGGAAATCACCCCCCAGTTTTGTGGCGGCTTCGACACGCGGGGCAACCGAGGGGCCCACAAATTTGTAGCGATCATCAAACGCCTGGTCGCCGCCAATCTGGAAATATTGCGATGTAAAGACAATATTGAGCGGCTGTGGATTGCTCAGATAGTCGATGACATTGGGACAGAGAATGCCATAGCGCTGGCTGACCCGTTGCGCCACGGCCATATAGTGATGGAGGCCCATCAGCCCATCGAGCACCGCCGGTGCTGGTGCCGGCCCATACATAAAGCGATTCAACTGGGGCGGTGTGATCAAGCGTTCATTAAAGGCAAACATCGAGCAGAGTGTTACCGCCGGCAACCCCAAAATCTTCTGCACCAGGTTGCCGGTGACGCTGTGCGCTTCCAGCAGCAGATAATCGGGCAAGTTGGCCTGCAGGGCAGGCAAGAGAGTGGGCAAAATGTCTTCGCTTGCTTCCATCAACCCAGCCATGCCGCCAAAAATTCCGCCATAGGCCAGTTGGCGTTCAAAAAGCTCCTGTGGTCCATAACTGCGATATTCGGCCCCGGTTGCCTCCACTTTGGCGCGAAAGAGATCGGTGGCATAGTAGATGATCCGTTCGCCCCGCCGCACCAGTTCCGCCACCACCGGCAAGGTTGGGTTGATATGGCCATGCGCCGGATGGCTCAGAAAGACCGCGGTTGCCATCTATTTACCCCCCATAAACGTCAGAATCTCATCTGCCGCCCGCGGATAACTGCCGCCAGCTTTGAAGGATTCACTGAGCGCCTGGGCTTGCGCTTTGAATTGTGGATTGGAGATCAGTTGCATGCTGAGCCCCTTGAGCGCATCGGCGCTGGCGTGATCGGCGGGAATCATCACGCCGGCACCCAACGCCGCCACTTGGCCGGCGACCAAATATTGATCGCCATGTTGGGGAACCACCAGCAGCGGCACGCCATAGAGCAGCCCTTCGCTGGCGCTGTTCATGCCACCGTGGGTGATAAAGAGCGCCGCACGTTGCAGAATCTCCAACTGCGGCACGGCGGGACGGACGATAAAGTTGGCCGGTGCCGTGCCCAAGAGCGTCTGATCGCTCTTCTCGCCGACCGCCAGCACAACCTGCACCGGCAAATCACCCAACGCGGCAAAGCAAGCCTGGTAAAAGTCGGGCCGCTCGTTAAAGATCGTGCCCAAGGAGACAAAGACCAGCGGAGCGTCGCTCAACTGATCAAAGGGAAAGTCAATCGCTTCGGTGCGTTGCGCCACTGAAGGTCCAACAAACTTGTATGATGCTTCGTCAAATGCCTCACCTCGCGGATGAAATTCACGCGAGGTAAAGATGATATTGAGCGCCTGCGGGTTGGAAAAGGCACCCACCATGTTCGGGCTGCGGGTGCCATAGTGGCGGTCGAGCCGTTGTGTGCGTTCAAAGTAACTATGCAACGCATCAATGCCGTTCAACATGATCTCCTTGGGCAACTGCCCATAGCTCATCCCGATCAACTCTTCCGGCGGCAGTTGCGGATGGGTGACAAAGGTTGTGGCATAGGTGATGGCCGGCAAGCCGAGGATCTGTTGCGCCAAGTTTCCCCAATGGCTCATCGCATCCATCAATAGATAAGCGGGTGGGTCGGCCCGCAACTCGTCGAGCAGCGCCGGCAAGACGCTTTCACTGACGGTGGCCAAGTAGTCCATCACGCTAAACAAGCCCCCTTCGTGGGCCGGCGGGATGAGCGACTGCGGATTGCTGTAGCTGCGATACTCGGCACCGGTGGCTTCGACCGACCGGCGAAAGGGCTCTACCGCATAGACAATGATCCGCTCGCCTCGATCAACGAGTTCGGCAATCAAGGGGAAAAGCGCATTGAGATGGCCGGCTTCGGGCAGGCTCAGGATAACAGCGGTTGACATGGTTGGTTTCCTTTGAATGGTTTGGGTAGCAGCGCTTTCCTTCTGCTAACGCACGAAAACAGTCTGCGCCAGGGCTTCGGTTAATGAGGCCGCTAACTCATGTACATGGGGCTCATTCAAAATGCTCAAGTGATCACCAGGCAGATGATAGATAGTCGTTGGACCGTAGACGCGCCAGCCCCAACTCTCATCATTCGCTGCCTCATGAACGCCGATAAAGCCCTCTTCCTCTGCTGCGTCCGCTTCTGTGCCATGCCCTTGGGTGCGTAAGAGCGTGATCGGCGTTGGAATAGCGTCAGCCGGAATGGTATACGCGATCTGTGAATGGGCTTTGAAGACAGCCAGCAAGCGTTCTAGCTGGGCTAAGCCGCCGTCGGCTGGAAAGAGCTCGGCAGCCGTCAACGCGGCTTGTAGATAGCGCAACTGTTCGGCCTCTGTGAGCGGTTGCAACGTCTCATAGGTGACGTCGAGATCGGGAGCCAACAGATGTTTGATGCGATAGGCCAATTCGCTGATCCAGCGTGCCTCATCGCGTGTCGTATAGTCATCGAAAAGGGCTAGATCTGGTGCGGGGGTATCGATCACCGCAACCAAGGCCACCCTCTCGCCTTGGCGCTGCAACAATTGGGCCATTTCAAAGGCCACCCAGCCTCCCAACGAATGCCCACCCAGATAGTAGGGGCCTGTCGGTTGGACCGTCTGCAGCGCAGTCACATAGGTCGCCGCCATTGCCTCGACCGTGCTCTGCGGTGCACCTGCCCCTTCCAGGCCGGCGGCTTGGAAGCCGTAAAAGGGCTGATCCGCACCCAGCGCGCGCGCAAGTTGATAGAGATAGATGACATAGCCACCGGCTCCCGGCACACAAAAGAAAGGGGGGCTGTTGCCCGCTGTCTGCATCGGCACCACGGCGGATGAAGGGGCAACCGCTGTCTGTGTGCTCTCTTTGCGCAGCAGATTGGCCAATGCTTCCACGGTGCCATATTGAAAGAGCGCCGACAGCGGCACGCTCTGGCCAAAGTGTTGTTGAATACGGGCCGCTAAGCGAACCGCCAACAGCGAATTGCCACCGAGATCAAAGAAATTTCCCTGAACACTAATCGGCTGTACGCCCAAAATATTCTCCCAAATTGGCGCTAACTGCATCTCGACGGTGTCACGTGGCGGCACAAAGCGTTCAACCAGGTGCGCGCTGTTGGGCGACGGCAACGCTGCTCGGTCTACCTTTCCATTGGCGGTCAACGGCAACGCATCCAACAAAACAAAATGGCTCGGGACCATATACTCAGGGAGTTGGGCCCGTAACGCTTGCCGCAACGCCGATTGGGTGGGGACAGGGTCGTCGGCCACCAGATAGGCGACCAGCGACTTGGTGCCCGCCGCATCGCTTTGCGCAATCACCGTTACCTCGTTGACGCCTGGCACTTCGGCTAGTACCGCTTCGATCTCCCCTAGCTCAATCCGATAGCCGCGAATTTTGACTTGATGGTCGAGCCGCCCCAGATAGTCGAGGTTGCCATCTGGCAGATAGCGGACCAGATCGCCGGTTTTGTAGAGCCGTTGGGGTTCGTCGAGGAGCTGATGGGTCACAAAGCGTTCGGCCGTTAGCTCGGGGCGATTTAGATAGCCGCGCGCCACCCCCGCGCCACCGATATAGAGTTCGCCAGGGATGCCAACCGGCACCGGTTGCCCATATTGATCCAGGATATAAAGCTGCGTGTTGGCAATCGGACGCCCAATCGCGACGGGGCCACTGACCGGCTCCTGCGCCTCATAGATGCAACAGCCGACTACCGTCTCGGTTGGCCCATATTCATTGATCAGCCGCGTCTGTGGCGCATGGCGCTGCCAAAAGGCCAGTTGATGGCCATAGAGCGCCTCGCCACCGATCACAAACGCATTGGCTCTGATTGGTGGCACAGTGCCATCCGGCGCTGTCACCAGGTGGCTAAGAATCTCCAAATGGGCCGGCGTGATCTTAACGAGGCTAAAGTGATCCGTCCCGGTCAGCACAGTGGCCAACGCCTCAATCTCATCCGCTTCCGGCAACAGCACAACCTTGCCGCCAACCAGTAGCGGCGCAAAGAAGCTGGTGATCGTGGCATCAAAGCCAATCGACGAATTGACCGGTGCACCATCCCCGTCGGCCGCAGCATAGGCCTGTATCGCCCAGGCCAAATAGTTGCTCAGACCGTGCTGTTCAATCAACGTGCCTTTGGGTTTCCCCGTCGAGCCAGAGGTGTAGATCACATAGGCCAGATTCTCCAGCCCGACGGAGGGTGCCGGATTGTGCTCGGGCTGCTGTGCAATCGTCGGCCCTATCTTGTCGAGCAGCAGCAGCGGCGCATCCTCCGGCAGCCGTGCGGACAAACTGCTGTGCGTCACCAAGAGGCGCGGCGTGGCGTCCTGCACCATAAAGGCGAGCCGCTCCGCCGGGTAGCTTGGATCCATTGGCACGTAAGCCCCCCCTGCTTTGAGCACGGCCAAGAGCGCCACCACCAGATCGGGTGTCCGCGCCAGACAGACCCCCACCAACACCTCGGGGCCAACGCCCAGGCTTTGTAGATGGTGCGCCAGTTGGTTGGCACGTTGGTTGAGGGCGCGATAGGTCAGGGTCGCGTGCTGCGCATGGTCAGCGACGACGTGGGCTCCATTTACCCCCGTCTCTTCCAGATAAGCGACGGCCGTGGCCTCAGGCTTTCGCACTGCCTCGGCTTCAAAGATGTGATGGGCTAGTTGCGTTGTTGGAAACGCAAGTGAATTGCTTTGGGTCCGGTTCCAATCCAACAGAAGCTGTTGCCGTTCCGCCGCGGTCAGCAAGGGAAAGGTGCCGATGGGGGCCTGTGGCGTTTCTACGATACCCGCCAGTAGCGTCACAAAATGGCCACTCATGCGGGCAATTGTCGCCGGGGCAAAGAGATCGGTGTTGTACTTGAAGACCGCACGCAGCGCGTCCTCTTCCTCAAAGAGGTGGAGGCTCAGATCAAATTGCCCCTCTTCCTCACCCAAGGCAAAGGGTTCCATTGCCAGTGCCTCTGGCTCGCCGGCTTGGTTGCCCTGCCTCAGTTGGTCGGCGATGGGCGGCAGCTTCTGTAAGGTGAAATCGACCTGAAAGAGGGGCGAGCGGCTGGGATCGCGCTTGGGTTGCAGGCGCGAGACGAGCAACGGGTATGGGTAATCCTGATGGGCGAAAGCCGCCAACGCCGTGGCGCGCACCTGTTGCAAGAACGCTTGGAAGGTTGGGTTGCCGGCAAAGCGGGCGCGTAAGACCACCGGGTTGACAAAGTAGCCGACCACATCCGCCAGGTGACTTTGCCCGCGACCGGCCATCGCCGAGCCGACGAGGAGATCCATTTGTCCCGTGTAGCGGTGCAGCAACAGTTGCCACGCCGCCAACATGATCATGTAGAGCGTCGCGTTTTCAGTACGCGCCAGCGCCCGCAAGGCTTCTGTCAGCGTCGCATCGATCGCTACGGTTTGGGAAGCTCCATGATAGCTTTGCAGCGCCGGTCTTGGATAGTCAGTCGGTAACGCCAAGATCGTTTGGGCGTCGGCCAATTGTTGCTGCCAATAGGCCCACAAGCGCTCCCCTTCCGGGCCAGCCATGCGCGCCGCCTCACTATAGACATGGTCGCGATAGGTCGCCGCCGGTGGTGTGCGTAATGCGACCGGCAAAGGTGTACCGGCTTTGAGCGCCGGGTAGGAACTCCACAATTCGCGCAACAAGGTCCAGGTCGACCACGCATCACCGATGATATGGTGAAAGGCGATCAGCAGCACCTGTTCCTTGTGCCGCGTCACGTCATTAGCGATTGCCTCGCTGCGAAAGAGTCGAACGCGCAAGAGCGGCCCGTTTGCCAGATCAAAGGGCTCGGCGTAAGCAGCGGTCACCGCCTGGCGCAAGGCCGCTGCGGTGGCAGGGGTATCATTCTGTAGAAAGTCCACCGCCATATAGGGATGAACGATCTGCACCGGCTCGCTGCTCTCACTCGGCGTGGGGAAGGTGGTGCGCAGGGCCGGGTGGCGGTTCACCAACGCTTGTAAGGCTGCCTGCAGCGCTGTCACATCGAGCGGCGACTGCATCCGAAAGGCTAGCCCTACATTGTAGGCCACATTCGCCGGCGCGCTCTGCTGGATAAACCAGAGGGCTTGTTGGCCATAGGAGAGTGGATACCTTTGTGGACTATCCGGCTGTACGGGCGTGGCCGTTTCATTGATTGCACTGGGTAGATTGTTTACATGTGCGCCGGTTTCTTGCACAGCGGTTGAACTCTCCGCTTGTTGAGCCAAGAGCTGATCATGTAAGCGCGTGGCCAACAGGGCGATGCTGGGGCCGGACAGAAAATCGACCATCTCTAGTTCAATCCGTAGCGCCGCTTTGACCCAATTGCGCAATTCCACACTCATCAGCGAATCGAGCCCTAAATGGAGTAACGGTGCCTCGTGCGACAACGCTGGCGCATCCGCCGCGCTGTAGCCCAGAACGCGGCTAATTTGTTTTTCTAACGCAGCAGCGAGCAGCGCCGGACGTTCGCTTGTTGCGCTCATCTGCCAATGTTCCCAAAGCGCGGGCACCGCTACCATTGCTAGATCGGTGACTATCGCGTCGGGGCTCTCTATCTCCTGCTGAACGTGCTGCGCCGCTGTCAACTGTGCCTGATGCGCTTGAATCAATGTTGCCAGCAGATCGGGCAGGAGTGCCTGCTGTGGCGTAGAAAGGTTGCCACTCGCTGTGAGCAGTCGCGCGAGTTGCTCATGGTTGCCTTCGGTGAGCCAACGGCTGACATCGCTCTGCGGTTGACTGGTGGCCAATGGGGTTGCCGTTTCGGTGCTTGGCGTGACAACATACCGTTGCCGTTGGAATGGGTAGGTTGGCAAGGCTGAAAGGCGACGGCGTTTGTAATCGCGGTCAAACCCTTGCCAATCGACCGTTACTCCGTGGGTGTAGAGCAGGCCAAGCGTGGTGAGAAGCTGCTGCCACTCACTGCGTTCTGCTATGAGACTATGCTCGCCACCCTTGTTGTCACCACCCTTGTTGTCACCACCCTTGTTATCACCACCCTTGTTGTCACCACCCTTGTTATCATCACCCTTGTTATCACCCCGATTAAGATCGCCAGTAGGGCGCAGCGTGGGTAGCCACAACTGTGCGCCTGCGGGTAGAACCTGCTGCCCCATGGCCAAGAGCACCGGTTTGGGGCCAACTTCGAGAAAGGCGGTTGTGCCTTGCGCTGCCAATGTCGCGATGCCTTCGGCAAAGAGTACCGGCTGCTGCACATGGTGTCGCCAGTAGGTGGCGCTTGTCACCTCGTCGCGCACCAGGCCGCCCGTGAGATTGGAGACAAAGCCGATCTGCGGCCGGGCATAGGTGACCGTTTCGGCGACGGCGCTGAATTCATCGAGCATGGGTGCCATCAGCGGTGAATGGAAAGCATGGGAGACGGTGAGCGTTGTCGTCTTGATCCCACGGCGGGCAAAGCGTTTGGCGATTGTTTGCACGGTCGCGCTTTCCCCAGAAATCACCACGCTTTGTGGGCCATTGACGGCAGCAATCGCGACCTTATCAGCCAGCGGTGCAATCGCATCTACGACATCCCCAGCCGGTGCCATGATCGCGATCATGCTGCCATTCTGTGGCAGCGCCTGCATCAGCCGACCACGCGCGGCAATTAACTTGAGCCCATCTTCCAGACTAAAGACGCCGGCGACACAGGCAGCCACATATTCGCCAACACTGTGCCCCATCACAAAGGCTGGCCGTACCCCCCACGCCTGCCAGCGTTCAGCGAGGGCATATTCCAGGGCAAAGAGCGCCGGTTGGGTGTAGACCGTCTGATCGATTCGGGTGGCATCGCTGCTTTTTGGTGCAGAGGGATAGAGAATGTCCAATAGAGAAACGCCCAACTGTGGACGCAGGATTTCATCACAGCGGGCCATGGTTGCGCGAAAGCTTGGTTGGCTCTGATAGAGCTCGCGGCCCATGTTGAGGCGCTGTGCCCCTTGGCCAGTAAAGAGAAAGGCAACTTTGGGCTCGTGTTCGACGCTTCTATGCTCCGCATGGGGTAGCGCAACGTGCGCGTCGCGCACCGAACTTGCCACAACGGCCAGCCGATGCGCAAAATGCTCTCGCCCCCGCCCGGCCGTGTAGCAAAGGTCGCCAAAGGGCAATGTGGGATTGGCCGCAAGATGCTCCTGATAGCGCGTTGCCAACATCTGCAACGCTGGCGCGGTTTTGGCGCTAAGTGCCAACAGATGCAAGGGACGATCCGCAACGGCCAATCGCAACTGCTGATCATCCTGGTGAATCTGTCTCTCCAAGGGTTCGTCCACTCTTTGGTTCAATCTTTCGTTCAATCTTTCGTCGGGTCGCTGCTCTTGCCATCGCTGCGCTACTACCACACTCATCTTGCCATCCTATCTTGTAGCATACTGGTGGGCGGCTCTTCGACAATGAGATGGGCATTGATCCCACTGAGGCCAAAGGAGCTAATTCCGGCCAAGCGGGATCGTTCGCCCTTGGGCCAAGGCGTTAGCGCCGCCGTCACTTGTACCGGAATCTGATCCCAGGCAATGTATGGATTGGGATTGTGAAAGTGCAAATGGGGGGGGATCGCTTCTTGCTGGAACGCCAAAAGGAGCTTGATTAAGCCAACGATCCCGGCAGCAGCTTCCAGATGCCCCACATTGGTCTTCACCGAACCGACCAACAGCGGTTTCATGCGCGTCCGGCCAAAGACCTTGACCAGGGCATTGATCTCAATCGGATCGCCCAACGAGGTGCCCGTGCCATGGGCTTCAATATAGTCGATCTCATCCGCTGACACCTGTGCGGAAGCCAACGCTTTGCGCAAGAGCTTTTCCTGCGCTGCACCGTTGGGCACGGTCAAGCCGGCGCTCGGCCCATCGTGGTTGACCGCGGAACCGCGAATCGTTCCCAAAATTGGATCGCCATCGGCTAGCGCATCGGTAAGCCGTTTGAGCACAACAATGCCACAGCCTTCGCCGCGCCCATAGCCATCGGCGGCTGCATCAAAGCTCTTGCAGCGGCCATCGGCGGAAATCGCCCGCAATTTGGACAACATCACATTGGCGGCCGGATGCAAGATCAGATTGACGCCGCCGGCCAAGGCCATGGTGCACTCCCCGGCGCGCAACGCCTGGCAAGCCAGATGGACCGAAACCAAAGACGAAGAGCACGCGGTCGCCAAGACCATGCTTGGCCCCTGTAACCCCAGTAAATAGGAGATGCGTCCGGCCACAAAGCTAAAGCTGTTCCCGGTTAGTGTGTAGGGATCGGTCTTGCGTCGCGGATCGACTTCGCCCATGTGATGAACATAATCGCGGTTCATATAGCCAATGTAGACACCGGTTTCGCTCTGCGCCAATGACCCTGGCGCAATACCGGCATCTTCCAAGGCTTCCCAGCAAACCTCCAGCAAAATCCGCTGTTGCGGGTCCATTGTGGCGACCTCGCGCGGGGGGATGCCAAAGAAGGCTGGATCGAAGGCGTAGACATCTTGCAGATAGCCCCCTTGGCGCACGTACATTTTGTCCGCTGCTTCTGGATTGGCATCGTAGTAGGCATCAACATCCCAACGCTCAGCGGGGATGGCGCCGATGGCATCGACGCCATCGCGCAAGAGCTGCCAGAAGCGTGCCGGCGTATCCGCTTGGGGAAAACGACAGCCCATGCCGATGATGGCAATCGGTTCGCGCTTGGCCCGCTCCATCGTGGCGACTTTGGCTTTGAGATCACGCAATTCCAGCAACGCTTGTTGCATCAAACGTTTGTTATCAGGTGGGTTGGTCATCATTGGTCCCTCCATTGATTGATCGATAGGACACCACGGGACGGGCGATCTTTACCAGCTTTGTCCTGGCAAGGATCGCCCTGTTGTCTCTATGCTATGCCAACTCTTCACTCAGCAGCGCCGCTAACTCCTCGTCGGAGAGCCCATCCAACTCCGCAAATAGTTGGGCGGTTTCGTCGTCCAGGGCATTGGTGTTTATGGTGTTTGCCGTTGCCCCGCCACTTCGATGGGTGACAGTTGGGTGACCCTCTGTGTTGGACGCAAATTTTTGGCTGAGCCCTTCATACAGATAATCCACCAATGTTTCAACGGTCGGATAATCGAACATCAATGTGGGCGCAATCGCTAATTCAAGCCCTGCTTCCAGGCGGTTCTTCAATTCGACAGCCATGAGGGAATCTAAGCCCAGATCAAAGAGCCGTTGTCGCGGATTGATCTTGTCGGCCCTGTTAAAGCCCAACACTTGGGCCAATTGTTTGCGCAGAAAGTCGGTTACCTCGGTACGCTGTTCTTCTGGTGAGAGCGTGCGCAACAGGTCGACCATCGATTCCTGTTCAGTGACCAAGTTTTGGGTTAGCTGTGCAAAGAAGGGTGCCTTTGCCCCGGGAAAATTCCCATAGAGCTTGGGCCAGTCGATAGGAACTACCCCCACCTGCGGCGCACGCTCGCCATTCGTGTGAAGGAGCGCCTGGAAGAGTTGCAACCCGACTTCCCCGCTGATCGCGCCCATGCCCAGGTTGGCCAACCGATCAAGCGTCGCCGCGTTGGCCGCCATCCCGGCTTCGGCCCACGGTCCCCAGTTGATCGACTGTCCAGCCAATCCCAATGCACGGCGATAGTGGACCAATGCATCCATATAGGCGTTGCCGGCCGCATAATTGCCTTGCCCCGGTGAACCAAGCAAGGAGGCGACCGATGAGAAACAGACAAAGAAGTGCAGATCGAGATCTTGTGTCTGCTCGTGAAGTTGCCAGGCCCCTTGCACTTTGGGGGCCAACACGTTGGCAAAGCGTGTGGCGTTCTGCTGGCGTAGCACGCCATCATCCAGAACACCTGCCGCATGAACGATGCCGCGAAGGGGCGGGTAACTCGCCTTGATTTGTGCCAATAGATTGGTGACCTCTTCGGCAACCGCTACATTCGCGCGGGCAGCCATCACCTGCACCCCGCGCGCTTCTAACGCTTGAATCGCCTCTTCTTTGCCTGTTGCGCCACTGCGTCCACTCAGCACCAAGTAACGCGCCCCCTGATCAACCAAGGCATGGGCCACCTGTAACCCCAATGCGCCCAATCCACCGGTAACCAAATAGGTCGCCTCCGGTTGTACCGGCTGCCGATGGGAGAGGGTAAAGCTCGACGTCAGCGGTGCCGCCTTTAACCGCGCCACATGACGTTTCCCATTGCGCCAGGCGACCTGATCTTCCAGTCGATCAAGCTCATTGCCGCTAGCAGCGATCTCTTGCAGCAATTGTTGTGCGGCCTTCGTTGAATCTTCCATTGGATCCAGGTCGACGCAAACCGCGTGGAGGTCGGGGTGCTCTTGGGTGATCACCTTGCCCATGCCCCAAAGCATCGCCTGTTGCACTTGGGCCGGCAATGTTACATCCGTTTTCAGCAGGGCGCGGGCACCTTGGGTCACCAGCCAAAGCCGTGGCACTGGATGGCGCAGGTTTTGCAGCAGGTGGAGCGTGCTAATGCAATGGGATTGTTGCGCAATCAGTGGGGCGCTGTCGGCGAGATCCAGACTCCACAAATGGACGATGCCATGTACTTTTTGTCCAATGAGCGTTGTAAAGAGCGCGCCCATATCCATGCTGTTATCGGGGCGAATGCGAAAATGTTCGCTGTCGAGCCGTTCGTAGCGTTCCCCTTGCATCACGAGGATCGGGCGCTGATTCGCTGCACGCAGGTGGTTGGCCAGGGTCTGCGCAATGCCTTGGCGGTCGGCAAAAATCAGCCAATTGGCCGGCTGATCGGATGCCGGATCGGATAAATGTTGCGATAACTGCTCGGGTAGCTGCCCAGGTAATTGATCGGCGAATTGGTCGCTTGGTAACCATTCGACTTCGTATAGCAGATTGTCCTCTTGCGCCTTACCCTGGGCGGCTTCTGCGAGCATCGTCACTGCCTGGCAATGTAGCCCATGAATTTCGATGAGGATCTGTCCAGTTTCATCACAAAGGGTAATATTACCGACCAGTTGTTGCGCGCTCTCTTCGGTCAACTGCGCATGGCAATAGAGGGCAGTGGCGAGGTCGGGGCGCTGCCAGACGCTCATGCGCTCAATCTGCACCGGCAGGAAGACCGTATGGCCACGCTCTATGGACTCTGCGCCGATCAAGATGCCCAAAAACGATTGCAGACAAAGGTCAATCAGAACCGGATGTACCTGATAATCGGCCTGTTGTTGGACGATCTCAGCTTGCAGCGCGAGCTGCGTCAGTGCTTCCTCTGTACCGGGCCAGAGCGTAGCAATCCCCTGAAAGGCGGGTCCATAGCGCAGCCCCAACCGGGCAAATTGCTGATAACAAGCCGCTTGTTCAATGGGAGTACCTAAGCGCGCCTGTAGCGCCGGTAACGCAAGTGACTGCGGCATGGTAACCGTCGCCATTGCTGTGGCCGCGCCCCGTTTGCTCGTTGCATGATGAAGCCAAGATGGCGTGGTATCACTGATTGCGGGGTCGTTAAGCGCAAAGTCGTTCACTTCAACGTTATTAACCTGACTATAGATGTCAATCGTGTCACCGGCGAGCATCACTTGGAAACGGGGCGGCGATCCTTCCTCCCCCGCATTGGCCAATGGCAAAGCTTTGTGAAAGGTAATCCCTTGTAAGTGACTTATCTCTGCCTGCTGCTGACCTTGCGCGGCCGCGGCCAACGCCATTTCAATATAACCGGCACCCGGATAGATGATCGTATGTTGCACGCGATGATCGTCTAAATAGGCTAATTCCGTGCGTTCGAGATCCCCTTCCCATACCTGTACGGATGGTGCCAAATTGAGTTGCCCTCCCAAAAGGGGATGGTTGCTGGCCCGTTGTGTAATCGTTCGCTGTTGTGAGCCACCCAAGTCCAACCGATCTTGTAAGGATGCTTCAGTTTCGATCCAGTGGCGCTCCCGCTGCCACGGATAGCGGGGCAGCGGAACAAAGTTCCCTTGCACCAGCTGCGACCAGGCGATTGGGTAGCCCACTGTATAGAGTTGCCCCAGGGCACTCAGCAGGGTTGTCTGCTCCGGTTGGCCACGGCGCAAAGAGGAGATGACTTGGTAGGCATCGTCACTATTGCGCCCGCTGGCATGGCGCAACGTCTCTTGCATCGAGCGCGCCAACACGGGGTGCGGGCTGATCTCTAGGAAGTGGGTGGCACTTGCGCTTTTGTTGCCGCTTTGCAATTCAAGAATGGCATCGGCAAAACGGACTGGTTCGCGTACATTGCGCCACCAATATTCAGCGGTCAGGGCACTGCCGTCGATCAGGTCACCGGTGACTGTCGAATAGAGCGGAATGGTGGCCGGTTGCGGGGCCAACGTCTGCAAGGATTGGATCAATTCGGCACGGATCGGATCCATTTGCGGGCTGTGATAGGGCACCTCGACCTGGAGAAAGCGATTGAAGACCTTGTTGGTCTCGAGCGCTTTGGCAATGGCTTGTAGCGCCTGCTCGTCACCGGCTAAGGTGAGCGAGGTGGGGCTGTTGATCGCACCAATGGCAACCGCATTGTGGTAGGGGCCAAGATAGGTTGCCACTTCGGCGGTCGTCAAGCCAACAGCCAGCATGGTGCCTTGGCCGGCGGTCGTCTGCTGTAGGCGGCTGCGGTGATAGATCACCTGGACCGCGTCGGCCAACGTCAACGCGCCAGCCGCATGGGCCGCGGCAATTTCGCCAACGCTGTGGCCGACAATTGCACTTGGCATCACCCCCCAGCTCTGCCACAACGCCGTTAAGCCCACTTGGACGGCAAAGATCGCTGGTTGGGCAATGCGCGTCTCGTGAATCTGTGAATGGGCTTCGTCCTGCTGTAGCGCGGCCAAAATGGACCAGCCGGCCAAGGGCTGGAAGAGCTGATCGACGGCTTTGATCGCGGCCAAGAAGATAGGGGATTCGGCCAACAGCTCGCGGCCCATGCCCCACCATTGGGTGCCCATGCCTGCATAAACAAAGGCAAGCTGAATCGGTGCAAGGGCAACCATGCCGGCCGCAATCGTCGTGCTCGGCTCCTCTTGCAGAAAGCTGTTAAGCTGTTCGGCCAACTCGGCCCGCGACGCCGCGACAAACGCGGCACGATAGTCATGGTGGCCGCGCCGCTGTGCCGCCGTAGCACAGAGATCGGCCAATGTTGCGCTGCTCTGCATCAGGAAACTTCGGTGCACAGCGACAACGGCATGGAGTGCTTCCGGGGTACGCGCAGAGAGTGGAAAGAGCAAGGGCTGATCAATTGGCGCATGGCTTGCCCTGGCTGGCTGCGTAGGGGCTTCGGCTAGAATGAGGTTGGCATTGCTGCCACCAAAGCCAAAAGAGTTGACGGTGGCAAAGCGGGTGCCGCACTCGGGTTCCGGCCACGCAATGAGCGTGGTGGGCACCTGTAAATTGAGTTCCTTAAAATTAATCTGCGGATTGGGGGTTTCAAAGTGCAGATTGGCGGGAATTTGACGATGTTTAAGCGCCAGCGCAGTCTTGATGAGGCCGGCGACACCGGCGGTTGCTTCCAAGTGACCAATGTTGCTCTTAACCGAGCCGATGATGCAGGGTGTCTGGCGTGCCCTGCCCACCACGTTGCCCAACGCATTGGTCTCAATCGGATCGCCGACAAAGGTACCGGTGCCGTGTGCTTCGACATACTGGATCTGTTCGGGTGTAACAGCCGCTTGCTGCAACGAGGCGCGCAGGGCCGCCTCTTGTGCCGCACCATTGGGGACCGTCAAGCCCTTGCTGCGACCATCCTGGTTGGTGGCGCTACCCCGAATGACGGCGTAGATCGGGTCGCCATCGGCCAGCGCCGCGCTGAGTGGTTTCAGGATCACAACGCCGCAACCCTCGGAGCGCACATAGCCATTGGCGCGCGCATCAAAGCTCTTGCAGCGGCCATCGGGCGAGAGCATCGTTGCTTTGCTGGTGGCAATCGTCTGCTCCGGCTTGAGCAGTAGGCTAGCCCCACCGGCAACGGCCAATGTACACTCACCGTTGCGCAGGCTCTGACAGGCAAGATGGATGGCCACCAACGAGGAAGAGCAGGCTGTATCGAGCGCGACACTGGGGCCAACAAAGTCAAAGGCGTAGGAGATGCGGTTGGCGGCAATGCTCATGGAGGTGCCAACACCCGTGTGATTGTTGATGAGCACCCGGTTCAAGCTTGAGGTATGAAGCTGCTCATAATCGCGCATAAAAATGCCGACAAAGACCCCTGTCGGCGAGCCAGCTAAGGTCTCTGGTGCCTGGCCGCCATCTTCGAGGGCTTCCCAGGTCGTCTCCAGCAACATCCGCTGTTGTGGATCCATGGCGGCGGCTTCGCGCGGGGAAATGCCAAAGAATTGCGCATCAAATTGATCAATGCCCTCAATAAAGCCGCCCCACTTGGCATAGGTACGTCCTGCCTTGCTGGGATCGGGATCAAAAAATTTCTGAATATTCCAGCGGTCGGTGGGAATTTCCGAGATCGCATCGACACCATTTTGGAGTAGCTCCCAAAAGGTCGTTGGGTCATTTGCGCCACCAGGTAACCGACAGCCAATGCCGATGATCGCAATTGGTTCGGGGAGATCTGATCCTGTACGCACTGCTGATTCTTTAGTAGCAAACACGATTCAACCGCTCCTTCATCAAATCTAGGAAACCCCACTCAACGCTGACAGTAAATGCTAACGGTCACTGCTAACGCTGCCAGTTGCTATTGCGGGGTTAATATTGCAAGTGGTAGGAAGTTGCTTACGCCATCACTGCCATCTCATCGTTTGGTGAGAGGATTTGCGTCGCCAGCCAAATCTTGTTCAGTTCAGCTTTGACATCGTACTGAACAGATTGAGGCGCAGTGGTGACCTGTAGATCGGCATGATGAACATTGCCATTGCCATTGCCGTTACTGTTGTCGTTGCTGTGCCGATTGTGTGCTTCTGGCATGGCGTAATCGCGTTCCATTAGTGCTGTCTGCAACTCTGTCGCCGGTGAACTCAACGCGCGCAGCGCAGGAAAATTCAGCGCGGCATACTGATACATCTCGTCGGCGATAACGGCCAGCAGATCCACATTGGCGGCCACTTGTGCCTTGAGGGCGGCATCGTCGTGGCCGGCGCTTAGGCGCATATGGAGGTCGTGAACAAAGGAGACATCCATATAGTTGACAAAACTGGGGTTCCAGCGTCGCTCGGCGCTCATGCCATCCCAATCGCGGAAGAACTGTTGCATACGGATATTTAAATTGTCAAAGCGGGCGAGGACGTGGCGCAGATCCTGCCAAAAGCGCAGATCTTGAGAGCGATTGTGAAAGAAGACCAGCGCATTCACCCCCCAATAGATCGAGAAATCCCAGACAACTTTGGCGGTCATCACCTGTGCATTGCCCATGAGCGGATATTGACCGGCATAGGTGCGCAGAAATGAGTGAAAGGTATCGAGATAGAGACGATTATAGAGCTCCGCATCCTGTGCGATAGGGCTTCCCTGGCGATCTTTGCTGATCATGGCCGTAATAAAGGTATTGCCCAGGCTGATAAAATCGGTCCCCGGTGAATAAAAGGGATCGACAAAGACGCCGGCTTCCCCGGTGAGGCACCAGCGCTCTGGTGAAAAGACCCGCTGACAATCATGCGCATAGTGACGCAGCGCACGGAAATCCTGGAGTTTGTCCAGCCGAGCTTTCACTGCGGCGGCACATTGGGGTTCATTGGCTTCTAGCCAGGTCAAGGCGCGTTCAAAGCGATTCATCTCTGCGTGGGGATGGAGCTTGTTGTCGGCCACTATGCCCACACTGGTTGCGCCGGAAGGCAACGGAATCAACCAAACCCAATAGCCGCGCCCCATGAGATGGGTTGTGCTCAAACGGCGTGCGTGCCGCGGAATCCGCTCTCGCCAGGGCTGATCTTCTGACCAATCGGCGACATTGATCTCATCGTCAATCCGAAACCAGACCGCACTGACATCGTGATCGGCTTCTTTTTGCAAGTTGAGCTGGCGTTTAATAATGCTGGCGCGCCCACTGGCATCGACCACCCAACGCGCGGCGACGTTTACTTCTTGGCCGCCATGGTTCACCGTTACCTTGTGCTCTGTTTCACCAAATTCAACGTGCTTGACGCGACAGTCATCCCAACAGTCCACACCGGCCGCGACATTTTCGTCATAGAGCATATTCTCGAAGCGGCCCCGATCGAGCTGATGGGTTGGCGTGGGGAGGATGCGGGTACAGCCCAATTCAACGCGCTGGGTGATATCTTGGTTGCCTTCTGCGGGGAAGAAATAGCGCAGACCGGCTTTGGGCAGTTGGCTGCTCTCCAAATGTTTGGCGGCACCAACGACGGTGCGCAAATAGTATGAGCCCAATTCGATGCTCGATTCGCCGACCTTGTGCGCCACTTCTGGCACCGGAAACTGATTCTTTTCGGTCAGCAGCAACTTGATCATTGGATCGGCTCGCTTCAACTGGCGCGCCAAGGTGCCGCCTGCCAATCCTCCACCCAAGATCACAACGTCATAGCGGTTGTGCACTTGCTCGGTGGATTGCTGCTTTTTCTCTTTTAGCACTGCTGCCAATGCGCGACGTTGTTCAATCGACAGCGCCTGTATGCGTTCGGCAATTGGTTGAGCCATAGATGTTCTCCTCAAAGTAAAAGATATAAGAACCTATCCGTAAATTCGGTTGTGGCCCAACGGGAACAGAGAATTTATGGATAGACATTAAGGTAAAGGTTGCAACTGATTTCTTTAAGCTGGCTGGTCTAAAAGATGATATGCGTCATTAGCATTAAATTTGTTTTGACAAAACCCCTCAAGTGACCAGGGCAACAGCGCCAAAATGAAATGTGCGTTGATCACTGCGGATGATCTGCTGCTGCTTGCAATCGTTGGCAATCGTTTCGAGTAGCGCAATATTGTGGCTAACTTGTTGCCGTAATGCCTGATCATCTAAACCGGCATTTAGACCGTAGTAAAGTTCTTGCATGAAGGAGAAACTAAGGATGTTCACAAACTGATCCATCTGCGGTGGCGGTGTGACATCCGCCCATTGGTGAAAGAAGCGCTGCATATCGGTATATAAGAGATTGAAACGCTTTAACTCTTCACGCATAGAAGTCACCCATGGCATGTCAAAGAGCTTGTTGTTATGGAAAAAGAGTAGCGCCGTGACCCCCCAATAACAGGCCCAATCCCAGACGACTTTGGCGATCATCACCTGTGCGTTGCCCATCAGCGCATACTGATTCGTATAGGTCGCCAGAAAGGATTTAAAGGTATTGAGATAGCTCTGATTGTAAAATTCAACCCGCGTGCCAATCGCCTCACCGCGCAGATCACGCGTGATCAGATCCGTGACCAGGCTGTTGCTCATGCTGATAAAATCGGTGCCTGGCGAATAGAAGGGATCCGAGAAGACGCCCGCTTCCCCGGTGATACACCACCGTTGGGCGGAGAAGACCCGTTGGCAACTGTGCGCGTACTGTTTCAAGGCGCGAAAATCTTGCAAGAGATGTTGGCGATCTTCCACCGCACCCGCGCACTGGGGCTCATGCTCTTTGAGCCAATCGAGAGCACGGTCAAAGCGATTCATGCCGTTATGGGGGTGGATGTGGCTGTCGGCCACAATGCCGACGCTGGTCACATCGCCCGCTAACGGGATCAGCCAAACCCAATAGCCCCGATCCATGAGATGGTTGGTGCCCAGCCAACGAATGCCCTCGGGGACACGACCCCGCCAAGCGCTATCCGTAGACCAGTCATCAATATTGATCTTGTCATTGATGCGAAACCAAACCGCGCTGGCATGGTGATCGACTGCCTCGGTAAGATTCATTTGCCGTTTGAGGATCCCTGCGCGGCCGGCGGCGTCCACGACCCAGCGTGCGCCAATTGCTTTTAGCTCATCGCCCTGTTGTACGGTGATCGTGTGCCCGGTTTCATTGAGATCCACGCTGCGCACGCTGCAATTATCCCAGCACTCAATCTCATCTTGTTGGTTTTGCAGCCAAAGCATATTTTCAAAGCGTCCACGGTCGATTTGATGGCTGCGAATGGGTGGAATAATCGTGCCGCCCAATTCAATACGACGTGTGATGTCGCTATTGTCTCCAGCCGGAAAATAGTAACGCAGACCAGCCTTGAACAATTGGCAGCTTTCTAGATGCTCGGTCAACCCCAACACATCGCGCAAATAGTAGGAGCCAAGCTCGACGGTCGATTCGCCTACTTTATAAGCTGCTTCCGGCACGGGATAGGATTGTTTTTCGAGCACCAAAATGCTCAGATCCGCCTGCGCACGCCGGAGTTGGCGCGCCAGCGTTAACCCCGCGAGGCCACCACCCAGAATGGCAACATCAACTTGTTTGTGATGTTGACGGTGCGCTGCCGGTTGCCCCATGGCCTCGGTCAACCGTTTCCGTTGCTCTGGTGTCAATGCTTTAATTCGATCCTGAAGTGAAACCATAAAATCCGCCTAGCTTTTTGGAGAATAATTCACTACGCCGATAGATAAATATGTTACCCGTATGACGTTTTCTTAGGCTGACAATGCTTGCTACTTCCTTCCTTCATTCATGATATTTCGCTATCATTGGCAAATCATTAGCAAATCGTAACGATTAACCCCAGCCGCGTCTAGGAGGCAACCGCTCCCCCAATATCGGGAAGAGAGGTAGGGCTTCTCCTGTGCTAGCGCGGGAGGCTTGGTAGTTAAAACAAGTCGCTTATGTAGGGTGTCTTCTCAATAAATCGGGGCGGATTGCCTGCGAGTCCTCTATGGATTACCCCAATTTATTGAGAAGAAACCAAGTAAATGTTAAAGGATATAGCGAAATGTTATCCTGCTTTCTTAAAAATAATGTACCTGAAGGAATTGGATAAATGTCTGCCAGAGTGAGTTGCTATCATCGTGTTGTTTTTGGTGTTCAAAAGTCCTGCGAAAATCCGTGGATATTGAGATGAAAAGTGCTCGTACTACTCAGTATAATTCACGACCGTGATGTAATCGTGATCTCAGCGTTATGAGCGCGCTTCGGCCAAATCACTTTGGCCAGATCACTTTGGCCAGATCACTTTGGCCAAATCACTTTGGCCAGATCACTTCAGCCGTCGGCTACGTCGGCAAGCGGATTGGTTGCGGTCATTTGGCTTCAGATCAGTCTACCTGCTCTGTAGAAATATAATTCGCATCTGGTAGGACGGAATCCCGATTCCACGCTGGTAACAGGGCATTGCCTAATCCAGCGACTAAGCTCGCGTTGTAACAGATCATGGCGCTCAAAATCTGAAACTTAAAAAAGAAGATGCCACCGAGGCAAAATAATCCTGGACCAAAGGTCGTAATATAGCTGTTGCGCAGATTGGTGTTAAAGCGCTGTGCCAGTGTAAAGACTTGGTCTAACTGCGCTAAATTTTCATTTGTCAAGATGATCTGTGCTGTGTCCGTTGCCGCGTTAGAAGCGCCACGCAGCGAAATGGAGGTGTGGGCTTGTTTTAAGGCGATGGCATCGTTGATCCCGTCGCCGACAAAACAGACGGCACGCCCTTCGCTTTGCAGCTGCTTCACCCACGCTGCTTTCTCTTCGGGCAATACTTCCGCAACGAAATTGTCGATCCCCAGTTGTTCTGCCAAACGACGTGTCGGCTCGTGGTGATCGCCAGAGAGAATGTACAGTTTCAGCTTACGCGCTTTCAATTGCGCAACGATCTGCTTCGCTTCGGGGCGCAACGTAGCATGTAATTCAATGGCACCTGCCAACTCACCATCTACCGCTACATAGACCAAGGCTCCCCCTTGATGGTGGGTCGCCTCCTGTTGCGTATAGACACCGTCCGCAACGGGAATTCCCATGGCGGTGATAAACCGCAAGCTGCCAACATGCAGTTCGTGCTCCGCGGTGGCTGCTTTAATGCCATAGCCCACCTCATAGAGGGATTCATCGATTGCTGGCAAAAACAGATCGCGGCTTTGTGCGGCTTCAATGATCGCACGCGCCAGCGGATGATTTTGGCGCTGTTCCGCGGCTGCCGCCAGCGCCAATAAGTGATCGCCCGTCAACGCACGCCAGGTGTGAACTGCGGTTACGTGGGGCTGTTCCAAGGTCAGCGTGCCCGTTTTGTCAAAGACAACTGTATCAATTGTGTTGAGCAATTCCAAGGCGCGGCCATCTTTGATCAGAATGCCTTGGTGCGAAGCCGATGCCAGGAAATTTAACATGCCCAGTGGGGCGATAATCCGCAACACTTCTGCATAGTTGGCCCCAATCACTGCTACGGCACTAGCTGGGCCTAGGGCTGCCAGCGTTACAGCACTCAACCCTAAGGTGGGAATGACAGAGCGATCAGAGATTTCTTCACAGCGTGCTTGAATTGATGACTTATAGTGCGTTGTGCGCAATAGGATTTCGCCAATTTGTGCAGCAACCGTGTCAGCACCGGCTTTTTCAACACAGATATGAAGACGTCCGGTCAGCAATGTGGTGCCGGCATAGACTGGCGCGCCCGCTTCTTTTTCCACAGGACGGGCTTCGCCGGAGAGGAGCCGTTGATCGACTGCGCCAAACCCATCGACCACAAAGCCATCCACCGGTAATGTCTCCCCCGTGTTGACGACGATGAGCTCCCCAGCCTCTAAGGTGGTTAGTGGGGTCTCCACCTCCGTGCCATCGACGAGCCGCCAGACAATCTGGGGTTGTTCACCCATAATTTTGTGCAATGTCTGCTGGGTGTTATCTTCGGTCATGGCCATGAGCTTGCAGCCGGTATAGTAAGTCAAACTTGCCAACGCGCTGGCCAGGTAATATTGCGAAAAGAGCGCGCTAACAATCACCGTTGCATCGAGCAGTGAATGACGCAACTTGCGTTCTTCGACCAACGCCTGGGTGGCATCCCGCAGTACGTCAATCGAGGCATAAAGTGTAAAGGGCACACTCAGCCATGCCAAGGGTAAGTAAAAGAACATGCCGGTTGCCGCCAAGCTGAGGCTCGTAACCGATGCAAACAAATTGCGATTGATGGCGACCTCTTCTCCAGTAAGTTCTCCAGTAAGCGATGATTCTTCTTGGGCTGAAGCGGGTGTTCGATCCCTATTGGCAACAGTGCCCTCTTTATGTGAAATAGTTTGTACCTCTGCCAGGGTCTGTTGTCGCAATTGACGCCATTGCAGTGATTGTGCAAGCAGTTGACCGACGATGGGAAGCCGGCTGCTCTCTACTGTTGCAGCTTTGCCGCCGTCATTGTCGCTTTGCCCGCTTGAGGTTTGGCTTTGCCAAGATTGATTGCGCGCGTAGTCGTCACGCAAATAGCGATCTGCGCGCTGCTTCTTTTGCTGCTTTTTGTATGCCTTCGCAAGTACACTGGAGAATTGCAAAGAACTGTTCCTTAATGTTTAGACCAAATGGCTTGAACAGCTACCCTAACTGTTCATAAACTCGCGTTCTTTTTCTTGCACCGAACCATTCTCTAACCAGAGCCGTCGCCAATTTTCGTTGCTCCACAATGTTTCGCGCACGGCATCTTCGGCATCCAACAACGCGCGATAGCGTGAGCCAGGCCGTAATAACAAGCGTTGTGGTGCGTCATCTTCAATGATCCGTCCATTTTCAACCACCAACACCCGTTCAAACTCCTGCGTTTGCCCCACATCATGGGTTATACAAAGCATGGTTGCATGGGGCCAATAAGCGCGCGCCCGTGCTAATAGTAGACGCCGTTTCTCGCGATCGAGCCCGCGGAAGGGTTCGTCCAGGATCACAAGGCGCGCATCGGGCCGTTGCAAACTGCGGCCAAAGCGCATTCGCTGCCCTTCCCCGCCTGAAACAAGCCGCCCCTCCCCGCCCAACTTCGTCTGCATACCATCGGGCAGCCGCTCCAACACGGTGCGCAGGTCCGCCTGGTCGATGACCAGATTTAAGGGCATACGATTCCCGCCATAGCGCAAATTATAGAGAAACGAACGATTCCACAGTTGAATGGTCGGATCCACCCAAGCTGTGTCGGCGCGTAAGCGTTGCAGAGCGGCATAGTCAAAGGGCGCGCCATCGATCAAAATTGTGCCCGCAGCCGGATAGTGCCAGCCCAACAAGAGGCTAACCAACGTAGACTTGCCGGCACCCGACGGCCCGACAATCCCAATTTGGCTACCCGCCGCAATCGTCAAATCAACTTCGCGGAAGATCGTCTGCTCTGCGGCCACCACACTGACCTGGTGCAGGGTAATTGCCACCCCTTTGGTCGTCACTGTTGCAGGCGTCTGCTCTGTCGGTGTAGCATCAACCGGCCCTGTGGCTGCATCCTCGCTTGTGATGATAGCTTCTTGTACAGCATGGGTATCTTTGCCATTAACCAGTTGCTCTTCTAGTGGCGCATCGAGCAACTGAAGAAAGCGGGCCGCCTTGCCTTGGTCAAAGAGGTAAGAGATCGCCAGAAAAATCAGTGGCCCGCGCAATGACTCCAAATTGACCGACCAATAAGCCACGAGCAGGAGATTAACCGGATCTTTCCCCCGCCACGCGTAGAGAAAAACCACCAAAGCAGTCATGCCATAGGAGAGCGCCGTTGAGATGACATTGGAGCGCCACTCGCCCTGATAGACATTGATATTGCTCTGTACCCATTTGCCCAACAACCCTTCATATTCGCGCCGTGTTGCCTGCTCGGCACCGTGGGTACGGATGGCGACCAAGCCTTCCATGGCATCCAGATAAAAACGACTTAGAAAACCAAGGTACGTACGGGTTCGTTCTGTCTCGGAGCCAAAGTAGCCCTCGTAGTAAATAAAGAAAAAGGGCACCGTTAACTTCAAAAACGTGATGATCGCCCCCACCCAATCCAGCAAAAAGAGCCCAACAACCGTCATCAAAAATTGAAAGAAGATATGCGAAAATTCACTCATGTAAAAGGGCAATTTACGCACAGCGCGCAGATTGTGAATCCGCTCGATCATGTCGCCGGCCGAAATTTGTTGGAAATATTGGCTGCTTAATTGGGGTAACTGTGCCAAAACTGCTAGACGCAATCGCCCATCCAACCGATGGCCAAGCCGCTGAACTGTACCGTGGCTAAACCACTTCAGGCCGACCATCGTCAGCGTAAAGAGCATCAACAATGTAATAGCCCAAACTCGCCGCTCAAGCGGTACGAGATTTAGGCTGAGTTGCGCTAGCCCACGGAAAAGAATCGCCTGAAAAAAGAGCCCTGCCCCTGCCAGCAACATCGCGACGCCAATAATTGGGGCGACATGCCATCCTTCCTGTCGCAAAAATTCTAGGGCGTTCTGCGGCTTTGTACTGGTAGGTTCTGGGGCGCTTTCCGATACGCTAGCGGCTACTGGCGTCGACGCTGCCACTTCCGAATCGGATGGCGATTCCACGCGATCCACATGCGCCCCGTCATCCTTTGCTTGTTGCTCCGCTGCTTGTTGCTCTTCTCCTTGGCGGTTCGCTTGCACGCCCTTGATCCGCAATGCGGCTATCCCATGAAGCTGCACAGAGCCGCTGACCAAGGTGGATGCGGTCAAATCCGGCAGCACCGTCCAATTCACCGGTGCCAACAATTGTCGCTGTTCAACCAGCAACATGAGTGCCCGTGCAAAGTGTTGTGCCACTGCCTTGGCCGCCTCTGGACCACGTCGAAAGCCCCCTTTCTGTACCACATGTTCGACAGTACGCAGGGCCGCGTCGAGAATCGCCGGTCCAAAATCGTTTTCGGGTGCATAGGCAGCCTGCAAAAGCGCTTCGGTCTCTTGTGGTTCCAAAGCCAACGCCACCAACCGCACCTGCAAGAAATCCCGCGAGCTTGTGGTATTGGCTAGTGACCGCCATTCATCCGCACTTAACGAGATCGCTTCACTACTGACTTCTGTCAGTAACTGGGTGCCATTTAACCACAATCGCCCCAATCTTGGATCAACAACCTGATAGACCGACCCCAACCGTTGCCAGACGACAGCCCAATGGGGCGGTTCTTCGGGGATCGGGCGCATCATGACCAAGGCAGGTAACGCATTGGGCAGGTAGAGGTGATCCGCTGGCAACAGGGTTTGTTCAAGCTGCAAGCCAAAATCTTGGGCAATTTGCTGTAAGCCCAAAGCGGAATCCGTATTCTCTGCCTCATCCACGGCATGCAGCAGTTCATCGTCGGTAATGGGAATATGATAGCCAAGCAAAATCGCCTTGACCATCGCCAAACCCGGTGTAAATTTGGCGTCGATGCCAACGTGTGGAAGAAAAAAGCGTCGTTGTCGACTGGTTGTCGTGCTCATTTTCACGTCAATAACTAGCCGGACAGGTGCTCCGGCCAATCCTGTTTGGCTCTATTTCGCCAATATCGTCAACAATATTACAGCAAGATCGGAATATGCGTATCCTTGAGGAATGTCGTAATCAACATGAAACATAGGGATGAACCCATGCTAATCGACAAAAATTGATGAAAACTGGAGATAGCCCACAATAGTATAGCTTGAGACAGAGTATTGGTCGTCGGTAGATTCATCTCATTGCTTCAATTGTGTACAGAATAGAAATATTTAAATTATAGTAAGCTTTCCACTCTAGTTAACTCTAACTCACTTCGATTTATCCTCCAAATTTTTTGAGGGGTTGGAAAAAAATAATAAACAAAAGTTTATATTGCTGTCTAAATTCTGTTGTAAAAACTCTTTAAGAAAGAATAGAAGTTTTGTCTTTATCCAGAAGAGTAATCGAGCGGATCTATCGAGAGGATCGTCGAGAAGTACCGAGAAGATTAGAGGTGAATTTTCGAAAAGTACCGAGAAGAAGCGGAGAATAAAAAGATATGGCTATCAAATGGAGATTAGCAGTTTGATCCAAGGACTTTCATCACCGTTGTAAACATTTTGTGAATTTCGGTAGGGCACAACGCTCGGTGGCTGAGCTGCGTCCTGAGCCGGTCGAAGGGCTTGTCGAAGCCAAAGAGTGTTGCGCTCTACGGCATATTCGTGGGAATTAGTAGCAATGAGAAAATAGCTGCCTATGCCTTTGTGGTGCCATTGAAACAACCTGCGCTATTGGTCACGCAACAGGCCTGCCGAAGTGAGGACGGTGTGCGCTGGTGAGTGTTGTTCAACGGTAACTTTGACTTCGCCAATGGTACCTGTTGGCAGCGCTAAACCCTCTCTCTCGTCAACGCGTAAGACCAACCGTGCCTGGGCTGTTTCAGGGTATAGATCGGTAATCACCAGTGGAATTGCGGAAGCGTTTTTTGCGGTTGATGATGATAAAAATTGTGCCGACTGGCCGCGTCGCAGGCGCAGAAATCCTGCCTCGGAAAAGTCAGCCATGATATAGCCATCCGGTTGATAGGTCGCGCTTGTGCTACTTTCAAAATAGGGGATAGCGGCAAAGAAGAACCAGATCATCCAGCCAAGCATGATCACCGCGAAAAAGGCAGCCCCCACCAACATAGGGCCAAGGTTGTCAGCCTGGATCGATCGAACAGAGCGTGAAAAATGAACGGTCATGGTAGGATAGCCTTTAAGGATGGGCAATGACGAGTAGCGTCGCGGCACGCCTGAGCACACATTCTAGCGCAATCTGCATATTTTCTGGATCCAAGGAAGCAAAACTTTCGTCCAAAATCACCAGATCGGCGTTTTGCAGGAGGGCGCGCGCAATATAGACCCGGCTCCGTTCGCCATGGGACAAGCGCCAACCTTGTTCGCCCACCAGTTGATGTAACCCCAACGGCATCCGATCTAACAAAACACCCAACCCAAGTTCGCGACAGATGCTTTCCGCGTCTACTAAATCTTCTGGGCGGGCTGGCCAATGGCGTCCCATTAACAGATTAAATGCCAAGCTAGCATTCAATATATGATTTTCATGAAATTGCGGTGCCGCAACAACACGTTGCCGCCACACTTGTTCATTCACCGTGTGGCGGTCCAAGCCACGCAGGAGCAGAAGTCCGCTTTCCGGTGTGTGCAAGCCGATCAACAAGGCGGCTAGGGTC
>DAOUCA010000189.1:0-12450 GCA_034432375.1 Caldilineaceae bacterium
CGCCGGTTGGTTGGTAGCGCGGCCAATTCTGTCACCAGCGTGGGCTTGACCGCAACGGTTTCTTCCGCGGTGACAAAGTTGCGCAGGAAGGGCGGTGGATTGCCCACCGTGCTGAAGTGGCTCCAGTCAAGCAATGCAACACCAATTTGGGCATCTCCCCGTTCGCGCTGCGCCAGCAGTTGCGTCAGCGCAGCCATGCCGGTTTCGGCGCTGATAAGTTGACTTGCATCGAGCTTGACTCCGGTCGTGCGTGCGGCCATGCCAGCCTCCGCCCAAGCGCCCCAGTTGATGCTCAACCCCGGCAAGCCCTGTTGCCGCCGGTAGCGCGCCAGCCCATCCATAAAGGCATTGGCCGCGGCATAGTTGCCCTGCCCCAGATTGCCCCACAGCGACGCGATCGACGAGAAGAAGACGAGGTGGTCGAGCGCCAGGTCACGTGTCAGTTCGTGAAGCAGCCAACTGCCGGCCACCTTGGCCGAGAGCACTTGCTTGAAACGCGCCCAGCTTTGGTTGAGCAGGATGCCATCGTCGAGCACACCGGCGGTGTGGAAGATGCCTTTGAGTGGCGTGGCACCTGTCGACAGGTCAGTGAAAAGTTGGCGCATGGCGGTTTCATCGGCCACATCCATCTGAGCCAATTGCACGACTACACCTTGTTGCGTCAAGGTATCAACAATCGCTTGCTGTTCTTTCGTCGTAATCCCACGCCGCCCGGTCAAAACCAATTGCTTTGCGCCCTGTTTCGCCAGCCACTGTGCGACAATGAGGCCCAATGCCCCCAGTCCACCGGTGATAAGATAGGTGGCATCCGCGTGAATCGCTGGTGGCTGTTCACTCTTTTTGACCTTCCCTTGTACCAGCCGCGCCACATGACGCGTGCCCTTGCGGTAGGCGACTTGCGTTTCGCCATCCGGTTGACCTTGCAGCAGTTCCGCCAGCAGCGATTGGGCAGCGGCCTCTGCTCCTGCGCTGGGGTCCAGATCAATCAGCCCCCCCCACAGCTCGCCATGTTCCAGCCCGATGACATGCCCCACCCCCCACAGCGGTGTCTGGGTGACCGCAACGGGTTCCAACGCAGCAAGCTGTTGCGCGCCCCAGGTCACGACCCAGAGTCGTGCATTGCTTTTCTCCTGTGCGGCCAGCGTCTGTACCAGATGCAGCAGGTTACCCAGACTTGCTTCCTGTTGCCGCATCAGGGCCGCAGTGTCCAGCGGGCTTGTACTGTCGATACCGCACAGGTAGACTACCCCACGCCACGGTTGTGCGGTCTCCACGGTCGCCAGTTGGGTCAGGGCGGTGGGAAGGTCGGCCGGGGACACAACAATTTCGACCGACTCACCCAATGCAGTCAGTTGCGCAGCCAATGCCATCGCGATCCCTTGGGCATCCGTCACCAACAGCCAACGGCCTGGTTGGTCAGGTTGGGTTGGTGTCAGCGCTCTACTTTGCCGCGCCCACGCCACGTCGTAGAGCATCCCCTCGACTTGGTTGGCAAGCTGTTGGGCGCGGCTTTCGGCGCTGAGGGTTGCCAAGACCCGTTCAATAGTCGCTCGCTCATCCCCCGCAAAGTGACCTTTGTCACTAACCCAATCTGTCAACTGCTCGATACTATTGTTCGCCAGCCACTGGGCAAAGCCATCTTGGGCTGACAGATCATTGGCTTTGCTTTCTTTCGCCTCAACCCAGTAGCGCTGCCGTTGGAAGGGGTAAGTCGGCAGCACGACCTTGTGACGATGATAATCCCCGTCAAAGCCCTGCCAGTCGATCTTGACCCCTTGGACATAGAGTGCACCCAGACTTTCCAGTAGCTGCTGCCAGTCGCTCTGTCCCTGGCGCAGACTGGGCAGCATGACAGGATGAGTTGCGCTATCGTTACTCACCCGGTCATCTTGTCCTCCTGTCATCCTGTCATAAGCTTCCCCGGCCATCCCCAACAGCACCGGCTTCGGGCCAATTTCCAGCAAAATACCAATCCCCTGTTCCTGCAAGGTCTCTACGCCATCGCCAAAGCGGACGGCCTCACGCACATGACGCACCCAATAGTGCCAGTGGGACAGTGAGTCAGTGGACGGTTTCCCGGTGATATTGGAGATGATCGGGATCTTGGGTTGGTGGTAGGTGATGCTTTGCGCGACTTGGGCAAAGGCATCGAGCATCGGTTCCATCAGCGGCGAGTGGAAGGCATGCGAGACAGTCAACTTGCGTGTCTTGACCCCTTCGGCGGCGAGTTGCTCGGCAATAGTTAGCACGGCTTCCCGCTTACCGGCGATGACAATGCTCTCCGGGCCATTGACCGCCGCGATGGAGACTTCATTTTGGTATGGTTCAATCGCCTGGCGGACCCGCGCTTCGAATGATGAGCCTGTCGAATCAGCCAACAGCGAAACCATCTCGCCATCCCGCGGCAGCGCACCCATTAGCCGCCCGCGGGCTGCCACGAGCTTCAACCCATCCTCCAGGCTGAAAACCCCCGCCACACACGCCGCCGCCAACTCCCCAATGCTGTGGCCAATAAGCACATCTGGCTGAATCCCCCACGACTGCCACAACGTCGCCAACGCCACCTCCAGCGCAAAAAGCGCCGGCTGCGTATACGTCGTGTCGTCGAGAGAACTGGCAATTGGCGATTGGCGATTAGAGATGGGGGACTGTCCACCGTCCACTGTCCCACTGTCCCTTGCCCCACTGCCCCCTGCCCCACCGTCCACTGTCTCACCGTCCTCCGGGTACAGCACCGCCAACAACGACACCCCCGTCTTCTGCTGAAAGAGCTCCTCGCAGCGGTCGAGCGTGGCACGGAAGGTGGGGCTGGTTGTGTAGAGCTCCCGGCCCATGTTGACATATTGTGCGCCCTGGCCCGTGAAGAGGAAGGCGATCTTCGGCTGTGCCTGACGCGGTGCCACTGCTCCTTGACTGAGGCCAGCGGCTTCTTGACCAGCAAGATGCTCTGCCAGTTGCGCCTGCATGGTCGCAACCGAAGACGCGACTAAACCCAGCCGATGGGGGTAGTGGCTGCGACCCACATGGCTGGTGTAGCAGAGATTGCCCAAGTTCGCTTCTGGGTGCTCAGTCAAGAAGTCCAGGTAGCGTTGGGCATAGTCATGCAGCGCCGCTTCATTTTTTGCGGCAACTGTGAGTAGATGAGCGGAACGTTCCACATCATTGGCAACCGGCTCGGTAACTGGCGCTTCCGCCACAATCACATGGGCGTTGGTGCCGCTAAAGCCAAAGGAACTCACGCCACCGATACGCGGTGCACCGTCTGTCGCTTTGGGCCAAGGCGTAGCCGCTGTCGGGACCTTTACCGGCGAGGAATCCCAATCAATGTGCGGGTTCGGTGTCTGCAGATGTAAATGGGGCGGGATCAGTCCATGTTGTAAGGACAAGACGAGCTTCATCAATCCGGCCACACCGGCGGCCATCTCTAGGTGACCGATATTGGTCTTGACCGAGCCGACGTAGAGGGGCGTATCGCGCTCGTGAAAAACCGTACTGAGCGCCCCGATCTCAATCGGATCGCCCAGCGGCGTGCCGGTGCCGTGCGCTTCGATATAGGAGACTTGCGCCGGTTGCAACTTGGCATCGTCCAATGCGCGGCGGATGACCCGTTCCTGGGAGGGGCCATTGGGCACGGTTAAGCCACCACTCGGCCCATCTTGGTTAACCGCCGTGCCGCGGATGACTGCCATGATGTTGTCCGTGTTAGCAACGGCGTCGGAGAGGCGCTTGAGCACGACAATGCCACAGCCTTCACTCCGCACATAGCCATTGGCCGCCGCGTCAAAGGTCTTGCAACGGGCATCCGCGGAGAGCATGTTGCCGTTGGCAAACATCGTTGTCCAATCCTCGTCCAACAACAAGTTAACACCGCCAGCCAACGCGGCACTGCATTCGCCGTTGCGAAGGCTTTGGCAAGCCAAGTGGATGGCCGTCAGTGAAGAGGAACAGGCTGTCTCGACCGAGACACAGGGGCCGGTAATGCCCAACAGATAGGAAATTCGACCAGCCCCAGCACTGGCAGTATTGCCGGTGGCAGTGTAAAGATCGGCATCTTGATCGAGACACAAATGCACATAGCCACTCATGCCGCCGCCGATGAAGACCCCCATCTCCGTATTAAAGAGCGTTTCAGGAAGGAGATTGGCCGCTTCCAGTGCCTCCCAGGTTGTCTCCAACAAGAGACGATGCGCCGGATCCATGACCACCACCTCACGCGGCGAGAGTCCAAAAAAGGGGGCATCAAACTGGTCGACCTCCGTCAAAAATCCCCCAGGCAGAGAACTGTCTGCCATAAGATCAGCTGCGCGTGGATCCGGTAATTCGATAATCGCATCGAAACCATTAAGCATATTCTGCCAGAACTGCGCTGGCGTAGCGGAGCCAGCCGGGTAGCGGCAACCCATACCGATGATGGCAATCGGCTCATGTTTTGCGGCCTCGACGGCTTCCAGCTTTTGCCGGGTCTTTTGGAGCGCTTGGATGGCCCGTGCAAGCTTTGCTTGTTGTGGATCTGATACCTGTGTTTCGGCTGTCATCGTCTTATTCCTCAAGGAGTGAGAGTTCTTGTTCGAGCAGGTCGTCGAGTTCGGCTGCGGTCAGGGCTTCGAGTGTCGGTTCGATGGTCGTTGCTTCTTTGCTATTAGTGACTTGATCGGCATCGCCGGTGACAAGATCGCGATCAAACCCCATCTCCGTTAAGAGATAAGGGAGTAGTACTTCCAGGGTTGGATAATCAAAGAGCAATGTCGAGCGGACTGTGACCTGTAAACCAGCCTCGATCTTGTTTTTTAACTCGACGGCCATGAGCGAATCGAGCCCAAAATCAAAGAGGCGGGTGCGTGCGTCAATGGCTGCTTCAGAACGCATACCAAGGACAGCAGCAATTTGGGTGCACAAATAGGCGTTCAATGCCCCATGCCGTTCAGCGGCAGGCAAGGCTGTCAGCCGTTCGCGTACACCGGTGACGTGGGGCTCTGTTGTTTTGGTAGTAGATGTGCGCTTCTGGATCGGAAGAACGCCGATCTGTGCCACCGGCTGCTGGAGCAGATACTGAAAAAGTAGCCGACCTTGCTGAGGCGTAACCATCATCATGCCTTGGGTCGTCATGCGAGTTTGCAAATGCGCGGCCATTCCAATCTCTGCCCACGGCCCCCAATTGATGCTCAATCCTGGCAATCCCATCCTCCGACGTTGGTGCATGAGGGTGTCCATAAAAGCATTGGCGGCGGCGTAGTTGCTTTGGCCAGATGAACCAACAAGTGAGGCCGCCGAAGAGAAGCAAACAAAGAAGTCGAGCGGCAGATCTTGAGTGAGTGTGTGTAGATGCCAGGTGCCATCCACTTTGGGCCGCATGACGGTCGTAAAGCGCAGTGCGGTTTGCTCGGTTAAGAGACCATCGTCAAGGACGCCGGCGGTGTGGACAATCCCGCGCAAGGGAGCGATGGCATTGCAGCGATCAAGGAGTACTTGGACCTCAGCTGGCTCGGCGATATCGGCGGGCATCACTTCAATGGTGGCACCGGCCGCAGTCAGTTTGGTGAGCGTCTGCCGCTGTTGCTCCGTTGTCACGCCGCGCCGACCGGTCAGGATCACGTGGCGCGCACCATCGGCGACAAGTTGTTGAGCGGTCTCCAACCCCAAGGCTCCTAATCCCCCAGTAATTAGGTACGTTGCGTTGGGCTGCAAGACAAGCGGCTCTGGCTGGTCCAAGTTAATGACTAACTTGCCGATATGCTTTCCCTGTTGCATTGTGCGGAAGGCATTAACGGCATCGTGGGCAGGAAAGACCAGATGCGGCAGAGCAGAAAGTGTCCCTGCGGCAAAATGTCGCAGCAATTCAAGCCACATGCGCGAGTGCAGCGTCGGTTCAGCCCTGCCGACCTCCCCAATGTCGAAGGGGTAATAAAGCACATCGGGACGATGCATAGCTACCGCCTCCGCACTACAGATGCCGTTTTTCCCGATTTCCACAAACCGCCCTCCCTGCCGCAGTGTGGCAAAGCTTTGGTCAATCGAGTCTCCCGTTAGGCTGTTGAGTACGACATCAACCCCCTGACCTTGTGTAAGGCTCAGCACCTCGTCGGCAAAAGCAAGCGTACGCGAATTGAAAACATGGGGCACGCCTTGCCGATGCAAAAATCCCCATTTTGCCGGGCTCGCTGTGGCAATGACTTCTGCACCCAACGCCTGCGCAATTTGCACAGCAGCTTGGCCAACACCACCAGCAGCCGCATGGACCAGAACACGTTCACCCGGCTGGAGTTTGGCTAATTCCACTAGGCCATACCAGGCCGTCAGGAAAGTGAGAGGAATCGTGGCCGCTTCTGAGAGCGAAAGCTGCTCTGGAATTTGAACCATAGCGGCTGCGGGCTGCGTCAGGTAGTGGGCAAAAGTTCCATGTGCCAGCCCCATTACTCGGTCACCAGCACGAAGATGTGTAACACCATCACCAACTTCTGTGACAATCCCCGCACACTCCAGTCCAAACCCCACATCTTGGGCACGATGGATATTCAGTGTGTTTGCATAGTAGTCTTGTAACATGCCAAGAGCATTTAAGACATCACGAAAGTTTAGTCCTGCCGCTTTGACTTCAATCTCAATTTCACCCTGGCCTGGCTGCCGGCGCGGCATCTTGACAAAACGTAAATGCTCCAGCGAACCATAGCTCTGTAACTGTAGACGCTGTGGTTGAGCCTTATCCAGCATGGAAGGTTGTTGCCACGGCTTTACCTGTGCCACATACCGTACACCGTTGCGATAAGCGACCTGCGGTGTAATCGACTCCTTCCCCCAACTGCCAAGTAGCTCTTGTTGCAACAGCGGCAATTGTTGTTCCGGCTCTAGGCTCGGGTCCAGGTCAATACATACAGGATGCAACTGTGGCTGTTCCTGTGCTAGCGTACGTCCCAAGCCCCAAAGTGACCCAGCGGCAGCAGACCGGCCTGCTTGCGTTTGACTGCTTCCCAGCGACGTACTGTCTACCCATTGGCTGCCTTGTGTGATGATCCAAAGGTGAACGGCAAGCGGTACATCAAGCAATGCCTGGGTGAGGGTTAAGAGAGCGTGGCAAAGGTGCAGTGCCTGCCAAGGAGGGACATCATTGCCTTGGAGGGCACTGTCGCTATCCTCTCCCCAGTAGATAACGCCCACCGAGCGATAGCGGTCAGCCACTGTCGCGATCTGTGATGTTACTTCACCGGCTGGCTGAGTGGTGGCTAATAAGATGACTGGACGCTCTGTCGCCTGCAACTGCTTACGCAGCTTTGCCGGCAATTCATCAGTGCCCATAATGACCCAACAATCCGGGAGTGTTGATATCTCTGCTGTTTTGGCCGGCGGTGCCATTTGCCAGTCAGGAATGTAGAGCCAGTCAGTGCGCAGACGCTTGCCATGAATGGCTGCCGGGGGAACAGTACGCAATTGAAAGCCACCCATTTCGGCCACAACTTGGCATGCTGTGGTAAAAAGGACGATCGTCCATTTGTCCTCAGCCGTCCGCTGCACATGACACCAGAGATCGCGGTGATCAGTTTGGCCATAATAGGTGAATGTCTCTACAGCGAAAGGCAGTTGCGTCTCATAGTGACTACCATCATGTTCTCTGCCTAGCAAGGCCGCCCCAACTAGTTGGAAGCTGGCATCGATTAGGCTGGGAAAGAGTGGATAGCCCTGTACGCTTGACACGGCATCCGGGATCTGCATCTTAGCCAGTGCTTCATCGGTACCGCGTGTGATGGTGGCAAACCAACGGAAGGTGGGACCAAGCGAAACCTGCGCTTCAGCAATGTGCTCATAGATCGCAGTTGGGTCAACAACAGTTGGACAGGCAGTCTGGTAGTCAGCAAGAGAAACCGTTGGCGATAGGCAATCCGTCAGCGCAATACGCCCGGTTGCATGTGTTAAGGGTTCGTCCTCCTCCGCGGTCTCGACAAAACTAAGAATTTGAAAGGATGACGGCGCACTTGGCGCTTCGCCAGCCTCGACGACCATCTGCACCATGCGCGTCTCTCCTTCAAACAGCGCCATTGCACGGGGGAAGATTATATCCTCCAGCACACAGGGCGCTCCCGCAAAGAGTAAGTCTGCACCGCTCAAAGCAACCGCCAGATGACAAGCCCCAGGCACGACCACTTCGTCATAGACATGGTGGTCGGCTAGGAACGGCAACGTTTCCGTGCTGAATGCTTTTTCAAAGATCGTCAGCCTTTGTCCTCTCAGCTGCGTTTTCTTGTCAATTAAGGGACGTAAGGAACTGACCGCTGTTGGCTTACCGGCTCTATCTAGCCAGAAGCGTTCTCGTTGGAAGGGGTAGGTTGGCAAAAGAACTTTGTGCCGTCTCTCCTCACTGTACACCACTTGCCAATCAATCTCTATGCCAGATGTGAATAATCTCCCCAGACTCGTCAACAATTGTTGCCGGTCACTTTGCCCTTGCCGTAGGCTGGGCAGATAGCTGACGACGGTTGGCGCTTGACAACTGGCTTTCACCTCGCCTGCCATCCCCAACAACGTCGGCTTCGGTCCAATTTCTAGGAAGATACCGATGCCCTGCTCGTGCAGTGTCTCTACCCCATCCCCAAAACGCACCGCTTCGCGCACGTGGCGCACCCAATACTGCCAGTGGGACAGTGAATCAGTGGACAGTGGGTCAGTGGACAGGTTGCCGGTGAGGTTGGAGACAAGCGGGATCTTGGGTTGGTGGTAGGTGATACTTTGGGCGACTTTAGCAAAGTCAGCGAGCATCGGTTCCATTAGCGGCGAGTGAAAGGCGTGCGAGACGGTCAGCTTGCGCATCTTGACCCCTTCGGCTGCAAGTTGTTCTGCAATAGTTAGCAAGGCTTCCCGTTTACCAGCAATGACAATGCTTTTTGGACCATTGACTGCGGCAATCGAGACTTCGCTCTGGTATGGTTCAATCACCTGGCGTACCCGCACTTCAGACGCCAACAGCGACACCATCTCGCCATCCTGCGGCAGTGCCCCCATCAGCCGCCCACGTGCCGCCACCAACTTCAACCCATCTTCCAGGCTGAAGACCCCTGCCACACACGCCGCTGCCACTTCACCAATGCTGTGGCCAATAAGGATGTCGGGCTGAATCCCCCACGACTGCCACAACCTCGCCAACGCCACCTCCAGCACAAAGAGCGCCGGCTGCGTATACGTCGTGTCGTCGAGAGAACTGGCGATTGGCGATTGGCGATTAGAGATGGGGGACTGTCCACTGTCCACTGCCCCACCGTCCACTGTCCCACCGTCCACTGGGTACAGCACCGCCAACAACGACACGCCCGTCTCCTGTTCAAACAGTTCCTCACAGCGGTCGAGCGTGGCGCGGAAGGTCGGGCTGCTCGCGTAGAGTTCCCGCCCCATGTCCACATATTGCGACCCTTGGCCGGTAAAGAGGAAGGCAATGCGCGGTGTGCTCTGGCTCGCGCTGCCCTGTATAACACCAGCAACCTCTTCCCCTTGGGCAGCTGCATTCAACAGGGTTAACAGCTCTGCCCGGTCTTGTGCCACGATGCCCAGCCGCTGATTGAAGTGGTTGCGTCCAACCGCAGCCGTGTAGCAAAAGTCGGCCAAATGAACATCGGGCTGGCCGGTCAACCAATCCCGATAGCGCCCGGCATAGGCATGCAACGCCGCCTCACCCTTCGCCGCAATCGTCAGCAGCTGCGCCCCTCTCCTTGTCGCCTTGTCATCTTGTCGTCTTGTCCTCTTGTCTGCCAACGGCGCTGCGGCAATCACAATGTGCGCATTCGTGCCGCTGATGCCAAAGGAGCTGACGCCGGCGACACGGCTGTCGCCAGAGCGGGTGCCCTCTGGGCGCGAAGGCCACGGCTGCAACGTTGTCGGCACATCGATGGCAAACTCATCCCATTCGATGTAGGGATTCGGCTCTGTGAAATGGAGGTGTGCTGGGATCTGCCCATGGTGCAGCGCCAACACCGTCTTGACAAAGCCGACGATACCCGCTGCCGCTTCGAGATGGCCGACGTTGGTCTTAGCGGAGCCGACCAGTAGTGGCTGTGTGCGCTCTCTGCCGAAGATAGCACCGAGAGCACGAATTTCTATCGGGTCGCCGAGCGGGGTGCCGGTGCCGTGGGCTTCAATGTAGGCCACTTCGTCGGGGTCGACCTTGGCATTCGCCAGCGCCTGACGCAACAGCTTCTCCTGGGCGCGTTTGTTGGGCACAGTCAGCCCACTGCTGGGGCCATCATGGTTGACGGCGCTGCCCTTGATGACGGCCAAGATTTCATCACCATCCGCTTCGGCATCACCCAGCCGCTTGAGCAGCACCATGCCGCCCCCTTCCCCACGGCCATAGCCGTCGGCGGCGGCATCAAAAGTCTTGCAGCGACCATCGGGGGAGAGCGCTTGCATTTGCGAGAGCGCCACATGGCCAATGGGAGAGATCATCAAACTCACGCCACCGGCCAACGCCAGGTCACATTCCCCCGCCCGCAAGCTCTGGCAAGCCAGATGGAGCGAAACAAGCGACGAAGAACAGGCCGTATCCACTGCCATCGTCGGCCCTTGCAGCCCGAGCGTGTAGGCGAGACGCCCGGCGGCGACGCTGTGACCGCCGTTCGTCGCGGCATGGGTATCAATGTCAGCCAGATCTTGGATGCCACCAAGTGTGCCATACTCGCCCTGGCCAATGCCAACAAAGACACCAGTCTGACTGTCGATGAGATCGTGTTGCGCCAAGCCCGCCCGTTCGAGCGCCTCCCAGCTCACTTCCAATAACAACCGATGCATCGGGTCCATGCCCGTCGCCTCACGTGGGGCGATGCCGAAGAAGAGTGAGTCGAATTGGTCAACGCGGTCGACAAAGGCGGCTTCGCGCGTGTACATTTTGCCCGGGGTCGGACGTTGCGGGTCATAATAGTCCGCCAGCGGCCAGCGCGAAGAAGGTATTTCGCGCACGGTATCAACGCCGTCACAGAGCAGTTGCCAGAAGGCTTCCGGCGTGTCCGCACCGGGAAAGCGACAGGCGATACTGACGACCGCAATCGGTTCGTCCATCCCCGCGCTCAACCGTTGGCGTGTGGCATCCTGCTTTTGCCCTGTCGGCGCCGCCAAGGTCAGCACCTCGCTCAACAGATAATTCGCCAGCGCCTCGACCGTCGGATATTCAAAGGCCAGCGTCGTCGGCAGCGCCTGGTCCAACTCCCGTTCGAGGCGGCGACGCAGTTCAAGCGCCATCAGCGAATCCATGCCGAGCTCGGTAAAACCGGTGGTTCGGTCGGGCTGGTCGGCCATGCCGAGGACGCGACTCACACTGCCCTGCAAATAGCTCCGTAGATGCTCCAGTCGCCGGCTGGTTGGTAGCGCAGCCAATTCCATCACCAAGGTTGGCTTGACCGCAACGGTTTCTTCCAGCGTGACAAAGTTGCGCAGGAACGGTGACAGATTGCCCGCGGTGCTGATATGCGTCCAGTTGATCGGCGCAACGCCGATTTGGACCTGACCGCGTTCGCCTTGCGCCAGCAACTGCGCCAGCGCAGCCATACCGGTTTCGGCGCTGATACGTTCGTTGCTCTCTAGCTTGAGCTGACTAGCGCGTGCGGCCATGCCGGCCTCCGCCCAAGCGCCCCAGTTGATGCTCAGCGCGGGTAGCCCCTGCTGTCGTCGGTAGCGCGCCAAGCCATCCATAAACGCGTTGGCTGCGGCATAGTTGCCCTGCCCCAGGTTGCCCAGCAAGGAGGCAATCGAAGAGAAGCAGACAAAATAGTCAAGTTCCAGATCACGCGTCAGTTCGTGAAGCAGCCAACTGCCCGCCACCTTGGCCGAGAGCACTGGTGCGAAGCGTTCCCAGCTTTGGTTGAGCAGGATGCCGTCATCGAGCACGCCTGCCGTGTGGAAGATGCCTTTGAGTGGTGTGCGGCCAGTGGCGAGTTCAGCAAAGATCTGACGCATCGCCGCTTCGTCGGCTACATCAATTTGTGCGATGTCAATGACCACGCCTTGGCCCCGTAGTGCGTCGATCACGGCTTGTTGGGTTTCGTTGCTGATGCCCCGTCGCCCGGTCAGCATCAAGTGTTTCGCGCCCTGTTCCGCCAGCCACTGCGCAACAATGAGTCCCAAGGCCCCCAGCCCACCGGTGATCAGATAGGTCGCATCCGCGTGAATCGCTGGTGACTGTTCACTCTTTTTGACCTTCCCTTGCACCAACCGCGCCACGTGGCGCGTGCCCCTGCGATACGCAACTTGCGTTTCGCCATCCCGTTGTGCTTGCAGCAATTCCGCCAGCAGCGATTGGGTAGCGGCCTCCGGCTCTGCGCTGGGGTCTAGATCAATCAGCCCCCCCCACAACTCGCCATGTTCCAGCCCGATGACACGGCCCAACCCCCATAGCGGTGTTTGGGTGACCGCCACGGCTTCCAACGCGGCAAGCTGTTGTGCACCTTGGGTTACGACCCAGAGTCGTGCATTGCTTTTCTC
>DAOUCA010000190.1:0-31392 GCA_034432375.1 Caldilineaceae bacterium
CGCTGTCTTACGAAACACCTTACGCTCCGCTGTGGGCTGTCATTCCTGCGCAGGCAGGAATCCATTTATTCGCTGTGGACTCCTGCCTACGCAGGAGTGACATAATCACTTTGTTAAGATAGTGCAACAGTATCATCCCGTCATCTTGTCATCTTGTCCGGGTGATGCAACAAATATTCGGCGTAATCAACAGAGGTGGGACAATGGGAAAATACTGGGCGATCTTCAAGGCGCAACTTTTAAATAACGTGGCGTATATCGGCAATTTTCTGGCGGGGAGCGGAGCGATTGTGCTCTTTATGTTTATCTTTGCGCAGTTGTGGCGGGCAGCCTATAGCTCGACGGGTGGCAAAGAGATTGCTGGACTGAGCTATCACGACGTGCTTTGGTATCTGCTGCTGGCCGAGGTGATCGAACTGAGCAAGCCGCGCTTGGCGCAGGCAATCGCTCAATCGGTACGCGATGGCTCAATTGCCTACCAGTTGACCAAGCCGTACAACTTTCTCGTTTATCAATGCAGTGTGGGGCTAGGCGATAGCGCGCTCAAGGTACTGATCAATGCGTTGGTAGGCGGAGCGGTCATTTGGAGCATTGTGGGCAGACCACCCGATCCACGCTGGTGGCCGTTGGTGTTGGTGTTGGTGCTTGGGGGATGGCTCATCTATTTCTGTTTTACGGCGTTGATTGGTCTGGCGGCCTTTGTCACCGAAGAGGTACGCGCCTTTGAATGGATCTATCAGAAATTGATCTTTATATTGGGGGGCTTTCTGATTCCATTGGACCTGTACCCGGCATGGTTACAGCCGATCGCCAAGGCGACCCCCTTTGCGCAGGCGATTTATGGGCCGGCGCGCTTCTTTGTCGACCCATCGTGGGCGCGCTTTGGGCAGGCGCTCCTTGGCCAGTGGCTCTGGCTTGCTGTGCTACTTGGCCTGCTTGCCTTCTGCTATCAACAGAGCACGCAGCGCTTGGCGATTAACGGGGGATAGAGAGACAGGGAGACAGGGAGACAGGGAGACAGGGAGACAGGGAGACAGGGAGACAGGGAGACAGGGAGATCGTCTAGACGATCATGTCTCGTGTCTCGTGTCTCGTGTCTCGTGTCTCGTGTCTCGTGTCTCGTGTCTCGTGTCTCGTGTCTCGTGTCTCGTGTCTCGTGTCTCGTGTCTCGTGTCTCGTGGCTCGTGATTAAAAATGGAGGGACAGATGACATCGATCAAACGTGAATTTAAATTTCTGCTGGCGCTCTGGCAGGCGAATCTGTTGGCGGCGATGGAATATCGGGTGGCATTTTTGTCGCAGGTTGTGGGAATGATGTTGAACAACGCGCTTTACTTTATCTTTTGGGTGCTCTTCTTTGATCGCTTCAATGAGGTACGCGGCTGGGCGCTCAATGATATGTTGCTGCTCTTTGCTGTGGTGGCAACCGGTTTTGGCGCGGCAGTTGTGCTCTTTGGCAATGTGGTTTCACTGACTGAAGTAATCAGCGGCGGCCGTCTAGACTATTATCTTTCACTGCCCCGACCTATTCTATTGCATACCCTGGCTAGTGGAAGTGTTCCCTCTGGGATGGGGGATGTTTTCTATGGCGTCGTTTCCTTTCTGGCGGCGGGACAACTGAGTTGGGATACTTGGCTGCGCTATCTGTTGGGGGTAACAGTGGCGGCATTACTCTTCTGTTCGCTGATGGTGATTGTACATAGCGCGGCCTTCTGGTTGGGCAACGCCGATGTATTGGCACAGCAAGCTTTTAATGCCGTGCTCACCTTTTCAATGTATCCAATCACGATGTTTGATGGCGCGGCTAAATTTTTGCTCTTTACGATTCTACCTGCGGCTTTCATCGGTGCTGTCCCGACCGGTTTTGTACGTGCCTTTTCATGGAATGTCTTGGGGCAACTGTTGTTGGTAACGACTATCTTTCTAACTCTGGCAATCGTGATTTTTCACCGTGGGTTGGCGCGCTATGAAAGCGGCAGTGCCATTCAGACACAGGTGTAGTGTTTATTGAATTTTGTTTCATTTGTTTACGATAATTTAATGAAATTCTATTGACAGACGCCTTCCGATGATGTAAACTAACTACGGTAATAGTCGTAGTTAATTAGAGAGCTGCCTGCAGATTCGGTAAGTTTTGGCCAGTATCGATAGACTACATTCATTCAGCCAAGCACTAGACATCATTTAGAATAAGAAAACTACACAATATACAGTATATCTAAATCCACACTAACAACTGTATATTGGGGGTGAAAATTATTCTGAATATTAACTTCAATTGATACGGATCGTATCAATGCGGTGGTCACAGTCTGCTGAGTTCGCACCCTCTCAGGGGATGATTGCAACGACTGCAATCATCCCGTATGGCCCCAAACATGATTGCCATCCCACAAAGAACTCATTCATGATCGGATATTGCCTGGCGCGATTCTGTGGGCGCGCCAGGAGCGTTCAATTGATCGTAATTTCCTAGCCTATATTAAAGACATTTATCAATGTTGACTATAAAATTGTTAGGATCGCCCCTCTTTTACACCGAGGATCGAGCGCTCTCTGCGCTAATCACAGGTAGGGTCGCTGCCCTATTTATCTACTTGATCGTTACCCAACAGCCACAGCCACGCACTACTCTGGCAAATCTCTTGTGGAACAATGGATCCGAACAGGATGCCAGAAAAAACTTACGTTATCTGCTACGCGATCTCCGCAAAATTGTGGGTGAATATGTGGTTGTCAATGGGGAAAGTATCTCCTTTGCGCAAGAGTTGCCTCACTGGGTTGATGTAACGACTTTTGCCACCCATCTAAATACATCTTCAATTGCCGGGGAAGATACTGCCTATGCAACCATTCTACAAGAATTACTCAATCTATACACGGGGGAGTTCTTGGCGGGGTTTCAAATTGATGATGCACCGATCTTTGAAGATTGGATGCTTGGCCAACGTCGTTACTTGCATGATCTGGCCATCAAGGGCTTTCAGCTACGGACGCAGCAGCATTTAGCGGAGGGCGAGTACGAACAAGGACTAACCCTCAATCGATATCTTCTTACGCTGGAACCATGGCGCGAAGAGGCACATCGCCAACGCATGTTGCTTTTGGCATGCCTGGGGCAGCGCACTGCGGCACTCAAACAATATGAAATATGCTGCCAAACATTGGCAGAGGAGTTAGATGCACCGCCAATGGAACAAACAACAACTCTCTACGAACAGATTAAGTCCGGTCAATGGTTTATGGACCAGAAAGCAGTGAATCAACGTCCGAAATTATCCATTGCTGTCCCTTCATTTCCGCAGGAGGTACTGCCATCGATTGCCGTAATTTCTAAAGGCGAGATGGTAGATGCACCGGATGTAAGCCGACACCTTGACTTGGGGGCCATGCCCCATCCGACTTGTTTTTTTGGCAGACAAGCAGAATTGGCGACGCTAGATCGCTGGATCGACCAAGAAGGCTGCCGGCTGGTCGCTATCCTCGGGGTAAGTGGCCAAGGGAAAACTGCGCTCGCCGCAACATTTGTACAGCAGGTGATTGCCGATGAAGAGAGCACCACCCGTGGGTTCACCCATATAATCTGGCGTTCGTTGCAAGAGACGACCTCGTGCATTGAAATTCTCTGTGATTGGTTACAGCAGCTCGATAGTGGGCCAATTGATAAGGTGAATCTGAATTTTGATCATTTAGTTGCAAAGCTCTTTATGCTCTTACAAGAACGCCGATGTCTGCTTGTCTTGGACAATTTAGACGCTATTTTAGAGGGCCACAATTTAGAGAGCCACAATTTAGAGAGCCACAATTTAGAGAGCCAAGGTCGAGCAGATCGAAGACATGGAAAGGCCCATCGTGCCAATTCCACCGACTATGATCGGCTGTTTCGGCTGTTTTTTCAGCGCCGACATCAAAGCTGTTTATTGTTGACTGGCCGCAAGCGTCCTCCACTATTTACCTATTTAGATGAGCGCAATGGCGTTTTTCGGTCTATGGAATTGGAAGGATTGAATGTCATGGATTGTGCCTCCCTCTGTGTTGCCTACGGCATTGAGGGCGACCAGGCTCTCTTCCGGCAATTACACCAACGGTATGCTGGAAATCCCCTGCTGCTGAGCCAATCTGCTGAGTTGATCTATACACTTTTTGATTGTGATGGAGCCAAGTTTTTGCAGGAAGAGTTCTTTTTTGTGGGTGATATTGGCTTGTCGTTGGCCACGCAGTTGGCACAATTGTCATCACTAGAGCTTGAAGTAGTCCATACGATAGTGCAGGCTGGACACTCACTCTTTCCTGAACAATTATGGCAGCAGTTGCCCTCGCTACCCACCAAACAGGCTTACTATCGTGCACTGCAGACTCTACAACGCTCATTTCTAATTTACCAAGAAGATTCTCTAATCAATTTGTCTGACCTCCTGTTGGCATATTTCTCCGATCAAGCTCCTGGAGATGTAGAAGGTATCCATTTTCCTTTCTCCCATGTTGAATCACCACTGGCAATGGAGACGGTGGTGATGCTTTCTTAAGCCTATCAAGCAAATCTTCTATCCTGAGCTGCGCCATAAAGTATCATTTTTACTCCTGTACAAAATGGATATTATGTGCTGCAGCGGAGTATAGAATAGTCTTGATAGATCGGGCTCAGAAAGCTTTCCTGCGATTCGTTTGACAATGAATCCGTGTCAGGCAATGTCAATCCACGTTCATTCCACGTTTGTTCCACATTCACCATTTATAGTTGTTTGTACCGATAAGCGCTCCGTTGTCGATCACATAGTGCGTGGGTGAGAGGGATCAATATGGTAGGACTATTGACAATATCATTGACAGGAGGTGCGTTGGTGACTAGTCTGGGAATCTATAAACGGTTGACGAATATTGTCGAAGCCCCCCAACAAGGATCTACATGGAGGGATACCTTACAAAAAAGGTTAAATATCCTTTGGGGGAATCGAGCAAAGAGCACTGTCCAAATTAAGCAGATCGATCCAATAGTATCCACAGATATTCAGCTAGAGACCCATCCAGCGCTCCACTTTGGACTCCGCACATCGACCCTTTCTCTGGGATTGGCGTCGACTGGCTTACTCTTTTTCCCACCATTACGGTATGCTAGCGTTCCAGTTCTTCTCTATATGGGTGCCCCTTCGGCACAAGACGCCTATGAGATCCTTGCTGAGGAGGGGCGTTTGGGTAAGGCATTCGCCGAGACAGTGGCGCTGGCAGTTTGTCTGGCTAGTGGCTTTTATTTGGCTGGATCGCTCGGTTTTACCCTCTATTATTGGGGACAAACTGTACATCAGAAGGAACAGTGGTACAATCATACAAAAAAGCGCAGACACTCACTGCCCCGTACTGCGCAATTGCTTTGTGCGGATGGCGATACGACTGTTGCTGTTAGCGACTTGCAAATTGGAGATGTCATCGTCATCCACAGTGGTGAAATCGCACCTAGTAATGGTTTGATCACGGAAGGAATGGCCTGGCTGAAATCTCCGGTTCTCATGAGTACTGCTTCAGAAACCTTCAAACAAACCGGCGACATGGTGGCTGCAACGGATATAGTATTGGTCGGGCGCATCTGTGTTCAAGTTCGGCCAGCCACCTAAAGGATGGTTGGTCAGAGATGCTTGCGAACGTACAAGCTCTTGTCCCTCTCCTCGGTGGCTAAACTGAAAATTGATAAGGGAGATATAGCGATGTTTGTGACCAATTTACTTGTTAGTGGCTCTGTTGCTTATGCAGGCGTAAAAACATTGGTCAGCCACCATCGGTCGGATCAATCGCGGCATGCTGATGAAGATTCAATATACGTGATTCGTGCACCGTCGAAAGATTCCGCCATTGGCACATCTCAAACGACACCCAAAGCGAATACAACAACCCCGCATACAAATGGGGCCTTGCGCGGTGCACCCACGTTGCAGGATCGCCGGCAACGGACCGCAGCCGCTACTGCCATGTGGCTGGGCATTGGCGGTCTTTTCTGGTCACCACTCACCTTGATCGGTGCGCCATTGACGATCTATAGCTCTATTTCAATCTTTGAATCTGCCGGTCGATCGCTCTATAGCGAAGGTCGACTCCGGCCTTCCGTGATCAATTCGATCCTGTTGGTAAGCACATTGGTTACCGAAAACTATTTGCCGGCGGCGGCGATTAGCTGGCTGCACCACTCGTTTAAACAGATGGGACAGCGCCTTCAGTCCGCTAGTGAGCAAATGGCAACGGAGATAGAGAATGATTTCGGCGATCTGCTGCGGCAAGCCGCAGGTGGTTCGCCGAAAATGGTTTGGATGGTGCAAGAGGGCACCGACGGGCAGGGGATAGAGGTAAAGGTTCCGTTTACTGATCTGAAGACAGGTGATATTTTGGTTGCGAATCGGGGCGAACTGATTCCAGTGAACGGGGTGGTTACCGCTGGTGAGGCAACGCTCAATCTGCTACTGCTCACTCAGTCGAGTGCTCCTATGGCTGTTCGGCCGGGCGAGCGGGTCTATAAAGGGGCTTTTGTCACCGAAGGTCATCTTCAGATCCAAATTGATCAAATTCAATGAGATTGTGGCGGTTGGCACAACGAATAGACCACTAAGTATAACGATAGGATCGCAATGATTCACTTGCTTTCACTCTCGCTAGTCGGCGGTTTGTTGGCGTTCGTGGCACAGCCCCGGCGCGAGACTGTTCTGCTGGTAGAGACATTGGTTGTTGCAGAGAAGGAGTTGCCCTCTTTATCAAAGGAGCGAAGCCTCCTTTCCCGTCTAGAAGAGATCACACCCGAACAGAATCTTGCGCTTTCTATTGGGTTGCTCGGAATGACAACCATGGGTAATCTGGGGTTACCGCTACTGCGCTTTAGCAGCCTGCCCGGTTTGTTCTATTTAGATTTCTATTTCGTGCGCTATGCCTATCAAGAATGGCAGGCGAAACGGCAGATTGGGATTGCTATTAGTGATGGCGTACTGGCGACCGCTCTGTTGGTGACAGGACAGTGGGGGGCCGACGCCCTCTTCGCTACTCTTTACTTTGCCAGCCGAAACCTGCAAGCGCTGGCTGAGGAGAATCTGGCTCATGCATTGTCTGTCGAGCATCTGTTAGAGCCTGATCGTGAAAACGCTGCCGGGATCGTTGATGTCTCTGAAAGTAGCGCAACCGACGCTCCTGTCCCATCGATGGTCGCCGGCGTACCAGCATGGCATACATGGGTTGATCAAGGGACTTTGCCATTCTTAACCCTAAGCGTAATCAGCATGCCGGTATTGGGTGTCAGACGTGCATTGGCAATTCTGTTGGCAAACTTTGGCTATGACTATCGGATCATGGCACCGATGGGCACCCTAAGCTATCTGGCGGTAAGCAAAGAGCAGGGGATCTTGCTGCGCAATGGGCAAGTTCTGGAAAAGCTGCTTCAACTGGATATAGTTGTAATCGATGGTCTCTTGGATCCAAGTACGATTGCGTATCTGCAAGCGGGGACAACTATCAAGATCGTCAGCCCTACTGCACTTGGCTTGGGCACTGTGTCTAGCTGGAGCGAATCGCATCTTGTGGCCAGAATTGCTCAATTACAGGCGGACGGTCATCGGGTTGCCTATCTTGCGATCGACTCGGTAAATGAACTGGCTGCTATGCAAGCCGATATCTTCATGAGTGCTGAGCAAAATAGGTACCTTGGTGCGGATCTAACCTTGGTTGGTGATCCGATTGCGCAACTTCGGCGCTGTTTTGAGATGATTCCTGCAATTACCACCAACCGGAAACGCGGTTTGTACCTTGCAATAGTGCCAAGCTTGCTCAATTTGGGTGGCATCTACTTCCTGCGTTTTGGTGTCATTACCGCTCTGTTCGTGGATTATGGCGGAAGTGTAGCTGGCCTGCTCAATGCACTGATGCCTAGGTTTTAGAAACAGTCGGTCGACGAATGCCTCGCAGCTCAATTACCCAAAACTGCAGTTGGGCGCGGTAAAAGACTATCGAGCACAATGACTGTCGAGCACAATGACTGTCGAGGGTAAAGCTATCGAGATAAAGGATGATGTGAACCAATGGCATGGCTAGCGCAAATGCATCCTTGGCTATTAAATAGCATAGTCACTGTTGCCATCACTGCAGTAGCAGGGGGGGTGGCATGGGGTATACGCCCGCTACTCAACTCTCTGCTTGCTCGCTTTTTCTCGAAGGGAAGCAAGTTGGCGGTAACAGCGGTTCAGGTGCTTATTTTTGCGGCTGGTCTAGTGCTCGTGGGCCTCATGGCAGGTCGCGGTGCACTGCTGATACTCCTCTTTGGGTTCGTCGCCTTTTTTGCGGGGAATGCACTGAAGCGGCCAAATCTGTTGCGCAATCGGTTAGATGCTCGCCCCTTTCAAGCGCAACTCTATTACGCTGTCGGTGATACAGTTACGCTGGGCGGCGGCTATCATGGAATCGTGACCGCCATTGATGCGCACACTACACATCTAGAGAATGCAGAACAGGGTTTGGTGATTCTTCCCTATGACCTAATTGTTGCTAATCCAATGATTATTCCGCAAGCGAGCAAGGAATATATTGATGATCCATTATCAGCAGTTGTGGCTGGGAAAAATACACGATCGACAAAAACTTTTTCAGGATCCGTAGATCAAATTGTAGGGAAAGCCGCAGGCAAAACGGTGCTGAACAACGAACTACGACCGCTGGTTGAATCGGCATCCGCTGCTGAGACGTTGCCAAGCGACAGACTCCACAATTTGCAAGATGCACCAGCCGAGACCAATGGTGACTCCTTCCCTTATAGAGGGGAGAACCTGACTATGGGGGAGAACCTGACTATGGAAGAGAATCTGACAACTTTTTCTATAAGCGAGGAACTGATGATGGATCTTGAGAAAGCAGAATCGGCTCAAACCCAGGCTGCGGCTTCTTCAGAACCGTTGTTAAGCGAGCACAGTCAGCTATCGGTCCCTTCACCGTATGCCACTGGTTTACTCAAAAAACGAGAAGGGCTAGGGAAGCGGACAATCGCCCCATTGAAATTAACAAAATATTGATGAAGCGATGCATTATCGGCACGTCCAGAACGTTAGGCTATTCCAAGAATCAAATGATCCACGAAGACACACGCGCCCAACGGGTACCCGACACGAAGAAAAGCAACTATTTGTGAATACTTATTTTTCTGGACATACCCTTAGAAGGTTGCTAGAATGTTTCTATTGATTATCATCTTTCTCTTGCTGCTACTCACGCTGACTACATTCTGGCGCAGACGGCAGGAACGCCAACAGAAGCGAGCGCACATTCTACAATTGCGTGCTTGGGCAGCAGATCATCAAGCGTTAGAGCCAGCACTCCAACAATGGATTACGCGTTTGTCTGCAAAGGAAGCAGAGTTGTTGTTTGATCTCCTCAGTGGCTACTGTGCTAGCTTGCAATGGGAGCTTACCTGGCTTTTTGCACCCCAAATAAAAAAGGCTCCTGCACTCCAAGCCGTTCTGGAAGAGAGTGTCAGTACCTATGCACGCACCATTCTTGTTGCGTTACAGATGGAAGTCGATGTGCAGGCCTTTCAGACCTATGTAGCCTTTGCGCAGAAACCGACTGCCCGTAGCCACCGTCCTCTGGTCGAGCAACTTTATCACAAAGTTGATCAGGGGGGATTGACGCCGCCAGCGAAGCGCTTATGGAGCCGATTTTCGCGCAAAGGTACAACGACCAAACAGCAGATAACCGCAATTCAGCAGGCCTTTGAGCGTGATCCTGCCAAGGCAATGGAGTTTCTCAAAGAGACATTATCAACCGATGCCGCCGTGATAGTGCAGCAAGTACGGCAAGAACTCGCTCCGACGCTCTTAGCCAGTTCCGCAGTGGCGGCATAAAGTGATGAACAGTATGACTCCAATAATCCATCCCGCCAACCCGTGGCTGCGTATCAGCCGACCGATTCCAACTCCCCGCTTGCGTCTCTTCTGTTTCCCCTATGCCGGTGGTGCCGCATCGATCTACCGTACTTGGCAACAGCATTTGCCGGCAGAGATCGAAGTTTGCGCTGTGCAGTTGCCGGGTCGCGAAAACCGAATCCGCGAACGCCCCTTTACCGATGTTGTACCATTGGTCGGTGCCTTACTACCGATCCTACTCCCTTATCTCGATCGCCCTTTTGCACTCTTTGGCCACAGTATGGGGACGCTTATCGCCTATGAATTGGCGCAACAGCTTCAGCAACAGCATAGACGAATACCAACCCATCTATTTGTTTCTGGTCGGCGTTCACCTCTGCTCCCTGATCCAGACGTACTGCTCCACACCCTGCCCAGCGATGAGCAATTTCTGCATGAATTACAGTTGCGCTATAATAATCTTCCGACCGTGCTCTTCGAAGATAAAGAATTACGGGAACTCTTCCTACCGCTGCTACGTGCCGATTTTACCCTTGTAGAAACCTATGACAATCCCACTCCAATCCGGCTTGCTTGCCCGCTGATTGCCTTTGGTGGAAGAGAAGATCAGCGGGCGACTGAAGCGCAATTGTGCGCTTGGCAATCGTTGACAGCAGCAGAGTTTGCGTTGCATTGCTTTCCCGGCGGACATTTTTATCTGAATGAGCAAGTGCAACCCCTCTTGGCGACAATCACTCGCTATCTTTCGTAACGCACCTTACCCTCTGGTCGATAGTTTACCTTCAAGTAAACATCGCGGATCAGAAAGAGTATCGTAGTAGCTATACGTATCCTACATTATAAAAAGGAGCTACAGCCCATGCAGACATTGGAAACGATCAAGACCAAGAGTCAAGCGACCATGAATAACCTGCTGGAAAAAGGTAAAGAACAACCGGAAGAGATGAAAACGTGGGGAATTACAGCCGGCAGTGCCGTCGTTGGTGCCGTGGCTGTAACTGCGGCCGCAAAAGGTGTCGTCGCCCTGTTCACAGCGATTGCATCACCGCCGTTGGCCTTGGCATTGGGGGCCGTTGGTGGGGGAGCCTTAAGCTGGAATTTCATGCAGCGCCGGCACACAGAGGGTGCGACAGAGCCCCCTACTGCCACGGAAACTGCGGTTTCCCTCGTAGAAGAGTCCACATCGGTACCCGCGGCGTCAACCATTCCCGCCACACCGGAACCGCTAACCGTTGCCACGGCTACATCTGTTGCCGCGCCCACAGATATTGCCGCAGCGCCCAATGAAGAAACAGGGACTGATAACGCTGCTGTGGTCACAGCCCTTGTGGAAGAAGCGCCTTTGGTTGCCAGTACAATGGTCACTGAGATATCAGAAGCGAACCTAGATGCGGATACGGCAGCGGTGGCGGACGTCGCCGCAATCGTGGACCTCGAAGCGGCCACAGCGTCCATACCGGAACTTGTCACAGCGCCTACGGCAGAGATTGCGCTCCCCGATGATCTCGAAGCGATCAATGGGATTGGTCCCGTCTATGCCGGTCGTTTGCGTACCGCTGGGATTGAGACCTTTGCGCAGTTGGCGGAACTCACCCCCGAGCGCATTCAAGAGATAATTGGGGCAATCCGCTCCGGGCATATGATCGAGGCTGAAAAATGGATTGCCGAAGCGCGTCAGTTCATAGAACATGGAAGGACGTAAGCGATTAATTGCCTTTAACCCATTGTGCATTAGGTGGGGCGCCAAGGCAGATCACACAGCGATAGTTCTTGTAGTGCTTACGTAGATCGAGTACAATTTTCAATATCCTTGCTACACATCGCCGTGTACAATGTTTTTCTTTACGCTCTATTTGTTGGTAAACCTTCATACACTGTACTATTTTTCTCATAAGGAGTCCAAGATGCAAACCTTCGAGACGATTAAGAGTAAAAGCCAAGAAACTATTAACAACTTAGTGGAAAAAGGTAAAGAGCAACCGGAAGAAGTAAAGACCTGGGGTGTTACGGCCGGTGGTGCCGTGGTCGGTGCCGTGGCTGTGGCTGCTGTCGCCAAAGGGGTCGTTGCTATTTTGGCCACGCTTGCTTCGCCACCGGTAGCCTTGACGGTCGGCGCTGTTGGTGGTGGGATATGGGGCTGGAATTTTATGAGTAGCCAAAAGGCTGGGCAGAGTAAGGAAGCCACGGCAGCGACCGAGTCCTCCACGGGCACCGTTGAGGCGATGAGCGGGGCTGGTGTTCCACCTATGGAAGCTGCTGCCATTTAGTGTCTATCCCCAATTCTCTGTGATGAACTGCCTACCAGAGAAATGAGTGAGCGATCCTTCAACCGAATTTTGAGATTGATGCAAAAGGCTATCGGCCAAAGTTACACCTTGGCCGGTAGCCTTTGTCTTTGATGGTCTGCCCTGAAAATTGCGAATGGTAAATGGTGAACAGTGAATGGTAAACCACCAGCTACTAGCAACTTGCCACCAGCAACTTGTTACCAGCCACTTGCTACCAGCCACCTACTATCTTCGTCGCCTAATTTGCCGCCCAAATGAGCGTTCAATATACGCCGACCTCCTAGCCCCAACCACATTCATACCACGTTTATACCATGGTGCTATGGAATACTAATAGATAAGATCCTTGTTTGCTTTTGGCCACCGAATTGTCATGGCGTTGCGCCATTACCCCATTCATTCCACGCGGCTTTGTTACGCTGTCCCTCTTGATGAAACAATGGCCAATATCGGAAGAAGGGGAAGCGGCCTCAGCGTGGAAACCAATGCCGCATTTCTGCCAATACCGATTGGTCGTCAAACGAGCACAGACAGAGACGATTGCTAGGGAGGAGCATACGCTTAACCCTCAGCATTTCTTATTGCTATACTGAGATCAATTTGAGAAGCGGAGTTTTCAACCCCCTCCTAACCTCCTTTGAGGGGTAGGTATAGAAAGTAGACAAAAGTAAAATAAGAGTGGACGGTGATTGTCCTTGCCGACCGTGGCCTCTATGCGCGTTGGCTCTTTCTGTGTATCCAGAACAATGGTTGGCATCCCTTTCTGCGGGTGAATCATCCCTATGGCACCGTGTGCCGGGCGGGCAGCAGTCAGTTCTTACCGCTGAAGTATCTCTTACCGCAACCTGGCCCTTGTTGGTCAGGCGGTGTCACTTGCTTCAAATCTCATCCCCTCGTCTGCACTTTGTTGGCATGCTGGGACGAACGGCACCCTGATCCATGGCTCATCCTCACGGACTTGGCCCCACTCAGGCCAATGTCTTCTGGTACGGGCTCCGTCCTTGGATCGAATGTGGCTTCAAGCAGACCAAACGCGCCGGCTGGGGCTGGCACCAGACACGCATGACTGATCCCGAACGCACCACCCGTCACTGGGTTGCCATTGCTGTCGCTACGCTCTGGGGCGTCAGTGTCGGCGGCGAGGCCGAAGCCAACTTACCCCCTAGCTCCTTTGCGGCTAGCCCTTGGCTCACCTTGCCCGCACTTTGGCCTCTACTGCCTCTTGCTGGCGACCGGTTTCTTGCTTCCGCCGTGGCATTCTCGTCATTCTCGCCGCTTTGCTTGCACAGCGACCGCTCCCCCTGGGACGCTTTCTTCCCTTGGCCTGGCCGACGCTTGACCGCTCTGCTTTCTCTGCTTTCGACGATTCTTGAATACCTACCCCTCAAAGGAGGTTGGGAGGGGGTAGCCGATCGTTACACGAAGAAAAGAGCCTCATGAGCGCAAGATTACCATCAGCAACGTCGGCAAACGCTATCCGAGTCGCCAGGGTGAAGTCGTTGCCCTGGCCGGTGTGGCTCTAACGGTGGCAGCGGGGGAATTCATGCGCGCTTTGCCGGAGCCTTCCCCCATCAACTTTCCGGGGGCATGAAGCAGCGGGTGGCGATTGCCCGCGCGCTGGCTAATGATCCGGCCGTGCTGTTGATGGATGAACCCTTTGCCGCGCTCGATGCGCAGACGCGCCAGTTGATGCAAGAGGAGTTGCTGCGCATCTGGAAGACTGAACGCAAAACCGTGGTCTATATCACCCATTCACAAGGTGAACCTGTTGCACTATCTTACAAAGCGATTATGTCACTCCTGCCCCCACCTCCGTGAGGGTAAACTCTGGCAGGAGTCCACACCGAACAAATGGATTCCTCGGGTGCCCACTGGGCGCGCAGGAATGACAAATCCCAGTGAGTCCTAAGGAATTCCGTAAGGCAGCGCAACAGTATCACAGGATGACAGGATGAATTGGCTGCGCCACTTGTCTTCCCATCCTTCCCGTCATCTTGTCCTTCGAGTCATCTTGTCATCATTAACCACCTATGCTCGCACCAGAACTCATCAAAAAAATTCGCCAGATCGAAATCCGCACCCGCCATCTGGTGGCCGACAGTTTTGCCGGTGAATATCACTCAGTCTTCAAGGGGCGCGGGATCGAATTTGATGAAGTGCGCCCCTATCAACCGGGCGACGAAATCCGTACCATCGACTGGAATGTCACGGCACGTATGGGGACGCCTTATGTCAAGCGCTATGTCGAAGAGCGCGAGCTGACGGTGCTCTTTGTGGTCGACGCCAGCGGCTCTGAGGATTTTGGCTCGCAAGGGCGTTTCAAGCGCGAACTGGCCGCCGAATTGACCGCGGTCCTCGCCTTTGCCGCCACCAACAACCACGATAAGGTGGGGTTGCTGATCTTTACCGATCAGATCGAACGCTTTATTCCGCCGCGCAAGGGGCGCAAACATGTGCTGCGCATTGTGCGCGAACTGCTGGCTTTTACACCGCGCGCACGCGGCACCGATCTCAAGCTGGCGCTCGACACCGTCAACCGGCTGCTCAAACGGCGCAGCGTCATCTTTCTCGTCTCCGACTTTATCGCCGATACACAACGCTACCAACGCGCCCTGGCGATCAGCAACCGTCGCCACGATGTCGTTGCCATTGAACTGCACGATCCGCTGGAGGCCAAGATCGCCGATGTCGGCCTATTGCTGCTGGAAGATGCCGAAAGTGGTGCACTGACTTGGGTCGATACCAGCCACGCAGCCTGGCGCCACGCCTTTCACGCGAACAATGTGACGTTGACCGCGGCAAAGCAGGCACTCTTCAGACGCGCCGGTGTCGATCATATCTTGATCACCACCGGCGCCGATTACGTTGCACCACTCTTGGCCTTCTTTGCCAAGCGCAACCAACGGCAGTAGCGTTACTGTTGAAACAATTTCGCCGTAGCGTTAAACGAGCACAAGCTACGGCGAAACCATTATCGTAAGTTGTAACTAGTACGACAACGGTACATTCGACAAGATTTATAAGATTTACAGGATTGCTACACCAAAGAGAAAATTCTGTGACTCTTGTTCATGCTGTCTACTAATCGAAATGTACCGTTGTCGTACTAGTCAGTCATCGCAGAGTGACACCTGGCCTGCATGAATAGCGTAAATGTCGAGTTTCTATGAAGTGGTATTGGCTTCCTTGTACGTTGATTTTTATTGTGTGGCTGAGTTGGACAGTCGGCGCAACTTCGGTTTACGCGGCCGATGATCCGACGGCAACGTTGACCGCGGCGCAGCCGACGCTCACGGTGGGCGATCTGATCACGCTGACCTTGGCGGTGACGCACAGTGTCGACGCGGGCATTGTACCGGTGGCACCGGCGCAGCAATGGGGTGCTTTTGAGGTGCGCACCCTCTCCCCCGTATCGACTGCGGAGCATGGCGATGGCAGCGCCACCAGCTACCAAGCGTTGGGTGTCACGCTCTGGATGACGGGCACCTATGGCACGCCGCCGCTGCCGGTTACGCTGGTGGATGGGGCTGGCCAGCAACATGAACTGCTGGCGCAACCGATCTCGCTCACCGTCACCTCGGTCTTGACCAGCAGCGATCTGGCGCTGCGCGATCTCAAACCGCAGGCGACTCTGCCAATCCCGCCCTTGTGGCCGTGGCTGCTGGGCGGCGTTGTTGGTTCCCTGCTGCTGGGCAGCGGCAGTTGGTGGCTCTACAGCCGGTGGCGTGGGCGCACCACCGGGACTACGGCGCTGCCGTCCCTGCGTGACCTACGGCCGGCCTACCAGATTGCGTTGGACGATCTCGATCAACTCCAACAGTTGCAACTGCCGGCACAGCGGCGTTTTCAAGAGCATTATACCCTGGCCACCGACGCCTTGCGCCGTTACCTGACTGGAGCCTTTGCCATCCCGGCTATCGATCAGACAACCAACGAGATCCGCCAGGCGCTGCGCCAGAGTGCGCTGCCATCCACAGCGCGGACTCGCCTGCTGGATCTGCTGAGCGAAGCGGATCTGGTCAAATTTGCCAATGTCGAGCCGGAGCCACGCGCCGCGGAAGCGCTGCTGCGCGAAGCGCGTGCTTTTGTGCTGGAGACGAAACCGGCACCTGCACCGCCACCCGGCACTGGCGCAGGCGATCACGGTGCGGGCGATAACGGTGCGGGCGATAACGGAACTATCAACAACACAGCGCGCAGCAGCGAGGTGTCTCAATGAATTTTCCGACTTTCTCGCTGTCCGCCACGAATCTGCGGCTGGCGTCGCCCTGGGTTTTGCTCTTGCTCTTGCCGCTGCTGCTGGCCCTCTGGGCACGTAGACGGGCCAACGCCGAGCAAAGCGCCGGGCTGCGCTATGCCGACATCCTGCGCACGCAAGCGGCCGTCCGCTCCTGGCGCGTCACGCTGCAACCGCTCTTGGGCGGTTTGCGCTGGTTGACGCTGGCGCTGCTGATTGGCGCACTGGCGCGGCCACAGTTGGTCGACGCCCAGCAGGTGATCAAGGGCGAAGGGGTCGACATCGCGCTGGCGCTCGACATTTCCGGCAGCATGGCCTCGCTCGATTTTGAACCGAACAATCGGCTGCAAGCGGCCAAGGCGGTGATCACCGACTTTATCGGCCAACGCCCCTACGACCGCATCGGTCTGACCGTCTTTGCCAGCGAAGCCTTTGCGCAAAGCCCGCTGACCATTGACCACGCCGTGCTCGACCGGCTGCTCGACCAGGCGCAACTGGCGACCGATCTCAAGATCGAGGATGGCACCGCGATTGGGCTTGGCCTGGCGACGGCGGCCAATATGCTCAAAGATTCAACGGCCAAGAGCAAAGTGATCATCTTGCTGACCGACGGCGTCAACAATGCCGGCCAGATCGATCCGTTGACGGCAGCGGAAGCAGCCAAAAGCCTGGGCATCAAGGTCTACACGATTGGCGCGGGCCGGCCTGGTCAGGTGCCGATGCCGCAGGATACGCTCTTTGGCCGGCGCGTGGTGATGGTGCAGAGCGAAATCGATGAAGCGACCCTGCAAAAGATTGCCGACAAAACCGGTGGTCTCTATTTCCGCGCCGCGGATCAGGCCGGTTTGCAACAGATATACGACCAAATCAATCATCTGGAAAAGTCCCAAGTCGAGATCCGCACCTTTGAGCGCTATGGTGAATTGGCCCAGTGGCTGCTCCTCCCGGCGCTGGCACTCATGCTCGTCGAGATGGGGCTGCGCCAGACCCTGTTGCGGAAGATCCCGTGAGGATGACAAGATGACCGGATAATACTGCCGGCTTACCTTACAGGCTGATTGTGTCACCCCTGCGTAGGCAGGGGGCCAAGCATCGACATGGATTCCTGCCTGCGCAGGAATGACAATCCCACAGCAGGACGTAAGGTCTTTCGTAAGACAAGCCAACCGTATCACAGGGCGACGGGATAACCGAAATACATCTTGTCATCCCGTCCTTCCTGTCATCCTGTCATTCTTGTCATCCGCTCATCCGGCCTTTTTGCTAATGTTTCAATGCTCTGGACAATCATGCTATGTCTTTCGGACAACCTTTCTTTCTCTGGTTTTTAGCGCTGGTGCCGCTGTTAGCACTCTTCCTAGTTTGGGCACAACGGCGACGCCAGGCCGCGCTCTTGCGATTGGGGCAGGCTGGGCTCATCGCGCAGCTGAGTGCAACGGTGAATCGGCGTGGGCGACGCTGGCAGTTGGTGCTCTGGCTGTTGGCGCTCACTTTTTTGGTGTTGGCGCTGGCACGGCCACAGTGGGGCAGCCAGGTGCAGGTGGTGGAGCAAGAGGGCGTCCAGATCATGGTGGCGCTCGATATCTCCAAGAGCATGTTGGCCGCCGACCTGAAGCCGGATCGCCTCACCCGCGCCAAGTATGAAATTTCGGATCTGATGAACCGGCTCAAGGGGGACGAAATTGGGCTGGTGCTCTTTTCTGGGGCCAGCTTTATCCAATTTCCGCTGACCTCCGACTATGATACGGCGCGCGCCTTTTTGACAAGTGCCAATCCGAACATGATCTCACGGCCGGGCACGGCGATTGGTGCGGCGATCGCGACTGCAACCCAGGGTTTTGACCCGCACCGCAGCAACCAAAAGGTGATTGTAATCATGACCGACGGCGAGGATCACGAAGCCGATGTCGAACAGGCCGCCCAAGATGCGGCAGCGCAGGGCATTATTATCTATACGATCGGTTTTGGCTCACCACAAGGGGAACCGATCCCCGAATTTGATGAGGCCGGCAAGCTGACCGGCTACAAAAAAGATGCCAACGGTGCGCCGATTCTCTCTAAGCTGGATGAGGTGACCCTGCAACGGATCGCGCTGGTGACGCAGGGTCGCTATTTCCGCGCCAGCGCCGGCGGCGAAGAGTTGGATGCCTTGGCAGGCGAACTCGATCAGTTACAAAAAGCGCAGTTGGAAAGTCGTTTTACGTTGCAGAAGATCGAACGCTATCAGATCTTCCTGACTGTGGCACTGCTGGCGCTGCTGCTGGCCGAATCGATCCCAGAACGATTGCGCCGGCGCGATACAGAGAGACGCCCCTGGTGGCGCATGTGGTGGCGCATGTGGTGGCGTACCTGGCCCAAGCCGGCGAATCTTCTGCTCTTGCTGCTCTGTTTTGGGCTGATGGGCTGCGGCGAATCGGCCGGGCGGCTGGTTGCGCAGGGCAACGAAGCCTTTGCCCAGAAGGAGTATCCAGCCGCCGGCAATGCTTATCAAAGCGCGCAATCGCTCGACCCACAGGCCGCCGTGCCGCTCTACAATCTTGCCAACACCTATTACGAACAGGGTGTCTACACGAATACCCAGCAACTGTTGCCCCAGGCGCTCAATCTAGCCGATGCGACGTTGGCACCAGCAGGCTACTACAACTTGGGCAACAGCCACTATCAGACGCAGCAGTGGAAAGAGGCCGTAGAGGCGTATAAAGAAACGCTGCGGCGTCACCCAGGGGATCAAGACGCCAAACATAACCTGGAGTTGGCGCAGCGCCATCTGCAAAACCAACAGCAGCAGGATCAGCAACAGCAGGATCAACAAAACCAGCAGGACCAGCAACAGCAGAACCAGCAACAACAGCCCGGTCAAACGCCGCAACCACAGAGCCAGGATCAACCGCAGCAACCGAACAATCAAGGACAACCCACCGCCGATCCAACTAATCAGGATCAACCGCAGCAACCGAACAATCAAGGACAACCCACCGCTGATCAGACAAATCAGGGGCAACAAGCGGATCAACCGCAGCCCGACCAAACGCCGCAACCGCAGAATCAGGATCAACCGGGGCAGCAACAGGCCGATCAGGGGCAACCAACCCCCGATCAGGCCAACCAGGATCAACAGACAAATCAAGGCAGTGCGCAGAGCCAACCGACAACGACACTCAGCGAGGCACAAGCACGCCAGCTGTTAAACAGCATCGGCCAGAAGACGCAAACCTTACAGGAGCGGCTGCAGGGCGTCTACGTCGCGCCGGGGCCACCGCCGGATAAAGATTGGTAATAGTTAACGGTGTAACGGTTAACCGTTACACCGTTAACTATTACACCATTAACCATTTTGGAAGTTTATGGCAAACGCAACACGGTATCAACTATTTTTGATCGGTATCTCTCTTATCGCGCTGTTGGTCTGCGGAAGCCCGAATGTCTGGGCACAGGATAACCCGGTCTCGGCACAGGTCGATCGCAAGACAATTGGCAGCGACGAGACGGTGACGCTGTCGGTGATCATCAGCGGTGCCAATGGTGGTCAGCCCGCGCTACCGGCGCTCGACGGCTTCCAGCTACTCAGCACAAGCACGGCCTCACAATTTAGCATCGTTAACGGCCAGACCAGCGCCCAGATCACCTATCAATATATCCTCCAGCCGACCCGCACTGGCGCTTTGCAGATCCCGCCGATCACGGTGCAGGTGGGCGGCCAATCCTATAGCACAGAGTCGATTGCCGTGCAGGTGGTGCAAGGGGCCGCGCCCAGCCAACCGGGTGCTAATCTGGCCGCGCCCAGTGCGAGCGCCGGGCGCGACTTCTTTGTCACCAGTGAAGTTGATCAACCGACCGTCTATTTGGGCCAACAGGTGACCTACCGCTTTCGCTTTTATCAGGGGGCCAATCTCTTTGACCAGCCCTCCTATCAAGCGCCCGATTTCACTGGTTTCTGGCATGAACAGAAGAGTGATCAGTCACAGACGCGAACCACCGTTGGCGGCCGCGCCTATCAGGTGACAACATTGCCGACCCTTCTCTTTCCCACCGTACCTGGGGTGCAGACGATCAGCCCGGCGGCGCTCTCGATGCCGGGCTCACTCTTTCAACGGGGCACCACGCTGCAAACCGACCCGATTACCGTCACTGTGCTGCCGCTGCCGCAACCGGCACCGGCTGACTTTACTGGGGCGGTCGGTCAGATGGCGATCACCGCCACCGTCAGCGCCGATGTGGTAGCCGTCAATGAACCGGTAACCTTACGCCTCATCTTGCAGGGCGCGGGCAATGCTGCCAACTGGCCAAACCCAACCGTGCCCGCCATCGCCGGCTGGCGCAGCTTTGACAGCACCGTCAAGAGCACAAACGTAGTCACCAATGGCCGGCTGATCGGCACGCGCACCTATGAGCAACTGCTCGTGCCCACCACCGCCGGGCCGGCGACGCTACCGGCGATCGCGTATAGCTACTTTGATCCCGAAGCGGCGAGCTATCAGACGATCCACACGCAGCCCTTTACCTTGACCGTCAACGCGGCCGCGGCCGAAGCGCCGATCCCCACCGTCGGGGTCGCCAGCCAAGCGCCGATGACCATTGTCGAGCGCGATATCCGCCACATCAAAAGCGCGCCCACGCGCTTAGGCGGTGCCGCCGTACCGCTGACCAGCCGTCCGCTCTATTGGCTGGCTTGGGGGGGGGCCTTAGTGGTGATTGTCGGCGATGGTCTCTGGCGCCGGCGCCGGCAACGGTTGGCGCAGGATCCGGTCCGTTTGCGCCGCAGCCAGGCCCAGAAAAACGCGCAGCAACAATTGACCCAAGCCCGGCGTAAGCGCAACAGCGATCCACATCCAGTGGTGGCGCAGGTGCTCACCGACTATCTAAGCGCCAAACTCAATCAGCCGGTGGCGGGCATGACGCAGAATACATTAGCTGAGCGCCTGCACAACCAGCGCGTAGACGAACCGTTGGTGAGCGCGGTCAACGACTTGCTGGCACGCAGTGAGTTCGGCCGCTTTGCCCCCACGACCACAAACGGCAGCGGGGATGGCGATCTGTTAACCGAAACCGCGACGCTAATCAATCGTTTGGAGAAGGCGTTATGAGCAGACAGAGGAATGGTGATGTCATGCGCGCAGCAGCGCGCCTGCGCTTTGTAGGCGGCTGCCTCTTTTGCCTATTGTTTGTCGCTCTCCCCCTAGCGCGGCCGGTACACGCCGAGAACATGGTGGAGACGCTGGTACGCGGCAACCAGTTATATGAACAGGGGAATTTTGCGGCGGCGACCCAGGTTTATGAGCAGCTTGTCAGCCAAGGTGTCCGCGATTCGTTGCTCTACTACAATTTGGGCAATGCGTACTATAAGCAGGGTGACGTGGGGCGGGCGATCCTCAACTACAGCCGTGCGGCCCGCTTGGCCCCCCGCGATGCCGACCTGCGCGCTAATCTTGCCCTAGCGCGCAGTCAGGTGGTCGATCAGTATGCCACGGGCACCGTCTCCCCCCTCGATGGCTTGCTCACCTTGGTCGGGCGCTGGTTGACTGTGGATGAGTTGGCCGGGTTGGCGCTGATCTTGTGGATCGTTTGCGTGCTGCTCTGGCTGATCGAGCGCCGCCTGACCGCGGGGACGCCACACACCGTGATCCGTTACACGCTGCTCCTGAGTGCGCTCTTGTTGCTGGTCAGCGCACTGAGCCTTAGCGGCATCCTCTATACCGATCGTCGCTGGCCACCAGCCATTGTCCTCAGCCCGACGCTCGACATTGTCAGCGGCCCCGGCACGCAATATACCACCGAATTCACATTGCACAGTGGCGCGCCGGTTAGCCTACTCGAAACGCGCGGGGATTGGGTACGCGTTGCCCTGCCCGGTGAACAATTACAAGGGTGGGCCCCGGCGGAGAGCGTTGGTGCCGTGAGCGTCACGCCGGCAACGGTCAACACGGGGTCATAACGGTAACAGTGCACTGCTGTTTTTTGAAACAAGTTTTGAGCGGTAGCGCTTATCCTGTACGAATCTAGTTTCGTCCCGGAGGGACCGGTTGAGTTTAGGAGAAAGAATACGAGATTCTGCCCTAAATTCAACCGTCCCTCCGGGACAGAAAAGCCTGTCATTACTTGTCTCACAAAGTACTAGCGTTCCAGGGAGGGACCGGTCAATCCCGACCATGTGTTGATGCAAATAGCCTGGCCGGTCGACCAGGCTATTTTTCCCAACGATTGACCACGCTGCGCCTGTACCATCACCTGATGTAATCAGAAACGCCAGGGACTACACTGGTGAAGAAGCGCAATCCCCGGATTGTTATTTTTCAACAATTTTTTAAACAAGTAATGGGGCAATCATGACAACCAATTCACAGGCAGAACGGCGCTCCTGGTGGCGCATTCTGCTCTCAGCGTTCTTCTTTTATCTGTTAAGTTTGGGCGCGCTCCTGCTCACCGGCAACCCCAATCTCTTTCCCACCGTGGTGCTGCTGGGCGTCTTTATGGTGCCGGCCGCCTATGCCGCCTTCTTCTATGACCATCGCCGGCTAAGCTTGCTCGGTGCCGGCGCAGTGGCGCGCAGCTTTCTCTACGGCGGTTTGCTGGGAGTGATCGCGGCGTCGATCCTGGAGCCGCTCTTTATCCACAGCGCCACCCCTTCGACCATGCTGACGGTGGCCGTTATTGAAGAATTTGCCAAAATTTTGGGTGTAATGATTATCGCCTGGCGCTTGCGTCACGATGCCGAGATCGATGGCATTATCCTGGGCGCGGCCGCCGGGATGGGCTTTGCCGCGCTGGAAAGCATGGGCTATGCCTTCACTGGCTTCTTGCGCAGCGGTGGCAGTCTTTCCTTTACCGTTTACATCACCATGATGCGGGGAATTATGTCACCGCTGGGCCACGGCACCTGGACCGCCATTTTCGCATCGGTGCTCTTTCGCGAGGCTCGCAATGGCCGTTTCCATTTCAATCGGAAGGTATTGGGTGCCTATGGGATCGCCGTCCTCCTCCACACGCTCTGGGATCTGCTACCCTTTATTATGGGTGCCTTCCTGCTGCCGGGGCTCGATATCTTTTTGGGTCAGGCCGTTGTGGGCGTGGTTGGTCTCTTCATCCTGTGGCGCCGTTGGCGTGAAGGGCGCCATTTGCAAGATCTCGGCGTGGAGCCGACCCCGGCAGCAATGGATCCAACCGCGCATGCCCTTCATGCGCCAGAACCGTTAAGCACCGTAGGAGATTGACCAACATGCACCGCATTCTAAAATGGATTGCTATTCTCGTTGGTCTGCTGCTCCTCACCGGAGGGGCCTTTGGTGCCGGTCTTGTTGCGGGTAGCGCCAATCTGTTAACCCCCTGTATTGTCAGCACCACCGACCAACCGACCCAATTTGCCACCTTTTGGCAGGCGTGGAATCTCGTCCAAAAGGACTTTGTCGACCGCACCGCGCTTGATCCTGGCATCCTCACCTATGGCGCGATCCGTGGCATGGTCGAAGCGTTGGGTGACACCGGCCATTCGACCTTTCTCACCCCGCAAGAGAAGACGGCCCGCGTCAGCAGCATAAATGGTAGCTTTACCGGTATCGGGGCCGAGATGGGGATGCGCAATGGGTTGCCCATTGTAGTCGCGCCTCTTGACGGCGGGCCGGCGATTGCAGCGGGCGTCAAAGCAGGTGATATTCTCATGCGGGTCGACGGTACAGATGTCACGGCGCTCGATCTAAATACGATTGTGCAGAAGGTACGCGGCCCCGCCGGCACACCGGTGACCATCACGATCCTCCGTCCAGCCGATAACAAAAGTTATGACTTCACAATCACACGCCAGGAAATCGATGTGCCGGCGGCCACTTGGACGATGATCCCTGGCACGCAGGTGGCCCTGTTGCGGCTGAGCCAGTTCAGCCAGAATGCCAATCGCGATGTCACCACGGCACTGCAAGGGGCGCAGACCGCGGGTGCCACCGGCTTGATCGTCGATGTGCGCAATGACCCTGGCGGCTTGCTTGACCAGGCGGTCAAAGTGACGAGTCAGTTCTTGAGTGATGGCAATGTATTGCTCGAAGCCGATGCCCACGACAACCGCACCGCCTTTCCAGTACAACCAGGGGGGCTGGCCCCGACAATCCCTCTGGTCGTTTTAACCAATCCCGGCACCGCCAGCGCCGCCGAGATCTTTGCCGGGGCGATTCAAGATCATGGGCGGGGGCAGGTGGTTGGCGAGACAACCTTTGGCACCGGCACAGTTCTAGCGCCCTTTGAATTGGCGGATGGCTCTGAATTGTTGTTAGGCGTAAAGCAGTGGTTGACGCCCAATGGTCGCCTGATCCGCAACCAGGGGATCAAACCGGATAATGAGATCAAGCTGCCCTTGGGAACAGATCTGCTGTCGCCCGGTGAGGTCAAGACGATGACGCTTGATGCAATCCAGTCCAGCACAGATACGCAGTTGATCAAAGCGCTGGCGTTGTTGGGCAATGGATAAGGGGCAAGCCAATCCGTGGCGACAGCGCCTTGCAACATCTTGTTGGGGGAAAACGTCTCTGATCTACTGACGAATTGTCAGCGCTGATGTTATACAAAAGTGATGGTATGCAAAGGAAGAACGTATGAAAAATTATCGTTTACAAACATTTGCGGCCGGGTTGACCATTGCCGTGTTAATCCTCTTTGGGGCGTGGGGCCAGCCAGGGCCACGCGCCGTCCACGCCCAAACCGAGCCAGGCACGATCTTGCCGACACGCACGATTACCGTCTTGGGTGAAGGTCAGGTGAGCATCAAGCCGGACACGGCCCATGCCACCGTTGGTGTCGATGTCGTCAAACCGACGATCAAAGAAGCCTACACTGAAAACCAGCAGCGTTTCGACACGCTCTTTGCGGCGCTCAAAGCGCAAGGCATTGCCGAAAAAGATATTCAAACCTCGGGCTTTAATGTCTATATGGAGCAGGTTGGTGATCCCAACGGTGCGGACACCAAGACGCAATATCACGTGAGCAATAACGTTGATATCACGATTCGCCAGCTCGATACCGTCGGCAGCGTATTGGATGCGGCGATTACAGCGGGGGCCAACAGTATCAATGGCGTGACCTTTAGCTTGGACGAGACCAGCAGTGCGGACGCGCAAGCACGTACGGCGGCTGTCGCCAATGCCCAGGCCAAAGCGGCAGAACTGGCCAAGCTCAATGGTGTTACCGTCGGTGATGTGCTGTCGATCAGCGAAGTTAGCAGCAATGGGCCGGTAGCGCCCGTTGCATTTGCAGCATCTAGGGTCGACAGCGGCACAACGATTGCCCCTGGTGAACTGACGATCAGCCAGCAAGTGCAGGTGACCTATTTGATTACCAAGTAAGCAACGGATCGCGCTACGGCAGTGGTTGCGCTGCCGCAGCGCGATCCGTTGAACCCATTTCTGAATTCCCATGCGTTCACCCCGGCCGCGCTGGGTAAGTCACGGCTGGCGATTCGCAGCGGCAGCGGCTAGTAGGTAGCGGCGTAAATAAACTCATCGTTCTGTCATTCCTCAGAGCGGCTTTTTGCTCGGAAGAATCTTCAAGTACCCTATTGGTCAATTTACGTCGCACTGTACCAGGACCTGTTGACATTTGCTAAAACGGCCAATCGAATTGGCCATCTAACAGCGAGAAGCCGCCTCAGCGGCTAGGAATTTAGCCGCTGAGGCGGCTTCCCACTGTTAGCGCAGGGTTTTAACCCTGCAAAACTGCAAAACCCAAATGTCAACAGATCCTAGGGCATCATCACGTCTTGATTTTCGGGTTTCCTCACTGTGAACTAATCCGAAATTTTAGGACTGATAATGCACTAGGTCCCACGATAGATTGCAACCTGTTGGTTGGCAAATTTTTGTCAAAAAACGCCCCTTCTTTTTCTTTCCCATCTGCTAAAGTAGAGTCAAGGTATTCTGTTCCCCGTTGGAGGATAGGTATTTTAGGCACAGAACTCTTGGTACATCGCGTGCTGAACCATCCTCAAGTTTATGTTGCGTATGCACAGGAGCTAACCCACCTTGACTACAATCCGTACACCTATCAGACGCACTTTTGTATTCCTCACACTCCTCTCTATCGTGCTGAGTCTGGGACTGTCACCCACCGCGGCAAGGAGCCAGTCCGTCACCCCCGCTGCAAGCACAGGCGCGACGGCCAACACATTTGTTGATCGAGCCGGCGGCACCTACGAAGGGGTCGAAGTCTTGCTGCAAGTGGAGCGCGCACCATCCATCGGTGGTATTATCAATGTCACCTTCCAAGCAACCCCTTTACACGCCGCGCCCGATCTAACCCTGCACTGGGAATTACCCGATGGCGGCACCCTCTTGGGCGGACCAAGTGATGCAACCCAGGGCGCAGTACCGGCTGGAACGCAAGTCAACCAAGCGCGCCAACTTCAGTTCCCGACGGCAGGCGTTTATACGGTGCGGGCGCAAGCGACCTATCACCCCAACCCGGCGACGACCTTAAGTGCCGTCGGCGTCCTCTTCTTTACCATTGATGCCAGCGGTTCGTCGGTCAGTGACAGCGATCCGCGACTGCCACGCTACACCCCCCCCACCAGCCGCCCCACCGTCGACAAATCGAGCCAGGTAGTCGCCGCCAATACGTGGGGCACCAATATGCCCGATGGCTGTTTTTCGGTGAAGGGCACCTTGACACGCGGCGAGCGTCAGCCGGCAGCCAATCCACCGCGCTACAATGATGTCGGTGGCAGCGCGGTACCGGTGCATAACATCTTGGTCGAGATGCGTGAAGAGGATACCTTCTCCGATGACTCCTATGGCTATACGGTGACGGATGCCAACGGCAACTTCTCGTTTAGCTTTTGCGATGATGATGGCTTTCTCAATGACGAATTGGAGCTCTACACGCGCGTCTGTAGCGAAGTGTGGGAAGGGCCAACCCGCATTGCGCGCATTGAGGAGACCAGCGAGCAGGAACTCTACTGCTTCGACTCGGGTATTATTGATTCCGAGGGGGGAACGGTGGATTTTGGCCTCACCGCCTATGCTATTCCCTCAATCGAAGCGGCCGTCTTTAACATTGGCGACAGTCTCTATTGGGCCTGGAAATATTGGAACAGCAACCTGGGCCAAGGCTCGCCCGCCATGGATCGGACGGTTACCGCCTATTGGGAGCGCGGCAGAAAAGCCAAGGGCTCGTTCTACAATGCGCAACGCACCACGCTCGTCATTGCCGACGATGCCTCCAGCACTGACGAGTGGGACGATTCGGTGATCATGCACGAGTGGGCGCACTTTGCCGACCACCAATTTAGCTGCAACCTGAACCCCGGCGGACCGCACACCTTGCCGGGCTTTAACAATGGCCCCAACGGCGATAAGCTCTCGTGGGGCGAAGGCTTTGCCGACTATTACCAGAGTGCGGCGCGCACGATCATGCCCGGCTCGGGCTTTACGAGCTATTACATCGATGTCTCTGGCCCAACCGTCGATTTTGAGACATTGCCTGGCACGGCCAGCCCACTCAATGAAGGAGCCGTCGCCGCCATGCTCTGGGACTTTCTCGACACCGTCAACGATGGCAGCGATACGATCAGCCCCGGCCAAGCCAATATCCAGAAGGTCTTTACCGACCCGAGCTTCCAGGGCAATGGACAGTGTAACATGGCGCGCTTTCTCAAAGTGTGGAAAAATCTCGGCTTCGCCACCGATGCGCAGACCGCGGCAACAGTGGTACAGAACGTCGCAATTGCCAATCCCTTTGCCCTTGCTGCTGCTACCACAACAGTACCCACGCCGGTGACCGCCGCACAGCAGAGCGCGCTCTTGGCCCCACAGGCGACCGATGCTGCCAGCCCCTTCGACTACCGCTGGTGGGATCAGGTGACGATGGTCATCGACAACAGCACGAGCATGGCAACGCCGGCCGGCACGCCCAAGATCGACGCGACCAAAGCGCTGATCCGTGAACAGGTCAACGATTTGACGGCGAACCCTAAGGGCACAGAATTTAATCTCTACACCTTTAACGCCGGCAGCTTGATCGGCGGCAACATCGTCAACGGCGTGCTCGGCGAAGGGCGCTTCTTTGCCCCGCAGATCAACCCGCTGCTCGATAGCTTGACGGCCACCGGTGCGGATGCGGGCTGCCCCGTGCGCGGCTTGGATGCGCTGACCCAAGCGATCCAAAATAAATATGATGGCCAGGCTTGGCTCTACACCGACGGCGACGCGCAGCCTTCGACCAGCAGTGATTATGTACAACAACAGCTCAACAACCGGCTGGTAAGTGGTTCGGTTGTCTTGTTGGGCGGCTGCAACAGTGCGCCCACGGTGCAGAGCAATGTGAGTGGCACGGCCAAGAATTACCTGGGGCTGGCGGCTGATGGTTCCCAGTCCGCTGGCATTGTGCCCTATCTGCTGACAGCGATTGGTACGGGCGGCCAATTTCTCTATGTCGCGCCGGATCAGCTAGCCAATGCCACGGATATTCTGCGGGCGCAGGCCAGCCACAGCGCCGGTGCCGGCCGCTGGAGCGACTATGTCAGCAACAATTTCACCTATCGCTGGGATCGGTTGACGCCCAGCGAATATCGCTGGATTCCCAGCAGCGTGATGGCCGATGCGGGCCAACTGGGTAGTGTCCCAAAGCCGATCAACCTGCCCCAGCCTTTCAATTTCTATGGTGCGGCCACCAGCACGGTTAATGTCTCTGAAGATGGCTATCTGCACATGAACCCCTGCAATCTCAATCCGCAGTTCTGTTCACTCTTCGAGCGCTATGCGAATATTCTCAACAAGGATCTGGTCTGGGTCTATGTCGACCCGGGGCCGCGCGCGGCTACCGCTTCCCCACAGGCAACCACCGAGACGGGACCGCAGGTGCATGTCTATCATGGCGGTTTGGTGGATGATCAATGGTATATCATTTCGACCGAAGGCCAGGCTAACTATGGCGGTGGGGACCTCGCCCGACGCGCCTACCAGGTTTGGCTCAACGTGCAGAGCGGCGAAATTCGCTATCTCTACGATGCGGTACGAAGCAGCGATGCCGGCGGCGCAAAGATTAGCGTGGGCGAGCAGACCTTTTTCACCAGCAATGAAGTCGTGGTTAGCAATCAAGATTTGGCCGGCGCGGTTAGCGGTAGTGGCTATAAATTCACTCCTGCGCCGCCCCAGCCAAGCAAGAGCTATACGGTGGCAGTCGATTCGAAGGTGCAGAGTATTGGCTTTTTGCAGACCGGCTACAGCGGTAGCCTGGCGACGATGAACGTGGTCTATCCCGATGGCACGCCGGTCGATTGTGCCGATAATGCCAATGTGCTCTGCAAAAGCTTGAATAACGGACTCTTGCAATATGTTCAGGTCAATGTCAATGGGAAAACCGGCGTTTGGGGTGCCACCGTCAATGTCGGCGAGACGGGCGAAGCGACCTTCTCCTTTAACGCCTTGGCGGCCAGCCCCATTCAGCCCCGTGGATTGGGCAAACGCACCTTGTCGCTCAGCAGCCAGGCGCTGCGTGTCGATTGGGGTGGCGCGACGGACGATAACCGGCTGACCGGCTGGATGCAGAGTACCACCGGCGCGCGCTTTGGCAATGTCTTTACCTTCTATGATGACGGTGCCCATGCCGATGAGCTAGCCGGTGATGGCATCTTCGGCACGGATGGCTTTACACCTCCCAGCCAGGGGGTGGCCTATCTCTGGCTACAAGGGAGCGTGGACGGGGAAACGGTTGCCCGCAGCGACCCCGCGCCCTTCAACTTTCAGCCGATTGATGTGCAGCCAGAGGTGCCCTATCTGCAGAGCTTCCTCGGTTCGTCGGTCAACGTCGGCTATGCAGTGACCAATCAGGATAGTCAACGCCGCTGTTACTATTGGGAAGTGCGGGTGCCAACGGGCTGGATCTTTGACGGCTCTTCGGGATCGCCCTTCTGCGTCTCGGCTGGTGCCACCGCCCACCCGACGGCTACCTTCCATTATCCATTAGATGAGCAGCCAGGCGGTGTGACCAGTGACTTTGGTGCGACCTTTTATGAAGCAGAAGCAGGGGTTATTGCAGGCGGCGCGATTGCCAAGGTGGCGCTCTTCCGTCCCTTGGCCGACGTGGACTTTGACAACCGCTGGATCGACACCTATCTGCGCCCCAATAACAGCGACGCGGTCACGCTGACGGTCAACCTGCTCGACGACCAAGGGGCGAACTCGGGGTGGAGTGGGAGCTTGGGCTACCAGCTCAATACCACGCTTGGCACGGTGGTATCACCCACCGACGGGCACTTTGTGGAGGGGCGCTTGCCCCTGCGCTTTACCGCCGGCAGCCAGAGCGGGGAGGCATTGATCACCTTTGTGTTGGAAGGCAGCGCCACGGCTACCACCACGCTGCAAATTCAAGCGCCATCGATCGCCCAGCTCGATCTGGTCGCCACGCCAAACGATTTGCGCAACAGCAGCTCAGCGGCGCTCGTCGCGACGGCACTCGATGCCTGGGGCGCACCGGTCGTTGGCCAAACGATACGGGTTAGTGTTAGTGATGACGACGGTAGCCAGGGCACCGTCAACGGCGGCGAACTCTTTACGGGGACGACGGATCTCAACGGCCAAGTTATTGCGGCCTTTAGCAAAGGGGGGAACGCCAGCGGCACCGTTGTTGTGCGGGCGGAGTCATTGGTGGGTATAGGGGCTGGTTTACGCGTGACGCATGAGGATGTGGAAATTTTAACGCTGTCGGCTGTTGCGCCGCCAACAGGGGAGCGCCAGATCTTCCTGCCGCTGATCCAGCGCTAATTTCCTAGGTAGTTGATATACTACAACCACAGGCAATCCTAAACCCTTGGGACAATCTTCCCAAAAACAGATGACCGTGGCCCCATGACAGTGGGAAGAGCAACGTGTATCCTGTTTCTTATAGCAATACCTTCGCCAATTTCAGAAATTAGAGCCGTCATTCCTGCGCAGGCAGGAATCCATCTTCATGTTACACGAGTAGATTCCTGCCTGCGCAGGAATGACATCTGGAAATTTCCGCCAAAACAAGGTTT
>DAOUCA010000191.1:0-36305 GCA_034432375.1 Caldilineaceae bacterium
GCCAAACCTTGTTTTGGCGGAAATTTCCAGATGTCATTCCTGCGCAGGCAGGAATCTACTCGTGTAACATGAAGATGGATTCCTGCCTGCGCAGGAATGACGGCTCTAATTTCTGAAATTGGCGAAGGTATTGTAAAATGGTACCCCGTTTTTTTTTATTGCGGCAACAGCGCAGTGGCGGTTTGATTACGCAAATGGTAGACTCTTCATTCAAATCGTAATTAGCAATCCAAGCGTTCGGAGGTGTGATGAATCAGCCCAATATTTTACTTCTATTTACCGACCAGCAGCGCTTCGACACGATCGCGGCGTTGGGCAACCCGATCATCAAGACACCGGCGCTTGACCGGCTGGTACACGAGGGGACGAGCTTTCAGCGTTGCTACACCCCTTCCCCGGTCTGCGTGTCGGCACGCTGTGCCACCTTGACCGGGCTGCCGCCCCACAAAAGCGGCTGTGTCGACAACATGCCCATGCCCCAAGACCAGCCCAGCTTTATGGAGCGGTTGCAGGCCTTGGGCTACCAGACGCACGGCGTGGGCAAAATGCACTTTACGCCCGCTTCGCGCAAGCTGTGGGGCTTTGAGAGCCGTGACTACTCAGAGGAGATCTCCAACGACCAGGATGACTTTGTCGAGCATCTGCGGGCGCACGGCTATGATCATGTCGAAGATGTGCATGGCGTGCGCAGCGAATATTATTACATTCCCCAGCCATCACAACTGCCCGCCCATCTGCACCACAGCCATTGGGTGGCGGACCGCTCGCTAGCTTTTCTGCAACGACGGGATCGCAACCGCCCCTTCTTGCTCTGGAGCAGCTTTATCAAGCCCCATCCGCCCTTTGAAAACCCAATGCCCTGGAACAAACTCTACCGCGCAGTGGAGATGCCCCGTCCTTTTCGCCCGCAGAATTATGAGCAGGCACTAACTTTTTGGAATCACGTACAGAATCGCTACAAATATCGCGACGGCGGCTTTGATGAGCAACTCCTGCGCACCATGCGCGCCGCCTACTATGGCTGTATCTCCTTTATCGACTACAACATCGGGCGTATCCTGGCTGCGCTGGGTGACGAGATCGACAATACGTTGATCCTCTTTAGCGCCGATCATGGGGAGTTCCTGGGCGACTATGGGAGCTTTGGCAAACGGGCTATGCTCGATGTGGCGGCGCGGGTGCCGCTGTTGGCGCGCTGGCCCGGCCATTTTGCCGCCGACGCCCGCTGTGAAACGCCGACATCGTTATTGGACCTCTGGCCAACGATGCTGACCGCGGCGGGGGATGCGTCACCGCAGGTTGATCGCGAAGGTGACGATTTGTGCCATGTGGCCACGCAGACCGAACCGCGCTATGTCTACAGCCAATTTTCGCAGCGGCAGACCGCTCTGTACCTGATCACCGACGGGCGCTGGAAATATAGCTATTCCGCCGCCGATGAACGTGCGTGGCTCTATGACCTCGACCGCGATCCGTGCGAAAGTCACAATTTGGTTGCCAATCCGCTCTGTCAGACGGAGCGAAATCGGCTGGAAACGGCCCTCATCGAACGGTTTGCCGCAGATGGCTACAGCGCCGCGGTCGAGGAAGGCCAGTGGCGGCGCTATCCCGATGTGGAGCGGGCGAAAGTAGACGCAGTCCGCCAACGGCTTGCCACCGATGCGGACTACGGGTTGCTCTTCCAGGATCGGGCGCGGTTACAGGATGAGGTGGATGCCTTGGGTGAGTATGCGCGCCCGGTGACCCCGCCGGCTGGTGCCGGGGCGCAACTGTTCCGCGATTTGGCGGGCTGACTTATTCGCTCAAGCATCTTCCCGCGCCGAGGCATCATCGGCAATGGGCAGGCCCGCCGCACGCGCTGTGGCCGGCGGAATCGGGGGCAGCAAGCCACCCGGCGCTTCATGATAGAAGTAGGCGGTGGCAGACCAGTCATCCTGACGCCAGAAGTTGCACCAGCCCTCTTCTTCAATGGACGCCAGATCAATCTCTTGATCGAGCAGACCGACAAATGTGCCCTGCGCACCGGGATCAAAGCTCACCGGAATCAAGGGCACATTCCGCGCCAGGAGCGCCAGGGCCTGCTCTTTGGCGCAGCCGCCGATGGTCTGAATGGCTACGCGACAGCCGTCATCGAAGTAGATCGGATCGTCCAGGTGGTAGCGATAAAAGGCCCAGTGACGATTGGCGCGGTCGGCAATCGGGCAGCCCTGTGTGCGATTGACATACGCGCCCTGACCCCAAGCGGTTCCAATGTAATCCTCGGTCCCTGTGCCACACAGCGTGGGGTGTTCTTCATCACCAAACCACACCTTGACTTCGCCTTCACCCCACCACGAAGTGTCATATTCCGGGGCGGTGATGACGCCCACGTTGCAGCCAAGAAAGCGACCCGCACCCGGCACCGCGGGCAAGATCACGAAATCTTGGCCCAGCGCGTTGGGCGCTTCTCTGCGCCAATGCGCATGGAGATAGAGCGTTTCCGGCGCGTGCTCCACGCCCAGGCTCAGGTTGACATCATAGAAGAAGTGGGACAGATCCTCGTCAGCTTCGTTGGTGAGCGTGATGCGGGCTGCGCTGCGGAAAGGCATCTGCAAAAAGCTGACAAAGCTGCGCCCTTCCGGGTCGGCGAAGAGCGCACATTCAAAGGGCGTGCGCCGGCCCAGGCCAATGCCGAAGAAGTCCCCCAATGGCACCGAAACGGCCGGTTGCGCGGCGTCGTCCCAGACCATATCGAGCCGCAGGCTGCGCAACATGGCAGGGCTGCGGTCGTTGATGGTCAGCCAGATGCGATGGACCAGGCCACTGCCCTGCACATCCAACAGCGTTTTGGTTTCGCCGGCCGCAATGCGGTCAAAGGCATGGCCTTTAGCGCCTTGATTTTCGCGCGCCGCGCTTGCCCGTTCCGCGGTTGGATTCTCAAAACTACTCCAGCGGCTTTGCACCCCTGGTGCTTTTTCATAAAGCTTCATACCCTCTCCTCTCAGGTTTAGTATTTTCTGGACAGGATTTACAAGATTCACACGATTACAAATAGAAAAATCCTGTGAATCCTGTAAATCCTATCTGATACGAATGTCGAAAAACTTTTTAACGTAGGATTGGCCATGCCCGGCATCTAGTAGACGCCGGGCATGGCAACTCAATCTCTTATTGAATTGTACTTGAGGCGCACGTTGGCATCAAGCCAGGCTGATATTTGCCGCGATTTCACCGCTTCTCCAAAACGCGGAATCCGCGGAATCCTGGCTCTTCTACGTTCTCTAGAGTGGTGCGAATGAGCGGATGGCCAAGCAGCGGTAAATTGTGCAACATAATGTACCATTCCGGTGCGTTGGATGGAAGGAGTGCTTCGTCCGTTGGATCAATCCCCGGTGCGGCGGGCAAGAGATAGCGGATCTGCGCCGCTTGCGTATCGACGGCAAACGGGGCATCCGTGCATTGCATTACCTTCGTCACTTCGGTGGTGATCTCTTGATGCACCGTTTGATAGATGTGCGCTGCCGTCCGCCGTCCGTGGGTAATGTCCGCCAGCTTTTCGCGGAGCAATCGCTCTTCGGTGATAAGCTTATTGGCCAGTGCATGCATTTCGCTATTTGTGTCCGCTGTGCGCAACGCCTGCTCCAACTGCGCCACCTCTTGTTCGTAAACGGTGCGCCAATGGGAATAGTCCTGCATGGCAAACCCCTCCTGCCCAATGGCACGCATATGTTCCAAGGTTGTAAAAAAAATTGGCTCCAACAGCGCTGCCGTGCGTGGCGTAAAGGCCGCCGCGGCGATTTCCGCCAATAGCCGATCCGTAGGAATGCCGGCTTGGTGGCTACAATGACGTAACTCTCGCAGCATCGCTTCGCCTTGCGCTTGCAACAGCTGTTGCTGCGCTTCCGGCGGCAAACCGACCACATAGCCCTCCCAACCAGTGGGGGCAAAACAAAGCTGGGTATGTGCTGTGATCCCCCCATGACTGACATACTGCCAGCGCAGATACGATTTTATCAATTCCGGGGTTTGCGCCCGTTGTAGCAACACGCCCCCATGGAGAAATGGCGAGTAGCGCGCTAGTGGTTCTTGGACAACGGCAACGAGTGGTTTCGCTATGGATAAACTGCTGCTCATACGATCATACCTCAATCCCATCTCAGGTTTATAGGGCTGTAGATACCTGCAACCCCGAACAACCTCAATCCTCTACGCTCTATGCTCTACTATCGCACAGCTTCACCCGCGTGGGAACAGCTACCCGGCGCATAGGGAGCCTACACCGTGCGAGGGTTTTGTCCCTAGCCAGGTGAGCAGGTAGGCGATGCAGCTTACTGGTTGACTGCTGTAGCTACGTTCCTTTCCAGTACTTCCCGGTGAAGGCTTTGCCATTTAGAAGGCCAGGTGTACAATCAACCTCGACGGCCATTGCCCAACGCGCACACAGGCCCTGATAGACTGCGCACGCTGAAAATGAGGCAGCTTCAGCCGTAAACCCATGCAGATCATTGAACAATAGAGGAGAGTTTCGTGGAATATCGACTGTTAGGACGGACCGGGGTTCAGGTCACTTCGCTGTGTCTGGGGACGATGAACTTTGGCGGCCCCACCAACGAGGCAGATTCAATCGCGATCATCAACCGTGCGCTCGATGGCGGTATCAACTTTATCGACACTGCCAATGTCTACACCGGTGGCGAAAGCGAACGGATTGTCGGCAAAGCACTCCGCGAGAATGGCCGCCGCGACGAGGTTGTGCTGGCGACCAAAGTCTATAACCGTACGGGCGCTGGCCCCAACGACCGCGGCGTTTCGCGCTATCACATCATGAAAGCGTGCGAAGATTCGCTGCGCCGCCTAGGAGTAGCGCACATCGATCTCTACCAGCTCCACCGTCCACCAATGGGGGTGCCTGTCGATGAGACGCTGCGCGCCTTTGACGACCTGATCCGCGCCGGCAAGGTCAGATACATTGGTGCCTCGACTCATCCCGCCTGGATGGTGATGGAAGCGCTGGCGGTCAGTGAGCGGCTGCAACTCAATCGCTATATCAGCGAGCAGCCGCCGTACAACCTACTCGATCGCCGCATTGAAAACGAATTGATCCCGCTGGCGCTGAAACATGAGCTGGCGATCTTGCCTTGGTCGCCGCTGGCCGGTGGGATCTTGGCTGGGCGCTATCCGCTCGATGGGGCGATCCCCGAGGGGTCGCGCATTACGCGAGCCGACAAAAACTTTCAGGACCGCGTCACGCGCAAAGGGCGCGAAGTGGCCGCCAAAGTGGGTGAAATGGCGCAGGAACGGGGCATGACCATCACGCAGTTGGCGCACCTCTGGGCCAAAGACCAACCGGGGATCACGTCGCTGATTCTCGGCCCACGCACAATGGCGCACCTCGAAGACGCCCTGCCGCTGCTGGAGATGAGATTGGCCGACGCCGACCGTCCGTTGTTTGACGAACTGGTTCATCCAGGCAATGCCGTCGCCGATTTTCACAACAGCAACGAGTGGATGAAGGCGCGGGTGGTTGAGTAGGGGACGCAAAGGTGAAGGTGCCGCCGGTCGAGGTGACTGTCACTGGCCAATCATTTACTCAACTAGCGAAATTGTTGTGGCCAGTGACAGTCACCTGCGTAGCCACAAGTAGTGCAAGCTTATTCACAGCGACCTTCGCCAGATAGGGGTGGTACAAAGGCAGCGTTGGTGGCAGCCCTACGTGCGATAAGTAAACTTTCAGAGCCGTCATTACAGGGCGTTGAACTCTGCAATCGTAAGTCCAGCCTGTTGGATCATTTTCCGTAAGGTGCCTTTAGGGATATCACCAGGATGATTGGGGACGACAACGCGGTGATGCGTTTGTGGGTTGTGCCAGATTTCGTGGCTGCCTTTTGCCTGGCGATCAAAGACAAAGCCAGCTTTGCGCAGTTTACGGATAAACTCGGTCACACGCAACGCCGGTAGTTCACTGCTCATGCCATCACCGGAATGGCAATTGGGATATAAAATGGTGGCTGGCTTGGAGTTAACAGATCCTGAACACCGGCCGGCAATGGATCACCGAGTTCGATGTAGGACTCGATCAGCCGTCTTGCGACATCTTGGGCAATTTCGATGGTCTCTGCAATTGTCCGACCTTGGGCAAGAAGGTCAGCCCAAGCCGGGCTGGTAGCTAAATAACCCCCTTCTTCCAATGGTTCAATCGTGAGTGGAATTAACGCCTCATTCATCGCATGCTCTCCTGTACACTACAGCCAGCCGTAAAATCTGATGGACTACTATCATCTATTTTCAGCCACACGCGCACTATAGTCAAATCTGGTTGCCCCCTGCGCTGATGATGGTTAGGCATTCGGCGGGGTGATGCAGTTAACCCTGGTTGACGATCTACCCTTTTTATGACTTACATAGTCGCCTAAGCCATGATCACAAATCTAGAATACCGCGTATCAGCCTGACGACTCAGACTTTCCGGCATCTTTTTGCGCAGGCTCTGTTCTAAAGCCGTAAATCGTGCGGGATCGGGATAATTGTTCATGATCCGTTCCAAACAGTGTTCGATAGAAAGCTGTCGGCCCAGATCAAAATGCACGACCTTGCATCCATGTGCTTCCGTTAGCTGACGGTATTCCGTTAATAGCCGAGTTTTACCGCAGCCGTGATCGCCTTGCAACAAGATCGCGCGTTGGGAAGTTGGCTCATTGCCGAGGAGTTCCTGAAAAGCCGCAATTTCCTGGACACAATTCATCAGCGGTTCGCTGCCTTGGCGCAGCGCTGTAATGGGGTAATCGTGAGAAGTGTTTTGGCCAAGTTGACCGGTTGCTTGGCGGTATCTGTTGCAGGCAGAAAGAAAGCCCTGATTACTCCCGTACTTGCGCTCAACTAGGCTAAATAGAATCTCGATGCGGCCCACTTTCTCAGCTTCTGACAAGATCGAATGCCAAAGATCGATAGGTGCTACATCGAGATCAAAGCGCGCTAAATCAAGGTCAGCATCATCAATAACGCGCCGTATACTCGCTTTTTGGAAATAAAGATCGGCTAAGATAGTCCGTAGCGACTGAATTTCTGTCTTCACGAGCCCTCACCTATTATCATGTATTCTCCAAACCGATAAGTAAGCGATCGTGAAGGAGTATTTTTTGCTATCTGGGATAAAATGATAACCGGCGTTCTATCAGCTAATGCGAGTAGGCTGGCTGCCATCATTTTCCTTCCAGGGGAGTGGATTGCGTTACGATTGGATCAAAGGAACGTTGTGGGTTACGCATTGTAACTATTCTAGCATTCCCAACCATTTCCAACAACTTCAGTTGCGGTGTAGTAAGTAGAGTGATGGTATGAGACACCCCTACTCTTCGCCCATTGACCCCATCGCGCAACAATCCTCCTTATACTTATAAATGCACCCCATCATGATATAATCCTCTCCTACGCGCTCACCCGCGCACGTCCCATAGTTCACCCAACACGAGAGTCACCACCATGAAAAAACGGGTCCTATATAGCGAAGCCAACTATGCCGCCATCGTGCGCGACCGCGGTTATTTTGTCGACAAAACGCCCTATGTCGCCGCGTTGGAGCGGGTGCGCAATCCCGTCTTCCTGCGACCGCGGCGCTTTGGCAAGTCGCTCTTCTGCTCGATTCTGCGCTACTATTATGACCGCAATTACGCCGCCGACTTTGCCGAGCTCTTTGGCCACACGTGGATTGGCCAACATCCCACCGGCCAGCAGAATCAGCATCTGGTGCTCTTTCTCAACTTTTCGACCATCGCCACCGGGCCGACGATCGAGGATATTGAGGCCAGCTTCAAGCGGCAGTGCAATCACATTCTCAACACCTTTTGCTACGAATTTGGGCCGTGGCTCGATGGCCTCAGTGGTGTCGAACTCGATGCCGCGGTCGCCGACAACCTCAGCGTGATCATCGACCACATCCGCGGACGGCGTCTGCCGCAGATATATGTCATCATCGATGAGTATGACAACTTTGCCAACCAGTTGGTCACCGGCCACAAGGATCTACTCTACCGCCAATTGACCGCCGAGGATAGCTTCTTCAAGTCCTTCTTCAAGGCATTGAAGGAGGGCCGCGAAACCGGGGCGATTGCCAATGTCTACATGACCGGCGTGCTGCCCACTTTGATCGATGAACTGGCTTCGGGTTTCAATATTGCCACGATCCTGACGCTCGATAAGGATTTTGAGGCTATGCTGGGCTTTACCCAATCAGAAGTGACGCAACTGCTAGATGATGTTTATGCCGACTACGCGATTGATCCAGCAACCCGTCCCGAGGTCGATGCGGTGATCAAGAATCATTACAATGGCTACCACTTTGTCGATCCGCATGGCGAGGCAGTCTACAACTCGACCATTTTGATGTACTTTTTGAATGATTTTACACGCTTCAAAGAGATGCCCGAATATCTCACCGACCTCAATCTGCGCACTGACTTGAGTTGGGTCCGTCGCCTGACCAGCGCCAATCCAGGTGACACAGAAGCCTTTGTCACCCAGCTGACCACCCACAATCAAATTGCCTACGACAAGAATTTTCTAACCACGAAGTTCAACACATCGCAGTTCTTTGACCCAGGCTTTTATCCGATTTCGTTCTTCTACCTCGGCATGTTGACGCAGCAGGACAATTTTTACCTGCGCCTGCCAAACCAGAATATGCGACAGATCTTTGTGGAATACTTCAACGAACTGCACCGTATTGATGTCTCGACGCGCTACTCCGCGATCATGCAATCCTTTGTCAATCAGCCCGATTTGGAGCAGCTCTTTGCCGGCTATTGGCGCGAATATATCTCGCAGTTTCCTGAGGCGATCTTTACAAAAGTAAACGAGAACTTCTATCGCTCGACCTTTTTTGAACTCTGTAGCCGCTATCTCTCGCGCTGGTTTACCTGGAACGTTGAACGTTCCTACCCTTCCGGCAAGAGTGACTTAGAATTCGTTGGCAAGTTCCATGAGAAATTTGCCGGGCTGCGGTGGGTAATCGAATTCAAATACTACTCCAACAGTGAATTCCGTCGGCTCAATACCACGATCGACACCTTTGAACTGCAACCGGAAGATACGGCGCAGCTTGCCGGTTACGTGACCGGTCTGCGCGCCGAGTATCCCGAAGCGCAGATCGCGCAATATGTGATCTACTGTTTCGGCAACCAAGGCTATCGCATCTTTACGATCTAACTTCCCCGCATCAACGCCACGCGATTCCGCAACAGATTGTTCCCACCACAAGCCGCCGCGGGCATTTACCATAAGCTCCGCGATGCCTATGCATGGTGGCCATCAATGATCCAGTTCGTCAGTGCCTCCTCAATGGTCTGATGGCCGCCCATCTCTGTTAGACGAAATCCGTTCTTGCGCATGGGATAAACGGCTACTATAATGAATGCCATGATTACAACGATCACGCAAACCAAAACCCTTCATATTCCGCCGGAAATCGAAGAATATTTTGGTATCAAACCAGGCTATCGGCTTGACTGGCGCTGGACGGATCAGCAGGATGAAATTCTGATCCGTGTAATACCGGACCGCGGGGCGTTAGCGCGCCAACTGCTTGGTACTGGACGCCGTTTTTCGCCCGAAAAAGATGCCATTGCAGAATTGGTTGCCGAGCGCAGTGCAGAAGGATAGAGATGCGTTAAAGTCCACCGCTCGTTGATGCGCTCATTGCCGCTTCTGCCCAAGTGCACAATGCAATCCTTGTTCACCGCGACGAACATATGCGCGTTATCCCCATACCATTGGTCACCCAGCTAGATCTCTTGACATCTGACCACTAAACCGACGATTGCAATACTGCCCCCCCACTTTTCTGTCTCCCCCAAATACCCGAACCAACCGGAGCGACCCATGAAAATCACCGACATTCAAACCATCTTCGTCGACCGTTATCTCTTTGTGCAAGTCCACACCGACGCCGACATCACTGGGCTGGGCGAATCGGGGGCGTGGGGCTATTTGGAGGCCTCCGCCGGCGCGGTGGAGACCTTTAAGCGCTACCTGATCGGCCAGGACCCGATGCGGATTGAGCACCACTGGCAGTATCTCTACCGCTGGAGCGCGTTTCGGGGCGCGGCGATTATGGGCGCGCTGAGCGCCATTGACATCGCGCTGTGGGATATCATGGGCAAACACTTTGGCGTGCCCTGTTATCAGTTACTAGGGGGCAAGACACGCGAGAAGGCGCGCGTCTACTACCACGTCTTTGGCTCAACCAAGGCGCAGTTGATCCAGGGCTGTATCGATGCCAAGAACCAGGGCTTTACCGCCGTGGGCCATCTGACCCCCTTTCTCGACGAGGATCACAGCGTCCCCTTCTTCAAGACCCACGTCGACAAGATCGAGGATGCCATCGACACGGTGCGCCAATATCGCGAAGCGGTGGGCAACAAGGTCGATCTCTGCATCGAGATCCACCGTCGGCTCACGCCCGCCGAGGCGATTGTGTTGGCGCGCGGGATCGAGCAATATCACCCCTTCTTTTACGAAGATCCGATCCTGCCCGACCATTTTGACTCGATGGCGCTGGTGGCGCAACACATCGACATCCCGATCGCCACCGGCGAACGGCTCCACACGATCTGGGAATTTGAGATGTTGCTCAAGCGCGGCGCGGTGCAATATGTGCGCCCCGATGTCTGCATGGTCGGCGGGCTGACCCACGCCAAGAAGATCGCCGCGCTGGCCGAGGCGCATCACGTCGGCGTCGTGCCGCACAACCCGCTGAGCCCCGTTAGCACAGCGGCCTGTATCCAACTGGCAGCGTGTATTCCCAACTTTGCGCTGCAGGAGTACCCGATCGGCGAAGGGGTACCGCCCAAGAGCGAGATTGTCAAGAGCACGCTGCGCACCGAGAATGGCTATATCCTCATCCCCGACGCGCCGGGCATTGGCGTGGAGCTGGCCGAAGACGCCGCCGAGAAGCACCCCTACAAGCCACGCCGCGTGCATACGAGGCTCAATGTGGATGGGTCGGTGGTCGATCAGTAGGACAGTAGGGCAGTGGGGCAGTAACCAATCCAGAGAGGAAAGGAATTGCAGTGGATCGAAGAAGTTTTACCTTATTCGTGGGCCCTTATGCGGTAAGCGCCGCGGTGAGCGGTGGCTGTAGCACGCAACCCACCAACCCAGCCCCCACCGGCACAGCCAACGACCGCCCCACCTTTCTCTACTTCTACACCGAAAACTGACCACCCTGAGCAGCAATGCAGCCCATCGTGTATGGGCTTGAAGAAGAATTCGGGGACACAGTCACCTTTATCGAATTAGATGCTGCCACAACTGATGGCCAGGAACAGTTGCGCGCCTATGGGTTGCGTGGCCATCCCAGCTATGTGATTACCACGGCGGCGGGTGAGCTTCTCTGGTCGATGACAGGACAGCTAACGGCGGAAACCTTGCGTGCACAATTAGCGCGAGTGCAGTAAGATATAAGCGAGTCAGCAGTACAGCAACCGATTTACTGAACTACTGCCTACCGAATCCCTATGCAAACACCATCACACCTCTTGATCACCGGCTTCATCGCCGATAAAGCACAAAAACAGAGCGCCCTACCATTGGTCTGGTGGGCGCTTCTGTTAGGTTCGGTTTTACCGGATCTACCCTTCACGCTCTTAACGATCCTGGGCGAGGCGTACTTCTACTGGTTCGCGCCCCTGCCCGGCGTCGGCACTGGTGCAACCCTCTTGCAGATCATGATCTATCTGCACTTTGACCGCTTCTTCAACGATCCGCTCTGGATCATCAGCCACAATTTCTATCATTCGCTGATCATCAATGGCCTGTTGATTGGGCTGGGTTGGTTGGCTTATCGGCGTGCCTTGCATTGGGGGCTGCCGCTCTTTTGGTTGGCGGTCAGCACACAGTTCCACACCATCATCGACATCTTCACCCACAGCAGCGATGGCCCCCTGATCTTCTTTCCACTCAATTGGCACTACCGCTTTCCCAGTCCAATTAGCTATTGGGAAAGCAGCAACTTTGGTACGTACTTTGTGGTGTTTGAGTACACACTCGATCTACTGCTCTTGATCTACTTCGGCCTGCTCTGGTGGCGACGAAGGTCAGTGGGACAGTAAGACAGTAAATCAGTCCATCCCCTGTCCGACTATCCACTACCGCTGATCCGTCGCATGTTGCCCGTGGTCGGCAACCTGAGCGTCGAACCAACTATGCAGCGCGTTGACCAGTTCCGCATTGTCGGTCGTGTAGACGATCTGCGCGCCGTCGGGCAGATCGCTGTAGGTAATCTCAATCTGCGCTGCGCCCATCATGAGTTCATGAAGTCCGGCCATATCCGCGCCGTGGATCATCGCCGGATCGTGAAAATCGCCCGTTTGAAAACGTGCTGCCTCTTCCGCCAAATGGGTGCGGATCAGCGCGATCTGTGCATTATCCGTGGGATCATCGGCGATCACTTGTTGGATGCCACCCGCATCGGTCTTCTCGAAAACATGGGTGGTTGCATTGAGGTCAAAGGGCATGACCTCCGCACCTTTTTGTGCTACATCGGCTTGTCGTGCGCTCATCGCGCCGTGGTCGAGATCGTGGGACATGAGGGGCAAGTCGGCCATGTGACAGCCATTCAATCCGATGGCGATGAGCACCAACCCCAACCCCTCTATCAGCAGCTTTTTCATGCATCCACTCCTTAAATTTGTTCGTTGCTGCACTGGCAACCGACTGTGAGTCATTTGAGTGAACCCACACCAAACGCTTGTTTAGTCACCGGCTATCACCTCAACAACGAACGGATAGGTTCAACGTTCACAACCCATCTTACAGCAGAGTTGTGAAGAAACGATGAATGGTGGTCAAGCCAATTCAAAATTTCTTCACAACTCTGTGCTACGCTCATCGTCACAAACGAGTTATTTGTGCCTGAACCAATGCAGGGAGCAACGATGCAAACTCACTTTCCGATTAGCCGCCGCACCTTTCTTCGCTTGGGCGGTGCCACCGTTGCCGTTGTGGCGGTTGGCACCCTTGCCCATTGTGGACCGGCGTCTATGCAGCCAGCCCAAAGGGCAGAGATGCCGCCAGCTACGACACTAAGCGCCGCACCAGCCATCAATCCTAACTTTACGCCGGATGTGGAACTCACGTTGACCGCAACCGAAGGCATTGTCGCACTCTTTGACGGCACACCGACCAAGGTCTGGCACTACAAAGCGGCACTCATCCAAGGCGCGCCAGAGACGATTGAAACGCGCCCTAACGTCTATCTCGGTCCGATCATTCGAGTGCGCCGGGACCAGAAAGTGCGCATCCACCTGGAAAATGAACTGCCGGAAGCGACGATCATCCATTGGCATGGGCTGATTGTGCCGCCAGCCATGGATGGCCACCCGGACCAAGTCATCAACCCCGGTGAACGGTATGTCTACGAATTTGAAGTTAAAAACCGGGCTGGCAGCTATTGGTTTCACCCCCATCCGCACGGGCGCACGGGGCCGCAGGTCTACAATGGATTGGCTGGGCTCTTCCTGGTCAGCGATGAGGAAGAGCAGGCGCTTGCGCTGCCACGCGGCGCATACGATATGCCGTTAGTCCTCCAAGATCGCACCTTTGATGGTGATAATCAATTGGTTTACATGGCAAGTGGCATGGGCAGCATGATGGATCAGATGATGGGCTTTTTGGGCAACCGCATTCTGGTCAACGGCCAACCCGATCTGCAACTGCCGGTGGCGACACGGGCCTATCGGCTGCGGTTCTACAACGGCTCGAATTCGCGTGTCTACAAATTGGCCTGGAGCAATGGCATGGCGATGACGGTGATTGGCACCGATGGTGGCCTGTTGGCCCAACCAGTACAGCGCGACTATGTTACGCTAGCACCGGCTGAACGAGTTGAGGTGTGGGCTGATTTCAGCAAGGAAACGGTGGGCAGTTCACTCAAGCTGCAAAGCCTGGCCTTTAGCGGTGTTGAAGCGGGTACGATGATGGGCAATATGCCGATGCAAAATATGATGGGCATGGCCACGACCTTGCCCAATGGCGAGCCGTTTGATGTGCTGACGGTGCAAGTGGATCGGAGTGAGTCAGAAACGCTGACATTGCCGACCCAACTGGCGACGATCATCCCACACAAAGTGACAGACGCCGTCAATGGCACTCAACCGCGCCAGTTCACCTTTGCCATGGACAACAATATGGCTTGGACCATCAACGGGCGTACCTTTGTGATAAACGAGGTGGCCGAAGAGGAAACGGTCCGCTTTGGCGACCTGGAAGTTTGGGAGTTTGTCAATGCGCTGAGCAGCACAACCGCCACCGATGGCACCGGTGGCATGATGGGGGGCATGACGGGGAGTGGCAGCCACATGAACCACGGCAATCAAGCTGACCAGACCGGCATGATGAATGGCGAGATGATGGATTTCATGGCTCACCCGGTCCACATGCATGGCGTGCAGTTTCAAGTGATGGAGCGCACCATCAGTCCAGAGCAACAGGCCGGTTGGGCGACGCTCAGCGCTGGGTTTGTCGATAATGGTTGGAAGGACACGGTATTGGTGATGCCAGGTGAACGGGTCAAAGTGCTGGTACGCTTTGATGGCTATCCAGGGATGTATCTCTATCACTGTCATATTCTAGAGCATGAAGACCAGGGAATGATGCGCAACTTTGCAGTTGTTTAAATAGATTCTAGCATCCTTTTTCGATTGGGATGGCTGACAGATCGTTCGCTAGACTATACCCACTGGTATGCACCCTATCTGTAATGATATGCATTGCATCTGTAGAGGCGGCCTATAGGATAAATAGGGGGTCTTCAGGATCTCAGAGGGGTGACCGATGAGAATCAGAGTAGCGGCGGCTGAGCTTGCCGAAGCCAAAGCGAGTTAACCTCTTGAGGGTCCGTTGAGCCTAAAGAGGTTAAGAATTGGCTCACTCGATTCGCACAGACGGAGCAATGGAAATCTAGAAGATATAAGGAAGGTCCAAAGATGAATCAAGAGAAAAAATCGAACTACGGCACATTTGCGGCAATGATTGTCACGTCAATGGTGGTGATGTTTGGGCTGATGTACCTCAATACCTATGAATTTTCGCATGTGCGCTTTAGCGAAACGCGCTTTTATATGACCTTTATCATGGGCGCGGCGATGGCGGTGATCATGCTCAGCTTCATGCGCGGGATGTACGACAATACCAAAGCCAATTGGGCCATCTATCTTGGTAGCCTTGTCATCTTTGTAGCTGCGCTTTTTCTCGTCCGCAGCCAGATCACGGTTCAGGACGCTTCTTACATGCGGGCAATGATTCCGCATCATTCGATTGCCATTTTGACCAGTGAACGGGCCAATATTGAAGATGCACGTGTGCGCGAGCTCGCCGATGGCATTATTGAAGCACAGCGCCGCGAGATTAAAGAGATGGAATGGTTACTGCAAGATATTGCTGAAAACGGTAAAGCAACAACGCTGGCTGAGGCAGAAGCCCGGCCCGTGCCAGAATTTGAAGCCACACCCTAATATACTCCGCAGCACATAATCACATTTTTACTCCTGTACAAAATGCTAGATTATGACGCTGCTCAGTACAACAGACCCTCTGATCAAGAGATCTTCCATTGAGAAGTGGGCAAAAGTTACTGTTCGGCGTAAAATAGCTCCTGATAACACAAACCGGACTTGGACAGTAGGTGCTGCACGCAATGCCTCAACGGCTGTGATACGCACAGTTGGCGGAATAGCAGGGTTATGCCAACCACAATCTTAGTAATTGAAGATGACCGTCAGATCCGACGCGTGGTGGAGGGCTATCTACAGCAAGCTGGCTACCGTGTACTGATCGCGGCCGACGGCACGACCGGCCTAGCCCTGGCCCAGCAAGAAAAACCGGCCTTGTTGGTGCTCGATCTCATGTTGCCGGATTTAGATGGCTGGGAGATCACCCGTAGGCTACGCGCAAGTAGTGATCCGGCACTCGCTGGCATTTATATCCTGATGCTGACAGCCCGTGTTGAAGAGGCTGATCGGGTAGTTGGTCTGGAGATGGGGGCCGATGATTATGTGGCCAAACCCTTTAGCCCGCGTGAGTTGGTGGCACGGGTACGGGCGGCGTTACGGCGCCTGGAAATCAAAACGGACGCAACGACAACCCAGATCCTCCAACTTGATGAGCTATGCCTCGATCCGACCTATCGCACCGTAACGTTGGTTGGGGAAACCGTTGACCTCACTACCACCGAATTCGATCTTCTCTATCATCTCATGCGCCATCCCGGTCGCCCCTTTACCCGCGCTCAGTTGCTCGATGTTATTCAAGGGGAGGCCGATGCTGACCTGGCCGCCTTTGAGCGCACAATTGACGCCCACATCAAAAACCTACGGCACAAGTTAGGCGGTGCCGGTCGGCAGAGTCGCTTTTTGGAGACAGTGCATGGCGTCGGCTATCGCTTTGTCACCGCATAACTTGGGCAGCACAGAATGAATTCTGTGCCTGATACGCAAAACCTGTTAATGAGGGGTAAGTAAATAAGTCGGTAAACGGAGGCTGAGCCTGTCGAAGCCGGATCCGCTTCGGCTTCGACAAGCGCAGCCTCCGCTCCACTACCGAATCTAATTTTTAACCTTCAGTAACAGGTTGCTCCGAGCTGGTTAAATAGGGTTTGCATACCAGGCGGTGAATTATGAAGAGTGGATTTTACAGAATGCGTTCAACGATTCATCACCTACTCAATCATCTTTGGCTTAAATTGATGGCAGCGTTCGTGTTGGTGATCGTCCTGGTCGTCCTGGTCACCGTCATCTTGACCAGGCAGGGTGCTGATACCCAATTTGCCCACTTCATGGTCGATGGCCAGATGATCCGAACGACACGGTTGCTCTATTCTCTGGCCGGCTACTATCAACAGCAGCAAAATTGGGCGAACTTGGATACCCAACTCGAACAAGTGCTCCGTGAGGCGTCGGACGGCACCATGAACCGCATGATGAGCGGCATGATGGGGATGTTGAACAATCGCATGAAAATTGTGGATATCAACGGAGAGATCGTTGCAGATACCGACGCCAGGGCAGGTGCGCCGCTGTTGCCGATACAACAGTGGCCGATCACCATCAGGGATCAGCAGGTAGGCACGCTATGGGTAGAAGGCTCGATGATGGGTCACGCCCATCTTGATGATGCGCAACTGTTACGCGGTGTCACGCGGGCCGTCATTGTCGCCGGATCGATTGCTGGATTAGTTGCACTGCTCCTAGCCGGTTTGCTTGTGCGTCAAATAACGCATCCCTTGGCGAGCTTGATCCAGGCGTCACGGAGCATCGCTGCCGGTGATTTACAGATCCGTGTGCGAGTACAAAGTCATGATGAATTGGGTGATCTGGCCGCAACTTTTAACCAGATGGCAAGCACGCTGGAGACCCAAGAGACCCTGCGACGAAACCTGATTGCCGATGTTGCCCACGAATTGCGGACTCCTTTGGCGGGGATTCAGGGCACGGTCGAAGCCTTTCAAGATGGGATCTTTGCCTCTACCGCCGAAAATTTTGCGATCATTCATGAAGAAGTGATGTTGCTCAACCGCCTAGTTGAAGATCTGCGTACCTTGGCAAATGCGGAAGCCGGCAAACTTTCCCTGGATCTTATGCCTACCGATCTAGTGGCACTGGTGCAACGGCAGGTGACCACCTTCCAATATAAAGCACGGGAGCGGGGCGTTACCCTCACAATGACGGCGGCGCAAACAATCATCCCAATTGCGGGTGATGCACAGCGGCTAGAGCAAGTACTGAACAATTTGTTAGATAATGCACTCCGTCATACAGCAGCCGACGGGGCGATCCTTGTCCGCCTGGTCAATGTAAAGAATGGCGTACAGATCACAGTGACAGATAACGGCGAGGGGATTCCGGCCACTGCACTTTCCTCTCTATTTGAACGTTTTTATCGCGTTGATCCAATTCACAACCAACAAATCGGCGGTTCTGGGCTTGGCTTAGCGATCGCCCGCCAACTGGTGGAAGCCCATGGTGGGCAAATTTGGGTAACCAGCCCACCCCCTGGTTCTGTGGCGGGCAGTGAGTTTGGCCTCTTTCTGCCCGCCACATAATAGATTAGCGTGCTTCGCACTGACGGAGGAATCTAACAGAGTGGCAAGAGTTGTTGGTCAGTGCGACACGCGCGATCCAAGTACAGTGTTAGGTAAGTTTTGGCAGTTTCCAGTTTGTAGGATTTGTCACGCTGAAAGCGTCTTCAAGGGTATTTACCTGAAGATTCTTGCAGACCTGCCCTCGTAAGGAATGACAGGGATTGAGTCACAGTTTTTCCTATCAGAACTTCGTTGACACTGCGCTTTGCATCCAATAAATACAGAGAGGCACCGTTTCAGCGATTGAAGCGGTGCCTCTCTGTATTTTTATAAACGGGAAATGTGCTCTATCCGTTAGGCTCGGTAACTCTGCTGGAATGCGCCATAGTAAGCGAAGAGCCCCGCAAAGAATGAGGTAATCCCAATCATTGTCAGAAAGTAACCCATGTCGCTAACCTGAGCCGGCGGAATAATCATCCAGATTACCCAGGCAACAATCACATTGACGATGAGGGAAACGATGCCAGCCATGGCGGCACCACCCCAAGGGCTCCTGGTATGTACCGGTGTTGTTGTTGTATTTGTTGTTCGCATTGTCATCTTTATTCTCCTTTATTTTATACTCTGTTACTAGCGTTTCAGCTTGCCCATATTTTGACGAATCCTCTGTGAGAGCAAAAAGAGTAACAGAGGCTCAAAGCAATATTGCAATATACGTCATTTACGTCATTACAAAACTGCTGTTCTAACGCTCTGTCAGATAAGCCATTTTGCAGTAAATTCTAGAGCACTATTGGCTACTAATGGGTGGCTACTGACGGGCAGTTGATATTGGTAAGCGTTACTCTAGCCACAGTATGTCACAGGTTGTTGGCGGCCACGATAGGTAGAGACATAGGGTCCAGTTATAGAAACGATATAAGCCGCTACTTTGACCCTTTCCCCCTATCTGCGTTACACTTTTAGACTTAGTATCGATTCGTAGTAACTGCTCCGGCATGTGGTAAGGTTCTGGTGCGTCGCACTCTCCAAAGCAAATTGTTCGACAAGCCTTCGCTGGATAACGCGATGCACTTGAGTCTCCGTACCAATATTGTCACGTTTGTTTTTAGGCTGTAGGAGCCTACTTGAATGAGTCATAACACATGGGATTACGCCGCGTATCTGCGCGATCGCGGTTATCGTATGACCCCACAACGCCAAATTATTATGGATGCCATCTGTGAGGGGCACGGCCACACAACGCTACCCGAAATCCTGCAACGCGTTCAAAAGAAATCTGCGGCCATTAATCAGGCCACCGTCTATCGCTCGCTCCATTTTCTGCTGGAGACCGGCCTGATCGTCAAAGCCGAAGTAGCGTCCGGCGAGATGGTTTATGAGATCGCCGGCCATTCACCGCATCACCATCTCCTCTGTCGCGCCTGTCACCATGAGATCGAGATCGACGCCGAACCGCTCACAACAATGAAAGCGGCGATTCAGGAGCGCTACGGCTTTATCGTCGACGCCAATCATCTGGTGCTGACTGGGCTCTGTCGCTATTGCCAGCATGAACTAGTGAAATCATAACCGCCTCACTTCCTCAGCGATAGTGTTCCAAAACGAAAGTATACGGTTTTCTGTATCAGGTGCTATAGACGGTGTGCTGCTCCTATGCAATGGTTGTTTAAACAACCATTGCATAGGAGCAGAGAATGATAACGACCAACCCACAAACCAAACAACCTTCACAACCCAAAGATGATGCCCGCGCGCCGCAGCATACCCCACCAACCGGGGCAGAAGTTCCCCATGAAATGACAGATGCACAACCGACCAGCGCAGCGAAAGCGAGGAACCATGCCGGCAAGGCGAGGAATGGCAACGGAGACGCGCCCCAGAATCACCAAGATCATGGGGCGCATGTCGACCACAGCGGCCACGAAATGATGTTCCGCCGGCGCTTCTGGATCTGTCTAGCACTTTCGCTGCCGGTGCTGCTCTACAGCGCGACTTTGCAGGGGTGGCTGGGCTTTACCATGCCGACCTTTGCCTACAGCGATTGGATCACGCCGCTCTTTGCGCTGATTGTCTTTGTCTATGGCGGCGTGCCTTTTCTACAGATGGCCTGGCCCGAGTTGCGTACCCACAAACCTGGGATGATGACACTGATTTCGTTGGCGATCCTCGTTGCCTTTGTCTATAGCGTGGCTACTCTCTTTCTGCCGGGGACGATCGGCTTTTTCTGGGAGCTCGTCACGCTGATCGACATTATGTTGCTCGGCCACTGGATCGAAATGCGCAGCGTGCGCCAGGCCTCCGGCGCGCTCGATGAATTGGCCCAGTTGATGCCTGACGAAGCCGAGCGCCTTGATGAGCAGGGCACCCCCCAAACTGTCAAAACGACGGAGCTACAGGAAGGCGATCTCATCTTGGTGCGCCCTGGGGCCAGCGTGCCGGTCGATGGCAAAATCGAACGCGGGGAATCGAGCGTGGACGAGTCGATGGTGACGGGAGAATCCAAGCCGGTTGACAAAGGCGAAGGCGACGCAGTGATCGGCGGCACAATCAACGGCGATGGTAGCCTGCGTGTGCGGGTCACTGCCACGGGTGATCAGACGGCACTGGCTGGCATCATGCGGCTGGTCGATGAGGCGCAGGGTAGCAAGTCACAGACACAGATCTTGGCCGATCGTGCGGCCGGTTGGCTCTTTTACGTGGCGCTCGGCGCGGCCATTTTGACGGCAATTGGCTGGATACTGGCGATTGGCTTCAATGTGGATGTGGTGGCACGGGTGGCGACGGTGTTGGTCATCGCCTGTCCGCACGCACTTGGCCTGGCGATTCCCTTGGTCGTGGCGATTAGCACTTCGCTGGCGGCACGCAATGGGATTCTCGTGCGCGACCGGCTGGCACTGGAAGAGGCCCGGTCGATTGACACCGTGCTTTTTGACAAAACTGGCACCTTGACGGAAGGTAAATTTGGCGTGGCCGGCTTGGCAACCGTTGAGGAGTGGGAGGAAGAGCGCGCGCTCGCGCTGGCGGTGGCGATTGAAGGGGACTCAGAACATACCCTGGCCAAGGGTATCCGTAGCGCAGCCGCTGAGAAAAAGCTGGCACTACCCGACATCAGCAGCTTTGAAGCGCTTCAGGGGCGCGGGGTAAAGGCCCAAAGTGAGGGTCACACCGTCTATATCGGTGGCCCCAGCCTGCTGGAACAGCTTACCGTAGACACACCTGCTGCGCTCGCCGACTTTGCGCAACAGCGCAGTGAGAAAGGGCAGACCGTCGTCTATCTACTGCAGGATGAAAGCGTAGTCGCCGCTTTTGCGCTGGCCGATGTGGTCCGCCCGGAGAGCAAGGAAGCGGTGCGAAAGCTGCATGAAATGGGGATTGAAGTGGCGATGGTGACGGGCGATAGTCAGGCAGTAGCCGAAGCCGTCGCCGCGGAATTGGGGATTGATCAATTCTTTGCCGAAGTGCTGCCACAAGATAAGGATAAGCAGGTGCAAGCGCTGCAAGAAGCGGGCAAACGGGTGGCAATGGTCGGTGATGGCGTCAACGATGCGCCGGCACTGAGTCGGGCCGATATTGGGATTGCGATTGGCAGCGGCACTGATGTGGCGGTCGAATCGGCGGGGATCATTCTCGTCAAGAGCAATCCGCTTGATATTGTGAAAATTGTTGAGCTGAGCCGCGCCAGCTACCGCAAAATGATCCAAAACTTGTGGTGGGCGGCGGGTTACAACATTGTGGCATTACCTCTGGCGGCTGGAGTGTTGGCACCGCTGGGCATTCTACTCTCACCGGCGGTTGGGGCGCTGTTGATGTCGATCAGCACGATTGTGGTGGCGCTCAATGCCCAGTTGCTGCGGCGGACCGAACTGTAAAGAGAATTGCCCATTCCACGCTCCGGCGCGGAATGGGCAATTCAATAACTCACTCATGTTACGCAGTAACCATCGCGGTCTCGTATACTCCGCATCCCCCGCTGCGGGGCCGAGCCGCAGCGGGGGATGCGGAGTATACGGCTCTCTTTTCTCAAACTGCTCCCTGGGTAACATGAATCAGTAATTAATTAGTGAGAAGAACGGAGGCTGAGTTTGTCGAAGCCGGAGCAGATCCGGCTTCGACAAACTCAGCCTCTGTTAGCTGCTTAGTTAGTCAACCCGCTGGCGCATCGTCACCAGCAGATTCGTTTAGGAAGCGTTCAAGCCGATCACTTCACCGCTGTTGGCATCGACGAGAACGGTTGCTGTGCGGCCACTACCGCTGAGACTCACCACCCAGACCGATTGGGTGCCATCGCTCTGTAGCTCGGCGGAAGAGGAATCGATCGTTGACATTAAGCCGGCAGCCGTTACCGCTTCGCGGGCGGCCTGGATCGCGTCTTCAATCGAGACGGCTACTTGCGATTGCTCTTGTTGTACAACCGACTCTGCACTCGGTCGGGCTTGCAAGGTAAGTGGCAGGTCGAACTGTTCGCCATCACGCAATAGAGTCAAAGTGACTTCCTGTCCGACTTCGGTATTGTTGAGCAGATAACTGACGAGGTCGTCAAAGGTGCGAACGGTTACGCCTTCAATCCCTGTGATAATATCACCCTCTTGCAAGCCGGCTTCGGCCCCTGGCCCACTCGATGGCACCGAACTGACCCAGATACCAAAAGTGCCATCCGGGATATTCTCCTGTTCGGCCAGTTGGGGGGTCACCGTGCCACCGCTAATGCCCAGATAGGGATAGGCATAGCTGCCGTTGCTGATCAAGGCGGGGACAATGCGCTGTACCATGCTCACAGGAATCGCAAAGCCGACGCCCGAGTTGGCGCGTACTGGCGAGTTAATCGCAAAGTTGACGCCCACGACTTCGCCGAGCAGGTTGAGCAGTGGTCCGCCCGAGTTGCCGGGGTTGATAGCGGCGTCGGTCTGCAAGACATCGGGCAGGGTGTACTGTGGCCCGCCGGTGGTGCCGACGGGGAAGCCACGACCGGTGGCGCTGATAATGCCCAGCGTCATCGTGTTGTCGAGGCCAAAAGGCGTGCCAAAGGCGAGCACCCAATTGCCAACGCCGACGGCATTGGGGTCGGCCAGCGTTAGCGGACGCAATGTAATACCGGCGGGGGCGGTGATCTGGATTACGGCCAGATCGGCCTGCGGATCGGTGGCGACCACTTCGCCGCGCGTCCAGGTGCCGTCGGCAAAGTTGACGATAATATCCTGGGCGTCGGCCACCACGTGGTTGTTGGTGACGATATGGCCCTGGTCATCGTAGACCCAGCCGCTGCCTTCGCCCTGCAGTGGTGTGTTAGGTGCTTGCTGGCCAAAGGGTGAAGATTGCCCCTGACTGGCTGCCGAGGATGAAACCGTTACTTGAATATCGACAACCGAGGGCAGGATCTGCTCGTAGAGCGAACCGAGCAACTGCTGACTCGGGAACTGTTCTTCACTGGGCGGCGTGACCTGGCGCGCCGCTTGCACCGCGGCATTCGCTTCGGCTGCGGTTTGTGTGGGAGCGATGCTCACCGTTTGCGTCGTCGAGCGCGTGGCCGACCGATTGCGTGAAAATAGATCAAAGTTGCCACAAGCAGCAGTGGTGAGCAGCGTGATGATGAGCAGCGTGGTAATAAGTACATTCGTCGAGCTAGTGGCTCGTTGACTATGCTGGTATGGCGCGTGTCTCTGTTTGTTCATTGTCCCTTTCCATTTCTACCTTTCTAAATAACGTCTTTGTTCCACTATTGGTGTTGGCGACGAGACTACCGATTCAGGCAGTCGGTGCCACCCCCTTCTTCTCATGAGCGTAGAGTAGATTGCTAGAAAAGGTATAGATGACGATACAGAGGAGAGTACGATAGGGGTGCTAATGTGGAAGTTGGATCGTGTTACGGGGATTGTGCAACTGCACAGATAGCTATAGATATTCAGAAAAAGATTCGTGAGTGGTGCCCCTTCCGTAGGGTCACGATATATCGTGACCCTACATATCGTGACCCTACGAAAGTTTATCGGAGCGTCTATAGTTCTTGTTGCAAACCAGAATAAGGTCACGCAAAGTTATGTACTAGTCGTTGTGCTTAGGGCAGTAAGTGTCTCGTGAACCTTGGCGGGCGAGGGGTTGCCAAGTGACCAAAGGCGACCGTTGAGCAGATAGGTGGGTGTGGCAAAGACCGCTTCGGGGATCGGTTCGGTGGTGGTACTCATATCGATCAGACGCAGATGGACCCGTGGAAAATTTTGTCGAATTCCTGCGGCGACTTCGTGGGCATAGAGACAGGTGGGGCAATAGGGTGCAATGTAGATGTCAATGCTGACGGGCAGCTGCAACAACGGGCTCGCTTCACTTTGTATAGAAGGGGGCAATCGCTGCTCCGTGCGACTTGTGGGTTTTGGATTCACAACAACTCATCCTTTCAGCGTATGAAATCAATGCTTGGACGCGCGTAGCAGGCGATAGTCCTCTTGGCCCTTTGCAGCTTCAAGGGATCTAGGGTCTGTTGACATTTGCCAAAACGACCAATAAATTGGCCGACTAACACCGAAAAGCCGCCTCAGCGGCTAGATCTAGCCGCTGAGGCGGCTTTTCGGTGTTAGCAGCGGGTTTCAACCCTGCAAAATTGAAATGTCAACAGAACCTAATGCGTCAAAGTAGTTTATGCAGCGTTGGATGAGCGTAGCGCATGGCACATCATTCTTCTGTGAGATGCCCTACGTGTGGATGTGGTGATACTAGCTGGGTTTTTTTAGAATGTAGACGGTGGGGCACAATTTGCCCAACATCTGGTAGACTGCCCAGTGACAGTCGGCCAATTCCACTTCGTATAAGGTGCGGCCAACTTTGGCAATATAGGCGTCGCGCCGGCGGCGCAAGCGGGCCAAGCGCAACAGTTTCTGCGAGGTATTGCGGGTGCCATCTTCCTCCCAGTACTCACGCCACTCACTGCCCACGAGATCTTTTTCGCGGATCTGGAAACCTACTCGCTGCGCAATCTCCTCGAAATAGTCAGGGGCCATATTGGCGGCGACGATCGACATTGGCAGATAGAGGCGTACCGCTTCGGCAGGCTCCAGCAAATGGGTGGCAAAGGTCTGGTAGATGAGCATACGACCACCGGGCTGCAGTACACGAAAGCATTCCTGCAACCCCTTATGCAGATCGGGCACGTGGTTGAGCATATCGCGACACCAGATGAAGTCAAAGCGTGCGCTTTGGGCCGGCAGCAGTTCGATCTTGCCTTTGTTAACAGTCAGCAACGACTGTAATTTTTTTTCATTGATCATCGTATGTGCGCGCACGATATGATCATCCACTGGATCAATACCCAAGGCATGGCAACCATAGCGCTCAATTAATGCGACGGTGTGCTTGGCATCGCGACAGCCCACATCAAGCAGCCAATGGGATTCACCTAGCCCGAGATCCCCCATTTTGTCATAGAGCATGGTCGAGGGTCGAGGATGCAGCGATTGGTTGAAGATAGCATTGAGCTGATCCTTGCTAAGCAAAGGATCGCTGTACATCTCTTCCACCGAAATAACTGGCGGTGTCGGTGGTGACATTCTCGGTTGTCCAACAAATTGCTGAGAGGTCGATGTCGGTCGTAGGGAGTGCGAGTTCTCTGACATGGGCTTTCTTTCAAATCATATTTCCAAGATTTTCTTGGATATACTTGACCTACCCCTTGCGGGTGATAAAGCCGTAGGCACGTGAGACGATGTAGAGCGGCCGGCCTTTCACTTCGTCGTAAATTCGTCCTAGATATTCGCCGATAATCCCGAGCACAATGAGTTGGATCCCGCCCAAGAAGAGGACACTGACAAGGGTGGTCGCTTGCCCCAGGAAAAACTCGCTGCCCGACAAGCGCAACACAATTGTGATGAGAATGCCCAGCAGGCTGATCCCGGCCAGCCCAAAGCCCAAGTAGGTTGCGAGTTGCAGGGGCAAATAGCTAAAGCCGGTGATCGCCGTCAAGGCCAGACGCACCATCTTTTGCAGCGGATAGTGGGTTTCGCCGGCGTATCGCTCGGCACGTTCATATTCAACACCGATCTGTTTAAAGCCGACCCAACTGCTTAGGCCACGCATAAACCGATGTTTCTCCCGCAATCCGCGCATGGCCAACACCACGCGCCGATCCATCAGTCGAAAGTCTCCCGTGTCCAAGGGGATCTCGACATCGGTAATATTGCGCAAGAGACGGTAGAAAATTTTGGCGCTAAAGAGTTTGAACCAGGTTTCACCTTCACGTTTGACCCGCTGTGCATAGACGACCTCATAGCCGGCGCGCCATTGCTCAATCATGCGTAGCACCACTTCCGGCGGATCCTGCAAATCCGCATCCATGACGATCACAGCTTGGCCTTCGGCAAAGTCTGCACCGGCGGTAATGGCAACTTGATGGCCAAAATTGCGGCTAAAGTCAATCACCTTGACGTGCGGATCCTGTTCACTCAGTGCCACCAGCAGTTCAAGTGATCGATCATGGCTGCCATCATTGACACAGATCAATTCCCAAGACTCGCCAACCTGCGCCATGACATCAAGGACGCGACGATAGAGTTCAGGAATGACCGGTTCTTCATTCCAGATCGGAATCACCAGTGATATTACGGGCTGTTCAAGTGGTTCACTCATAGAGCTATCGTACTCGAAAAGGAGAGGTTGGTCAAACGAATCGGCCAGCGATTACTAAATGAAAGCTCTCTGTAAGCCAACTCGTGTATGCCTGCGGTTACGCGCTGCTGCTCGCCGACTCTGAAACCTTACACAGAGGGAAGCGTATTGTCAACAAATGCTTCGGCATTATCACCCCGTCTTTGCAGGAGAAGCTCTGGCCTTTGCGGGAATGACAAAATAGCGGATTATTTACATTGCAGCGTAACAGGGTGTAATAGGGTAATGGGAGCAAATGGTTTTGCGCCAACAGACATGTATTTCCTTTTACCATTCAATGGTGGGATTGACGACAGAAATCACAGGTGCTAGAGTATAGGTAGGCATAGTGAAATTAAGTATCACGATTGTTATGGAGATTGGAAAAACGCGTGCTTCCCTCGAAAAGATCGCCGGTAATGGCCGGTACAGATTTAGCTGGCAGTCTGCCCCTCTTTCCTACCGCCACAGGGGCAACATTGGCAACCAGCACAGCGCTGCCGACGTTGCGGCGTAAACAGTTACTCTTTGGGCGCCTCACACGGCCAGGCCAGATCCATGTCTATAGCGCCGAATGCAACGCCGGGGAACGGCTGCGGGTACAGAGCTATGTGCCTGTGCTCCCCATGGGAGGTGCAGTGATCCCTGCCTGCGCGGTCATCGCCCAGAGTCTGCCCTATAGTGCCGATACCCAAAAGTTACCGGTTGAGTTGCCGGCCGGCTATAGCGCAGTCGTCGCACCACCGCCAAGCGGGTTGGGTACGCCAGTTCAAGATCTGTTGACCCGCGTACGTTATTACCCTGGGCCGCTCATTGATACCCGTACTTTGGTCAGTGGACGCTGCTATATTGTGCTTTGGAGTCCCAATAACCAGATGGGCAAATATGCGCTACAGGTGGGCAGTGGCTGGTCGTGGCGTTGGAAATACTGGCTACAGTTGCCCCGCTTCTGGTGGCAGATCCGTGGGTGGTTTGGCCACAGCCGCGCCGCAGCCTATGGGGTCGGGGGCGGCTTGCTTGCGACTTGTCTGCTGCTGTTAACGCTTTGGCGCAGGCGGCGGACGAGCAAAGGATAAAACGTAGGAAGGCAAGGCCACAAGAAATTGTGAATGATGAATTGCCAATGGTGAATGGTAAATTAGGGAAATCTATGATGCGGATTATCTTATATCTTGGTAAAGGTGGGGTTGGGAAGACGACGGTTGCGGCGGCTTCGGCACTTCGTAGTGCACAATTGGGTCACCGTACGCTCGTCGTCAGTACCGATATTGCCCATAGCCTGGCCGACAGTCTTGACAGTGCGTTGGGCAGTCAACCGGTGGAGATTGCCAAGAATTTATACGCGCAAGAGATCAATGTGCTCGAAGAAATTCGCGAACATTGGGGCGAAATGCAGGGCTACGTGGGCAATCTGCTACGGCGCAAAGGGATGAGCAAGACGTTGGCCGAGGAGATGGCGATCATTCCGGGCATGGAAGAAGTTGTCAGCCTGTTACACATTAACAGGCAAGCCAAAGAGGGCAACTTTGATCGGGTGATTGTCGATGCTGCGCCCACTGGCGAGACGATGCGCCTGTTAACGATGCCAGAAAGCTTTCAATGGTATGTTGGCCGTTTTTCCGGCTGGGGCGACACCACCGTGCGAATGGTTAGCGGTCTCTTGCGCATAGCTGCGCCGGAAAAAGATCCATTTCACGGGCTGAACAATCTGGTGGAGGGGGTCAAAGAGTTACAGAAGGTACTAATCGATCCGACAGTAACAAGCTATCGCGTGGTCCTCAACCCCGAGAAGATGGTCATCAAAGAAGGGGCGCGGGCCGTCACCTATCTTTCCCTCTTTAATTATCCAGTCGATGCCGTAGTCGTCAACCGCATCTTGCCGGGGATTGTCAGCCGCGGCGTCGATGAGGCAGTTCTTGTTGAGCCGAGCAGTGATCCCTACCTGCGCCATCTGCAAGAGATTCAAGTGCGCTATCTGGCCGAAATTGGGCGGGATTTCTACCCGCTGCCCATTTTGCGATCTCAATGGTTTGATCAAGAGATGGTCGGGCTGGCCTCACTAGAAACCTTGGCCGGCTCACTCTTTGGCGAAACGGACCCCGGTAAGATCCTCTTTGTTGGACAGACGCAAGAGATCCTGGAAGAAGGGGATGATTATGTGTTACAATTACCGCTACCCCATGTTGAACTGAGCAAAGTCAAAATGACGAAGCGCGGGGACGAATTGTTTATCAGTATTGGGAATTTTAAACGTGAGATGCTTTTGCCAACGATGTTGGCACAGCGCAGTGCGGGTGGAGCGGTCTTCAACAACGGCATGTTACAAGTGCGCTTTCCGCCCAATCCCGTAGGTGCGCCGGCTTAGTCGAGTAATGGGGGAGTTCTTGAAGGATGCCGCTGATTTCTACACAACGGCAAACGCGTTAGGATTTATGCAACTCTCTAGTTTCGCTACAGGGAACTGCCCCTTACTCAACCGGCGATCTGCGTATGTCCTATGCACACAAGCTTAACGCGAATTGAACCCCAATTTTCCTTGTCAACCAGAGCATAAAGAATCATCGAGATCGAACTTGTATCTATTAACTAACTCCTTGCTATTTGGCCTTGGGACGGTTTTGGGAAACCAGGTAAGTCAGCGCCTTGCCTACCACCGATCACCACACCCAATGCCCCATCAATTTGCCGACATGCTCGATCACCCGTGGCGGCTGCGCTATCGGGAGCCGGCAGACACGGTGGGCATTTTGGGGATCAGCGCCGGCATGACTCTCCTCGATCTCGGCTGTGGCACGGGTACATTTACGGTGGAGATGGCGCGGATGGTAGGCGCGGATGGGGTCATTCATGCCCTCGACTTACAGCGGTCTTTGCTATCAAGAGCCCAAAGCCGCATGCAAGAGGCAGCGGTTGCAGCGCAAGTCTTTTTTCATCACAGTGGTGCCTATCAACTACCATTGGAGAATAGTTCGGTCGATCTCGCAATTCTGATCGCTACTCTGCCACAAATTCCGAATAAAGCGCAGGCGTTAGCTGAAGTACGTCGCGTGCTCAAGCCGGGTGCGCGCTTGGCCGTTAGCGAGGAGTTGCCGGACCCCGCCTATGTACCGCCCCAAGTCACCCGGCAAAGCGTGGAAGCAGCCGGCTTTCTCTTTGCCGGCCAGAGTGGTTCGCCATTTTGTTACACGCAGCTCTTTTTAAACGATAAAGATGATATGGTGATCGAAGGGAGCGCCACTGTGGTCGAAATCTCTTCTGCCCCAATGGAGCCCCCCTCTTTGCACTGAGTTTCGCACTGAGTTTCGCACTGACTACTCTGTTAGGACTTACGCAGAACGCTGGCCGACTAGCATGGTTTTCTGCGTATCGTAGCTACTATAGACGTTCAGATAATCTTTCGTAGGGCCATGGTATACCGTGGCCCTACGAAAGAAAAATCCTATCACGGATCTTTTGCTGCCGATCTATATTTGCGTAAGTCCTATGTTTAATCAGGATCTCAGGGGGGGGCCGCTTTGGCTTCGACAAGCTCAGCCTCCGCTACGCTACTTGTCATTGTCACCCTCTGAATTCCTGAAGACTCAAATAAGTTTTTGATACCTTCACCCCTCTTTGTGCCCCGCGAGAATAAACTTCGGCAAAGACCCTTCATCTGGATTCCTCGGGTACATTTGAGCGCGCAGGAACGGTCTAGGGACGCTGCGTCTCACACCATTAAACTTTCCTCAGAAATGAACAGAGATGGTTTACTCAGCACCAAGAGATTTGCTCTGTTTGCCAAGAATTTCAGTCTCTACCAACACCGCTACCGATAGGAAAGGGCATGGCTTACACTGGAACCCATCTTCCTTCCTTTATTTCCATCACATGGTAAACTTTTGACGTCAATTCTTGCGTAAGAAGCTGAAATTTGTAACATATCCAGATCTAGGGAGAGATCATTCTTCCAAGAGCAGAATGCAAAGCCCATTAGTGCAATGAGAACGATCGATCCGACCCTACCCTATCTCTCTACAGCGCTTCCAGGGATCGGTGGCACACTGCGCGCAACTACTGATCATTTTGTTGTGGAGGAGTTACCGCTCTATGAGCCAAGTGGTGAAGGGACCCATCTCTATCTCAGTCTCACCAAGAGCGGCCTGACCACAAAAGATGTACAAATGCGCTTGGAACGCATCTTGCAGGTGGAGCGCAACAGCGTAGGGTTTGCTGGACTTAAAGATAAAGACGCCTGTACAACACAGACCTTTAGTGTTCCCGTCGACCATGCGACCAGCCAAGAAGCGGCGACGGTAGCTGACCAGAGAATTGTGGAGCAGATCGCAGCGGAGTTGCCGGTAACCGTCCAGTGGGCACGACGCCACGGCAACAAATTGAAGCCGGGTCATCTACTCGGCAATCGTTTTTGTATTACGGTGACCGAGTTAGCAGTGCCGATCGTCGAAGCACGCGCTAGGGCCGAAGCGATTGCAACGCGCTTACGTCAACATGGCTTGCCGAATTTCTTTGGTGCGCAGCGCTTTGGTCTCGATGGCGCAAATGTGGAGAAGGGGTTGGCGATTGTCCGTAACAAGCGGCGTGAACACAATCCGTGGCTCCGTAAATTTTTGATTTCAGCCTATCAGAGTTACCTCTGTAACCGCTATTTGATCCGCCGGCTTGAAATGGATGCCTTTAGCCACTTACTTTTGGGAGATGTTGTCAAGAAGCATGAAACAGGTGGCATGTTTGAAGTCACCAATTTGAGCGTCGAAGAAGAACGGTATCTTGCACAAGAGATCAGCTTTACCGCCCCACTTTATGGGGCAAAGATGTGGGCAGCCCAAGCAGCGGCAGGAATATTGGAAGAGGCCATTCAAGCCGAAGCAGCCGTAAAGATCGACGATTGGCGCAAAGCCAAGGTGGATGGGACACGAAGATATGGACGCGTTCTATTGCCAGAGTTGACGATCACCCCAAAGATCGAGCGTAATATGGGGCTACCGGCCGATGGTACGGCGACAGGACAACCCAATTATCCAGAGAGCGAAGCATTAGAATTTACTTTTGTTTTGCCCAAGGGTTCGTTTGCGACTGTCGTACTACGCGAGTTTATGAAGGTTGAGGTGAGTGCCCTCAGTGGGTTAGATAGCGATGTAGAGTAACTGTTTGACCTAACAAGTAGTGCGTGCAGTTTGTGAAGAGAAGTTTCTCCTTGTTGCCCATTAGAATTGTGTAAGAATCGATAATTTCACAGGATATATACCAACGAGCGCCAGAAAGTAACACTTTTTACGGGAGTAATGAGTTACTATCTGTGCTGCTCGTAAGTATAAGTTATTTTCCTTGCACCCGTTATACTACGCTGCAGCACATAAAGTATCATGTTGTACACGGGTAAAAACGATACTTTATGGCGCAACTCATAGATAAAATCCTTAAAAGTCATACAGTCTCTCTCGTGTAAAAGCAACTCTATTTTGTATAACTTTTACATGATTAGTCTATCAGTATAATCGAATGAGCGTTCATGTTTATGCCCAGCCGGAGTCTACTAGATGAATAAAGATAAATCGGGGATGAAGCCGAAAGATCAACAGCCGGTCGGCCGCCATCGTACATTGCGTGCCTATGCACAACAACGGATAACTACCATGGATCTGCCTCTATTTCCACTCAAGAACGTTGTACTCTTTCCTGGTATGGTGCTGCCGTTGCATATTTTTGAATTCCGCTATCGCGAAATGATCAACCGCTGCATCGACGAACAGTTGCCCTTCGGTGTGGTATTAATTAAAGAAGGTACCGAGGTTGGGGAAGCCGCTATTCCTCATCAGACAGGTACAGCAGCGAAAATTATTCGTGTAGAACGATTGGATGACGGCCGCATGAACATTACGGCACTAGGTACAGAACGTTTTGAAATTCAGCAGATCCATGATGATCGTTCTTACCTAACCGCAACGGTTAAAGTGTTACCAACGATTAATAACAGTACAAAACTTGCTGTGCAAATGGCGCAGCGCATCCGTCCGCGGATCGTCGAATATGTTGATCTGCTTTCGAAAGTCAACAACTCCGATCTCAAATTAGATCGGTTGCCCGAAGATCCCATGACGTTGGCATTTTTGATTGGCATTGCGCTACAGGTTCCAGTCGAGGATAAGCAGAAAGCCCTTACCCTGACCAGTGTACCGTCGATGCTAGCCCATGAGTATAATTTGCTTTCACAAGAGCTCGTGCTGTTGCAGTACATGGCCGATACAATGGTGGAGACGCAAGCCATGAATGGTGGCATTACCGGTTATATTTTCCCCAACTAACTGCCAACCAACCCTTCATGCCGCCCAGCGCAGCTGAAAATAGAAATTGGTAGATTCCCCTGCGGTTGGGAAGGCATACAAGAATGATGAGCCAAAACAGTAAAGGAGAACCCATGTACCAAACTGACATGTATGAAGGAATGTTGGCGGAGACGGTTGCCATGCCAGGAGCCAACGGAGACCTGATCAACGCCTATTTTGCTCGGCCAGTGGGAGCGGGGCCATTCCCTGGCATGGTGATTGTCCATCACATGCCAGGGTGGGATGAATGGTATCGCGAAGCCGCACGCAAATTTGCCCACCATGGATATGCTACCATTTCACCGAACCTCTATTTTCGCGCAGGTCATGGTACACCTGAAGACGTTGCAGCCAAAGTGCGCGCCGATGGCGGTGTACCGGATGAGCAAGTTGTTGGCGATTTGGCTGGTGCGTTACATTATTTGCGTGCGCAAGCTTATCTCAATGGGAAAGTTGGCATCTTTGGCACCTGCTCGGGTGGCCGCCATGCCTATCTAACCGCTTGCCGTGTCACCGAATTCGATGCGGTTGTTGACTGTTGGGGTGGGCGCGTGGTGATGGCACCGGCAGATCTCAACCCAAACAATCCAGTAGCCCCGATTGATTACACGAAGGATCTTACTTGCCCGATCCTTGGCATCTTTGGGGATCAAGATCATAGTCCTACGCCAGAGCAAGTTGCGCAACATGAGGCTGCGCTTAAGGAACATGGGAAATCGTATGAATTCCACATGTACCCAGACGCCGGTCATGGCTTCTTCTATTATAACCGTCCAGCCTATCGCCAAGCGCAAGCTGTCGATGGTTGGGAAAAGATCTTTACCTTCTTATCCAAACACCTTCAATAGGACTTACGCAGTTCTTGACTTCGATACGGTCAAAAGCCATCTACTCAGTCAGCAACCTGCGTAAGTCCTATTTAAGCCAAGTGCAAGCCGCTTGAACGGGACCAAACTCAGCAAGTTCAATCGCATGAAATAGGATCAACTAGAGGGTTAAGCTAATGTGTACAATGATTGTAGAAAAGGTAACGGTAAGTGGTAGCGGAAAGAGTGGCGGTAGTTGGTTTCCCATCGACCAAGCCAATGTCTCTTACGATCATCCATTTGATGCACCTTTAGAACATGCGCTCAATATTGATTTTGTCAACAGTGGGCTAGGAGTTGGTGCACGTGTAGCCGTGGAGCTCAGTGAAGAGGCGGCACGCAATTTAGTGGAGACAATCCTTACGGTGCTCCAACGCGCCGAAGCAGGCGGCCAATTAGAGAGCCAGTTACAGAATCAACGTTAATCTGTGTATCTAGGATATTGCCACAGAGCTTGCGTCCCTGCTCTGCATGTGCTATGATGGCAATATTGTCATTATATATTTATTTTTATGGAACTTTAGAAGCTTATCTATGCGTGGTTTTCTTGCTATCTTACGATCCCTTCTACTTTTCGCTGCGCTCTTTGGGCTACTTGCCGGCTGCACGCGGAGTCGATCAGCAACCGAGACGCCGGCTGTTGTGGATCCAGCGATCACAGCAGTTATCTCGGAGACAGTAAGTGGCGGTGAAGATCCTTTGGTAACACTAATTACACCAGAATCTGGTGCGGCTGACAGTAATGAAACACCAACAGCAGCAGTGACGATTACACCAGCTACGATTGATTACTATGTTCAAGATGGCGATACGCTTTTGCTCGTCGCACAGAAATTTGGGCTTGATATAGAGACAATTCGCAGACTCAATTATCTCCCTGATGACAATATTTTTGTTGGCCAAATTTTGCAAATGCCTTTTCAAGAGGGTGTAACCGCGGAAGGTGTGCCAACGGCTACGCCGGAACCTTTTCGGCATGAAGTAGTCGCTGGCGATAGCTTGGGAGCGATTGCTGAACAATTTGGGGTCAGCACAGTCGCAATTATGGAAGCCAATAGCATGTCCGACCCCAATAGCCTCTTTGTGGGTCAACAACTGCTAATACCAGGATATAAAGCGCCAACATCCTCAACGACGACACCTGCAGGTGAGACAGCGGCAGAACCAGCCAGTGGAACCACTGATGCACCAGCAACGGAAGCGGGTAGCAGCAACGTTACTCATGTAGTACAGCCGGGCGATACGCTATCTGGTATTGCACAAGCGTATGGGGTCGATACCGCGGCGATCATGAGTGCCAATAACATTGCGAATGGCAATCAGTTACGCGTTGGGCAAAAGTTAACTATTCCTGGTATTTCAGAGTTAGATGCGGCAAGGGCTCGAGGACGTGTTCACATTATTCAGTCTGGGGAGAGTTTAACGGCCATTGCCTTATTATATGGCGTAACCGCACAAGAGATCATTGATTTCAATGGAATTTCTAACCCAGATGCAATCTATGTCGGTCAACAGCTGATTATTCCTGGGCAGTAACTGTTCCCAGCAGACGGGGCTGCCGGTAGCCAAGAATGCTACGAGTACTTATTGATATACAGGATTGATATGCAAGTATGGCAAACTGTCGCAATACAATTGATTGTCAAAACTTACTGAACGAAATTTGACCAAATCGGACAATCTGATATAATACACGACTGTTCGCTGTAACACATGTTGCATTTCGTGCATTTCTGCCGACGTAGCTCAGTTGGTAGAGCACCTGTCTTGTAAACAGGCGGTCATCGGTTCAAGTCCGATCGTCGGCTCTTGCCGAAAGCAAAAATGCGGTCATTGCAGATAGAGAGTTAGTACAGTAGAGCAGTAGAAGGTTACAGAGTTAATTATAGCTTCATGGGCAGGTACCCGAGTGGACAAAGGGGGCTGACTGTAAATCAGCTGGCGACGCCTACGGTGGTTCGAATCCGCCCCTGCCCACCTTATTAATGATTGCTGCATCAGAATAAACAGAAGCATGCAGACCTTAGCGGTGATCATTAAGAATGGGCCCACATAGCTCAGTCGGTAGAGCACATTCTTGGTAAGAATGAGGTCACCGGTTCAAGTCCGGTTGTGGGCTCCATCATGTTATAGTATGCGCTTAGAAGCAAGTAAATGTAAAAGTGATTAGGCGAGAGTAGATTTACAAAATTATTCCTCAGCCTAGGCAAATGGTCCAAAGAATTTCTTGGTTTTTATCTTGAAATGCGAGTAGGCCAAAACTGTTATTGAAAATTCGAATTCAAGGAGGCATTCTCTAATGTCCAAGGCGGTATTTGAGCGGACGAAACCCCATGTGAACGTGGGGACAATCGGACATATTGATCATGGCAAAACTACCCTCACCGCAGCGATTACAAAGACGCTGTCGTTAAAGGGGTGGGCAGATTTTTCACG
>DAOUCA010000192.1:0-44925 GCA_034432375.1 Caldilineaceae bacterium
TGCGACGCACGCTGGCCGAAACTAGGGGTTTCATTCTGATTTGAGTATAACACCGAAAAGCCGCCTCAGCGGCTACATACCTAGCCGCTGAGGCGGCTTTTCGGTGTTAGCAGCGGGTTTCAACCCTGCAAAATTGATATGTCAACAGAACCTAGTCAGTGGCGATAACCATGCGCCTATATGTTAAACCATTGCCTGCCCCGCATGGTTTCTGCCTCACTTGCCTTTGTTTGCTTTCCTTTTGGTCTAGCGAACAGACAACTCATGTAAAACCCTATCCCAAAATTCAGTTGTGACCAGCGGGAGTAGAGAATTTTGGGGTAAATACCAAGTCATCCTATTGCAACTACAGTGTTTATTCCATAAGTCCATTTGACTCGATTTATTCTGTCAAATGCAACAAAACATTAAAGGAGAATTTTATGAAACGTTCGACCGTTCTGCGCATTCTCACCGGATTGCTTGTTCTGGTGCTTGTCTTGGGTGGTTGTGTTGCCCCAGGTGCTGCGCCAGCTCCTGCTGGTGAGGAAACCGCAGCAAGTAGTGACGATACAAGCAGTGGTGATGCGGCTACGCTTGCGTGTACAGATGAAATCGGCTGTGTCGAAATTGCACCTGATGAAGCAATCCACGTTGGCTACATGCTGACCATCTCCGGCGCGACCGCCTCTTTGGGGGAAGATTCCCGCGGTGGCATCGAGATCGCCATTGATGATCACAATGGCGAATTGTTGGGGCATGAGATCGAGCTAAGTGGTGAAGATTCTGGCTGTAGCGCAGAAGGTGGTCAGACCGCTGCGCAGAAAATTGCTGCTGATACCACGATCATTGGCGTGATTGGCACCAGCTGTTCCAGTTCGGCGACCGCCGCACTTCCAATCATCAGCCAGGCAGGTCTTGTGTTGATCTCCCCTTCGAACACTTCCCCAAGCTTAACCAATGACAACCCAGATGAGGGCGGTGTTTGGCAGCCCGGCTACTATCGCACTGGCCACAATGATCTGATTCAGGGGCGCATTGCCGCTGAATATATGTTCAACGAACTTGGTGCCAAGACGCTCGCCACGATTCATGATGGCAGCCCGTATGCTGAGGGGCTACAGGGCGTTGCCGCTGATGTCTTCAAGGAACTTGGTGGTGAAGTAACCTTCCAGGGTGCCGTCAACGTTGGTGACACCGACATGCGTCCCATCTTGACTGAAATTGCCTCCAACCCGCCAGACGTGATCTACTTCCCGATCTTCGAGCCCGAAGGTGATCTGATCGCAGCCCAATCTGTCGAAATTGCTGGTTTGGAAAATGCTACGTTGATGGGTGCGGATGGCTTGCTTGCTGACACCTTCCCTGAAGGCACCGGTGACGCTGCCGATGGCATGTACTTGACTGGCCCTTATGTTGCAGGGACTGCGTACACTGATTTGCTGGCGAAGTGGGATGCCAAATTTGGTGGGACACCACCCAGTGGCTTCCACGCTCACGCCTATGATGCTACCAATATGTTGCTCGATTCGATTGAGAAAGTTGCCCAGGTTGGTGATGACGGCACGATCTTGATTGGCCGCCAAGCATTGCGCGATGCACTCAGCTCGATCTCCGGCTTTGCCGGTGTCACCGGCTCTTTGACCTGTGGACCCACTGGTGACTGTGCCACTGGTGAGGCGCTCGGTGTTTATAAGATTTCGATGGATGAAATTACCGGTGGTAACTGGCCGCCTGCGGTCGTTTGGACGCCTGGCCAAGCGAATTAGTAAGTCATACGAAGCTGCGCCACATAGTAACATTTTGTACACGAGTAAAAATGTGCCTATGTGCTGCGGCGGAGTATCGTATCGAGCCTGTAAACGGCAGGTATGTTCTGCGAGCCAGGGGGTCTTCTCTCCCTGGCTCGTTTGCAACAAGGTCACTTTCTGGGTCGAGTAATAGGGTTTGCGGCGCAGATAATAGAGTAAACTTGTTACTACAATTCATGAGTGACGCCAAAAAGAGATGAGGACGGCATGGGCAAAGGGTTCTTTGCAAGGATATCCTGGGTTGATCTCTTTCTGTTGGTACTGCGGCTAGTCATTTTGATCCTGGTCGTTGTTGGAGCAACTAATACGCTCTTATCCGGAAAGTATTCTACAAGTCAATGGGTCAGTTTGGCCATATCTGGTCTGGCACAGGGCAGCATCTATGCACTGATTGCACTCGGTTATACGCTGGTTTATGGCATTTTGTTGATGATTAACTTCGCCCATGGGGAAGTCTATATGGCCGGAGCCTTTACCGCTTATTTTGCCGCAGATGCACTGGCCAAAGCCGGCTTGCTCAATAGTGGCCCGGTTTGGACTGTTCTGTCGATCTTGATTCTCGTTGCTGTTGCCGGTTTGGTTTCCATGGGCGTAGCGATCCTGTTGGAGCGCATTGCCTACCGTCCCTTACGTGGTGCCCCTCGTCTTGTCCCCTTGATTACAGCCATCGGCGCTTCTTTCTTTCTCCAATATACCTTTAAAGGCTTTTATGGCACTGAATATCGAACTTATCCGCAGGTCGACCTCCTCAAGGGGGTGACACGCATTGCCGGCAGTGACGTGCCCATTGTCCAATTCGTCGTAATCATCGCCGCACTTATCCTCATGTTCATTCTCTATTGGATGGTCGAACGGACCAAAATGGGCAAAGCAATGCGGGCTGTTTCTGAGAATAAAGAGGTCGCAACCCTGATGGGCATTGATATTGATCGGGTGATCGTCTTTACTTTTGCCATTGGTGGTCTCTTGGCTGGCTCGGCGGGTGTGATCAATGGGCTCTATCGTCCGCAAGGGGTCACCTTTACCATGGGCTTTTTCCCCGGCATCAAAGCCTTTACTGCAGCCGTGTTGGGGGGGATTGGCAGTGTTCCTGGCGCCATGTTGGGTGGTCTTTTCCTTGGTGTCTTCGAATCAGTCGGTCCCAACTTAATTCTTGACGGTTTAGGCGTACCAGGTGCCAATCAGCTAAAGGATGTCTTTGCGTTTACCATGTTGGTCCTGGTCCTGATCTTCCGACCACAGGGTATCCTTGGCGAGAAATTAGCGGAGAAGAAAGCATGAGCCGATCCAGCGCTTCAACAGTTGCAACGCTATCGCCCCGTTCTGCCTGGCCCACCAAGCGCGGGGCATTGCCGGATTGGGTCAGTATCGGTTTGCTGGCTGGGCTAGCGATTATCTATACCGGTTCGGTGGGGATGATTGTCGCCTTTAGCAAACGCTCTGTCATCAGCGATACGCTGACACTGGGGCAAATTCTGATCTTTCTGCCGGCGCTGGTGGCCGGTTATGTGGTAGCTGGTCGCATGGCCGGTAAGCACCTTGGTAGTCGACTGCTCTTTGGTCTACTTAGCGGTGTGGCAACATTTGTATTGCCGTTCGTGCTGATTTTGCTCAGCAGCGCCATCAATTTGCGGGCGATGTTTGTCAATATTACACCTGACTTGACTGACCGGCTGCTATTGGAGCAGAATTTCAGTGTTGGATTGGGGTTGTTGTTGGTGAGCCTGGCATTCTGTGGCTTGATTGGTGCCCTCCTAAAAGTGCTGCCCGATCTGTTGGGCAACGCGCTGATCACTGGTGTTGGCTGGGTACTTGGCGTCGGTCTCCTTGCGGAATATGTGATCCAGATTATCCAACCCTGGTTTGGCCGTGGTCTGGTGCGTCAACTCTTTGCCAGTAAAGCGATCCTACCCTTGCCGGCGCTCTATCTCTTTGGAATTACCGTCGTCGTTGCGCTGCTCTGGAATTGGCAGCGCACGAATGTTACCCGTGGCTACAGCAATCTCGGCAGAGGGCCACAGCGCGTTGCGCGCAGCGGTGGATTGGTACTGCTCATGGCGTTTTTGCTCGTCTTGCCCTGGGTGGTCGGCACCTTTTTGAGTGAGGTGATGGTCAACGTCGGCCTCTTTGTGTTGATGGGTTTGGGCTTGAATATCGCCATCGGGCTGGCTGGCTTGCTCGATCTGGGCTATGTAACCAACTACGCCGTCGGTGCCTACTTGATGGGTGTGCTCACCACGACGGGGCAGTTGGGCCACGGGGGTCTCAGCTTTTGGATCGTCTTGCCGCTCTGTATATTGGCGGCCATGTTCACCGGCTTTGTCTTTGCACTGCCGGTCTTACGCATGCGTGGTGACTATCTGGCGATTGCGACATTGGGCTTTGGGGAAATTATTCGTGTCTTGGCCCTTTCCGATTGGTTAAAGCCCTATATCGGTGGGGCGCAAGGGGTCTTGCAGATTCCCAAACCAAGCTTCTTTGGAATTGAATTGGGCGGGCCACAGCAGCTCTATTATGTGATTTTAGGGGCCTGTCTGCTCACACTGTTCGTGATGATCAGGCTCAATAATTCGCGGACGGGACGGCAGTGGATGGCGATTCGCGAGGATGAGGACGCTGCCGCGGCCATGGGGATCGACCCACTGCGGACCAAAGTCCTGGCCTTTACCCTGAGCGCCGCCACCGGTGGCCTGGCCGGCGGTATTCTCGCTGTTAAGCTTGGTACAATCTTTCCCACCACCTTTAATCTCCTCGTCTCGGTCAATGCACTCAGTGTGATTATCATTGGCGGCATGGGTAGCATCCCGGGCATCGTTGTCGGGGCGCTGGCATTGGTTGGTCTGCCCGATCTGCTGCGCGAATTCTCTGATTTTCGGTTGTTGCTCTACGGTGCCCTGCTCATTGTCATGATGTTGGTGCGTCCTGAAGGGCTTTGGCCATCAGCGGTGCGACGTCGTGAATTGCATGAGGAAGAGTCACTGTTGTCCAAGACGCCAACCCGCCCTAGCGAAGGCGAAGAATCAGTGTCGATAGGGGACTGAGCGATGACAGAGAATATCTTAACCGCAACCCATGTGGTCAAGCGCTTTGGCGGCCTTACCGCCGTCAACGATATTAATTTTACAATTCCTCGCAATGCGATCGTGAGCATTATCGGTCCTAACGGCGCGGGCAAGACCACCTTTTTTAACTGTATTACTGGCTTTTATCAGATCAACGAAGGTAGCCTGATCTTTGATGGGCAACGGCTGGATGGTCGTTCGTCTAATCAGATCACACGACTTGGCATCGCCAGAACTTTTCAGAACATCCGTCTCTTTAGTAATATGAGTGCCACCGAGAATGTCATGGTCGGCGAAGAGGCGCATCTTCATGCAACCTGGATCGGTGCCATCTTTGGGACGAAGGCGACGCGTGTTGAAGAAGCGGCTGCCGAAGAGGAGGGCCATCGTCTCCTTGAGTTTGTCGGTCTACGCGGCAAGGGCGATTTACTTGCTAAAAATCTCTCCTATGGCGATCAACGGCGGCTGGAGATTGCGCGTGCGCTGGCTAGCCAACCGAAATTGTTGTTGCTTGACGAACCGACCGCCGGCATGAATCCACGTGAGACGGCTGAAACGACCCGCTTTATTCGTAAACTACGCGACGAACTGGGCATTACGATCTTGCTGATCGAGCATGATATGCGCGTCGTGATGGGGATATCGGAGCAGGTTACCGTCCTGGACTATGGACAGAAGATTGCGGAAGGTTCGCCCATAGAGATCCAACAGAATCCACGGGTGATAGAGGCATATCTTGGGCGCGGCGCGGCGGCGAACCTGGAACCACAGTGAAGATAATGAGCGGAGGATCATTGGCATGGCACTGCTAGAAGTGACTGATGTACATGCGTACTACGGCAATATTCACGCGCTCAAAGGAATTTCGCTACAGGTCGAGCAAGGCGAGATTGTGGCCTTGATCGGTGGCAATGGCGCTGGTAAGACAACGACCTTACGCGCCATTAGCTGTCTGTTGCGCCCGCGCACCGGCACGATTCGCTTTCAAAACGATAATTTGGCCGACTACCCTGCTCATCAACTAGTTGCCCGTGGGATTGCGATGGTGCCGGAAGGGCGCGGTGCATTTGCGAAGCTAACTGTAGCAGAGAACCTGGAGATGGGTGCATATCATCGGGAGGATAAAGAGGGGATCGCTGCTGATGTGGAGCGAATCTACAAACTCTTTCCCCGTCTAAGCGAACGGCGCAAACAATTAGCTGGTACAATGAGTGGTGGCGAACAACAGATGCTTGTGATGGGGCGCGCTATGATGTCGCGCCCACAGTTGCTTTTGCTCGATGAGCCATCAATGGGATTGGCCCCGATTCTGGTCGAAACGATCTTTTCAACCATTGAAGAGATTAACAAAGCGGGCACGACTGTTTTATTGGTCGAACAGAATGCCCACATGGCACTGCAAATTGCCCACCGTGGCTACGTCCTGCAGACAGGTGAGATTATCCTAAGCAAAAACGCCGCTGAACTGCAGAAAGATCCGACCGTGCAAAAAGCGTACTTGGGGATGGAATAAAGTGCTGAGCCGTCGCCTGAGCTTGTCGAAGGCAGAGGCGCTCCTCGTCGCGCTCAGGCGACGGCTCAGCGCGAAGCTCAGGCGATGGGACCCTATATCATTTGGCCGCCGAAAATTTGAAATTTCGGAGCAAGTTTTCAGAGCAGCGAAAAAAATCTGCGTTCATCTGCGAAATCTGCGTTCTATTTCTTCTCGGTTTGAGGCGAAGCTTCACTAAGTAATTGGGCAGTTTATAGACTTTTCTCACAAACGCAAATAAATCACTAACGTTTTTCCAACAAAAGTCTGGTATGATGCGATGAGTATAATTATTGGATTGACTGGCAACATTGCTACGGGCAAGAGCGCCGTTCTACAATATCTGGCGGGCAAAGGTGCCTATGTGCTAGATGCCGATAAGTTGGCTCATGAGAGCATGCAACTGGGTACTCATACCTATTGGGCCATCGTTGATGAGTTCGGGCAAGGAATCTTGCAGGCGGATGGGGCCATTGATCGAAGTGCCCTTGGCAAAATTGTTTTCAAAGAACCAGATGCTTTGGCGCGGTTGGAGGCAATTGTACATCCCGCTGTCTTTGATCTGGCGCGCCAGGAACTTGTGACTGTCGATGCCAATGTGATCATATTGGAAGCGATCAAACTGCTAGAGGCTGGCCATCTTGTTACGCTGTGTGACGAAGTTTGGGTGGTAACCGCCAGCCCGGAAACACAATTGCGCCGTCTACGCGAGCGACGCTCTATGGATGATGCGGAGGCAAGACGACGGATGGCGGCACAATCCTCACAAGAAGAGAAGGTCAACCATGCCGATTGCGTCATCAACAATGATGGCGATCTGGCTGCGTTGACCCTACAATTGGATCAAATTTGGCAAGAACTATCAGATAAGTTTGTTTAGATATGCAACCATTGAAAAATTTTTGGAACGATCACCCAATCCTCTCGAACTGGCTAATTTTAGCATTGGGCATGGTGATTATTCTCTATTTTAGTGCACGCCACGTGGGCTTTTTACCAAACCAATGGGCTGCCCTTGTTATTGCAACGGTGGGGCTGGCAGGTCTCTGTTCGTGGATTATCAGTTGGGAATAGCAGTGCTTTAGACTTTACGCACTTCGTTGGTTATGTAGGCTTCATTTTTTAAATGATTTTATCGGGTGCTGCCTAGACGTAAAACCGAGAATGCGTAACTTCTATCCTTACCTTTGGAGCATTCATTCAGTTATGGCAACGACAATGGAAAAACGTGATTATTACGAAGTGCTTGGTGTGTCGCGCGATGTCGATAAAGATACACTCAAGAAGACCTTCCGCAAGTTGGCACAAAAGTATCATCCCGATGTCAACAAATCTGTCGAAGCGGAAACCCTGTTCAAAGAGGCTAACGAGGCATACCAGGTGCTGAGCGATGATCAGCGCCGTGCTGCCTATGATCGATTTGGACACGCAGGCTTGCAAGGCATGGGTGGTGCGGATTTCTCCGGTGGCTTTAACGATCTGGGGAGCATCTTTGAAGAACTTTTCTCCGGCTTTGGTGGATTTTCGACCGGCAGTAGCCGGGGCCGCGGAGCGCAACCACGACGGGGCGCTGATCTGCGGGCAGATATTACGCTGACCTTTGAAGAGGCCGCGTTTGGGGTGGATAAGGAACTAGAAATTCCGCGCTTGGAGACCTGTGAACATTGTAATGGCAAGGGCGCGGAGCCGCCGACTTCACCCGTTACCTGTTCAACCTGTAACGGCGCAGGTGAACTACAACGACGCCAACAGAGTCCACTTTTTGGGACAGTGATCACGGCAACACCCTGTACGACCTGCAATGGCACGGGTGAGGTTATTCCTTCCCCCTGCACTGTCTGTAAGGGGCAGAAGCGGATCCGCCAGACTCGTAAACTCAACGTGAAGATCCCTGCCGGTGTCGATGATGGCACGCGGATTCGATTGGCCAACGAGGGCGAAGCGGGTCAGTTGGGGGGGCCTGCCGGTAATCTCTATGTGGTGATTAGCGTGAAGGCCCATCAGGTTTTTGTGCGCGACCAATTTGATGTGCATTTGGAGATGCCGATTAATGTGGCCCAAGCGGCACTCGGGGCAACGATTAAGGTGCCGACGATTGACGGCAAGATTGAAACCTTAGACATTCCGGCCGGCACGCAGACGGGGCGTACCTTCCGGCGCCGTGGCCAGGGCATTCCTCACCTTCAGCGCAGTGGACGCGGTGATCTGATCATCTCCGCACGGGTGGTGACACCGACAACCCTGACGCCCGAACAGAAAGAACTCTTCCGCGAGTTGGCGAAGAGCTTTGGCGATGAATTGCCTGACCAAAACAAGGGCTTCTTTGAGCGACTCTTTGGTGCTTAACGATCACAGCCCTTTGTAAAAGTATTGGTTTTTACGTCCCCGGTGCTCCTGTAGCGCCGGGGACGTTGCTGTTTTGTTTATCTTTTCGTAACTGTTCAATCATCGCCTGCGCTTGCCGAAGGCAAAGGCTGAACAGCATCTTTTCTTTCTAGAGCGAGAACTCACTTTATGGCAACAACCTCTGATCTCCGCAAGGGGATGCTGATCCGCTACAACGGCATGATCCATCGTGTCGTCGAATACCAGCACATTAGCCCAGGCAACTGGCGGGCCTTTGTGCGGCTACGGCTTAAGAATTTCGATACGGGCCGTATTATCGAAGACCGGGTGCGTGCCGGCTCCGAAATCGATGTCATCAATACCCGCTCGCGTTCGGCCCAGTATCTTTACAAAGCGGGCGATTTGGTTTACTTTATGGACAATGAAACCTTTGACCAGATTGAACTGGCCGAAGATGCCGTGGCCGATCGCATGCAGTTTGTGCGTGAAAATGAAAATGTTGATCTGCTAACGATGGACGATGGCACCGTGCTCGATGTAGAGCCACCAACCTTTGTCGTTGTGCGTGTCACTACGGCTGAAATCGCTGTGCGCGGCGACACCAGCACCAATCTACAAAAACTTGTCACCGTCGAGACCGGGGCCACCGTGCAGGTTCCCGCCTTTGTCAAAGAAGGGGATCTGCTGCGCATTGATACCCGTACCGGTGAATATGTTGAACGGGCCAAAGAGTAATAGACTTATTCCAAAATCGGTTGTGGCCCAGTGGGAACAGAGATTTTGGGATAGAGACTAAGAACAGCACGAAAGCGATCATGACTGAAATTATTGGTGACTTGATTGAAATTGCCGTTGATGTCGATGATGAAGCGGCTGAAGCGGTGAGTGAACTTTTCAACCGCTTCAATGGTGGCGGCTATGAAGAAGAGAACGAAGCGGGAGAGGCTGGCGGCGGCGGTGCCGTCATCGAAGTAACCGGTGTTGACGATTTCGGCAAGCCCATCCCTGGCAAATATCGGGTCGTCGTTAAAACGTACCTCAAACCGGGCGCACGTGGTGAGCGAGTTCGTCAACAGCTCGAAGAAGGGCTTTGGCGTCTGAGCTTGCTCTACCCGATCCCCGAGCCGCAAGTACGCATCATGAAGGAAGAAGATTGGTCAACCGCTTGGAAGAAGTTTTACAAGCCGCTGCGTATTGGTCGCCGGGTTGTGCTCAAGCCGACTTGGGAAGAATTTCAGGCAAAGGCGAATGATATTGTCATTCATCTAGACCCGGGGATGGCCTTTGGAACGGGAATGCACCCTACCACGCGTCTCTGCATTATTGCATTGGAAGAGTTGGTGAAGCCTGGTGATACCGTGCTTGATCTTGGGACCGGGAGTGGTGTACTCGCCTTTGTTGCAGCCAAGTTAGGCGCATCGACGATCCTGGGCACCGATATTGACCCGTTGGCGGTGCGCGTGGCGCGCGAAAATGCTGAACTCAATGGCATTGGCCCTGATCGACTTACCCTGGAACAGGGTAGTGTGCCGGCGGAGCAGGACGGTCGCTATCGGATTCTTGTCGCCAACATTCTGGCCGAAGTCATCGCCGGCCTCTTTGATAGCAAGTATGGCAATCCACCATTGGCAGCGCCGCTACAGGCAGAAGGTTATCTCATTCTCTCCGGCATCCTGGCTGAGAAGATCGAGATTGTCACCAGTGCGGCGGCACGTCATGGATTCCGCCTGCTTAATACCAAACAGGAAGGAGATTGGGTAGCGCTCGTCATGCAACGGGCCTGACGCTGTCCATTCCCTATGCACCGTTTCTTTTTTACTGCTGCTCCTTTGCTCGTGAATACGACCATTGATCTCTCCCCTTTGGCACACCAGTTGAGCAAGGTTTTGCGCCTACAGCCAGGGGCCATGATTCAGTTGCTCGATGGAAAAGGCAACGAGTATGATGCGCAGTTGACAGTGGTACAGCCGCGCTATGCGGCTGGGGATGTGCTTGTGGCGCGTCAAAATCGTGCCGAGCCGACAACAGAGCTTACCCTTTATCAGTGCAGCTTGAAAGCGGATAAGTTTGAATGGGTGCTGCAAAAAGGCACCGAGTTGGGGGTCAGCCGCTTTGTGCCGGTGATTAGCGAGCGCAGCATTGTGCGCCCGGCCGCGGCCCTGTGCAAAAAGTATGAGCGCTGGCAAGCGATCCTGCGCGAGGCTGCCGAACAATCGGGGCGTGGCGCTATTCCACAGCTATTAGATCCACTTGACTGGCCGGTGGCAATCAATCATGCCATAGGGTTGCGGTTGCTCCCCTGGGAAGTTGACCAGATGACGGCGCCCCACCTCTATAGCATCGCTATGCGGCAAGCCATGCAGCGCTCCCCAGCAATTTCGATCCTCATTGGTCCCGAAGGTGGCATAACTACGGAGGAAGCCACAGGAGCGCAGATTTATGGTTGGCAGACAGTGTCACTTGGCTCGCGGATCTTGCGCGCCGAAACAGCCGCTTTGGCAGCGGTCACACTGGTTGGGGCCTTGTCGGCCCACTGCGATTAAGCCAGCAACGAATTGTCATTCCTGTATACGCAGGAATCTAAGATACGAACGTATGGACCCCTGCCTGCGCAGGGGTGACAACGACAAAAGCTCCTTACCCTAATGGCAGTGCACTGTCAAGCTCCTCTTTAATTTATGCCATTACATAGCCAAAGAGCGCTGCCTGGGGCTCTACCCCCAATCCTGGCCCCTCCGGCAGATGAAAATAACCCGCCTCACAGCGCATATTACCCGTAATAAATTGCAAATTGCGATCAAAAATCGAGTGTTGATATTCGTGCATCAACAGATTGGGCAAGGCTGCCGATACTTGTAGACTGGCTGCCTGGGCAATCCCTACCCCAATTGTGGCATGTGGCATCACTTTGCAATGAAAGGCCTGCGCCATGCGGCAAACTTCCCAAAAATTGGTAATGCCCATGTGGGCCATCTCTGGCTGGATAATACTCATGCAGTGGTGAACAAAGCGGGGCCGATACTCATAGATCGTGCGCAATTCTTCGCCGATGGCCACCGGTGTCTTGACGGCGGCCACGACCCGCGCCTGCCCTTCCATATCCTCTGATTGCACTGGTGCTTCTGCCACGGCGAGGTCATAGGCTTCCAAGGCTGTGATTAACTTGATCGCTTCTTGATCGGTATAGCGCCAGTGAAAGTCAACGAGAATCTGCGCTTCCGGCCCAATTGCGTTGCGAATCGCCTGCATTTCGGCCAATTCGCCATCATGGGCTACGGCAGCGGCAAATTTAACGGCGCGAAAGCCTTTGTCGATCCACGCTTTTGCCAAAGCAGCGCGCGCTGAGCGGGTTGCTTTGGGCAAGCCAGAAACATAGGCCGGTATTTCGCTGCGCCGTTGTGCGCCCAGTAATTTGCAGATGGGCAATCCGGTCAGTTTGCCGCGCAGATCCCAAATCGCCATATCCAGCCCCGCCAGCGCATCTACATAAAAGCCCCCAAAGAAACCGCGTACCCGCATGGCATTGTAAATGTCCTCGTTGATGGCGACCACATCGTGTGGGTCGCGACCTTGCACAATGGGTATCGCAACGTCGCGCAAGATGGTGGCAACCGTCTGCGGAGAGACAACGCCGAAGCTTTCGCCCCAGCCAACAACGCCCTGTTCGGTGGTTAATTTGAGCAATACGGAATGGTCGTGAATGCTGTAGATAGTTTGGTTGCCCGGGCGGATAAAATAACCCCGTTCACTGGGTGTGACACCGGCTTCGAGCGGCCCTAAATAGGGAGTGTCGCGCGGGATTTGTAAGGGAAAGATTTCGATTGCTGCAATTCGATCGTTCATGGAATGCTCCGCTAGAAGAGTTTATGAGATTTTTAGACGTGACTTGGATCTCGTAAGGTTCAAGATGAAGGCAAGATGATGAGTAAAGGGTAAAAGAGCATAAACAGCTATAAATCTATGAAGCTTTGGTAAAAATCGTAAGGTTTGCTGATTGACATTCGCCAGAAGAACGATTACGATACTGCGATTAGGGCTCACACAGATTGCGTTGCCGCGGCCTCACAGTATGCAATTTACTGTTGGCGAATTCGACATTAGAGCGGACCCTGAGCTTGTCGAAGGGGTAGCGGCTCTGGCTTCGGCAAGCTCAGCCGCCGCCTCGGTGATTTCGCCAACAATATCATGCAATATACAAGAGCCTACTGAATCAGCAAGTTGCGTAAATTCTACCAATAGTACTCATTCCCGTTGAAAGGTATGTGATGAGCAGTCCGGTAACACTTTCTTCACTGCACCATTGTACGATCCACCAACTTGTTCAAGGAGTCTATGTTGCTGAGCCTATTGTTGGTCGTGGTGCGGCCGGCAATGCAGGGATTGTTGCTTTGGGGAATCAAACCTTGGTGTTTGATACGTTTTGGACACCACATGCTGCCTTGGAGTTACGTCAGGCTGCCGAAGAGTTGACCAATGCCCCTGTAAAGTTGGTTGTCAACAGTCACTATCACGCTGGACACACTGGTGGTAATCAAGTCTTTGATCCAGCCACTACCATTATTGCCACGACAATTACTCGACAGTTGATCGCCGAACATGGGCCACAACAATTGGCCTGGCATCAGCATCATCATCGTAGTCGTTTGGCAGAATTAGAGGCTGTCGTTCTCAATGCCAAGGGGCTTGCCCAACTTGCTGCACAGCAAGCGTATGATGAATATTGTCAGCTCATAGATGCATTACCGACAATGACAGTCCGTCTGCCAGACATGACCTTTGATCAATATATGACGATTCATGGTACCGATCGTCGTTTGGAAATCATCACCTATGGCGGGGGGCATACGCAAAGTGATACGATTCTCTATCTTCCCGACGACGGCATTATCTTTATGGGCGATCTCCTCACTACGAAACGGCATCCATTCCTCTGTGATGGGGACCCTGGTGAATTGCCGCGCATTTTGGATCTAATTACCCGGCTTAATCCGCTTGCGATTATCCCCGGCCATGGCAATATTAGCACATTGGCCGATGTGCATGCTATGCAAAAATACTTGGCGTTGCTCACCGAAACTGCCATGACAGAACTAGCCTTTCAATATGAAGATGAGCAGGTCGTTTCGCAGAAAGTTGCCAAGTTTACCGTTCCTGCACATTACAAAGATTGGGCTAACCCCGAATTTTTTAACACCAATTTACATTTTCTCTACCAGCGTGTGATGACTGCGTATGCGGACTGACAAGGTTCAATCCTATAGCTGTAATAACGTTGCTAACGTCGTCACATCGCCATGATTCCCCGCTTTTAAGATAATTCGATATGCTCTGCCTTGGCTGTCTCTTCCAACCGTAACTGGCATGCCCGGTAACAGTTCTTCGAGGACACGCAGTTGACGAATACCCATTCGTTGGAGGAGATGAACCGCCGTGTCCCCGCCAACGATGACAACTGTCTCTGGTCTGTGCTGGTCGATCAGCGTCAATGCGGCATTGGCCAACGTCGCTGCATATTGCCGAGCAAGTGGCCCTTCAAGGGTAACATTAGCTGCCGGTGTCGGTAGATGCAGCGCAATGGTCTGTGTTTCTTTTGCGTTATGTGCACTTCGGTCAACCGTCCTCTGGGGCGACTCTTTCAGAGTTTCTGCTAGCGGCGACGCGGGCGTGGTTGGATCAACTTCCCATACAGTAACCGCTGAGATCCCGCGTAAATAGTCAACCTGTTGTTGTGCTACGCTGCTGCCGCTCCCCACTACTGCTAGCATTGGGTGGTGCCTGTTGGCGCTCTCTGCTATAGTTAGTGCATCGGTAACCAACTGTCCAGAATCCGACTCTACCGAACTTGGTGACCCCAATTGCCTTACCATCTGTGCGGCTAACACACCAACCAACCCGGCGCTGCCGCAAAAGAGGGCATGGGGCAGTGTACAAGCGGTGGCGACCGTGAGACACTCTAAATCCTGCTCGCTCTCGGCATCGACAACAATTAATGTCTGCCCAGCCGCTTGGGCATCCAGTAAGGCTTTTTGTAGAAGGTCGAATCCCGCACGCACGGTGGCCAATGATATGGTCGTGACCGACAAGGCGCATTGTTCTGTCAGTAATGTCGGTAGGTGCAATGCGTGGGGGGGTAATTGGGCATAACGGAGATAGCCATCCACCAATGTGCGCTGTTGCGCGGGAAAGGCCGGGGCAACAATGGCCTGGGCTATACATCCGTCGGGTGTCACTAGCGGTAACATGGCTGCCAGCTCTGCGCCGATATTGCCACGCAGCGTTGAATCGATCTTTTTGTACCAGCGTATCGGTTGGTCGGTAGGCTCAACGCCGGTAAATTGACGCACAAAATTGGCCACAATGGCCGATACGCGTTCGGCCGCAATTGGGGGGGGCAAGAAGCGTGAATCGGTGGAGAGTGCTACTGCCGTGGTGGAGAAGAGTTGCGAAGATGGCGTCCCTCCCGTGGGAAAGAGATCGATCGCAACCGTCAATCCAGCATGATGACAACGGGCCGCAGAGTCCGCCGCGCCAGTCACATCATCGGCAATAATCAGCAGTTCCGGTTTAGAGATAGTCATGATATACAGGAAATCTTATGGTTAATTTGACCACAACAACTTTGTTCCCCGCCGCTCGTCGGCCAACCTTTTATTTTATCGGTGTAACGACTGGTCAATCCTCGGCACAGCGGGTCTTCCCTCGCTGGATGGAGGCACTTGGCCGACCGGAGGTGCAACTCAAAGGAATTGATTGCAAAATTCATGATGAGCCGACTCGCTACCGCCAGATTGTGGCGGAAATCAAGGCTGATCCACTGGCCCTTGGGGGGTTGATTACTACCCATAAAGTAGACTTACTTGATGCTGCACGTGATCTGATCGACCGCTTGGGGCATCACGCTTTGCTCTGTGACGAGGTCTCCTGTCTGGCGAAACGGGATGGCTTGCTTTGGGGGTATGCCATCGACCCTGTCGCTGATGGGCGGGCACTCGATGCGCTTATCGGCTCCGATTACTTTGGGCGCACTGGGGGCGATCTGCTCTGTCTTGGTGCCGGTGGTGCAGCTGTGGCGTTGGCGCTTCATCTGCTAGAGAAACCGAATGTCGCCGATCGGCCCAAGCGTTTTATATTTGTTGACATTGATCAAGCGCGCCTGGCACGTGTCCAAGCGCTATTGGCTGGGCTACCTTCCGCAATTGACTTTGTCTATCGAGCCCACGCGCGTGCCGACGAGAACGATCAGCTGCTGGCACAAATGCCGATGGGAAGTGTTATCATCAATGCCACAGGTATGGGCAAAGATCGCCCAGGTTCGCCGCTAACCGATGCCGCACAATTTCCGCTTAGCGGAATTGTCTGGGAACTCAATTACCGAGGGGAACTCCTCTTTATGCAACAGGCATTGGCCCAACAAAGTGCGCGGCAGTTATCGGTAGCTGATGGTTGGGTGGCTTTCTTGCATGGCTGGACCGGTGTAATTGCCCACGTACTTGATATCGAAATCGATCCAGCTACCTTTGAAGAATTGGGCCGCATTGCTGCTGCACTGCGCTAACCAAAGCGCGGCCCCAACACGGCGATTAGCACTAGCGCAACAATGGCAAAGATGGCAAATTCCCACAAGACGCGACGGTTGAGATGATCCTGAATACCATGTTGTGCTATCCCCACGACTAGATAAAAGATCAACAGTAAGAGCAAGCCACCGTTTAGACTGCTCAGTGTCCACCAATAATTTAAAGCCCAGGTAACCTGCCCCAGGATCATGCCAATGATCGCGCCATACGTCAGCACAATCAGCGATCGTTCGGTGGTTGTGCGCAGCATCTCTACCGCTAACAGCGTGGCCGTCATTGCCACCAGGGTGCCGGAGAGTAAACTGCGTGTCCGCGTCTGGTAGACAAAAAGAAATAGGAGCAACGCAGCCCCATAGGCAAGTGCATCGAGCACAAAGCGGGCACGGCGAAAGCCGGCCTGCCCCTTCTCCACCGTCACATAAAGGCTAAAGAGCGAAAGCGCCATGAGCACACCACCCGCTAAAATCATCAAAATCTGAATGGCGCGGGTCGGTGCCAAGGGTAAGACATAAACCCCAATAATCGCAATTGCCATAGGCAAAGACCAGGAGGGCCAGGAGCGGGTGAAGCGATAGGAAGAGGCATGGATAAAGCGTGGGTGAACGCTGACTACACTTTCCGTGCCGGCGGCGGCTAGGATCGCTAAAAAAATCGCCGCTACTAGTGTCTTTGTCAGCGCAATACTAATGGGAGAACCGAGGGCACGCAATGTAATAATGGTGGTGGGCAAGGTGTAAAGGAGGCTAATCCCCGACCCAAAGACAAAGAGCCACGTTACCACACTGATGCGGTCACGATAATCAACTGCACTAATGAGCACTGATCGGTCTGTTGCTCTGCCTGCCCTCTGTGAGGAAGGGGCGGTGTGGGTAGCCCGGTGCTCGCTAAATGGCATAGGTAAATTTTTGAGAAGACTCATGGCGGCAAGGGTACGCTTTCTCTATCGATTGGTCACTGCCATCATAGTACTATGAAGCCAAGAATTCGCCAATGCACATGCCCTGCCAGGGTGCGTACCACATTGGGGGAGATTACACCGGACGGTCAACGTAGTCCTTCTCTGTAATCCCCCAAAATAGGATGTACCCGCCCTGCCAAGGCAAGACAATCTTGCGTGGGTTATCGATAGGCATACGGGGCGAGTAGCGCACGTACATCCCGTGCATCGTCACATTGTAAAGCTTCTGTCGCCAATTGTCGCGCAATTACCAGGGTACAGTTACGCACCGCCTCTTTGACTAAGGGCACGGCCGGCAATGGCGCGCTTAGCTCTGTCAGCCCCAAACCGAGAAGTAGCGGCACTGCTTGGGGTTCGCCGCTGATTTCGCCACAGATCGATACGGGGATCCCCGCAGTGGTGGCCGCCTCGCAGGTTAACTTAATCAACTGCAGCACGGCTGGGTGGAGCGGATCGGCCAATGCCGCGACGCTGGCATTGGTGCGATCGGTTGCCAACGCGTACTGCGCCAGATCATTCGTGCCAATGCTAAAAAAATCGACATAATTGGCTAGCCGACGAGCCACCAGCGCCGCCGATGGAATCTCAATCATTGCGCCAATTTTCAGCGTGATCGCGGGATCGGGCGTGCACTCTTGCGCAACTACTTCGTTGAGCAAACGGCGAACTGCCCGAACTTCTTCCACCGCGCTGACCATTGGTAACATAAACCGCACTTCTAGTGCATCTTGCATGGTCACAGCCACACGATAGAGCGCAAGGAACTGTGTGCGCAAGAGCGCCGGTTGATCTAAAAGAAGACGGATGCCCCGTAACCCCAAAAAGGGATTCTCTTCGTGGGGGTGGTGTAGGTACTGCATCGGTTTGTCGCCACCGGCATCCAACGCACGTACCGTCAACTGCTTGCCATTCATCTGTTGCGCCAATGCCAAATAGGTGTCGTATTGTTCTGCAACGGTGGGCGCGGTGAGACGATTTTGAAAGAAATACTCGGTACGCAACAAGCCTACCCCATTGGCCCCGGTGGCGTGCATCTGGGTAATCTCGTCTGGGTTATTGATATTTGCAAGCACAGTAATCGCCACGCCGTCGACCGTGGTGGCTGCTTCTTGTGCATGGGCCAAAGCCGAGGCTTGCTGTGCTGCCTGGCGTGCGCGTGTAACCTGATATTTGGTCAATTCTTTGTCGTCAGGGAGGACAAGGAGTTCGCCCGCCTCGCCATCGAGAATCGCTGGCCCACAAGACAAAGTTAAAATAGCGTCGCCCAATGTGCAAACCATGGGAATGCCAAGGGTACGGGCCAGGATCGCGGAATGCGCGGTTGGTGTGCTCTCGGCCAAGGCAATACCTAGGACATGCGCGTGCGGCAGTTTGGTCAGCTCGGAGGGAATTAAATCGGTGGCAACCAGGATGCTTTGTGGCGGAATGGTCTGTAATTGCTGCGCGCCAGTCACCGGCTCACCCATATGCGCCAGCAAGCGTTGCCCAATATCAAGGATGTCGACGGAACGACCGGAAAAATATTCATCGCCAAGGTTACGAAAGAGCTCGGCAAATTCGCAGATCACATAGCGGGTGGCACTCAACACACTTTGTTGTTTTGTAAAGATTGCGTCATGGATCGCCTGAAGTAGGGTTTGATCTTGCAGAATCACTCGTTGTGCGGAAAAGACCTCGGCAATCAGCGTGTTTTCGGCATTCCCTAACTGTGCAAGCTCCTCATCGACCTGTGTTTTGGCAACAAGAAAGCGCTGCCATTCGGCATCTGTATCGTCGGCATGTTCAATCTTCACCGTCTCCATGCTGAAGCGATGTGATCGATAAATAAAGAGCGTTCCAATCCCGATGCCGGGTGCGGCTGCCAAGCCGTGAAAGATTTCTTTCATACTATCTGCTCTGGTCGAAATTGATTCGCTCATCAGCCGCGCCCCGTGGGCACCCGGTGAAAACGGAGCAATTTGCTTCTGTACTACTCATCGGTTTTCACACTTTTCATTGATGAGCCAAACGATTGTTAGGCCACTTGAAACAGAATCGTTAACGCTGCAATGGCCGCCGCCGCATCTTGACCACTTGCCCATAAACGCAGCATATGACCTTGTCGTGCTTGAAGCTGCATAATCTGTAGAATACTTTTGAGATCTACAACCGGTGATTCACGCGTTAAATTTTGCGCCGAGATTTCTGCATCGAAACGGTTCGCGACTTGAACCACCTCTTTGCCTGTGCGCAAATGTAACCCCATGGGGTTGGTGACTGTAACATCAATCGTGTGTTGAGCCATTACCTGATCTGATCATTGAATACTTATAGGACTTGCACAGAGCGCTGGTTAGTAGGCTGCTTTTCGCCGTATCGAAGCTGAGTCTACATAAGTCCTAACTTATGGTGAACGGAGCACCTTGGGGATCTGAACAATTCCCTCGGCGGCTGCATTGACGGCTTCCAGTGTGTGCCCTAGACTTGCTTCAAGCGCCGCAATCACCGCTCCTTCTACCAACGGCGCATTGCTAATAAGACACTGTTTGCTCATCTCCTCCGGTAGCAGCTCCAATGCCAACTCGGCGCTGAGGACGGCACTGCCCAGATCAACCAAGAGCAGAACGCCATCGGGCGACCAGCAACGGGTGATGGCGTCGGCAATCCGAGCGGCATCTGTGCCTAGAAGCCATGTTTCGCCATCTTCTGGTGTGTGCGATGAAGATGGCGTCTTTGCTGGGATAATGGCAATGCCACCGGCTGCTTCGATCTGCACTTCGTCGGTTGCCATCTGTTCGGCGAGTAGTTTTGTGCCCAGCGCAATCGTCTGTGCATGAGAAACCAGGACAAGGCTGATCATGGGCGTTAGTCGACCCACCCTAAGGTACGAGTGAGCGCCTTTTGCCAGCCCGCATAGCCAGCCGCGCGAGCCTGATCATCGATCTGTGGCTGCCACGATCGATCCACTTGCCAATTGTTACGCAGCACAGTCAAATTGTCCCAAAAGCCAACTGCCAGCCCTGCCGCGTAGGCTGCGCCGAGACTCGTTGTTTCGGCCACTTTGGGGCGAATGACCTCAACGCCTAGAATATCGGCTTGCAACTGCATGAGAAAGTTATTGGCGGTTGCGCCACCGTCGACCTTAAGCGAACGGAGCGGAACACCGCTGTCTGCGTTCATCGCTTCCAACACTTCGCGTGTCTGATAGCAGATCGCTTCGAGCGCGGCCCGTACAATGTGTGCGCGATTGATATAGCGCGTCAGGCCGACGATCACCCCTCGGGCATCGCTGCGCCAATGGGGGGCAAAGAGGCCACTAAAAGCGGGCACAAAATAGCAGCCGCCGCTGTCAGCCACACTTTGTGCAATCGCTTCTGTTTCGGCGGCGTGGTTGATCAGTTGCAGGTTGTCTCGGAGCCATTGAATGGTAGCACCAGCCATGGCAATCGATCCTTCCAGTGCATAAACGGTTGGCTGCTCGCCAAACTGATAGCACACCGTCGTCAACAGGCCATTGTTGCTGCGCACGATCTCTTCGCCCGTATTGAGTAACATAAAACAGCCGGTACCATAGGTGTTTTTGGCTTCACCAACCTGAAAACAGCTTTGGCCCACGGTTGCCGCCTGTTGATCGCCCAGATCACCGCAGATCGGTATCTCGCCCTGAAATGGGCCACTCAGCTTGGTTTTGCCATAAAAGCTGGGGTCACTGCTCGGGCGAATCGCCGGCAACATGCTGCGCGGAATGTTGAGGAGCGTCAGCAACTCCTCATCCCAATCCAAGGTTTCGAGATCCATCAACATGGTGCGGCTGGCATTGGTGGGGTCGGTACTGTGCACGCCCCCTGTCAGTTGCCAGATCAACCAGCTATCGATTGTGCCGAAGAGTAATTCGCCGGCCTCGGCCCGCGCCCGCGCACCGGTTACATTGTCCAGCAGCCATTGAAGTTTCGGGCCGGAAAAGTAAGTCGCCAGTGGCAGCCCCGTCTTGCGATAGATGAGATCGGCGTGATCAGCTTCTTCTAACGCCTGACAGATGCGATCCGTCCGTGTGTCCTGCCAGACGATCGCGTTATAGATCGGCTCGCCGGTGCGTTTATCCCAGACCAACGCCGTCTCCCGTTGATTGGTGATGCCAATGGCCGCAATATCGGTCGCGTGGATCTGTGCCTTGGCCAGGGTGGCCCCGATGACTTCGCGTGTGCGCTCCCAGATTTCGCGCGCATCATGTTCAACCCAACCACTTTGCGGAAAGATCTGTTGGTGTTCCCGTTGATCATAGGCAAAGACAGCCCCACTGTGGTCGAAGAGCATAAAGCGGGTGCTGGTTGTGCCGGAATCGATGGCACCGACATAGGTTGTCATGGAACGTCTAACCTTTCTTCTGGTTACGTGGTGCGTATTGCGTGAACCGATGCCGCATATGCATAGCAGGCAATCCTACTGTTTACGTCTTAGCTAGGCCACGTTCTTTGCAAGCTCAAGCAAGCCAAATAGCTCAGTTAAGGTTCACGCATCACGCATTACGCATCAAGATCTACTTCCCCAATGTCTCCGCTGCGGCCAGAAAAAGATAATAGGTGCTGGTGGCACCGGGATCTTGGTGGCCGATGGAGCGTGCTCCAAGATAACTGGCACGGCCTTTGTTGGCCTGCATCATGATCGTCTCTTCCATGCCGCTGTTGGCTGCTTGGCAAGCGGCATGGAGTGCTGCCGCCAAGGGTTCCCCGGCGACAGCCGCTGTTTCTAGTGCTTCAACCGCTGGCTGCATCGCATCGATCATTGTCTTTTCTGCGCGCACCGCTTTGCCCCGCTGTTGCACACCATCGAGCCCACTGCGAAACATGCGGGCAAGTTGGGGTAGCGTGATGCTTTGGCTGTTACCAGCATCTTTGGCGGCTCGCAGGAAAAAGGCACCATAGAGTGGCCCGGCCGCACCACCGACGCTGCTAATCAAGGTCATAGCAACGTTACGCATGAGGCTGCTTACTGACTGTTGTGCCTCTTGTTCTTCGGCCAGACGTGTTCGCACCGTGACCATGCCCCGCACCATATTGGCCCCATGGTCACCATCACCGATGGCCGCATCTAGATCTGACAGATAAGCTTCCTTTGCTTCAATGTAGTCAGCGAAATGTTGCAACCACTGATGTAGTTGCGATAGCGTAATTTCCTCGCTCATGGTGTCCTCAGTATATATTCGTTCTAGTTTCATAGAAGTGTTTTGTAAAACACTAGGACCATCGATCAACGCGCTCTACCAGCAACATGCTCTACCAGTAGAGTGCCGGTGTATGGACAGGCGCATCCCAAAGCGTCAACAATTCTGCATCGAGTCGCAATACCGAGACAATACAGCCGGCCATATCTAGGCTTGTTATATAGTTGCCTACCAATTGCCGTTCGATCTTAATGGCGTGGTGCTCCAATAGATGGTGCAAATGGCGGTAGACAATGAATAATTCATGTTGGGGAGTGCCGCCCAGACCGCTTACGAGGACAAGAACCCGATCGTGGGCGCGCAATTGGAGATCATGCATAATCGGGCTTAGCAACATGTCAACAATCTCGTCGGATTTTGCCATGAGGGCGCGCCGTCGTCCTTGTTCGCCGTGAATACCAACCCCCAACTCGATCTGCCCATCGGGCAGTTGGAAGGTGGGGTGCCCCACATTGGGCGATGTACAACTGGTGAGGGCGACCCCCATGCTGCGCGACTGTTCGCTGACGCGTCGCGCAATGGCCGCTACCTGCGCCAAGGAGCGGCCCTCTTCTGCCGCAGCGCCCGCTATCTTTTCGACAAAGACGGTGCCCCCCGTGCCGCGGCGGTTTGTTTGGCGATCAACAGCGACATCGTCATGAATCAGGACGGAGGTTGCCTCAATGCCCTCTTCGGTGATCAATTCGATAGCTATATCTGTATTGAGGACACCACCGGTATAATTCTTGACAACAAAGAGCGCTCCGGCACCACCGTGGACCGCCTTTGTTGCTGCTAGATATTGGGTTGGGGTAGGGCTGGTAAAAATTGCGCCAGGGCAAGATGCATCTAACATCCCTTTCCCAACATAGCCACTGTTCAGCGGTTCATGGCCACTACCACTGCCACTGATCAATACGACTTTGTTGCGTACTGGTGCGTCTTTGCGATAGACAAAATTGGGTGAATAATGAACTCGCAAAAGATGACTATGGGCCAATTCAAAGCCTTCAAGACTTTCAATAGCCGCATTTGATGGGTGATTGATTAACTTGCGCATGGGATGCAAATTTGCGTGCGAATAAGAGACGATTGCTCAAAATAGAGCAGAATTTAGCGTATACAATCATTCTAGTCAGATTTTGCAATTGGTCAATCCTGATTCTTACGTAATTGCCAAACCCAATTGCCAAACCCAATTGCCAAACTCACTTGCCTGCCGGTAGAGCTTAGACCATTTCATGAACCAACAGTCTAACATAGAAGCGCTGGACAGTTCTGTAAACCGAACTTGTTTGACCGCCTATAGATGGTATCATATAATTCGACTATGGTGGTATCATGTATGTTCTTGGTTTGCGGATCTATCAAAGATATTTTTAGAACGTTGTTTTAGCTGAAGATAATGGCTCATCTGTGAAAGTGTGAAAACTGAAGAGTTCAGTGCTAAGAAATTATTCTGTTTTCACTGGGTGCCCATGGGGCGCGGCTGATGGGCGAAAATAATTAGAGAGAGCAAAGGTTGTTATGGTTGAGTCCTATCACCCGTTACGTATTTTTTCTGGTTCGGCCCATCGTTCATTGGCCGAGGAAATTGCGCAAATCTTAAATGTAAATCTTGGCGATTCGATCACACAACATCTACCCGACAGCGAAATCCATGTGATGGTCGAAGAAGTAGTACGCGATCAGGATATCTTTTTGATCCAACCTTGCTCTGCCCCTGTCAACGATAATTTAATGGAGCTGATCTTGTATCTCGACGCCTTGCGTCGCGCCAGTGCACATAGCGTCAGTGTGGTCATTCCCTATTTCCCTTATGCGCGCCAAGAGCGTATGGCGCGTGGCCGCGAGGCGATTAGTGGGCGTGTGGTGGCCAATATGTTGGAATGTGCCGGTGCACAGCGGGTAATCTTTGTTGATATCCATGCGCGTGCCATTCAGGGTTTCTTTAATATTCCGGTTGACCCGCTGAGCGCACTGCCCTTGCTAGCCGATTACTTTCGTAAACCAGAATATGAAAACGCCGCGATTGTCAGCCCAGATGTTGGGCGAGCCAGCATGGCCGGCAAATATGCCGAAGTGCTTAATTTGCCACTGGTCGTGATGCATAAGCGGCGTACGAACTTTAGTAGCACGGAGACCACCCATGTCGTGGGTGATATTGAGGGTCGACGCCCGATTGTCATTGATGATATTATGGCTGGTGGCAGCGTACTGAAGCAACTGGATGCACTCTATGCCAATGGCGCGGCCGGCAAGGCCTCGTTTGCGATCACTCACCCAGTCCTTTTGCCGACAGCCTTGGAACGATTGAGCGCCGATGATCGGATCGAAAAACTTGTGGTGACGAATACGATCCCTGTGCCGATAGCCAAGCAGCATCCAAAGATTGAAGTGATTTCGGTGGCACCCCTACTGGCTGATATTATCTATCGGATCTATAAGGCGGAAAGTATCTCCGGCCGTTTGATTCTTTCGTGAGCTTGCGTTTTTATAGGAGGTATACTGTGTTTGGTCGAGGACAAAGGCCAGAGCCAGATGCGATTGAGGTCATTCTTGGGCCTCGCGCAACATTTAATGGCCACTTGCGGTGCGATGCCAGTGTGCGGATTGATGGTTCCATCGAAGGTGGTCAGATCGAGACGCCGGCCAATGTGGTGCTGACGGAAAGCGCGCGCGTGCAATGTGATATTACCGCCAAAACGGTGAGCATTCGTGGTATCTACAAAGGGACTTTGCGTGCCGATCGGGTAGAGTTATTGCAGGGCAGCCAGATCTATGGCACCTTGCAGGTCAATAGCTTTTACATGGATGAAGGGGTGCTGATGCGTGCCGAACTGCATATTCAAGGGATCTTGCCTGACGAAAAACCACTGCTCGCCCCGCGACCCGAACGCCAAGCAACGATTCCCGTGCTCCCTTCTCGGCCCAAGCCATCTACGCCGTTGCAATAGTGCACGCAGGGTGAACACTGATGACTGACAGATTTGATCTAGGCAACAGAGGATACGGGAGGCAAGAAGTGTTTTTCTCTGTGGTCTCCGTGCTCTCTGTGGTAGAAAAATGCGATCTGTCGATCAACCAGATGTGTTTCACTGATAAGGCTTTGCTCAATTGAAAGTGGGCTAACAGGCAAAGCGCCTATTTGTTGATATGGTAGCGTCGGTTTATGCAAACCAATCAACTGTACTTACTATCTGACTGTTGCAACAATTGAAGGAAGTCGTAAACTCATGAGTGATCGTTCTGTAACCCTGCGTGATAATACCTTTACCGTCCAAGGCAAGCAGCTTGCCGTTGGAGATAGCGCTCCGGATGTGACCTTAGCCGATGGCCTCTTGACCAAGTTTAATTTATTGGGCGATACTGCCGGCAAGACCAGGTTGGTCAGCGTGATCCCAAGTATCGATACGGGTATTTGTGATGCCCAGACCCGGCGTTTGAATGAAGAGGCCGGAAAATTGGCCGAGAATGTGATTGTGCTAACCGTTAGCGCCGATTTGCCGATGGCACAAAGCCGCTGGTGTGGTGCTGCCGGCGTCGACAAAGTCAAGATGCTTTCCGATTATATCGATATGGGCTTTGGTCAGGCGTATGGCACTTGGGTGAAGGAATTACGCCTTGACCAACGTGCGATCTTTATTATCGATAGCAACGACAAAGTCCGCTACGTCGAGTATGTGCCAGCCATTCCGCAGCACCCCGATTATGATGCGGCGCTCGCTGCGTTGAAAGATGTTGTGTAAGTAGGGCAGCTACAGAAATAGAAATTACAACCTCCTTGGAGCCTTCTTTCCAAGGAGGTTGTGTTATTATTAGAGCAGAACACCCCTGTAATCTACACGCTATCACTAGAACGGACCTATTTGTATGATCTGGATCCTGATCCCTGGTGCCATCATCCTTGGTTACCTGTTGGGCGCGCTGCCGATTGGGTTGCTCGTCTGCCGGCTCTATGGGGTGGATGTGCGCGGCGTCGGCAGTGGCCGCACTGGTACCACCAATGTCTGGCGCGCCGCTGGTTTAAAAGCAGCTATCCCCACTTTGATAGGCGACGCGGTAAAAGGTGCGGTTGCGATCTGGCTGATCCGGTTGCTCTATCGCACGCTCTTTCCGGAACCGAATGCAATGGCGGTCGATGAGGCAACGACGCGGCTACTGATTCTGCATCTGGCCGAGGCGCTAGCTGGTGGCGCGGCGATCATCGGTCATAACTGGTCAATTTTTATGGGCTTCAAGGGCGGGGCCGGCGGGATCACCTCGGCCGCTACCACGATGATGCTTTCGCCGCTGGTGGGTGGTATCGTTTGGCTGATTGGGGCCTTTGCAATCTGGTGGACGCGTATGGCCTCGGTGGGGACCTTTGTAGTGGGGGCCGGTGCCTTTTCGCTCTTTTTAGTTTTTGGCCTCAATGAGCAGATCTCTTTGCCCTGGCCCTATATCATCTATGGTGCCATTGCGCTGCTTTCCGTCGTGATCGCCCTTGCGTCAAACCGGGAAAAGATCCGCAAAGGCGAAGAGCGGGTGATTACGCTCTGGTAATTCTTAGCCATTCGCTGCCTTGAACTAAAGTTCAGGCTGATAGCTCAAGTCAGCTTTAGCTGACTAGTGCCCATCGCCAGTCGGCTTTAGCCGACTTCCGTTCTTAGCCTGAACTTTAGTTCAAGGCTGAATCGGTCCTCTACTATAGAAAGGTCATTCCGTGCCATCATCTATGTATCTCACTCACCGACCCATTCTGATCTCTGTGATGCAATTTGAAGATGCCCTCAAAGCCGGCGATCAGACCGTCTTTAATGTAATCGATATCGCCCACCGCCTGGGGGCCGACGGTGTGGAGCTGCGCCGTGAAACTTGGCCCAATTGGCAGAATGAACTCGCTGCCGCCCGTGAAAAAGCCGAGACACTGGGTCTCCTGGTTGCCTATGCCACCCACGTCACGCTCTTTAGCACTGATGCACAAGGGCAACAGGTGCTGCGCCAGGATATTGACGCTGCCAGCGCATTGGGTTCGCCGATTTTGCGCGTCTTCCAAGGCCCGGCACCGGAAGATGATGACGATGAACAATGGTCTTTCGCTCGTACGGTGATTGACTATGCCGCGACACAAAATGTTGTGATTGCCTTGGAAAATTACGTAGGCATGCCCGGCGGCAAATTGGCGGAGATCAAACGGGTCCTTGATCGGATCCAACATCCAGCCCTCGGCACCAACATTGACATCGGCAACTACGCCCAACACGGCCAGGAGATTGTCGAGGCGATCCACACCGTTGGCGACCGTGCCGTCTACTCGCACATCAAAGACAAAACCGCGACCGCCGGCGATCCACCGATCCATTTGGGAGCTGGCGTCCTGCCGCTGCCCATCATTCTGGCTGCCCTGGCTGCGCTCCCCCAATCCTTCCCCTACTGCTTTGAATTCCGCGGTGGCGCTGATCCCGAAGCGCGCATCGAACAGAGCCTGGCTTATTTGCAACAGTTGAAAGGGTAAGAGATCATGCATCACGTCGCCATTGCTCGCCAACTCACCCACCAGGCGCAGACGATCCGCACATTGGTCGAGCACTGCACCCTAGAACAGGCGCGCTGGAAACCAAGTGCCGACGATTGGTCGATTCTGGAAGTAATCAACCATCTCTATGACGAAGAGCGCGAAGATTTTCGGCAGCGCATCGACTACCTACTCCACAAGCCGGGCGAAGAAGCACCGCCGATCGATCCACAAGGCTGGGTGACGGCACGCGCTTACAACGAGCGGGACCTCGTGCCGTCGCTGAAGAATTTCCTCGATGAACGTGATCAGTCGGTTGCCTGGCTGCACAACCTGCGCGACCCTGATTGGTCCGCTGGCTACACCCACCCCGCCGGTTTCACCATTACCGCCTACGATTTCCTGGTCAACTGGGCGGCGCATGATCTGTTACACCTGCGCCAGTTGGTTGAGCTGCACTATGCGTGGCATCAGCGGCAGGTGGGAGAGATTTCGCTGGCCTATGCGGGCGATTGGTGAGATCACATTTTATGGAAGGTCGATATCCTGCACCATATCACGTAGAGAGGGAACGATACTAACTTCTGCCGCTCCAATGTTGATTGTTACGGGTAGATACGTTTCCGTCCCATCACTCAGATCACCGATGGTTGCTGCTGTATAAGTGCCGTTACTGGTAAAAACGGTCTGTTGCAGCCCACCGCCAATGTAAACGTTTACTTCTGTGTTGTTTGGTACCGGTTGCCCATCTTTATGAACCACGCCGGAAATCGTGCCAAGCACAACTTTATGTTCAGCGACATTCTCGACTTGCACAGGCGCGCTCTGTAGTTGAATAATCAGCGCTAACTCTGTGCCTGTTAGCTTGATATACTGTCGCCATTCGCCGATCGTTAATTGAAAGCCAATCGGCTTAAGGCCACTGTCACAGCGCTGTGCTAGGATTGGCGCGTCAAAGTTGCCATTTTGAATTCTGGTTGCCTGCGTAGCGCCGCCATCATAGATAAAGGTTGCAAACGCGCCATAAATCGATTGATCTTCAAAATTAGCCGTTCCAGTAACTGAACCCCCAATGGTTACTATACACTCGCCAGCCCTTACCTCTTCTCTATGGATAGCTCCATTAGCGTCCTGACCTTTCGGCAGGGCTTGGTCAGCCGGTGATGTTGCTTGCATTGGCTCATCAACGGCGTGCTTTAACCCAAGAGAGGCAAGGGTGCGCGTCGGCTTGATGAAATTCAGTTGGTCAAGCAGCGCATGTCCCGTCGCATCGAGCGTATCGGCGGCATAGATGATCCGGTAGAGTTGCTGATTCATGACAAAATAGATATAGGTGGCGCCGTTCGGACCGGGCAATGGATAAAGCATCTTGCCCGGTTTGCCGCCGACTGTAATATCAGCCTGTTGGATCGGGAGATCGGGGTAGGCGGCAACGACCTTTGCCGCGGCTTGGGCTACATCTGGGGGTGCTTGGTCAACCAGTGTGACACTCATTACGAGTGCACCGTTACCACCGTTTTCGCTCTTGACCAACGAGAATCCCCAGGTTGAGTCGTTGGCAATCATGCCATCTTCGACAATGCGCAAACCCACAGGATCTACTACTTGCACTCCCAAAATATCATTTTGGTAGGCAATCGAGGGCGGCGCGGTAACTGTCAGAGCAGCGGTGGGCACGCGAGTTGAAGACATTGCCACTGTATCCGTCATGGTGTCTGTTAACTTTACCGTTTCATGCACGGCGCTAGAACGTACTGGATCTTCCTCTGCGTGAGTCACCGTTGCATTGATTGCCGGCAATGGTGGCTGTGTCGGTGCGGCGGCAACATGCCCACTCTTGCTGCAGCCAACCAACAGCAAACAACTCCCGATAAAAGCCAACCAACAATGTCGCATACATTCTTCTCTTCCAATTTTGGGTGCGTACCACAGTTGGGGGATTACCCCGGAAGATCAAAGTAGATCTTCTCTGTAATCCCCCAAAATGGGACGCACCCTCCAATTTACGCGTGATTTTCAAGCATGACGTTGTCGTGTATACTTCTGTTCCAATTGTTACTATAGTGGAAACTAAGTTTTCAGATGTTTTGTCATTCCTGCACAGGCAGGAATCCAGGTGAGTAGGCCTCTGCCTGCGCAGGGGTGACAATGGCAAAACATTTGATTTACACTGTTACAGTGCCTTAACTTCTCAACAGAAAGCTTCCCATTTATGAAAATCACCGATATCAAATGCTACCCCGTCTGGGTGGGCACGCGCAACCAATGTCTCGTCAAAATTGAAACCGATGAAGGGATCTACGGCTGGGGCGAGAGTGGCCTCTCTGGGCGCGAACTGGCTGTGGCCGGCGCGGTCAAACATTATCGCGACTTCTTGCTTGGCCGCGACCCGATGCGCATTGGCGCGCTCTGGCAAGAGATGTACCGCAGCCAATATTTCGAGGGCGGCCGCGTTCTCACCGCCGCGATCTCGGCCATCGACATTGCGCTCTATGATATTGCCGGCAAGGCGCTTGGCGTGCCGGTCTATCAACTGCTGGGCGGCAAGCAGCGCGACTTTGTGCCCTGCTTTGCCACGATGTTTGCGCCCACCGCTGAGGGGCTGATCGAAGGCGCACAGTTGCTCACAAGCTCAGGCTGGAATGTGATCCGCACCGTGCCCAACTATACTTCGTCTGCGAACTATGGCGCTGGTGGTGGTGAAAGCAACAACATTTGGGAGCCGTGGGAATCGATTGGTGTCACTGCGCGCAACCTGACCAAAGTGCGCGAAGCCATCGGCCCGGAAGTCGTATTGGGCATCGACTATCATCACCGCCTGAGTGTGGCCGAGGCCGCGTCTTTCTGCCAGCGCATGCCCGCGGGGACGATTGACTTTTTGGAAGAGCCGATTCGCGACGAAAGCCCAGAGGCGTATGAAGCGTTGCGCAAATTGACCACAATCCCTTTTGCCATCGGCGAAGAAATTTCAAGCAAATGGCACTTTCTGCCCTACATCGAACGTGGCATCACCAACTATGCGCGCATCGATGTCTGCAATGTCGGCGGCCTGACCGAATCAATGAAAGTGGCGGCGATGGCCGAAGCGCATTACATCGACCTCATGCCCCACAACCCGCTGGGGCCGGTCTGCACCGCGGCGACCGTCCACTTGGCCGCGGCCGTGCCCAACTTTGCCTGGCTTGAGGTACGCGTCTCACCAACCGAACCGGGGCGTTTCTCCGATCCCGAAATCTTCCCGCTCCAGCACATGCTAGAAGGCAGCCGTTTCCCCGTGCCGGATACACCGGGGTTGGGGATTGAGGTCAACGAGGAATTGATTCAACAACAGGAGCTAAAGCTATGGGAAGCGCCCCACCTGCGCCGACGGGATGGATCGTATACCAATTGGTAAAACTGTTTTTGTTGTGGTTAACTATGGGCATCTGTCGTTATCTCTATCTGTGTAGGGGGACAAAATGTTTCAGGTACTTGTTGAGCATCCCGAAGTTCAATTTACTGATGGTATCCTAAAATTGGCCGTGCCGCAGCTCGTCGGCGAAATTCGCATTACACAAGATCAAGCAAAGCGAAATGCAAAAGGGTATTTGACAGCGTATATTGCCATGTCATTTCGCCCTGGAGAACCGATGCTAGTCTGGGGGGAACGACCTCTGTGGCGCATGGATATCTGCTTGCATCTGCGTGACTATGGGCAAATTGCTACACTGGGGTGTATTGATGTTGATGCCATGACGGGCACTGTTTTGCCCCTGTCTACCGAACAAACAACAAAATTGCTGGATCGTGCCAATGAACTTGCTGCCCGTTTTACACCGTCAACAGATTCAGCAAGCTGATTGTTTAGCTGCCTGTGCCGCAATGGCTTTGACCTATTTGCAGATCCCTGTGGATTACCAGAATCTGCTCAGTCTACTCAACGTTAGAGACTTTGGTACCTCGTTCTTGAGCCTGCAAAATCTTGAAAGACTAGGGCTATATGTCTTAGCGCTGGAAGGTAACATGACAATATTGGAGCAGTGGTTGGAACAGGGGTTGCCGCCAATTGTGGCTGTTGGCACAGGAAAACTCACATCTTACTGGACAGTAGACACTGACCATGCCGTCATTGTGAGTGGAATAGACGAAGAGTCTGTTTATCTGCACGATCCTGACCAAAAAAGTGGGCCACAACAGATCGGGCGGCTTGAATTTGAATCTGCCTGGTTAGAACAAAACTATTGGTGCGCTATGATTGGATTGGATACATTTGAGGAGTTGGTATGATTATCGACAGCCACTGCCATGCCTGGACCTATTGGCCCTATAAACCGGTGCCCGATCCCGAATCGCGGGGGCGGGTCGAGCAATTGCTTAACGAGATGGATCTGCACGGCATTGACAAAGCCGTGATCATCTGTGCGCAGATCGACCACAACCCGGATAATAACGGGTACATCGCCGAAGTTGCTGCCCACCATGCGGATCGGCTCTATCAATTTCCCGATGTCGATTGCTCCTGGTCAGAGACTTATCACACGCCCGGAGCCGCGGAGCGTTTACGTGCGATTGCCGACCAACTACCGATCAAAGGCTTCACCCACTATCTGCGCCACGATGACGATGGGGCGTGGCTTTATGGCGACGAGGGCAACGCCTTCTTCCAAGTCGCGGCGGATTACAATCTAATCGCCAGCATCGCCGGAGGTTCCTCACACCAACCTGCGCTACGCAAAGTCGCCGAACGCTTTCCGTCGATGCCGATCCTTTGTCACCACCTCGCTGGCACCAAGGCCGATGAAGCACCACCCCATGCAGCTTTGCAAGAAGTGCTGACGTCGGCCAGCCTGCCTAATATCCATATCAAGCTTTCCGGTTTTCATTACTGTTCGACTGTCCAATGGGGCTTCCCCTATAGCGACACACACTGGGTGATACGCTCACTTTATGAACGCTTTGGTCCCTATCGCATGTGCTGGGGTTCAGATTATCCCGTTGTGCGCTTCTCGATGACCTACAAACAAGCGCTGGAGGCTTTTCGCACCCATTGTACCTTTGTGCCGGAAGTGGACAAAGCGTGGATTCTCGGGGATACATTGGCGGGGTTGTTGGAGAAGGCGCGATAATTTTTCACGCATCACGCATCACGCATCACGCATCACGCATCACGCATCACGCATCACGCATCACGCATCACGCATTATCCCCAAGGATCACGAAAGGGCCAGTCGGCAAGACCGGCCCTTCGTGTTTTGTTGATTGCCAGGGCAGGTCGCTTGTACCATACCCTCGCTGTTTGGGTTGCATCATGGCCGACAGAATCGCCATCACTTAAGGGGAATAGTGATGTTGTTCTATCCACAAAGACGCAAGATTTATAACAATGGAGATTGACTTCAACCAAAAAGTAATCATTACTTGTTATAGGTGAGGTGAGTCAAGCTTCTCCAGTTTGTTAACAGAATTGAACTGCTAGCTTGTACAGTGCTGTTATCTATCAGTATGCCAGCGCTACGTTGATCAATCGTTGATAGGGTTTATCTGGTATGTACTGCTCTTTTCTTGCCTAGTAAAGAGAGTATATCAGAGCTAGCCATCAGTACCTGTGTTCTGGTTAACAGGGATTGTGTCTTTTCGGATACAACCCAACAAGATTCCCGACAAGATTGAATAAGATTGCTAGCTTGTGTTGCGTAAAGAGTGAGGTTGTCTGTCAATGCTAGCTTTGCTATCTGCCAGCGCTCATTGTTGTTCAATAAATTTAGTATACCTGACTTTGATGGGGTTTATCCTGTCAGAATTCTTGCCGAAGCCAGACCGTTTCTTTACGAAATAGCGTTTTGTGCGCAGTTCTGATCGTTTGTAAAATCTGTGGCTAAAACTCACACGAGACGTGCTGCCGCACCTCCCATCGAAAGCAGTTTGACTTTACCTTGCCATTATGTTACTCTCCCAGTGATATACTTTGCTTGCATACAAATTGCGGATCGGTTTTTACTCCCTATGCCGCTCATCGCTCACTTGTTGCAAGCGCAAGTGTAAATCAATCATCCTGAACCCCATACTTCAGAACCAAAAACGATTGTTTCAATCCCATATTTAAAGGAGGAGTCCGTGTACAAGCGACGCCTAATGCCGACCTTGCTTTCACTGCTGCTGATTTTCAGCTTGCTACTTGCTGCCTGTGGTGGCGGAGCCCCATCTGCCCCGGCTGATGCCCCCGCCGAAGAGACGGCTGCCGATGCTGCTGCACCAACCGAAGCCGCTGCTGAGGAAGCCGCGCCGGCTGAGGATACAGCCACCGAAGAAGAGGGTGCCCTCGGTTCGACGCTGATCGGCGAAATCGAAGGCCCCAAAATTATCACCGATGAAGCGCAGTTCCCCACGGAATTGCATCAGGCACCCATGTTTGACGAAATGAGTGATCTGCCTGCCGTTGCCGACCGTCTGCCGGTGCAATCTGATCTGCTTGTCATTCAGCCGGTTCATGAAATCGGCAAATATGGTGGCACCTGGCGCCGTGGCTTTACCGGCCCTGGCGATGGGCAAAATGGACATCGTGTTGCCGGTGGTGACCGCTTTGTCTTTTGGGATGCCGAAAACTTCCCTGAAGTTGTGCCAAATCTGGCCAAGAGCTGGGAAGTCAACGAGGGTGGTAAAGAGATTATTCTCCACCTACGTGAGGGTGTGAAATGGTCCGACGGTGAGCCCTTTACCTCGGCAGATGCCATGTTCTGGTTTGACCACATGTACATGAATAGCGATCTTGTACCCGTCCGTTCCGCCTTCTTTAATGTGGACGATGGTGCGACCATGGAAGCCCCAGATGATTATACAATCCGTTTTACCTTCCCCTTTGAGAATAGCCTCTTCCTCGAAGTGTTGGGTAGCTCGGTCAACGTCTTTGGTGGCCAAGCCATTTTTGGTAATACTGGCTTGGGCGGCTTTGCCCCGGCCCACTATCTGCAACAGTTCCACCCGGACTTTGTAGATCAAGCCGAACTTGATGCAGCGGTCGCAGAGTCAGGCTTTGACAATTGGGTCAATCTCTTCAAGGACAAAAACACTTGGGCCAGCAATCCAGAATTACCCGTGTTGACGCCCTGGAAAACAGCCAACCCGATTACCACTGATAACTGGGTACTCGAACGCAACCCCTATTACTATGGTGTGGATACGGAAGGCAATCAACTGCCCTATATCGACCGCATCTCGATGACACTGGCCGAAAATCTAGAAGTGCTCAACCTGCGTGCCATCGCCGGTGAATTTGACTATCAGGCGCGCCACATTTCGCTGGCCAACCTGCCCGTCTTGCTGGAGAATGCCGAACAAGGCGGCTACACCGTCTCCCTCGATCCGGCCCAACATGGCGCGGATGGGGCCATGCAGATCAACATGAGCTACGAAGCTGACGCCGAGATTGCCAAATGGTTACACACCACTGATTTCCGTCGTGCCCTCTCCTTGGCGATCAATCGTAACAAGATCAACGAGATTATCTTCCTGGGCATTGGCAAGCCTGGCTCTGCCGTTGTGGCGGAATCCTCGCCCTTTAACCCTGGCCCTGAATATCGCACCCTGTGGGCTCCGGCCGAAGCTGATTTCGATCAGGCCAATCAGATGCTCGATGCACTGGGCTTGACTGAGAAAGATGCCGAAGGTTTCCGCCTGCGCACCGACAATGGCGAACGATTGGTGATTACGATGCCCGCCATTCCTGCCTTTATTCAGTTTACGCAAATGGGTGAATTGATCAAGGAAGATTGGGCGCAGATTGGTATCTTCCTCAACGTGGTTGAGCAAGAGCGCACGTTGACCGAAAATCAACGGGCGGCCAATGAGTTGCAGATCTTCTTCTGGCAAAACGATGGCACCGATGAACTTTATCTCTACCCGTATCATGCCTTGCCGGTTGCCAATACCTCTGGCACAGGCCCGGCCATTGGTGACTGGTACGCCTCCGGTGGGACTGCCGGCATCGAACCGACTGACCCCAAGGTGATAGAGGTGCTTGATCTCTTCAGCAAAGGCCTAAAGGGCACGGCGGAAGAGCGCATTACCATCGGCCAAGATATTTGGAAGATCATCACCGATGAAGTATGGACGATTGGGACCGTTGGACAGTCGGGTGCGTTCATGGGTGTGCGTGTCGTGAAGAACAACATGGGTAATATTCCCAGCCGTCAGTTCAACATCCAAGCCGGCCAAACGCCGAACATCTCTCGTCCGTCGACCTTCTACTTTACAGATAGTGAATAGGATAGAGTAACGGTTCCTGGGGCCAATCAAAAAAATAATGATCCATGAAGTCACACAAAGACACACGAAGGTCAAGCTTTTTCTTCGTGAAAATTTGTGTGTCTTCGTGGATAGGTTAAATTTTTCAGTGGCCCTGGTTAATTTGACAGTGCTGGTGTGATCCTGTTTCATTAACCATGAATCGTTGTGTATTCAGCATTCACATTGATGGATGCCGGGGCCGGGAAGGAGTAGAAGATGAGTGCAATTGCGGAATTGATTTCGCCACAAGAATATCTAGAACTTGAGCGCAAAAGCCCAACCAAACATGAATATATTGCGGGACGGATAGTTGAAATGGCCGGTGCCACAAAGGAGTATAATTTAATTGTTGGTAATGTTGTTTTTGTTCTAATCGGTCAGCTTCGTGGACGCCCTGAAACAGTCTATCCAAGTGATATTCGTGTGCGAATTCCTTCGACAAGTTTGTATACCTAAACCCAACGGACAATGGCTCTTTTCTGAGGCTACCACTTTGGCAGCTACGATCGCTCTGCCTTCCATCAATTGCGAATTACCTTTGCGCGAGGTTTATGACAAGGTAGAAATTCCCGCCCAATCGGTACCGCGTCACCGGAATGGTCATCAAGGATAAGGCTCAGCTAAGAAAATTGTACAAACTAATGATTTCGCCAGAGAGAAGTTATTGCATTTGTACAATTTCGTCTGATGAGCGAAGGATAATTAATCAATGGTTTCATATCTAACCCGTCGTATCTTTGCCGGCCTGCTGACGATTTGGGCTGCTTCCATTCTCTCCTTTGTCGTAATCCAATTGCCCCCCGGCGACTATGTAACCTCGTACATCGCCAACCTGCAATCAACCGGCACCGTTGTCTCGATGGAAGAAGCGGAAGCACTGCGCCAGCAATATGGGCTAGACCGACCGATCTATGTGCAATATTTGAAGTGGGCCGGGCTCATGCTGCAGGGTAACTTTGGTATGGCGATGGAATATAACCGCCCCGTCCTCGAAGTGATCGGGGATCGCTTGGCACTGACGATGATCGTCTCTATCGCGGCTGTGATTGTCATTTGGGGGTTGGCGTTACCCATCGGCATCTACTCGGCGGTCTATAAGTACTCACTTGGTGACTACTTCTTCACCTTCTTGGCCTTTCTGGGGATTGGGATTCCCAACTTCATGTTGGCGCTGGTGATTTTGTATGTTGGCTTCAAATATTTCCACGTGCAAAGTATTGGTGGTCTCTTTTCACCGGATTATCTCTCTGCGCCCTGGAGTTTGGATCGCTTCTGGGATATGATGAAACACTTGCCATTGCCGGCCATTATTTTGGGCATGGCGGGGATTGGGGAATTGGTACGCATTATGCGCGCCAACCTGCTCGATGAACTGCGCAAGCCCTACGTCGTCACTGCGCGCGCCAAAGGGTTGTCGCAGACCCGTGTCATTATGAAATATCCGGTGCGCGCAGCGCTCAATCCTTTTGCGAGCACGATTGGTTACATCTTTCCTTATGTCGTTTCGGGCAGCATCATTGTGTCGTTGGTCCTGAGTTTACCAACGGTGGGGCCGCTGCTCTTTAAGGCGTTGCTTGCACAGGATCTCTTTCTGGCAGGCACGATTCTGCTCTTGTTGGCGGTGATGACCGTGATCGGGACATTAATTTCGGACCTGATCCTGATGTGGATCGATCCGCGGATTCGCATGGGGATGGAAGGCAGTCAATAACAATCAGGAGCGCGCAACGCTTGGCGGCTGAGCTTCGTCCTGAGTCGGTCGAAGGGCTTGTCGAAGCCAAAGAGCGTTGCGCGCTCCTGCCAATAATTAATTGTCAATTGTAAATTGTGAATTGTAAATGATAGGGTGGCGGAGCGTATTATGACGGAAGCAGTGGAAAAGTTGCCGGGGACGGGGCAAGCAGGTGCGTTACCACCCAGCGGAATCCCTCCGGCTGGGCAGAGTGGCGCTGCCGACCGGATCATGGTGGCGACACAATGGCAGTTGACCTGGTGGCGCTTTCGCAAACATCGACTGGCAATGATCGCCGCGGTCTTCATCCTCTTTTTTTACATAATTGTGCTCTTCGCTGAGTTTTTTGCTTACTCAGATACAAGTTTCTCTAACGAAGAGCTCTCCCTCTTGTCACCACAACCGATCCATTGGTTTGATGACCATAGGTTTCGCCCCTATATTCATCCGGTCACAGGCAAGCGCGATCCAAAAACCTTCAAAAAGGTCTATAAACCCGATTTAGAAACAAAAGTACCGCTGGTTTTTTGGGCCGAGGGCTATGAATATAAATTGTGGGGGCTGATTCCGACCAATCGTCATCTTATTGGAGTCGAAGCGCTGCCCGCCGAAGAGAGTATCTTTCTCATGGGCACCGATCTACAAGGTCGCGATCTCTTTTCGCGCTTAATGATCGCCACCCGCACTTCCCTGACGATTGGCCTGGTTGGGGTCATCTTGAGCCTTTTCCTGGGGGTGCTACTTGGTGGCATCTCTGGGCTTTATGGCGGTGCTGTTGATAATGTGATCCAGCGTTTTATTGAGATCGTGCGCTCGATTCCCACGATCCCGCTTTGGATGGGGCTGGCCGCCGCCATGCCGCCAACCTGGCCCGTTACTCGGATTTACTTTTTTATTACGATCATTATCTCACTCATCGGCTGGACAGTGATGGCGCGCGTGGTACGCGGGCGTTTTCTCTCCTTGCGCACTGAAGACTTTATCACCGCGGCCGAGTTGGCCGGTGCCGGCCAACTGCGGATTATTTTCCGCCACATGGTCCCTTCATTCCTCAGCCACATCATTGCCGCCGCCACCTTGGCCATCCCGGCGATGATTATCTCGGAGACTTCGTTGAGCTTTTTGGGACTGGGGCTGCGACCACCGGCGGTGAGTTGGGGTGTGCTCTTGCAACAGGCGCAGAATGTGCAGGCGGTGGCGATTTCGCCGTGGCTGATGCTTCCAGCGGTGCCAGTTGTTGTCGCCATTTTGGCATTTAACTTTCTGGGTGATGGGCTGCGCGACGCGGCGGATCCATACGGGTGATCAACAACAGCCTGCTTGCATCGCTCTGTGCTATAATCTTGGCAAACGTCCATTGTGAAAGGGTAACTATTCAGGTGCCCCCTCCCAGCCTCCCCCAGATTAGGGGAGGATCTGTGATAGCTCCCTCCCCAGATTAAGGAGGGTTAGGAAGGGGTGAATAGGTACGTGAAGGGAAAGAACGATGACATTACCTGTCACCCCTGCTATGATTGTGGATCGAGTCACTGAAACTATGGTTGCCACGCAGCAGTTTCCAACCAAAGAAGCTGCTCTCTGGGAATTGGCTTTGGCTGCGGTGCAAAAAAAAATTCGGTACTATCAGAGACGCATCCGACGACTAGAACATAAGTACGACACAAATTTTGAGGACTTTAGTGGGCAGATCAAAAACCGAGCAACGCCAATGCAAGAAGATGACTGGCTAGCGTGGCGTTCTGCCCGAAGCATGTTGGAAGACTGGCAACAAACTGCGCAGGATCTTCGACATGAACACGCTCGTTGATCAACTATTAACAATTTTGCGCGCCCATTCCCTGGTCAGCAATGTGCGGTTGCTAAATTACGATGAGACACCATTTGGTAAATTGGAAGTCAAAATTCGTTGCCGGTTGACAGAAAGTTTGCAGTTGCAGATTTGGCTGCACCATGAAACTGCTTTTCAGGATTACGCATATCAGCTGTTTGCCCACGATCCGATTATGCGATGGGACAATGCGCCCCATTATCCACAAATCTCAACATCGCCTCACCATTTTCATAATGAAGATGGTGGGATTTATGGATCTCCGCTTACGGGTGATCCCATTGCCGATCTGCGCTATGTTTTGCAAGAAGTTGTCATATGGCTATCGCAATCAACGTAAATGATAAGAGTATATGTCCCAACCAATCCTTTCTGTTAAAGAGCTAAAAACCTACTTCCACCAAGACGAAGGCATTGTGCGCGCCGTCGATGGGGTGAGCTTTGATGTTCACCCCGGTCGGACGCTGGGCATTGTCGGCGAAAGTGGCTGTGGCAAGAGTGTCACCGCGCGCTCCATCCTGCGCATTGTCGAGCAGGGGGGGCATATTGAGGGTGGCGAAATCTGGCTGCGCCGAGGTGAGAATGGCCACGCCAATGAAATCGATCTGGTCAAACTGAAAGAGGAAGGCCGCGAGATTCGTTCGATTCGCGGCGGCGAAATTGCCCTGATCTTTCAGGAGCCGATGACCTCCTTTAGCGCCTTTCACACGGTCGGTAACCAGATGATCGAAGCGATCCGTCTGCACAGCGACCTGAGCAAAGCGGCGGCGCGTGAACGCGCGATCGACCTGTTGCGTATGGTCGGCATTCCCAACCCGCAGCGGCGTATCGACGAATACTCTTTTCAACTCTCCGGCGGTCTGCGCCAACGTGTCATGATCGCCATGGCTCTCTCCAGCGATCCCAAAGTCTTGATCGCCGACGAGCCGACAACGGCACTCGATGTGACGACGCAGGCGCAAGTACTCGATCTGCTGCGCCAGTTACAGGAGGAACGGGGTCTTGCGATCATTCTCATTACCCATGACATGGGGGTCATCGCCGAGATGGCCGATGATGTGGTGGTGATGTACCTAGGCCGTGTCGTTGAACAAGGGCCGGTTGATGAGATCTTTCACGCGCCCAAACATCCGTATACCCGTTTGCTGCTCAAGTCGATCCCGAGTATTCTCGCCAAGCCGCGCACGAAGTTGGCAACACTTGTTGGTTCAATTCCTCATCCGTACAATCGCCCGGTTGGTTGCCCGTTTCATCCACGCTGCCCCGACTTTATGGCAGGCAAGTGTGATGTACAGGAGCCTGAGCCTAAGCCGGTGAATGAGCAGCAGGTGGTGAGCTGTTTTCTTTATGAGGAGTAGACGCGTTACAATAGCTCATAAGCGTTGTCGTGTGTGAGATCAAAAAGAGGTGACGGATGGCGATAGCGACATTGAATTTGCGTCGGTTTGTGAATACATCTGATGAATTTTATGAATTGTGTCAAGAGAACCCAGATTTGGAGATGGAACGCACAGCAACTGGAGAAGTGATTATTATGTCCCCTGCGGGTAGTGAGACTGGCGCACGGAATTCAAGTATTGGTGGTCAGCTTTGGCTTTGGAATGAGGAACATCAATTAGGAATTACTTTTGATTCCTCTACTGGTTTTAATTTACCCAATGGTGCTGATCGATCACCCGATGCGACGTGGATCGCCCAAGAACGCTGGGATACTCTTGCATCTGAACAAAAACGTAAATTTGCTCCGATTGCGCCTGATTTTGTTGTTGAATTGCGCTCCTCTTCGGACAGTATCAAGACACTGCGTGAAAAGATGCAAGAGTATATTGGCAACGGTGTTCGTCTCGGTTGGCTCATCGATCCACAGACGCGCACGGTGGAAATTTACGAACCAGGTGAAGAAGCTGAGATTCTCTACAATCCCGAAGCCGTTGCCGGAGAGCCGGTTTTACCCGGGTTTTCACTAAACTTGAAGAAGGTATGGGGATAAGATTTTGTCTGTCGCATCTGCATTATCATCAACAGCACCACAACGCCTGCTCGAAGTCAAAGGCTTGAAAAAACATTTCCCGATCCGCTCTGGTCTACTGCGCCGTGTTGTGGGGCAAGTGCGTGCGGTCGATGATGTCAATTTTCACATTAACCATGGTGAAACGCTTTCGTTGGTGGGGGAAAGTGGCTGCGGTAAGACAACCACGTCGCGCTGTATTTTGCGGGCTGTAAAACCGACCGCCGGCGAAATTAAGTTTCGCATGGGCAATGATCGCGTCTTGGAACTGGCAAAGCTGACCAAGAGCGAGTTGCGCCCCGTGCGCCGTCAACTGCAGATGATCTTCCAGGATCCCTTCTCTTCGCTCAACCCGCGCATGACGGTTCTGGATATCATCAGCGAGCCGCTTGTCGTCAACGGCGTCAACAGCCGCAGCGAGCGGCAGGACCGAGTGGAAGAGTTGCTCAAGATGGTGCAACTGCCGCCCGAATTTATGAATCGTTACCCCCACGCCTTTAGTGGTGGCCAACGGCAGCGCATCGGTATCGCTCGCGCCTTAGCTTTACGTCCTGCCCTGATTGTCGCTGATGAACCGGTTTCGGCGCTCGATGTCTCGGTGCAAGCACAGATTGTGAACCTGCTGCTCGATCTACAAAGCGAACTAGAACTTTCCGTTCTCTTTGTCGCCCATGACCTGAGCGTCGTTAAACATGTGAGCGACCGCGTGGCAGTGATGTATGTCGGCAAAATTGTCGAGGTCGCGGAGACATCTACACTCTTTGAGAATCCCAAGCATCCCTATACCGAGGCATTGCTCTCCGCCGTGCCCAAACCCGATCCGCGACTGCGCTCACAGCGGATCATTCTTGAGGGTGATGTAGCTGATCCAGCCAATCCGCCCTCTGGCTGCTATTTTCATCCTCGTTGTCGCTATGCCGTCGAGCGCTGTAAAGTGGAGACGCCACAATTGATTGAGCTGGAACCCAACCACCAGGTTAGCTGTCACCGGGCAGCAGAATTGACGCTAGTCGGTGTGACTGAATAGTGCGGAGGCTGCGCTTGCCGAAGTCGTAGCCGCTGCGGCTACGACAAGCGCAGCCTCCGTTCAACGACTGCTGCGTTCAACCCGCTGCGGCTTCGACAAGCTCAGCCTCCGTTCAACCACTGCCGATAAATCGCTGCTGCCCTTTCTAATTCCGCAATTGTCACCCATTCCTCGGCACCATGTGCCTGATCAATCGAGCCTGGGCCAAAAACGACACATTCCCGCACGACTTCTCTATAGGCCCACGCATTGGTGCCATAGGGAGCAACTTGAGCGAGATTGCCGGACCACGCTACCAGCTTGTTCACTAGAGGAGTATCTGGTGGCTGATAGAAGGCGTTGATCAGGGTCAATGGCGTTGTCCGCACCGGCAATGGTGATGCTGCTTCAACCAGACTTTGTAACGCTGTGCCGATTCCCTCTGCATTCTCCCCATCAACCACGCGCCGATCAATGGAGACTGTACAGCGATCCGGTACGACGTTAATCCCCGTTCCGCCGTCGATTAATGTGACTGTCAATGTTGGATTACCCAACGGCGTTGGCGGTAACTGTTGCAAGCGTTCATGTTCTTGTTGCAGGGTCTGGATAATCGCTGTTGCGCCAACAATGGCATTCTGCCCCAACTGTGGTTGGGACGAATGGGTTGCTTGGCCTTGCACCGTAAAGGCGAGTCGCACAACCCCCTTGTGGCCGTGGATCGGCCTGCAGAGCGTTGGCTCGGCCACGATCATCTGGTCGATGGTAATGCCCTGTCGTCTGAGCCAGGCTGCACCCGCTGGTGCACCGGCGGTACCCACTTCTTCGTCCATGGTGGCCGCAAGCAGCAGATTGGCTGCCGGACGCACCCCGTCAGCTTGCATCTCTTCCAACAGGGCCAGCAGAATCGCCAGGGAAGCTTTATCATCGACCGCGCCCCGGCCATAGACTCGGCCATTATCAACCGTTCCGCTAAAGGGGTTATCGTGCATCCCTTCTACACCGACCGTATCGGTGTGGACCTCAACAGCTTGCCAACGGTCGCTCCGACCCAGGATTGTGGCGTAGATATTCGGACGGTGGGGTAAAACTTCTTCGATCGCTACTTCCGCGCCGAGCTCACGAAGCCAAGTGGCTAGCTGTTGGGCAATCGCCCCTTCCCCAGGGGTGCCTGCACGTGGACCGGCTTGGGTAGGGGAAACACTGGGGATTTGGATGAGGCGACTGAGCCAACTGCTCAAACCTGTTGTATGGGGCATATACACCTTTTTAGGCAGGGACCTTCGGTAGCTGATAGAGATACCAGTAGGGATCCTGTGGAAACCTACTTTTCTCTTCTTCTGCCCATATAAATGGGGTGCTTTCGGTCATTTGACGTACTCGCTCGTCTATACGCTCCACGCGATCGCTCACGCTGACCGGAATCCCTTGTTTCCAAGCCTGTAGAATTTCCTCAATCCGCTGTCGGTTCCGAATTTCGGAATGATAGAGCTCTCGACACTTTCGCATATCGTCCTGGCAATCGTTGAGAAACCAATTCAGGCTATCGAGACGCGAGATAATTTCTCGTTCCAATAGCTGGCGATAACGGGTTGATAGGCGCTTTGTAATCGCTTGAACTTTACTCTGTAGCTCATTAACGCGTTGACGCTGATCTTGCAAAAGTTGGTTACGCTGTGCATCTAAATCGTGGAGCAGGGCCAATAATTCTCCGGCCGACATCGTATAGCGCTCATAGCCATGCGCTGCGGGTGAGACAACGGTGCGAAAGATTTCACCTTCTATCAAATAATATTCTAACGCGTCAGCCATGGCCGTGACAGCGCTGATCGACTTGTCTACATCCGTGAGACCCTTGTCAACATCCCTGATCATTCTGTGGAGCTCTTTACTATGACTTCCAGTCTATGACCGGATCTCTTTCGCTCACTGTATCGGACGAATTGACTACATTCCATAGATTCATATATATAGCTAAGGTATAGTTATACGGTTTTAATGATGTATGGACAACTAATACCTTCGCCAAACCTTGTTTTGGCGGAAATTTCCAGATGTCATTCCTGCGCAGGCAGGAATCTACTCGTGTAACATGAAGATGGATTCCTGCCTGCGCAGGAATGACGGCTCTAATTTCTGAAATTGGCGA
>DAOUCA010000193.1:0-112234 GCA_034432375.1 Caldilineaceae bacterium
GCCAATTTCAGAAATTAGAGCCGTCATTCCTGCGCAGGCAGGAATCCATCTTCATGTTACACGAGTAGATTCCTGCCTGCGCAGGAATGACATCTGGAAATTTCCGCCAAAACAAGGTTTGGCGAAGGTATTATATATCTGTACTCTATTTTATATATGAGACTTGCTTATAGACTATTGAGCAACCGCAACATCATGTAACTGGAGGAATCATGGAGAAACAAGCGATTATCGAAATGGAACAAGAGTACGTCTTGGGGGTCTATAGCCGTCCTCCATTCGTGTTGGCCGGTGGCAAAGGGTGTACCCTCATTGATACCGATGGCAAAGAATATCTAGATTGCGTCTCTGGCATTGCCGTAAATGCTCTGGGGTATGACGACCCTGGGATTAACCAAGCAATTCAAGAAGCAGCCGGCACGGGAATGTTACATGTCAGCAATCTCTATCACACCGCGCCCCACGCCAAGCTGGCAAAAGCGCTCTGCGAAAAGAGTTTTGCCGACAAAGTCCACTTTAGCCTCACTGGAGCAGATGCCAACGAAGGAGCCTTTAAATTTGCCCGCCGCTATGCGCGCGAACACGGCCACACCGATAAATATCACATTTTGTCCTTTAGCAACGCCTTCCATGGCCGTCTCTTTGCCAGTTTGGCAGCTACGCCGCGTCCCAAATATCAAGAACCGTTTGCCCCATTAGTGCCAGGTGTACGCTTTGCCGAGTTCAATAATTTAGAGAGCGCACGTGAACAGATGGATGAGCAGGTCTGTGCCATCATTGTTGAACCGATCCAAGGGGAAGGCGGTATCTACCCGGCTACTCGCGAATTTTTAAGTGGGCTGCGCGAGCTTGCCGATCAATATGATGCATTGCTTATCTATGATGAAGTCCAGTGTGGGCTTGGTCGTACGGGTAATTTATGGGGTCATCATACCGTCTGCCACGCCGATCGCAGCCAGTGTGATACTTGCAATGGCGGGGCAACCCCTTGTGTTGTCGAGCCCGATCTAATGACATTGGCCAAACCGCTTGCAGGAGGGTTGCCCATCGGAGCCATTCTCATGCGCCAAAAAGTTGCCGACACGATTCACAAAGGTGACCATGCCAGTACCTTTGCGGCTAATCCCTTTACAACCCACGTCGCCCATTATGTCGTCGAACGCGTTTCTGATCCAGATTTCTTGGCGGATGTCCAAGCCAAGGGGAACTATCTCAAGGAGTTACTAGAAGAATTGAATAGTCCCCATATCAAGGAAATCCGCGGCGAAGGGCTCTTAATTGGTGTCGAAATGGATATTGAAACAGGTCCGCTAATCACAAAGGCATATGACAAAGGGGTTATCCTTGTGAATGCCGGCCCGAATGTATTGCGCTTTGTTCCCCCACTGGTGATCAGTGAAAAAGAGTTGGCCAAGGCCGTCGAAGTTGTTGGCGAAATCCTGCAAACACTCTAGTAGTGTTGGGTGTAGATACTTACGGCGACAAATTGTATCAATAACTCGAGTTAATTCTGTGAGTGATCCTTTAACGATTTACGCCAAGATCTACTAGCTCACTGCACAAGCACCCAGTTTTAGGGTAAATTTTTATACGCTGCTCTTTGCGGAGAGAAGTTTGTTTACATTGAAACTCCGTTCCGCAAAGAGCGTATAACAAGGGAAAGCTATCGAAGCAGATTGGTCAGATCGACAGATCGGGTTACGCGCATAGGTGCGCAGTAGGATAAAGCAATGAGTATTACAATTCGACCAGCGCAAGCAAAGGATGCAGCGCAGATCGTAGAGATGGTTAATCGTTTTGCGGCGCAGAACATTATGCTTCCTCGCAGCGAAGAAAATGTTTACCAGACAATTGATGACTGGTTGGTTGCGATAGAGCAGCCAGAGAGAGCCGAAACGCAACAGCGTGAGTATTGCCTCCAGAATAGTGCAGTGGCATTCGATCGCACGGCCTCTATAGCCGAAGAGCACAACACTCTTGCAATTAGTAGAGATCAGTTGATGGAAACCCGATCGCACCAAGAAATTGACGGCCGAGTCGTGGGCTGTGGTGCACTTGTACCATTGACGGACAAGCTGGTCGAAGTTCGTTCACTGGCAGTCGACGCAAGCCAACATGGCAACGGATTGGGGAGCACACTCGTTTTAAAGCTAGTAGAGCTAGCACGAGAACGTGGCTATGCACAGCTCTGCGCCTTGACCCTACGTCCTAATTTCTTTATTCGGCTTGGCTTTGATCAAGTTGATCGTTGGACCATTAGCCCAAAGGTCTGGCAAGCATGCATCTACTGTCCCAAATTTCATCGCTGCGATGAAGTTGCCGTGCTCATGAATTTAGCCACAGTTTCTGCCGAAGAAGAAGAAGCGCGCAACCGTCAACCTGGCTGGAATCGCCTTCTAAAGTGGGGTGAATGGCAGCCTCTGCGTCTTGCCTATCGCTACGAATATCAAGAAAGTTATAGAGAATGAGTGACCAACGAACTGCAATCCTGGTATTGCAAGATGGGACAATCTACCGTGGTATGGCATTCGGTGCGGCAACCACCGTCGTTGGAGAAATTGTCTTCAACACCAGTCTCACCGGTTATCAGGAAGTCATTACCGATCCCTCGTATCGTGGCCAGATGGTCTGTATGACGGTTGCCCATGTTGGCAATACTGGTGTAAATCTAGAAGATGTGGAGAGTGACCGTCCGCAAGTGACCGCCTTTATTGTGCGTGAAGTCAGCCCAGTCGTCTCCAATTGGCGAGCCAATGAGACACTACACAGCTATCTCGAGCGGCACGGCATTCCTGGAATTAGTGAAATTGATACGAGGGCACTCACGCGGCGTATTCGTGAGCAGGGGCTGCTGCACGCGGCGCTGTGTACCGACGGATCCCATTCCACGGAAGCATTATTAGAAATGGCACAACGTTGGGAGGGGCTTGATGGGCGCGACCTTGTAAAAGAAGTGACTTGTCAAGAGAGCTATCATTGGGTTGACGAGACTCGCGTGGAATGGACACCGGTTCCTTCTGGCGAGCTAAAACCAGCGGCCCAATCGGCACAAACAGACGCACAGACGCTACCACTCGTTGTTGCCTATGATTTTGGCATCAAACATAATATTCTACGTCGCTTAACAAGCCACGGCTTACGGGTCACCGTTGTCCCGGCAACCACGACAGCTGAGGATGTTTTGGCACTAGCGCCCAACGGAATCTTTTTAAGCAACGGACCAGGCGATCCAGCGGGTGTGCCATATGCTGCAGAAGCCGTACGCGGACTCTTAAAGAGCGGCATTCCCACTTTTGGAATCTGCCTGGGACATCAAATCATTGGCCTAGCATTGGGTGGTGAGACCTATAAGCTAAAATTTGGCCATCATGGTGGGAATCAACCAGTTAGCGATGTCGATTCGACCAATGTACAGATCACAGCGCAGAATCACAATTATGCGGTGAATCCTGAAAAATTACCGGCCAATGTAGAGGTCACCCACCGCAATCTCAACGATGATACAGTAGAAGGGTTGCGACTCACCGATCGGCCTGTCTTCTGCGTGCAATACCATCCAGAGGCTAGTCCCGGCCCTCACGACGCGGATCTCCTTTTTGAGCGCTTTTCCACACTTGTGAAAGAGCATGCACAAACCACACCTCACTAATTGCTCATCCTCGGCTGAACTGATCTGTACATGACAATGACAATCAGGTCATCCTACGACAGCAAGGCCGAAGCTAGATCGGTCCTTTCGGATCTCATGTGGTTGACAAAGGTAGCGGTGGTTGAGTAGGCCAGGGTAGTATCTGGCCGTATCGAAACCAAAGCGAATTAACCACATGAGATCCTGTTGCGCTGCGAAACCTACAGCTTTGCCGTAGCTTATAGATAAAATCCTTAAAAGCTATACAGCTTCTCTCGTGTAAAAGTACCCTTATTATGTATGACTTTTAAATGATTAGTCTATTAGCTAGGGGTGGGCAACGCCTATAAAAGTTATATTTATTCGGCTCTCCTGTATCTACTAGATAAAACCCTACAAGAAGCGGTGCGACTTTTGAGGAATTTACGAAAAGCAAGGGCGCGCTATTGGACTATTTGCGCTGCGTTTCACTATGAATGAACAATGGCGACTGAATCAAGGATCAAGATGAGTCAAGTAATTCGGATTGCGTTGGCAGGATTAGGAGCGGTCAATCGAAGCGTCCTGGCAATTCTGGAACAGAAACGTGAACGCCTCGCACGCACGTACAGCCTCGATTTTCAAGTTGTTGCTGTTGCCGACAGCAGTGGTGCCGCTTACCGCGCAGATGGGTTTGATCCGGCTGCCCTGGGCACCTTTAAAACCGAAGGCGGACAAGTGGCACACCTACCTCATGCCAACTATACGGCCAATTTCTTGGATCTGTTACAGAATTCCCTTTGCGATCTTGTGTTAGAAGGCACACCCGTTAATCTAAGTACAGGGGATCCAGGATTACCCATTGTGCGCACGGCTTTACAACGAGGGATTCATGTAGTGTTGGCCAATAAGGGGCCGCTAGTATTGGCTTTCCGCGAATTAGGAGAACTGGCACAGCAAAACCAGGTGGGCTTAGCCTATAGTGCCACGGTTTGCGGAGCGTTGCCGGTGATCAATATTGGCCGGCGCGATTTGGTCGCTGCCGATATTACGCTTGTCCGTGGCATCTTCAACAGTACGACAAATTTCATCTTGGCAGCAATGGCGGAGGGGATCTCGTTTGAGCGCGCATTAGCAGAGGCACAGAGGCGTGGCATTGCAGAAGCGGATCCGTCACTCGATATTGACGGCTGGGATACCGCTAGTAAGTTACTAATTGTTGCCAATAGCATGTTAGGAGCTAATCTCAATTTGTTAGATGTCGCGGTAAAAGGGATTCGGAAAGTGACAGCGGCTCAATTGTTAGCGGAGATTGCCTGCGGCCACACCATCAAATTGATTGCAACTGCCCAAAAACAGGATAATGGTTATGCGCTAACGGTGGAACCAACAGTGATTTCACAAACAGACTTTCTTGGAGGTTGCAGTGGATGGGAGATGGGGATCGAAATCCAAAGTGATCTCTATGGCAAACTCTACCACAAGATTTGGGAAGATAACGTCATTCCAACCGCAGCTGCCATGTTACGTGACGCCGTCAATCTTTTCCGCCAAGGCTAAAGAAGGCTCGTTCGTAAAGTTTCAGAATATGGCTTCGCTTCAACTAGGTTCTTCAATCAATTCGATTGTCAGTTCAAACGGCTCGCCATTACGCAGCAAAGTCACAGTCACACTGTCACCTACACCGTAATGGTCCTCCAAGAAAGTTTCCATTTCATCCAGTGTCGCCACGGCAACGCCATCGATCTTTAGAAGAATATCGCCACCCACATAAACTCGCTGGTTACTAACAATCGATTCTTGTTGTGCACCACGTACTCCGGCTGCATCCAAAGGACTATTGCGATGGAGTTGGACCAATAACAGGCCTTGTGTAGTCGGCAACTCTAACAAACGGGCCAATCCCGGTTTAATTTCATAGGCATACCGTACACCAAGCCAGGGATGTCGATAATGGCCGAGGGTCAGTAGGTCTGGCAGCAGCCGCTTAATCGTATCCACGGGAACGGCAAAGCCCACACCAGCGCTGGTTCCAGTGGGGCTAAATATGGCAGTGTTGATCCCAATCACACGACCACTAGAGTCGAGCAAAGGTCCACCGGAATTACCCCGGTTAATTGCCGCGTCGGTTTGAATGATACCGGTAATTGTACGATTGTCAGACCCTTCAATCGTACGATCGAGTGCGCTAATAACCCCCGTTGTCAACGTACGACCAAATTGACCGAAAGGATTACCAATCGCAATGGCACGTTGCCCGACCTTGAGATTCTCCGAAGAACCAAGCTCGACAGGGATCAGAGTATCCGCCGGCGCATCAACTTTGAGTACGGCGATATCGTTGCGTTTGTCAAGACCCACAATTTTGGCTGGGAGAACATATTCATCACTCAGATTGACATCAATCTCCTGTGCGCCATTGACTACATGATAGTTCGTTAAGATGTGCCCATCCCGATCTAATACAAATCCTGAACCTGCCCCTTCCTCAGGAATTTCAAAGAAAAATCCGCGACGAAGTACTTGCGTAGTAATGCTGACAACGGACGGCGCTACTCGCTCATAGACATCAACCACCCGCCGCTCTGCAACATCAAGATCTTGTGCATCCAGCGCCATAGCGGGTTGTACAACCTGCAGATCGGGGGTTGGCGTAAAGGTGGGAACCAATGCCGGCGTCAGATTCAGTTGCGCCATTGGAGGAATCTGGAAGTTGGCGCAAGCACCGAGCGCAATCATCAAAAAGCAGAGGAATCCGAAAATACCGATTGATATTTGAGATTTACAGCTTAAAGAATTTTTGTTCATCTAGTGTATCCTACTGCTGCGTATACTGAATAGCTACCCTAAGTCAGCCTACCGCTCGACCAATACCGCATTTTGGCGGTATGCCAGATTCAAGATAGGTTCAAATTTTTTGCAAAATTGATTGGCCTCTACGCAGTTCAACCTATTACCAATTACCAGGGAAAGATTGCTGGACAATTGGGTTAGTAATCCCGCATGGTTCACAGTCAAAACGGATATAATTGTATTATAGGGTATGAGGCGAAACGAAGAAAAACCGGGCAGGGGAGCAGAGTTACGTAGTGGGCACTTCAGGAAAACACTTATCCCCAAAGAAGCTGGTTATAGCTAACTTCTTTGGGGATAAGAATATTTACCTTCTAGAGTCTGTTGACATTTGTAGTTCACCAGCGGCGTACGGACACGATATATCGTGTCCGTATAGTGGCAAAAATTGAAATGTCAACAAATCCTAGTCAAATTGAAAACACAACGTTACACTGTTGAAACGCCTCAACAAAGTTTGTGCTTTCAAATAGCAGCTACTTTAGTAGGAAATAATTACCTTTTCTCCATCCAGCGATTCACTTATAGCAAGGGAAGGAGGGTAAGATGCAGGTACTTGTACTTTTGTGGGGGTGGATACAGGTTCTGTTTTGAATGATTTCGCACTAGAAAATCGATACCCAATACCACGCACAGTCAAAAGGCGCTCGGGTCGGGCAGCGTCTTTTTCAATCTTCTTGCGCAATCGACTGATGGCAGCCTCGACCAAATTGGAGCCATCCGTTGAATCATACCCCCACACTGCTTCGAGCAGTTCTTCTTTGCTCACAGTTTGATCCGCATGCGTCATCAGAAAGTGCAGCAGTTGAAATTCTGTTCCAGTTAACTCAACCGCTTTTCCACCAACAGTGACTTGATGAATTTCGCTATTTAAGCGAATATCCCCGCGCTCAATAATCTGAAAGACATATTGGCTATTTTGGAAATTGGTCCGGCGCAAAATCGCTCGTAACTTTGCTTCTACCTCTTTAAAAGTAAAAGGCTTAACAATGTAGTTATCAGCACCGGTTTCCAAACCCCGAACAATATCATCTGGACGGCTTAAAGCAGTTAGCATCACAACAGGCACATCCGACCGTTTCCGAATCTCTGCACAAGCAGAGAATCCATCCATCCCAGGCATTAAAACATCCAATAAGACAAGATCAAATGAATGTCGATCAAATGTCTCAACCGCCTCAAGACCATTCTGTGCTGTAACAACATTATAACCAAGGCGTTGCAATGACATTGATAATAATTGCAACATCATTGCTTCATCATCAGCAATGAGGATATTAATTTTTTGATTTTGCTCGGTATTGCTACCGGCAGACAGGTCAGTCCGGGACTGTTCTCGAACATCTCGATGAGTAGGACTATTCTGCTGAGGGTTCAATGATTAGCCTCCAATTCAGACGCGTGGACTCACAGCAATTCTTTTTCCATACTCATTTTTACATGTCAATGTACATTCAAGCATCTGCGAAAAGATGAATATTGTTTCAAACAAAAGGTTTACATATTACCTACGCTGTTGCGTCATATTACGTATGAATAACGGACCATTATCGTCAAGAAAGGACAGAGTGACCGTATAACTACACCAGGCATTGCTCATTATCTAGGAACGGTTAGAATAACTGTATCTATAAATTTATCGCATACTGGGTATTGTTGCAACATCTAGTGGATAGTTGGGGTATTAGGGCGGCAGCGTATAAGACTGGTAGCGAAGATTGAGTTCAATGGCCCCAACATCAGCTACCACTTCCCCGCTTCCTCTAGATTCGTCAATCCCTCCTTCAGTGCATATAACGCAGCTTGCGTCCGATTGGCTAAATGCAACTTGCTCAAAATGTTACTGACGTGGGTACGTACAGTCCGCTCACTAATAAAAAGTGAATTGGCAATGTCTTGATTTGAATAACCGCGTGCAACATAAACCAACACTTCAATTTCACGCTCGGTCAATGGCTCATCTGACGGCGGTAGATTTGAAGGGCGATTGAGTTCGCGGATCAATTTGCGTGCGATCGCTGGATGCAAAGAAGATTCACCGCGATAGACATCATGAATTGCCTGAAGCAACTCTTTTGTCGAAGTTTCCTTAAGCAAATACCCTAACGCACCCGCTTTGATTGCTGCAAAGACTTTTTCATCGTCCGAATAACTGGTCAAAACGAGAATCCGAGCATCGGGATCTTCTTGTTTAATCTCTTCAATCGCTTCAATGCCAGATTTGCGCGGCATCATGAGATCCATCAAGATCACATCCGGATTGAGTGAACGGGTCTTTAACACGGTTTCTACACCATCGGCGGCTTCGTCGATGACATCAATATCTGTTTCAGTTTCTAGCAGTGCGCGAATACCGCCACGTACTACATGGTGATCATCGGCAATCAATACACGAATGCGGTCATTCATACATTTCTCCAAGAACTTACATCATAACTAGCCCGGTAACTCCTGCGAACGACATTGTAAAGCCAATACTCGGGTTTGTTGCCACGCCTGTGCAGGCAGGAATCTCACTTGATAGTATTCTACACAAGCAGAAAAGACTATACCGAAGAAGTGAATTTACAGTGTACTAACGACAGTCAACTATGGCTGATTCGATTAATTTTGTTGTCGATAGCAATATGGGCCGCCTGCACGATTGTTATAGATAAAACAACGTTGCCAGAGGGATGATCACTAGAAAGACGCAGAGACAACCAACTCCAGCTACAACACTAGTAGGCAACACACCCTAAGTCACTTGATGGTAGAGTGTTGGTATTGTAACAGATCACAAAAACCATTTCCTCCGATAAATTGCGGGTTTTTTTTATGCAACACTAGCCATTTTGGCAGTATAGAACGTCTTTTGGCCCTTTATTACTCCAGCTTCAGTGATGATCGAAAAGCCAGCATACAAGCGCAGGTGTCATTAGTGCCAGTTACGCTACGGATTCCTTGTGGGGATAAACTGGGCATAAGTCTATTGGTTTACTAGGAAAGTCAGTGGGTAACTTGTGGAAATCCAATTAACAGATTGGGATAAGTCTGCGCGAGCATTTGCTCACTTATCCATTTATATTCCCCACCCTTGTAGTTAATTATCGTTTGCCTACTAGATATTGATTATCAGAAATATTGTCAACAAACTGTTAAATCTTATTCCAAAAGTATCCCAAACCGAATAGGATAAAACCCAATCATTCCCAAAAAATTCACTACAACATCTACCTAATTCTCTATATATTCCTACAATATATAGGGTAATAGGCAGCACTTTTCGGAAATCTACAGAGTAATCCCCATATCCCCAGCCCCTACTACAACAACTATTTTTATCTATTAGATCCTCTCCTACCTATTTATCATTAAGGTTTATCATTAAGGCCTTCGAGAAGTAGCCTGTTCTTTTATCATAGGATGTGGAGAAAAGTCCACCCCTAATCCACTTTCGCTCTCTTCCGTATAAGAGAAAGCGAGTTGATGCGGATTCAAGAAAGCAATCGGATCAACAAACCCACCCCAACCATCAAATCGATTGTAGGGTTTGATACGAATAGCGAAGTGAAGATAAGATGCCGTTGGATTGGTTGATTGGGTTTCCGGTGCGCGGTCGACGGTAGCAATTGCGTCAAGTTGCTCAACTTGTTGCCCTGCATCAACGGTGATGTTCCCTAAATGGGCATACAACGATTCTCCCCAGCTGTGCTCAATTTTTAGATAACGACCCCATCCATCGGGTTCATTACCAATATTCATCACCTTTCCCCTATCGGCAGCAAAGACTGTCATCCCAACTTCTGCATAAAAATCGATGCCATTGTGCCCCTTCAAATGGACACCACTATACGTATACATACTATAAAATGAGCTGTTTTCTCCCCAAGTTTGTACAATTTGACAAACTCCCGAAAGCGGCAAGGCAAGATAGATACCTTCCGGTTCATACAACCCTTTTGCCAGTGGTAACGTTAAAAATTTGTAAGTCATAGTTTTATGATCATGGTATCGTTACGAAACTTCAAATTCGACAAGATTTAACTTGATGATTATACTCACTGTACTAATTCTTGGGAATTAATCCCTTGCTGGTCAACTCTATGGGGTATAGGGTCACGACTTATGCACTTTATGCACTTTATGCGCTGAAAACGGATTACCAGAGAAAATCACTTTGCAGATAAGCCGCTCGTTCTCAAATGGCTGCATAAGTAATATGATTGTCTGCCCAGAGATGCTATACTTTGTAAAAGAAAACGAACCACGCTTGCCGCTTGCAGGCGTATTGTATGGTGTTAGGATGTAGTACTTATGCCGATTTATGAATTTGTTTGTGAATCCTGTGGTCACGAATTTGAACAGATTTTGGCCTTTTCGGCGACGAAGATGCCCAATTGTCCCGTCTGTCAAAGTGAACGCGTGCATCGCCAAATGAGCCGTCCTGCCATCCATTTTAAGGGGAGTGGCTGGTACATTACCGATAGCAAAGCAGCATCAAAAGTATCGGCCAATGGCTCTGATAAGGAAAAAAATGGATCGAGTGAAGGAAGCTCTGGAGATACTTCTTCGAACGAAGGAGCCGCAGAGAGTAGTGGAACGTCTGAAAGTAAAAGCAGTGAAAGCAAAGATGAAAAGGCAACAACCAAAAGCGAATCAACAAAACCCAAAGCAGAATAGGACGCTTGTTACTGAAACATTTATTTTGTAACAAGCATTACTCTGTCGCCAACTCAGATACGCATTATCAAAGTAACCACAGGTTAACTTACTTCCTAGGAGGAAAATCATGAGTGTTCCGAAGCGATTCGGTGTGTTGCGATTAGTGGGGACGCTACTTAAAGTAATTGCTTGGATTGTTCTTATTGCTTCAATTCTGGGTGCAATTGGCTTAGTCCTAGTCGGCAACAGCGGTTTTGTTATCCCAACCACGGTGCTTCCACTCGATACCACCACCATGGGACAAATGCAAGGTATTATTATTGGACTTGCGCTGCTTGTCTTGGGGCTAATCTATTTTTTGATTCTTTATGCTGCCGGGGAAAGCGTTCATCTGCAACTCGCCGTCGAAGAAAATACGCGGTTGACTGCGGCTTTGCTATTGCGTATGCACCAGGAAACACAGCAAGAGCCGACTCCCCGTAACTATGGTGCAGCCGGATTTGCAAGCGATCCATTCGAGCGCTAATTAAATTGATCGTTGGTAGGATTGAGAATAAGGGAGAAATAGCCTATTGTGAACGACAGGCTATTTCTCCCTTATCTTATCTTTGAATTGGTATTTCTGGCTACCTATGGTGGCACAATTGAGGTCCTGCTGTGCGTTGGTTAGGGCAATATCGACAATTTGTCGTATACATACTCAACCGCAAAGGTGCGTTCCTGTTCAGCGTCAAAAAGGATGGATATCTGGCCATTTTCGGCTTTGATGATAACTCCTTCACCAAATCGCTCATGGTTCACTCGCTGCCCGTTCAGATAGGTAGGAGGCTTGCCACGATGCTTTGCAGGCTTTGCGGGCTCTGGAATGGCCTCTAGTGCCGCTACCCGGCCCGCTTCCCGGTCACGCCAACTCTCTGCTAGATTGCCCATCATGCGTTCCGTGTTTTTACTGATGGTCGCACGAATTTTGCCCGCACGATTTCGGGCGTCACTCAAAGCCGGCATCCACTTCTGCTTTTCTTGCAGAGATCGTTCACCTTGGGCTGTCACACGGCTAGATCGCGCCAGCATCATCGATAAATTATCCATCTGCTTCAGTGGATCATCTGCCGGATCAATGAGCACCAACTGCACTCCATTAACGCGACAGAGCTCGACTCTTGTTTGATCTCGCTGCTCTGTCTCTAACACCTCCCAATCACTCTGTCGCCCTTGCCCCTTCGCTGTTAACCCAATAAAACGAATGGCAATGGCCGCTTCGGGAAAGTATTTATCCAGCTTCAATCGTCGCTTTGTTGCAGGGTTAATTAACCATGCCGGGCTTACATTGTCCTGTTCTACAAAGCCCTCGAAGATCCTGGCAAGAATTTCACGCCAGGCATTCATTTCCACATACATACCAGTCTCACCTATAGTTAATTGGGGTAAACGCTTCTACCACGATTGTCGAAAAGTCACCCTTTCGATATCTCTCAAAAGGGTCGCGTTGCATTTGGAAAAGAAATTCTGAACCTGTAATACTTGAAGTGATAGTTACAAAAGAGAATGCAATGAATATGAAAATTGTAGCACATCTGTTCGTTCTAGGCAATCTCTTTGCTGCTTTAGTGGACGAGAGGACGTCCTGCGCTTTTGCAAGAAAGTGATACGCTTTTTAGGGTTAACTACTACCGGAAGGCATCCATTGCTGCAGGACGCTGGAGCGTACGCGCCGGCGCAATTGGGGCATTGGCTGGCAATGAATAACCACGAATCATAATGACTGGCTGTCCTTCATTGCTCTGCCCCATTAGCAAGCTGGCCGCTGCAGCTAACTCATCGGCGATACATTCTTCACTGCTGCGCAACTCGTAGCCAAAGAGGTCGGTTAACCCACGCTGATCCCAAAGCGGCGGCAAACCCGCACAACCGATTGAGATCCCTACTGTGCCCATACGCCAGGCGCGACCATGGCTATCATTGATAATCACTGCGGGCGCAATCCCACTCTTTTCGTAAAATTCTTGCCGAATGCGTTCTGCGCTTACATCTCCATCGGCAGGCAAGAGTGCTAAATATTCTTCGCCATCTTCACCTGGCTTTACATTGCTACGATCAACACCTGCATTGGCGCAGATCCACCCGGCCTGCTGTTCCGTTACCAATAACCCTCGCCTAGACCGGATGATGGAGCGACTATCGTCCAAGATTACTTGAACAACACGGGGATCTTTATCTACCACGGTTGCCAACTCTTTGGCCGCGGCGCTTGGCTGCACCGTTGAGAGCGGTACGAGGCGTCCTTCGGCTTTACTGACTACCTTTTGTGCAATCACCACAATGTCTCCCTCCGTCAAGGGCTTTCCCATCTGCGCTAACTGCCCCAATACAATCTGCGCAAGTGAATCATTGGGTTGGATTAAAGGGATTCCCAACACCGGGAATAACTCCATTGAACTCATGAATATCCTTTGCCTTTGCTGCTTTTGCTGAGAAGCTAGTTCATTTTCCTACGATTAGCCTACGTATCAATAAAACAAACTGATAGTCCTACCACACCAACCTAACGCTCCTGCTACGTCGTATCGCAATTGTCTTTACGGCGCTTAACCGTGCAGCAAGAGATAGAAAATTGGTCTAAAGTCTGTCCGGAACATCACTTCATTTCTGTCGGATCTATCTGTCTATAACAACAGAGTTACCATGCTCAAGCGAGTTGTGACTGTCACAGCCAAAGAAATTTTGCAGGATAGAATCTGCAAGACAATAACGGCCGTCTTTGCGATTTGGTATTGAAGAACCCATTTGATTGCAGCGGACAGATTGACCCTTGTAATCACAAGAGTAGAAGGAGAAACTCATGCAAAAACTATTGTCTTCCCCAATCACAGAGGCGGCAATCTTCGTTCCGACACGAATTTCTACTGCACGCGTTGGCGTTTGGAAGTGGTGCACTTTCTGGGCAATTTTTGTCCTCCTTACTTTGAACTTTAGCCAACCATTGGTGGCAACGGCAGATTCCTGTACGCCCTTACTGGCAGATGGTGGGCTGGAAGATGGCTCCCCATGGCACACCAAAAATAGTGATGGCTTTCCTCTGCTAAGTCGCCAATTGGTGCACAGCGGCGAACAAGGTGCCTATTTGGGAGGACGGAACAATATTGTGGACCGTCTCTCTACAACGCTTTCCCTACCGACAACGGAGCAATTGATTACGCTACGCTTTTGGTGGCAACTCCAAAGCCAGGAGCGCTCCAGCAGTGGTGGTGACCGATTATCCGTAATCGCTGCCAACACACAAGGAATGCCCTTGCAATCGCTTGCCGAGTTGCGTGGCCGCGACGCGGTTAGCGATTGGCAGTTGATCACCGTGGATATAACTAAGCTTGCCGGACAGACGATCCAGTTACAATTCTTGGCCAGCACCGATGATGACCAGATCACAGACTTTTTTATTGACGATATTGAAATTGTCGCCTGCAACTAAGTAAAAGCGAGAAATAAATCCTCTGTAGGGGCCGCCCCTACAGAGGATGACGCACTTTATTCTTTGGAATAGAAGCCCATTCCAAAGAAATAATTATCCACGAAGCACAAAAAGAAATGACAAAGCTTCGTGAAACTCCGTGAAACTCCGTGAAACTCCGTGAATAGTTTAAATTTTAGATTGGCCTAAGGGTCTGTCCAGAAATAACATACCTGATTTCATAAGTACCCCAGTGTAATTCAAAATAAATTAGGTACTTTAATTCTGGACAGCCCCTAAGTGAAATACAGACGGTCTAACAATTCAGCTATCTTCCTATGTGCCGCCTGTCACGATTGCTGTTTCTGTCAAGCCTGACGTTTCAGTAATCGGCACCGTCTCTGTTACAACCCCCGCCGAAGCCGCAGTTGCTTCCGCCGTTGGTGCTTCTATTGTCCACGTCGGTGTTGCCTCAGTGGCCGCTGTTTCTGTCGGCAGCGGGGTGACAGTTGGCTCCACTGGAATCGCTGTCGCCGTGGGCAGCTCGACCACCGGTGTATTTGTTGGGATCTCGACTACGGCCGTCGCTGTTGCTGGCGCTACAGTGGGTGCAGGAATCGGCTCAGTGGGTAATGGTTGTGCCGTTGGTGCTTCAATCGTCCATGTTGCTGTAGGATCGAGTGGCGGAGGTGTGGGTGTCGCCTCTACAACAAAAAGACGAACACGTACATCGCGTTCCGCGCCACTCTGATCACGCAAAACCAAACGCAACGTGTGCGGACCTGCTGCCAATCCACGTGTATCCCACTCCCCCAATAGCCCATCGATCACAGGCCCACCCACGGGCCCCACAAAAGGCGCACTAAACGCGCCAGGGTCATGGCTGATCCCATACTGCAACTCGTAGCTGACAAAGGCCGGCGCATCCGCACTGCCGATCACTTGTACAATGCCGCTAACAATCTCACCCTCCACCGGCTCACGAATGGCCAGACGCGGTTCAAAGGTATAGACATCGCTGGCGTCGCTGGGCGGCTGTGCAATGCCATGATCTTCTGCCCACTGGCGGTAGCGTTCGGGATAGACTTTAAAATCTTTCTCTTCAATTGCATCGTCCGGTGTAAATTCGGTCGCCAACTTTCCCGTCAACTTCTCTAGCTTGATGCGCTGATAGAGATCCTGTTCCGCGGGCAAGGGCGGTCGATCTTCGGCAAACCAATGCACCTGTTTTTGCGGACAGGCCACGCTGGGGAGTGTACCAGTATCTGCACAGACCTCAAATTGGCGCACCCCTGGCGGTGGTGAAAATTCGACAACGGGCTGATCGGCTAAGGCCGTGCGCATAAACTCATTCCAGATCGGTGCGGCTCCGCTCACACCAGAAATATTGCGCATCTCCGCATTGTTGCTGTTGCCGACCCAAACCCCGGTGACGATCTGCGGGGTGTAGCCCATCGTAAGGACATCGCGAAAATCATTGGTCGTGCCGGTCTTGGCTGCCACTGGCCGTCCTCCCAATTGTAAAAGAGAATTAGGCCCAAAGACGGCGGCTCGCGCTTCGTTGTCGCTGAGAATATCGGTCATCAAAAAGGCGTCGACGGCGCTGATCACCTGCTCGCCAACATTATTATTGGGTTGGCATGGCTGCACTGTTGTACTGCCCATTTCGCACTTAACTTGACCACTGCCATCGACAATCTTCATGATCGTCACCGGCGGCATCCGTCTGCCTTGATTGGCAAGGACCGCGAATGCACCCGTCATTTCGAGCAATGGGATTTCGCCGGCTCCCAAGGCCAGGCTCAGCCCATAGTCGGGCCGCGTTAGGGTGGTAATTCCTAACCGTTGTGCCGTATCGAGAAAGGCAGGGATACCGGCCTGTTGCATGGCTCGCACCGCCGGAATGTTGAGACTGTTGGCAAGCGCTGTGCGCACGGTCACCATGCCTCGCTCTTTGTTGTCATAGTCGGTCGGCACATAAGGCGGGTTGGCACCATCGGGAAATTGATCTTCGATGTCGGCCACCACTGTGCCGGAAGTCCAGCGCTCATTGATTGGGCGATCTTCCTGGCGAAAGGTCGTCAGATAGACGAGCGGTTTGATCGTGCTGCCCGGCTGGCGCGGGGCCAGTGCCATGTTGATCTGCCCATCGATTTCAACATTGTCAAAGTCGGCGCTGCCAACGAGCGCCAACACCTCGCCCGTCTGCGGATTCATTGCCACCAAGGCGCCGTTAGAGACATTGCGGTCGGCCAGCAATGCTACCTGATCGTGGACAATCCGTTCCGCCTCGCTTTGCAGCCGGGGGTCCAACGTCGTATAGACACTTAGCCCTTCCTGGTAGAGCGTCTGGCTGCCGAGCAAGGCTTCCAATTCCTGGCGCACATAGAGCGTAAAATGGGGCGCTTTGAGATCATAATTCACGGGCGTATAGAGCATCTCTTCACGCCAGGCATTGTCGGCTTCTTCGGTGTTGATGTAGCCCGCTTCTACCATCAAGGCCAAGACCACACCCTGCCGTTTTTTTGCGCGATCCGGATACGTATAAGGATCATAGTAGGCCGGTGCCTGGGGCAGACCGGCGAGCAAGGCGGCTTCAGCCAACGAAAGATCGAGCAGATCTTTGTTGAAATAAGTCTCTGCCGCGGCTGACGCGCCGTAGGCCAGATTGCCATAGTTGACTTCGTTCAGATAAAGATCGAGGATCTCATCTTTGCCATAGGTACGGCTGATCTCGGCGGAGAGCACAGCCTCTTTCACTTTGCGGGTGATCGATTGCTCGGAGGAAAGAAATAACATTTTGACAAGCTGCTGTGGAATCGTCGAGGCACCCGAGACCACATTGCGTTCGCGCACGGCATAGTAGAAGGCCCGGATCAAGGCAAAAAAGTCGATGCCACTGTGTTTGTAAAAATTCGAATCTTCGGTTGCAATGGTGGCCTGCTTCAGATAGGGCGAGATCTGATCGATCCCGACCGAAAGCCGTTTACCGGCGTCGGTGTTAAAGGCTTCATTGAGTAAATTGCCTTCGCGGTCGTAGATGCGAATGCTTTGGAATGCACCCGCCTTCAAATCCAATTCGTGCGGATTGGGCAGCGAACTTGCAATCGTTGCGTAAGTGATCAACATGGTGGCAATGCCCAGAAGCGCCACCACGAGAAAGGTTAGGCTCCCAATGGTGAGCCCGCGCTGGAAGCGCTTAAAGGTAGAGGCAGCCTGCTGCGGTTGCACGCGCTGCGGTCTTTGAAGTTCATACATAAGCAGTTTAAAAATTACTCCTCAACAGATCAGATCACGGCCATTCCCACGGTAATGTGTTCTGATAAACCCATGTCGCTAGTTGCGCATATTGTAGCACAAGCAAGGGAATTGCCCCGGCTACCAAAGCGCGCCGATTGGGAATAAGCCGCGGCAGCAGATAGGCAACGAGCAGCGTGGTGGGAATAGCCGCCAAGCTAAAGAGATCCCAATCGCGCTGTCCCCCATAGTCGGGATTCCAAATCCAGATCAGCAATTGATGGCAGAATGCGCCATTGGCGAGAAAGAAAAGCGCAGAGATCTCCACATGCTCTTTCTGGACAATCTGATCAAAAGATGGCTGGTCACTTTGTTTGACCATAGCCTTTCTACGACCGAGCGCCAGAAGCCTGATCTCTAGGAGTGTCAGCAACAACGTGGGGAGAATCATGGGGGCGACGAGCAACTGCTCATTCAGGATATCGCGTAGATGTGGCCAACTCAGCATCGTGTAGCGCTCCCAGCGCGTGCTCGTTTCCCACAAGGGAACGAGCCAGCGTGCATCTCCACCGCCGGGGCGATCGGTGGTCAGCAAGGTTCCAATACCATGGCCGCCAAGTTCCATCAATAGAATAGTCGCTATGGCGACAGCGAGCAGGGGTAGCGCCACTTGATAAACGTTGGCAACGCAGGAATTGTTTCGTTCTTTGCAGCGCCACCAGCTAATATAAAGCAACGAGGGCCCATAGACGATGGTACTGGGATGGAGTGCATTGGCCACAGCCAATGCCAGCGCGGCCAACCACAACGGACGCTCTCCACGCATTGCTGCCAATCCCAGCCAGAGATAGATCAGAATAGCGGCTGCCGCAAAGCTGTAATTTTCAATGTAGCCAAAAAAGAGCTGCATCACGCCAATCGAAGTGAGCAGGGCAAATGGCAGCCAGATCGGTATCGCTGCGATCTTTGCGGCTTGTCGGCTGGCGGCAATGGCTCCCCCCAGATAGAGCAAGCCGGCAAGTGGGCTGAGCAGGCGATAGACCGGCATGGCATCGCGCCAGCCAAACGCTTCATGCCCAATGCGCCAAAGCTGACTGTGCAGAAGAAGATCGATCGGGGCCTGCCAAGAATGGGTAAGCCGAAGGGCAGGATCAGGATGCGCAATCGCTTTGGTGAGGATGTAGGCGTCGCCCCAGCGCGTGTGGACAACTGGCCAGGCAAAGAACGCCAAGAGGAACCCGAGCCCCAAGATGATAAAGGATTTGGTGGGAGAAAAGTAGGGAATTAGCCGATTCAAGCGCTTACCAACTGGCAACGCTCCCCCTAGCCAGCCACACCACGCACCTGCCACCGTCAAAAGCAGCACGACCAGGCTACAAAAAAAGAGCCAGTTGGGCAGATAGGTAACCGGCCACAGCCCCCACCAGTGGCTTTCGGCGCTATCCGCTTCGGGGATGGCCGTTACCGTGGGGGGCAATTGTCGTACATAGAGCGCAAGCAAGGCAAAAATCAGTACCAGCGCGTGCAGTGTAAAAACAGAGAGGCGTTCGCGGATCCGCTTCATACAAAGACAATCTACTTTTCTCAAGAAAAAGGCTGGCTACTATACAAGCAGCCAGCCTTTCAATCTGTTTTATGATTGTACACGCAATTGCCGGGAAAGCAATAGTTTTCAGACAGTACAATTCAAAATCTATCGAAGCTATGGGGATTGCTGGTTTTGATACGGCAAAATGCAGCCTACTCAACTGGCAATCCGCGCAGTTGCTGATCTACTGGCCAATCAGCAAAAATTCAGCCGCAACCCAACCACCTTCTGTATTGTCAGTGTTACTACCTGTTGACGCCGGAATCCGCACCCAGGCCCCATCCGCGCTGGTTTCCAAAATCTCATAGCTTTCACCATCATAGATGTAACCAACAATTGGGGTATCGGCGGAAGGGCCGCTGCGCACCCGCAGGCGTACGCCATCTGTGTTGACCACGCTAAAGCCACTCTGCGGTGTCGGTAGCAGCGTCAGGTCGGTCGGTGCTGCCGTCTCGCTGGCAGCCGCGCTATCTCCACCGGCAAGATCGGTAATATCTCCTTCAACGGTAACAAAATTGGTGGAGACCCACCCATTGCCATCGACAGCACTATCAATCGCTAACTGAATCCAGAGGCCGTCATCGCTGAGTGCCAGTACACGATAGCTTTCACCTGCAGCAATGCCTGCAACCACTTCGCTATTTTCGTCTGGGTTCTGTCGCACCCGTAGCGATCGCGTTGCCACTGTCGCCATGGCACCGCCCTCTTCCATCAAGGGATCCGCTGTCCCTGCGACTGCCGTTGGGGTCGCTTCGCCATCAATCGGTTGGGGTAGGGTTGTTGCCGGAAGCGCAAACGGTATGGTGCAGCCACCTAACAACAGTAGCATTGTTACAAAGATGGCAAGATTTACAACTGACGATTTCACATTCATTTTCAACTCCTCTACGCAATCAAAGATTCTTTTCAATGGCAAATTATGGCACGCTTTACTGGTTATGACAAACTTGATCGCTGCAATGCAAATTGCGTTGCAGGGCAATTGTGCCGCATATCTTGGAGCGTTGCCCAGTTGTAGCTGAGTTGCATCGTTAGTTTCTGTTGCGAAACGCAAAAATCTCACGCAACGGTGCGAAGTTCGCAAAGAAAATCCAGAGAAGCCTTGGTGAGCATTGCGCCTTTGCGTGAAGCTGATTCTGTTTTGCAACGAGAGCTAGTTAGGGTGAGAGGGAGATGTGTACTTGCCCTACCTCTTGAATCGTGGCGGCATCGTAGAGGATGACCAGCAGATTACCGGCTGCTGCTCGCGCCGTAGCGGGCAATGACAGCTCATAGACATCACGAATCGTCTCACCTGGAAGCCAGGTTGCCGTCGGCGCTACCTGGCGGAGCGGAAAGCGGTCCGCGGTGACGGCCTGGCCAGCCGCATCCATGACAGGCGCACCATTGGTATCCAGCAAACGCAATGAGACCTTGTAATTCTGCTGGAGTGCGCTCTGTGGCTGCCAATAGAGGGCAACGCGTAAAGCGAGGCCACCAGCTTCATCCAACCACTGTTGATCATAGCCAACCACCGCCAGCTGACCATTGGCCAAGCGATCCGCCAATGGGTGGTCGGGCGGCGCGAGCGTCACTGTGCCACGTGGCCAGACGCGCACCAGCGGCCCTTCCCCACTAAAGCTATAGCGCTCTGTAAACCCGGCTACCTCTTGGGTGATATAGGTTGGATGGCCAGCCTCAACCGCCGTTTCAATCACCATCAGACGCTGCACGGGATCATCGGCGACAATCCCGCGCACGGTCGGTGCAAGTCCCTCTGCTTGTTGCATGTAACGCAGCGCCGTGATCTGCCCTTCCAGCCCAATTACCCGACTATCTGGGGGGAACTCTACCTTTGCCACGGCCACGGCATAATTGTGAATCGCCCACTCTTGGCTGCGATTGATCGGGGCACCGCGCCCATCAATGCCAATGAGGATCACAAAGAGCAGCAACGCCTGTACTGCACGAGTTAGCGGCAGACGAACTTGGCCCATCTGCCGCACCGTGGCAATCCCAACACCAATCAATAGGGCAAATGTTAGCCATGCTGGTAACATAAACACTTCTGGATCACCGACGCGGTAGACCATCGCAAAAGCCAGGTTGGTGAGCAACACAACCAGCAAACCGATCCAGAGTCGGCGATTGTGCCCCCGCCAGACGAGCCAACCGAGACCAAGCACCCCCAATGCTAGCCCAACGATCCCAAATTGAGTCAACCATAAGCGCGCCCAATCCCCCGCTGACAGACTGCGGGTCAAGGCATTTGCCGAGAAAAAGCCGGTGTAGCCAAGGGCCAGCACATGGTGCCAGAAGCCGCCCCAGCTATTGACATAGCTACCGTTGAGATCTTGTGCGCCCATCGCTGCCCGCAGCGGGAGATAGAGATAGAGCAATAGTGACGCTAACAGCGCCACACTCCAACGTACCCAATACCGGCTCGGTCGCCAGATCCACCCTTTGCCCCACAACAGGACGAGCAGCCCTGGACCAAGCAGCACAATTGTGCGGTGATGGACCAGGCCAAGCCCCAAGGTGAGCGCCATCAGCGTCACAGTCCGAATGCTCCAGTCTGTGGCTGATGTGCTCTTTGTTAATTGGACGGCAAACAATAGAACCAGTACCACCAACAGAATGTGAAGTGTGTACACTTCAGCAATGGTCGCTTGGCTCCACCAGACCGGGCTGAGGCCAAAGAGAAGCGCAGCAAAGATGCCCGGCGAGAGTGTGCGTGGGCTTTGTTTCTTAGCAAGCAATGTCTGCTGGACTACCTCTTGTGTAAGTACAAAGAGTAGTGCCACCGTAATCGCCGCCGCCAGGGCACTGAAGAGATTCATGCGCCACGCCCAATTGCCCACGGGAAAAATCGCGCGGCTCCAGATCCCACCCAGCAATGTGTAGAGCGGATAACCGGTCGGATGCGCTATCCCAAAGGAGGGGCCAACCAACTGAAACTCCAGGGTGTCGTCGTAAAGCGCAACGATACTCGGTGCAGCCGTCAGCGCATAGAGCAGGAAAAAGGCACCCCCCAGCGCAACGGCACAAAGTCTGGCTGCTTTTTCGTAACGTCTCATCTTTAAAATTGGTAGCTAATCCGCCAAACCGCCGACTGCCCTTGACCCAATTGCGCATCGAAATAAGGTTCAAAGGAGAAGGTATTGGCGTTGCTCCAAACCGGCAAATAATCAGGCGCAAAATCGGTCGTCGTGATCACTGCGCCGACGCCAGGGTGCTTCTGCGTAATTGTGATGCCCTCCGCCGGCTTGGTATAGTCGAGCGCCTGATAGAAGCCGCGTGGCCAATCGTGTTCCGGCTTCTGACAGATGAAGCCTTGCTCATTGATGAAGTACCCCGCATTCTCCGGCATCGAAATTGGCATGGAGAAATGGCAATAGATCCGGTCGGGCGTCAGCGGAAAGAAGGGATGGGCAAACCAGCGCACCGGCAGCACGGCAGCGCCGGTACCCTCAATCTCGGTCACGGAGTGAACGGTTCGCCCTTCCAGCGTTACACGTCGCGTCAAGCGATAGCCCCAATCGCGGAAGCGCTGCTCCGTGCGCATGGTAATCGTGCTGCTGTCCGCCTCCACCTGCCAGGGCAGGAACTCACTGACCTCTGGGTTATGGCGCACGGAAAAAGGTTCGATGGCACTGGTGCGCTTGACCAGCCCCACGCCAATTACACCAACAACATCACCGACGTCCGCCTCTTCTGCGCCCAAAGGTGTGAAAAACATATCTGGCGCACCCTGTCCGTCAAAGGTGTCGGGATCGGGATTGGGATACTGTGGCCCGGTAAAGAGCACTCCCTGACCGCTATCTGTCACCTGATAGATATAGCCTCCCACACAATAGCGTGAGCCCAATCGTGCTTGATCCGCCACCGGATCGAGAATCGATACGGACAGCGCCCCACTCTCCAATGTATACATGATCTTCTCCCTAATTTTTTCTGTTACCCTGCAAATTTATTCTGTGCTATCATAAACTATACTCGATGCCTATCGACTTTCCCAAACGATCTGAAACAATGGTTACTGGTATAACGGTTAATGATGTAACTGTTAACCATTAACCATGAACCATTATACCGTCACACCACTAACCATTCCCAAGGAGTACGCAATGGCCGACCAATCGATCCAAGAGATGATGGAAGAACTACGCCAATTTGACACCCCCTCGATCACCAATGTCGTCGCCACCTATCCCGGCACGCCTCTCTGCCTCAGCCTTTACAATCCGTGGACTGAACATTGGTACACCGACACCTCCATTCGCACCATGTACCCCGAACTTGGCCCACTTGTCGGCTATGCTGTTACCTGTGTCTATGGCCTGCCCGACCCCAACTTCAAGAGCCTCACCTTTATGGATGTGGTCGATGCGCTCGATGAGTCGCCCAAGCCGACGATCCTCGTGCTTCAACAGAAGTTTCCACCGGAACTGGCTAACAAAGTTGGCCTCGCCGGCGGCAACATGGTCTCGGCGATGAAGGCGCTGGGCTGCCTGGGGATGATCTCTAACGGGCCCTCGCGCGATATCGACGAGGTGCGCCCCATGGGTTTTCAATATATGCTCAGCGGCATCACCCCCGGCCACGGTGCGCAGGCAGTGCAGGCGGTCAATGTGCCGGTGCACGTCGCCGGCATGGATGTCGCGCCGGGCGAGATCATTCACATGGATGAAAATGGTGCATGCAAGTTCCCGGCCAATAAGCTGGCCCAGGTGTTGGAAAATGTCAAAAAGTTGCGGGATGAAGAAGCGGACCGCATGGGGCGCTTGCAGCAAGCAAAGTCAGGGGCCGAAGTGCGGGCGATCTTTGGCGGGCACTCGTATGCGGCGGAAGTAAAGAGTCCCAAGGAAAAGAAGAAGAAATAAGCTGGTCTATCGAAAAAGTTGATTGGCCCACATCAAAAATTCAACCAGGCTCATCATTGTGATCGTCTTAGGGTCATGCGGCGCGAGATAGAGTCGATTGGTGCACGCCCGCCGTAGCCAGTCGACGGCACCAGCTTTGGCACCACCACCGTCAACCACAATGATGATCTGTTGTTCCGGCATCCGCTCGACGCAATTTAGATAGAGGTAGGGGAATTTTTCATCAACACTACCGGCGGATTGTTGCCATTTACATTCGATACGAATGGCGAGATTGTAACGTTCGGAAAGAAGCAAAAATTCGGTGTTGCCGCGGTGGCCATAGATTGTTTCGTAGGGCACGTTGCGCAGAAGGATATTCGTAGGGTAGGTAGCTGGCGCTATGCTCCATTCTCGGTAGAGCGCCACCGGAAAGCCTTTGCTGGTTAAGGTCGCCACAATCGTCTGTTCTAGCGTATTACCAGAACTATTGGCAAGGCCACCTTGTCCCATAAAGATTGTCATGTCGGCTACTTCCCGCTCTTTTGTGTCACTGGTGCAAAGATCGCTAATAGCTCTGCGGCCTTGCCCCGATTGCTGCCGTTGCAACTGATGTACCGTTGCACATCGAATGCTTCAATGCGTGCACTGGCATATTCAGTACGCACAAATTCAGTGTCATGGTTAGAGATAATTACCGGAATTCCCCGTGCAGCGCAAGCCATCGCTTGTCGCGCCAACGCCTGCTGCTCGGCGACGCCAAAACCGCCGGCGCTATAGCTCGTAAAATTCGCTGTCTCCGAAAGGGGCACATAGGGCGGATCGCAGTAGATTACATCTCCAAGCTCGGCTGCTGCCATCACCGCGGCAAAATCGGCGTGCTGAAAGCAGGCATTCTGCGCCTTTCGGTGAAAGCAGATCATTTCTTTCTCGGGAAAATAAGGCTTCTTATAGCGCCCAAAAGGAACGTTGTACTCACCTTTTTGGTTATAGCGGCAGAGGCCATTGAAGCAGTGTTTGTTGAGGTAAATAAAAAGCGCAGCTTTGTATCGACTATCCGTTGTGCTGTTAAACTCGGTGCGGAAGTGGTAGAACTGCTCCTTGGTATTATTTTCCGCTACAAAGAATTGGCGGCAATAGTCAATAAAGCCTATTCCTTCTGTTTTTAAATATTGATAGAGCTGAATCAGATCGCCATTGGCGTCGGCGAGTAAATATTGTTCATAGTCCGTATTAACAAAGACCGCTCCGGAACCAACGAATGGCTCAATCAACCGCTTACTCGGCGGCAATTGCTCTTTGATGCGATCAACGATCTGATATTTATTGCCGGCCCATTTGAGGAAAGGTTTCATGGCGTTGATTGTAGTTCATTTGTTCCATTGCCGCAATTTTCTTTTTTGCCACAGATGAACACAGATAAACACAGATGGTTTTCTGTGTTCATCTGTGGCAAAAAGCAGTGTAATATAAATTCTAAAGCCCTGCGAATCACAACCCTGATCATTCGGCTAGATTGACAGCACCCGCACAACACGCTACGATCAGCGTCACCATTCTCCCTTTCTATACTGCGGTTGAAATGGGAACCGGAGTTTCTACCCTAGCAAAACTCCGGTTCCCATTCAGAGCTGAGTATAATCACAATTCGCAGCAGGAAACCAATCCCATGACCTATCTTGCCATTGACCTGGGCACAAGCTTTATCAAGGGAGCCGTCCTTGATCTTGACCGCCATCAACATACCCATGTACGTCGCCAACCCTTCCCCGCGGCATTACCCAATCGTCCCCCTTATTTTTACGAGGTTGATCCCGCCGCAGTTGTCGCCGCAACGCAGGCATTGGTTGAAGAACTGCTGCCCCACGCCCCCGACTGCCAAGGGGTCGTGCTCTGCACGCAAATGCATGGCCTCGTTCTCGCCACGCCAACCGGGGAGGCGCGCTCCAATGCGATTACCTGGCAGGATCAACGGGTGCTGATTCCCTACGCCGACGGCAACGGGACTTACTTTGACCAGCTCAAACGGCTGCTCAGTGACGATGAAGTTGTCGAGATCGGTCGCGAACTTCAGATTAGCCGCCCACTCTGCTACCTCTATTGGATGGCGCAGACCGGGAACTTGCCTGACGAACCGCTCGCGCCGTTGTCGATTGCCGACTTTGTGATCGCCAATCTCAGCGGCACGATCCCAGCCGTCGAGCCAACGAATGCCGGCGCATATGGCGCATTTAACTTGGCCACGGGCGACTGGAACTGGCCGATCTTGCAACGCTTGGGGCTGGCGCACCTACACTGGCCGATGGTCCAACCATTCGGTAAATCCGTCGCCGAAATCACCGTTGGCACCAGAACGCTTCCCTGGTTTTCGCCGGTGGGCGATCACCAATGTGCAATTGTCGGCGCGCTACTTGGCGCGGATGAACTCTCGCTCAATATCTCGACTGGTTCACAGGTGAGTCTATTGACAGAAAGTTGGCTACCCGGTGACTATCAGACGCGTCCCTTTTTTGATGACCATTTTTTGAATACAGTCACCGGCATCCCAGCCGGGCGCGCACTCAACCATCTGGTCAGCCTCATTGCCGAATGGGGGCAGGCGCAAGGCGTGGAGAGCGACCCTTGGGCCTATATTGCCGAAGCGACTGCGCGCATTGATGTGAGCGATCTCGATGTGAGCCTCGCCTTTTTCGACAGCGTTGGCGGGAGCAGTGGGCACGTTGCCAACATCCGAGAAGATAACCTTACCGTGGGCCACCTTTTTTCTGCTGCCTTTGCCAATATGGCAACTAACTACCAACGCAGTGCCCTGCGGATCGCACCCGACCAACCCTGGCAACGCCTCGTCTACTCCGGTGGACTTGCCCAAAAACTACCACCGTTGCGCCAACTGATCAATGCGCGGTTTGGCGTGCCGGATCGGTTGGCCCCATCAAGTGAAGATACGATGGTCGGTCTTTTGGCACTGGCGCTGAAGGCCGATGGCCGTTCATCTACCGTTACGGCCGCGATTGAGGCACTTCAGCATTCTGCATAGGACTTATGCAACCCACGACGTTTCTGGATGATTTGCGCACCCTGCGAAAGTATTTCAAAAATCTGCTTCAATAGGATCTCAAGGGGTTGACAAATGTTTACGAGTCAGCGGCGGCTGCACTTGCCGAAGCCAAAGCGGGTCAACCACATGAGATCCAAAAGACTCGGTTTTGGTTACGGCTTTGCTGCATTGTGTTACTCGAAAATTCAACAAATGGCTACTTGACAGCCCCTGCGCAATCCCGTATAATGCGGGTTATCACCATGATAAAGCGCATTATCACCAGTGTTATTCTACTATGCGTAAAACAAATGCTACTCAATTATTGGCATAAACTGCTCTTATCGGCACTATGATGCAAAAGCGTCCACGACAGACCGACGTTGCCAAATTGGCTGGCGTCTCGCCGGCGACAGTTTCGGTGATCCTCAATAACCGTCTTGATGGGAATGTGCGGATCAGCACGGAGACCCGGGCGCGCGTCTTGGCTGCCGTCGAGCAGTTAGGCTACGTAACTGATCCGGTGGCCCGTTCATTGGCGGGTGGACAGACTTCCTTGTTGGGCGTTTTTACCTTTGAATCGATCTTTCCATTACAGCAACGCGATTTCTACTATCCTTTTCTTGTTGGAATTGAGCAGGAAGCGGAGCAATTGGGCTATGATCTGTTGCTCTTCACCAGCACCGGCAGCGCCGATGGCCACCGCCGGATCTACCAGGGCAATATCAATCGGCTACGCATGGCTGACGGTGCCATTCTCCTGGGCTCTGAGCAGAGCAAAGAGGAGTTACATCGCCTGGTTGCCGATCAGTACCCGTTTGTCTTTGTCGGTCGTCGCGAACTGACGAATCGCGAACTCTCTTATGTCGCAGCCGATTATGCAACCGCAACGGCAAAGATCATCACCGAACTGTTGGGCTGTGGCCACCAGCAGATTGCCTACTGGGGTCCTTTGCAGGATAACGAATCGCACCGCGACCGCTACGCCGGCTATCTCATGGCCTACCGTCAACGGGGGCTGAATCATCTGGTCGCCCCTGCCCAACGATTGGTGGCAGCGCAAGTCGTCCCCCCCTTTTTAGAGGAGACTTTAGCACAGGGTACGACAGCGTTTGTGCTCGAGAGCGGCGGTGGCTTGGTTGGTCCTTTTTTTGAGGGCATGGCGCAGTTGGGCAAGAGCGCTCCTGCCGATTTTTCAGTGGCGATTCTGGGCGAACCAGTCACTGGGTATGTTGCCCCCTATCCGGTGACTAGCTTTAGCATTCCTCGCGAGATGATGGGCCGCCGCGCCGTTCAGCTATTGGTAGAGTTGTTGTGTTCACCGCAAGCGCCACAACTGCGCCAAGAGACGATCCCCTGTCGCTATGTACCTGGTGTTACGATTGCCCCCCCAGCATAGGCGTACTCCTTCGTCATTGGCCCTTTGTCGCCAGTGGCGGAGCAGCTAATGACAAAGAACTAATGACAAAGAACTAATGACAAAGAGTAGAACAAACTAGAGGAGGAATTATGCGTGAACAAGGAAGAGCACTGAGCCGCCGCGCACTACTAAAACTCATTGGCGTATCAGCAACCGGCACAGCCTTAGCAGCCTGTGCCCCCGTTGGACCAAGTGCGGCCCCCGCTGCCGAAGGTGGTGCGGCCCCCGCCGCCGAACAGATCGAGGTGCGCTTTTGGAATGTCTGGGGCGCGGCGCGTGAAGAGTTAATGAATCAGATTGTCACCAACTTTGAAGCAGAACATCCCGATATTACGGTCCAAAATCTAGTCCAGCCCTTTGAAGGGCGTGCCGAAAATCTCTTTGCCGCGCTGGCCAGCAACGATCCGCCCGAAGTGCTGATGGCCACCCGCGCCGAGATCCTCAAATTTGCTAGTGAAAACTCGATCGTGCCCATCTCTGACATGGTCGAGAGCAATGGCCTCGATCTAGATACTTTCTATCTCTCCGAAATTGGTAATTTCTATTGGGAAGACAAGCTTTATTCAATGCCCATGCCCACCGGTGGGGGTATCACCTGTCTGGAACTGGTCAATTTTGACATGTTCAACGCTGCTGGGATCGATACCTCCATTCCACAGAATTGGGCCGAGTTGGAGGCGGTCGCCAAAGAATTTACCCAAGTGGATGACCGCGGTATTGTCAAAATTGGGGCTGATGTGGGGACGGGTGCGAGTGACTTTTTTGCCTGGCTTTACTGCAACAACGGCACGATCTATAGCGAAGATCTGCACAGCGTCGCCTTTAACAGTGAAGAAGGGCTGGCCACGCTGGAGTGGATGGTCAATTTTACCAACAATATCAATGGCGGTGTGCAAAATGTCACTGACTTCTTTGCCGGCCCCGGCGAGGCGACCGAAGCGCAGCCTTGGTACAATGATTCCCAGGCGATTAACTTCCCTAACGTCTCGATCTTCTTCCACATGCAGACCTACAAACCGGATATGCAGTGGGATATGACCTCCCGTCCCTACAACGGCAGCAACAGCGATGCTAAGTCTCAGGGGCTTTCTGGCGAAGCCTTTGCCTGGGGGTACATTATGTCGAGCAAAGTGCCGGAAGCCAAGCGTGATGCCGCCTTTCAATGGATCAAAAAGATCACCTATGATGCCGATGGCGGCGGCTGGTTTGTCCAACAACAGGGGCGGCCGTCACCAATCAAATCGGTCAATGAAGACCAGAGCTTCTACGATGTCAACGAGCATTGGGATAAGGTGCTGGCGGCGCTGACGACCGATGTTTCAGTGAACATCTTGCCCGAACACGCCCGCATCAGTGATATCGTTAAGCAAGGTGTTGATGCAGCGATGTTTGGTGATGCCACCCCGGCCGATGCGTTGACCCAAGCGGCTGAACAGGCACAGGCGGTCGTCGACGAGTTCTGGAGTAGCCGAGGCTAATGGCGGGGCTACATAATGTGCAGCGGGCGAGGGCAGCGGTGCCAGCTACCTCCCCTCGCCTCGCCTGGCGGCTGCGCAACTGGGTGGGGTTGGTCTTTATCGCGCCCTGGTTGCTTGCCTTTCTGCTCTTTGAAGCGTTGCCCATCGGCTCGGCAATCTATCACAGCTTTACCAACTGGAGTGCGACCGGTGCGGCTACGCATGTGGTGGGGCTGGACAACTACAGCGAAGCCTTCACGCGCGATCCACTCTTCTGGAAATCGGTAAGCAATACGCTCTATTACATCGGTCTGAGCGTGCCACTGGGGATACTCGTCGCCTTTGGGCTGGCGCTGTTGCTCAACGCCAACATCCGCGGCAAAGGCTTCTATCGCACGGTTTACTATTTACCGTCGGTGGTGCCGACCGTGGCTGCGGTGATCGTCTGGGTCTTTATCTTTGAGACACGCCGTGGCATTCTGAACTTTGTGCTTGAATTGGTGGGCTTGCCGCCGATCCGCTGGCTGAGTGATCCTGCTTGGGCTATGAACGCGCTGATCATTATGAGCCTCTGGGGCATCGGCGGCATGATGGTGATCTTTCTGGCCGGTCTGCAAGGGATTCCGCAAGAGCTATATGAAGCGGCCGAGGTCGACGGTGCCAATAGTTGGGTTCGCCTGACGCGTGTGACGATTCCGCTCATGACGCCGGTGATCTTCTTCAACCTGGTGATGAATCTCGTCGGTGCGTTCCAATCCTTTAACAACGCGTTTATCATGACCGGTGGCGGGCCAAACAATGCCACGCGGCTCTACATGTTGCATCTCTACGACAATGCCTTCAGCTACTTCCGCATGGGCTATGCCTCGGCATTGGCGGTGCTGCTCTTTATTGTCGTCTTTGCGTTGACGCTCTTTGTCTACCGCACGTCGAGCCGCTGGGTCTACTATGGGAATTGACCAATGACTTCTTCACTCTCGTGGAATCGCCTGCTGAGTAGCACGCTGCTGCACCTCGTGCTACTGCTGGGATCGGTGGTCATGGTGATCCCGCTGCTCTGGACGCTCTCGACTTCGCTCAAGGGCTTGCCGCAGATTGCCATTTGGCCGCCTGAGTGGTTGCCTGACCCCATACTCTGGCGCAATTATATTGACGTGTTTCACGTGGCACCGGTGGGATTGTGGCTGCGCAATTCTCTAATCATTGTAGCGGCCAATGTGATCGGGTCGGTGGTTACCTGCTCCTTTGTCGCCTATGGCTTTGCGCGCACCAAATTTCCCGGCCGCGATGTGCTCTTTGTGCTGTTGCTGAGCACGCTCATGGTGCCCTACGTCGTGCGGCTGATTCCGCTCTACATCATCTATGGCCAACTCGGCTGGCTCAATACCTTCTTACCAGTGACAGTGCCGAACTTGCTTGGGCGTAATCCCTTCTTCATCTTTCTGCTGCGCCAGTTCTTCATGGGCATCCCCAACGAACTCTCTGACGCTGCGCGTATCGATGGCTGTAGCGACTTTGGCATCTGGTGGCGGATTGTCATGCCGCTCGCCAAGCCGGCGTTGGCTGCCGTGACAATCTTTGCCTTTCGCGATGCCTGGGACAACTTTCTGGCACCGTTGGTCTATCTGGCCGGCCGTCCCGATCTGCGCCCGTTGGCCGTTGGCCTCTACACACTGCGCGGTGGTGGTGGCCAATTGCCGGATACTCACTACATGATGGCGCTCTCTGTGTTGATGATCCTGCCCATGTTGGTGCTCTTTGCCGGTGGGCAGCGCTATTTCATCCAAGGCGTGACGCTGACGGGGTTGAAGGGGTAGGGAATTGTGAATGGTAAACGGTGAATGGTAAATTGTGAATGACGAACTGATGGCTGAGCATATCGAAGCCAATCCGAAGGACCAATGACAGATGGCTGAACGAACAACAGAAATTCTAATTGTTGGTGGTAGCACGGGAGGCGTGGCCGCGGCGCTGGCCGCGGCACGGTTGGGCAAACGGGTCATCCTCACCGAAGAGACGGATTGGATTGGTGGCCAACTGACCTCACAGGCGGTGCCGCCCGATGAGCATCCGTGGATCGAGACGACGGGCTGCACCGCTAGCTATCGGCGTTTTCGGCAGGGGGTCCGCCACTATTACTGGCGCAACTATCCGATGACCGAAGCCGCGCGCCATGATATGTTGTTCAACCCCGGCCAGGGCAATGTCAGTCGTCTTTGTCATGAACCGCGGGTGGCGCTGGCTGTGCTGGAAGAGATGCTCGCACCCTATGTCTCGAATGGACAGATCACCGTGTTGCGCAACCATCGCCCCATTATGGTTGAGATGGACGGCGATATTGTGCGCAGTGTCACCCTCTTTGACGAGCTGACGGGCGATGACCTTGCGATCAGCGCGCCCTATGTGCTCGATGCCACCGAACTGGGCGATCTGCTCGAACTGGGCGAGATCGAACATATTATCGGCGCGGAAAGTCAGGAGCAGACTGGCGAGTTGCACGCCGTCCCCGGCGACCCACGCCCCGAAGAGCAGCAGGCGATCACCTGGTGTTTTGCGGTTGATTATCTGCCCAATGAAGATCACACGATTGAGCGGCCCGCCAATTATGACTTTTGGCGTGGCTATCAGGCGGACTTCTGGCCGGGGCGGCAATTGGGATGGCGCGATGTCGATCCGCAGACGCTGGAGACACGCGAACGGGGCATCTTTCACGGCCCGGTCAATGGGCGCCATGTGGGTGATTTCTGGCATTACCGCCGTATCCTCTATCGCAACCATTTTGCCGACGGCTTCTTGCCCAGTGATATTTGCTTGGTCAATTGGCCGCACATCGATTATTGGTTGGGGCCGCTGGTCGGCGTTGATGAGGAAGATCGCCAGAACAACCTGGCCGGAGCAGCCCAACTGAGCTATGCGCTGCTCTACTGGATGCAGACCGAAGCGCCGCGCCACGATGGTGGCTATGGCTATCGTGGGCTGCGACTACGCAACGACATCGTCGGCACCGATCATGGACTGGCGAAGTATGTCTATATCCGCGAAGCGCGGCGAATCTTGGCCGAATTTACGGTGTTGGAGCAACATGTGGGTGTCAAACAGCGAGGGGATCTCATTGGTGCCGAGCGCTTTCACGATACCGTTGGCGTCGGCAGCTATCGGATTGATCTACATCCCAGCACAGCGCCACGCACCTACGTTGATATCAGTAGCTGGCCCTTCCAAATTCCGCTCGGTGCGTTGATCCCCGAGCGTGTCGAAAATCTATTGCCGGCCTGTAAGAATCTGGGTGTCACCCACATTACGAACGGCTGTTACCGGCTGCACCCCGTCGAGTGGAATATCGGCGAGGCGGCAGGTGCATTGGCTGCGTACGCCTTGACGCATAATCTGACGCCGCGTCAGGTGCGCAATACGGCTGCCCATCTTGAAGATTTTCAGCAGATGCTAATCGACACCCTTGGCTTTGTGCTCGAATGGCCGGAGTATGCACGCATCACACCCCGTTGAGAGACGAAGGTCACTATTCTTCTGCTTGTTTCCTCTTCTGTACGTACTTCCATTGTTGTATATTTTTCTACATCAAATTACGGATAAATCGCCAGGATTTTCTCCTGTAGTGGCAGTTTGTCCGTAATGTTATCTTGCCACTTAAGACAGGATTCTGTCAGCATTTTGGCGAAGAATTAATGTTATCGTGTTGACACAAAGAGAAGGTATGCGTTGTTCTTTTACCCTCTATTATTTCTGTCGAGTAATGAGCAGTTTAATCAAATTATTGAAGAGAAGTGAGAGAAACAAATGAAGAAGCAGATCCTATCGACCGGTGTTGGTTTAATTTTAACCTTGGGAATGTTACTACCTCTAAACCATTCACTTGTGAATCTAGTAAATCCATCGACCACTCTGGTGAATGTCAACGGCAGCAGCTGCATAAAGGTACTGCCGAACGGCGCTACGGTGAACGTTTGTGCGGGGGTACAGCCACAGGATGTGAGTTGGAATAGCAGTGGTGGTTGATAGCAGCATTTCGTAGGGTGGTCATTACAGTTACTAAATTGCGATAGCGAACCAGGAGCGTACATTTTGAAAATTCGTTTGTTTTGCTTTCTATCTGCAATCTTTACCATTGCGGGGCTGCTGTTACCTGTAAGTGTCTATGCCGTGGATAGGCCCGTTCTTGACGTAACTGTCGATGTGGCCGTTTCTGTGGAAACCAATACAACCACTCCCAATTCTTGCACTACAAGTGTAGATAGTAGTGCCACTGAAAAAGTTGTTGCCGACAATAAAAAGACACCAACGGGTAGCGACGATACAGGAACGACCAATCAGTGTCAGGATGACGGAGGAACCTACTCGAGTGTTAGTTGGAATAGTTAGAGACTATTGACCTACTACGGCTGGACATTTCCACTCCGTAAAGGTCAATTGATTCTATACACACAGACGAGGTGAAAACAGCGGCTCCGCCATCATAGCGGAGCCGCTGTCGTTAATCAAATAGAGGTAACCTTATTAAGTCCTACTGTCCGTTATTCGCTAATACGACCATATATCGTATGGGGGTCGTACTACGATTAACTAACCCATGAAGTTTTTGTGGATCAAAGACAACCGCTTCGCCACCGCGAATCAGATGGCTCTCGTCAGCGATTTCAAAGGTCCCCTCACCCTCTAACATGTAAATCGCCTCATAGCCACCATGTTGATGGGGCGGATGGCTACGTCCACCCGCCGCTACTTCAGAGACATGTAGATGCAAAGGCTCTCCTCCCAAGTCCGCATCTAACAGATACCGTCCAATCCCCTTCACATCAAATTGCCCTAACTTTTCCATCGTCGCTCTCCTCTATTCCTACTCTTTTATCGCTCTATTCCTCAATCAGATGATAAGGTGCCACAAAGCCCGGTATTGCAATCAACATGGCAAAGCAATTTTCAAAACAATGTCCCATCACATTTTCTGCGGTCGCCGGTGTCACCACAATTGAACCGGAGCGCACGGGCAGCGTAACGGTATCGCTTGGATCCGTGGCCGGCTGTCGATAGATCAGCAACTGCCCTTCATCGGTTGCCGCCACTTCCGGCAATCCATAAACGGCCCTTGGCAATAGCAGCGCAATCTCTGAATGGTTCACCCACTCTCCTGCACCCACGGCAATTGGTCCGTGATAGTGGCGAATCGGTGTGGGTTTGCGGTCGATACGCATGTCAAGCGTATGTTCATTGATGCGGTTGACGCCGCGTTGATCGAGATCGTCTTGCAGCGGTCGTTGCGGTGGGATGGCTTCTCGACGAAATGCACCCCGATAGGCCGCACAGCCACCAGGATGATCGGGTAGATTGCGCAGAAAGGCTACACGAGGCGCACAATAGGCAGTTGCTTCCACTGTCACTTCAAAGTAGCGTCCGCTGCCCGCTAGCAAAACGGGGTTCTGATCGTCAGCCGTCACGACATCACCGGGCCAGAGCGCTTCGGTACACTCAACTGTAACTTCCGCCAAGCCATTGTCAACCGGTTGCCAAGGAATGTCGATCGATGGGCCGCGGACATAATCGCCCGGTTGTAGATGAATCATGGCCTCAGCCGTTGTTAGGAGAAACCGATAAAGCACCGCTCCCGGCGGCGCAATGAGACGCACATCACCGCCCCACTCGCCTACGGCAAATTCATAGGTAGGGCCATGCAACTCACGCAGCGCCGTCAATAGGGCTGAAAGTGCGCTCGGATCGTCAATGTGGGCTACCGGTACCGATAAATTGCTCACTGTGGATCTCCTTCACTCGAATGTCAGCTGCACACCGCGCGCTACTGCGCCAGCAACCACTCCTTGACCGCAGCATCCAATGTCGCTAATGTGAGGCCAAAGCTGGTGGTCAGCGCGTTTTCGGTCACTTCGACACTCAACGCTTGAAAGGTGCGGTCTTCTCCTAGCGGCGAGGAATAGAGGGGTAAACGCTCCTCAATATCTGCCATTGGCACCTCTGTATAACTTTGATAAAAGGCAAGCATCCGCTCTTCGCCATACTGCTCGATCAAGTAGGCAATGACGGCACCTGAATAAAGATAGCGATAGCTCGTAGTTTCGCTGGCCGCATCGTGGATGCCTAGGGAAGAGAGGCGCGTTAATTCAGTCAGATCCACGGTCGATAGTCGCTCGGCATTGTATTGGCTGCTGCGATCGGCGGCTGTCTCTTGCTGGGCATAGTAGACGGCCAAGCCTTCTGCCAGCCAAGGCGGTGTGAAAGGACGCGCCGTCTGCGCCAAGGCGAGATGGACAAGCTCGTGGGTAATGGTTGATTGGCGCTCCTTGATTTGCGCCTCGTTGATAAAGTTACTGCCATTAATATAAAAGGCGCGGCTCACCACCTCAATCGTTGCGGCGTCGATCCGATAACGCGAGAGTGCCACGCCCAAGATATTAGGATTGGTCGCCCCAGTATAGGTTGAGAAGGCTTCATCCTGCCCCGTGAAATAGGCCACATAGCGCTCTTCCAACGCAAGCCCTTGGTTGGCGACGGTGGTATACGCCGTCTCCACTTCCTGCGCTAAGGTTTCCATACTTGTTGCCGTATCCGGGCGCGTGATGATCAGAAAGTGTGGCGCTTCGTAGGTGGTGACGATACCGTTCCACCAGAAAGGTGTATTGTTCTCTGGGGTGATCGAATTGATCTGCCAGCCATTTTCCGCTGACCCATCTGCCTGTGACCGACCTGTCTGGCGGACAAAGTCCACGAGAAAGTCCTGCACAAAGAGATTGTCGGCAGGAACGCCGCGAAACGTATAGCGCAGCGCAACCGCCACCGCGGCAACCTGATTATCTCTTGCCACCGTATAATCTTGACCAGGATCCAAGGTGAGTTCTGCGGATGCCAAGGGCATCGCTGCCAACTGTGTAAAGGCCCCTGCTATCGATGGCCGTAATTCTGGTGTCATTCCTTGTAAGAAGGTGTCGACATCATCTGCAAGCAGTGCCTTGGCCTGGCGCAACAACAGGGCGCGCAATGCGTTGTAGATTGCGACATCTGGTTGCGGCGTCGGCGTGGGCGGGGGTGTGCCGTCAACTGTGGCCGCCAAGCTGCTGTCGATCAGCCCATTGGAACCGAAGCGGAGGGTAAGCGTGGTATAGCGTGTAAAGGTGAAGCGGATCACCGTCAGCGCGGCCGGCCGAGGGAAGGTAATTGTGCCACTGTAGGCGGCACTAGCTGCGATGCCCTCCTCTGGTGTAATTGTGTCGGCCAGGGAGGTACTGACGCTACTGGGCGGGAACTGTCGGCGCTCGGCATCGAGCAGGGTGGCATCCATACCGGTTGGTCCACGACGTAGCGCATAGCGGCGATAGCCTGTGTTAACAAAGGAGACGGCAAAGGCCACGGTTTTATCCGTTATGGTTACCTGCTCTACATGAAGGCGCAACGGTTCGAGCACTTCGTCGTTGCTAAAGAGGGTGGCGTCAACCGCATAACTGCCGGTGGGTACTACAACCGCAGGCTCGTCTGCTGCCGGTTGATCCAAGACAAATTGGATTGGCAGATAATCAAAGATGCCCGTTAATTGGTAGGGACCAGGCCCAATCGGCCGGGCAAAGGTGATCGCCCCTAGCTTCGCCCCCCTTGCCGCAAAGCCCCCTTCGGGTTGGATCGTCGCCCACGCTTCATCCAAAGCGACAGCACCGTGGACTGTACCATTGCTATCGATCAGTTGAATCCGCCGTTGCTCTACGGGCGTAATAAAGGAGAAGCGAATCGGCTCATCGGTCTGATTTTCAAAGGCAACGGTGAGAATCAGTTGATCTGTAGCTAACACCGCGCTCCGCAGTGCCAGGGCAATATCGGGTAGCTGGGGGCTTGTGGTCCGTTGGTCGATCAGATAGTGCGACCCCTCGGCAGTTGGGGTCGGTGAGGGAGCAACTGTAGCTGTCACACGTGCAGTTGCATTGCCATTGCCTTTTGGGGTAGCGGGTATTGGGTTGGTGGCTGTGCCGCGCAGCACCGGCGTTGGTGTGCCGCGCAAGAGGGGCGTGGCGCTGATGTTGCCAGTAGATGTGGATTGGGCAGCAACAGGTGCCGATCCGATTACTGGAATCGTGGCAGTGGCTGCAACAAACAGAACGAGGCCCAGGAGCGCCGTCGTTAGCAAACGTAAGAGCTGAACAAGCATGAGAATAAATAATTGAATAACAGTATGCCAGCGGTCGACATTCAACGGGTCAGGTACAAAGCCAATGATAACACAAAAGCCACAAAACCGCCTGTGGGCTTTGTGGCTTTTGGATTGGATCGAGTAACCGAACTTTGGTAAAGTTGGTTGAGCGCTATGTCATATACTCTATGAGAAATTTTTCTGACGCACCGAATCGAGCAAAATATTCTTCTCGGGGTAGCGGTAGTGGGCATCCAGATCCTTATGCCCTTCCATCGCCATCAATTCCTCGAAGACCGCCACCGCCTGATCATACGATTGCGTCTGTGAACTGTCCAACACATCCCAGAGCAACATCGTGCGGTCGCCCGTTTTGAAGGCATGGAGTTGGCGCTCCATCTGCAACCACTCGGGCAATATTTGCTCGTACATGATCTTCTCCGGCAGTGGCTCGACGCGAATCGGCTGGATGCCTTTGCGGTTGACGAGCGCCGGCACCTCAACGACTACATCATCAGGCACCCCGGGCAGCGCGCCATAATTGGGCACGTTGACCTGGAAATAGCCCTCGTTGTTGTTGACCAGACCATCAATAATCGGCACCTGCTGTTCACGCGTCTTCTCGGCCCCAAAGACTTCGACCACGCTGGCGCTCAGATCGTTGGCAACATCGTGGATCTGCTTCATCTTCTTTTCGAGATTTTGGACATAGAAGGGCCGTGCCAACTCGGTGTCCGGCCCACCCCATGGCTCACCAAACCAATGTTTTTTCGTCTCAATATCGGTGTGGTACCACCAGCCACCGCGGCGTGGGGTGTCGCCAATCGGCATCAGGCCAAACATGTGGTATTGATGGATCGTCCCGCGTGACATTTGGATATCGTGGGTGCGGTCGGCAATGTGGGTATTCCAATACACCGGTCCCTCTTCTTCAATCCAACGATTCAGGACCGGGTACATATCCTCATTCTTGTAGTAGAAGTGGGTCAGCCAGATATTGTGGTTCAATCCCGGTGCTTCCCACGTCAGGTCGTTCAGATTCGTCAGATCCAATCCCAAAGTACGTGCGATATTATGGACTCCGTAGTGACCGTGACAGAGCCCACAAACCTTGATCTCCGTTTCGCGGGTCATCAGCGTGCAACCCTGATAGACGGGATTGCCCGATTGGATCAGCCAGGCATCGGGGCAAGTCTCTTCCATTTCATGGGCTACATCCATCATCAGGCGCAGGTTCAAGAAAGGGCCGACACCGGCTTTGCCATAGTAATAGCCATATTTGGCGGCTACATCGCGCATATCGCGCTGGTGATAGTGGCTAAGCGCCGAGGCGGTATTGATCACGAAATCGGCATCGGTGAGCGCTGTGCGTAGATCCGTGGTCTTCTCGATCTTGAGGTCGCGGCCGATCTCCTGGCTATAGCGGGTGGCCAACTTGGTAATCATGTCGAGCCGCTCGGCGTCGATATCCATAAAATGCAACATGCTACCTTCGAGATTGGGGGTCAAGCAGAGATCCTTGACCAGGCCAAGCGAAAAGGTCGCGCTACCTGCGCCGACCACGGCAATTTTGACTGGGGTGCCCATTGTTTGTTCCTCCTGATGGTTCATTACAGTTTCCACTTGATGTGGCGTCACCAAAGTACATGGGGTCAATCGTACTTTGAGTACAACTATCTGTCAAACAAGATTTTTGAGTCGATTCTCCTTCATCTTCTGCGTACGAAACGCCAGCCCTATGGGGATGCTGTAATGTAAGATGGTAAAAATAGATCGAGTACGATTAGCCTAACCGTACTCGATCTATTTCTCCTGGTTAACCGTTCCCCAAACGGGCTCGGCAACAGACAATTAACAATTCTCTATTTTCAATTGACTATTGATGATTGATTATTCCCATCCTACGCCTTCAGCGCCCCCTCCATCAACCCGCGGAAGAAGAGCTTCTGTGCAAAGCCAAAGACGACAATCCCTGGTGTAATTGCAATAATATAGACCGCCGCGATCCGTGGCCACGCCCATTGCCCCATCCCGCCGTGCGCGGAAGCAAGCACCACCGGCAAGGTACGCACAACTTGATCATTCGTCAATGTCGCTGCCAGCAGATATTCACCCCACGCCGTCACAAAATTGACGACAATGATCACCACCAGCCCGTTGACAATCAGCGGCAACATCACTTGCCAGAGCGTGCGCCACGCGCCCGCACCATCGATACGCGCCGCCTCAACCAACTCATGCGGGATCTGTTCAAAGATGCTACGCATAATCAGCACGCTGATCGCCAGGTTGAGGGTGACATAGGGCAGGATCAGCCCACTCGTCGTGTTGATCAGTCCGAGGTTACGCTGGATCTCAAAGATCGAGATCAGCGAAACGACGCGCGTCGGAAAGTAAAGCGACGCCACCAACAGTGCCACGACAATCCGTTGCCCCGGCACGCGTAGATGCACCAGTGCATAGCCCCCCAGCACAGCGCAGATCGCAGTGATCAAGACCGTCGCCAGCGTCACATAAACACTGTTAAAGAGATTGCGCGGTAACGTGTCGATCTTGTTCAACACAAAGGCATAGTGGGTAAAGTCAAAATGTTCTGGCCAAAGCGCGCCCGTGTACGCATCGGGGATCGACTTGATCGAGAGCAGAAGCACCCACGCCAATGGCAACAGGATGATAATCACAAAGAAGTTGATCACCACATGGCGGGCGATGACGCCCCATTGGTGGCGGCGGCGATAGGCAGAGGAAGAGAGAGTTGCACGCATAAAAGCTCCATGTTTAGAGAGGATCAGCCATCTCTTGGCCGGAAGATAAACAACAGTCCCCCCACAAAGAACATCATCACAATCGCGCCGATCCAGCCAATCGCCGAGGCGTAGCCCTGCGGCCAACTGCCCAGCTTAAAGGCGAGATCATACATATAGACGGTCCAGGTATAGGTGGGCGAGGCGCGGTTGAAGCCGCCGAAGATCAGATACTCATCGATCACGGCCATTGCCGAGCCAAAGCGCAGGACGACGAGCACGCTGAGGATCGGGCGCAGGCGGGGAATCGTCACGTTCCAGAGCAGCCGCCACTCGTTGGCCCCGTCGATGCGCGCCGCCTCGTAGAGTTCGTGGGGAATCGTCGCCAGGCCGGCCAAGAAGAAGATCGTGTGGTAGCCCAGCCCCCACCAGATTTCAAAGAGTGCCATTGCCGGCAGGGTTAAGGGAGTGCCGCCGAGCCACTGTGGTGCGGTCTGTGGTGTAAAAAGTCCCAAACTGATCAGGATATAATTGATTGGCCCGATCTGAAAGTTATACATCCATTTCCAGAGCACAAAGATCATCGGGCCGGGAATGACCGCCGGGATCAGCAGGATGATGCGATAAAAAGTCGCCACCCCTTCGTTGCGCACACGATCAACCAGCACCGCCAGCAGCAGCGGCAGGATAATCGTGCCGGGCAGAAAGAGCAGCGTAAATTGTGCAGCGCGCCAGAGGCCGGAATAGACGAGTGGATCAACCAGCGCCTCCGCATAGTTGCGCAGGCCGACGAATTGTACTGGATCGGTGCTGAGGTATTTAAAGTCGGTCAGGCTGATAAAGAGCACACGCGCAATTGGGTAGAGCATGTAGCTGAGAAAGAAGAAGAGCGCCGGCGCTAGGAAAAGCCAGTTGCGATAACCCCGATCTTTGCGTGGCCGCGTGCTTTGTTCGGTGGCGCGTTGTAAGGTAGAGGTAGTTGTTGCCATAAGGAAAGAAAATAGGGTTCTGCGTAAGATGATTAAGTGCGATAAGCAATCGCACCTACGATTTTCGTGGGTATTGTGTCCATATAAAGCGGAACGAGCCGAAATGCCCACCCCGCTTTATAGTCGCCTGCACAGCTCAATTAACAATTCTCCATTGTCAATTGATGATTAATTATTCTCTACCCCTTCGCCTCTTCCGCTGTCACGGCGTCCATCACTTCTTGCATGACAATGGCTGGATCATCGACCTCACCAGTTAGATACTTCTCCCAGATGCCTTTGCCGATCTGGAATTGGCTCAGGCCAAATTTGTGGTTGGTGATCGCTTTGGCGCGGTCTAGTTGCTCACGGACAAGGCCGACAAAGGGAGGCAGCCACTCCGGCGGGTTGGCATCCCACTCGGCGTAGATCGACTTGTAAGGTGGCAGTTGACCGGGGTGCGCCACATCGGTGCCGGCAATCGAATCTTTCCAGATCTGCTGATTATAGGTGAGGCTCTTAATATATTCGGCGGCCTTTTCACGGTTCTGCCCATATTTAAAGAGGCAAGAACCGGTGGTCCAGAAGACAGTGGAGCCTTCGCCTTTGGCAAACTTGGGCAGACCGGCCAACTGTAATTTGCTCGGATCGGGCCAGTTAGCGGCCATGCGCAATGGGGCGTTGAAATATTTAAAGTAGAGGCCAGCTTTCTGGGCAGCAAAGGCGACCTCATCCGGTGTGCCATTGACGCCGCCATCGGTGGCGCCTTCGAGCAGAATATCCGGCGTAGAGGTGGCCATCAACTGCTTCATATATTGCAGCGCTTGGATTGCTGGTTCGCTGGTGAAGTCAAAGCGCCCTTCGGCGGTGTAAACATCAGTGCTCATGCTGTGGGTCAATGGGGCGAGTGAGCGCCAGCCATGCGAATCAAAGACATTGCCATAGAGCGCCGCGCCCGAGTCGACAATCTGTTGGGTGGCGAGCAGGTACTCTTCCCACGTCGTGGGGATGACGATGCCGGCTGCATCGGTAATCTCTGAGTTCCAGCCCATGCCGATCACATCGAGCAGGAAAGGCCAACTATAGAGCTTGCCATCGACGCTGCACTCTTCGCGGATCGAGGGAATCAGATCATCGATCACATCGGCGGGGATTACTTCATCCCAGGGAATGATCACGCCGGCGTCGATCAGCGCCGTCATCTCGACAAAGGGGGTCATGCCAACATAGACATCCCAGGTGCTCTCTTGGTTCTTGGCCTCGGCGACAAAGCGCTCAATGCCAAAGCCTTCGACTGGTGCAATCTGAAAGTTAAGTCCTTCAAAGGCTTCGTTGACTTGCGGAATACTGGGATGGAGATCGACGATCCATTGGTAAAAGGTAGGGGTCAATGGGCGACCGTCTGCCGCAACTGCACCACTGGTGGCACCACTCGATGCCGCCGGCGCAACTGGGGCGCCGCCGCTCGGCATACAAGCGCTGATGCCACTGAGCGCCAGCCCCGCGGCCATGGCACCCGTCATAAATTGCCGGCGATTGATGCGCCCCCGCTGTAATTCGGATAACAAGCCATTGCGAATTAGGATTTCACGCTCACTAGCCATTGAGACTTCTCCTCAGATGAAATTTGATGATTTGAAAAGCAAAACTTGTGAATAAACGCTCGTAGGCTGCATTGGAATGGAGAAGCGAGGGGTTGCTCGGTTCGCAACGTCGCTTCTCCATTGGTGCAGCACAGACGGGGAATAGCAGAATTTATAAAGTGAATGGAGTTAGTATACAGAGAGAGTACTACCCTGTCAATGGGTGAATTTGCACGACAGATGGGGAGAGATTTTGTCCAATATTCAACGGTTTTAACTTTTAACAATTCAACCCACCCCGGGAGCCCTTTGGGCCCCTCCCCGACATCAAGGAGGGAAGTCAGCGCTCCTCCCTTGCTCGCGGGCTTACCATTCCACATCGCTGTGTGCCAGAGGTGGCGGCGTTCCGGGGACGGCCCGCATGTAGGTTCGTTACCTAGTTTTTCTCTGGGCCGTCCCCGGAACGCCGGGCCGCGTGCGCACTTGTGGGTAACGGTAAGTGCTCGCGGGGAGGTTGGGTGGGGGTGCTTAACTTTTCAATATTTGTTCAATTTGCGCTGCCATTGCCTCGGCTTCCTCAACGGAGAGCACGCCTGCTTCCATCTCACAACTAAACGAATCACCGCCTTCCAGAATTTTAAGATTCCCTTTGGCCTTCTCGGCGTGGTAGCCCTCCGGCTCGGCGGTGGCGGGGAGCACCATCCCTAGCGCGTCTTGGTCGGGCGTACGGCAGATCCAACGTACCCCCTTGTCGAGCTGACTGGGCTTGTGGCGGATGTAGTCGGCTGTGCCATCTGGATGGAGCTGCATGGTATGGGCCCAACCTTCGCTGTCGGCCTGATAATCAAAGTTGATCACAACTTCGGGGTCAAAGTGCAAGTCGGGGCGGAGGAGATTATGCTGCGCCGGGTCCGTCTCTAAAGTTTTGAGGAGGGCGAGATACTCTGGCGTCGGCTGTACATGGGTTGGGATGCTCTTGCGCAGACGGGCGGTGTCGGGTGTGCAGGGCGCGCTATAGATCAACTGGCCATTGTCAACTGGGCGGAAGTTGACGTGGGCCATATACATCAACTCCATCGGCGCCTGCTTGAGGTTGGTCACCGTCATCTTGATTGAGCAGCGGTCGGAGCCGGCGTAAAGCTTGACGAGGGGCTGGGCGATGTAGTTAAAGCTAAAGGCAACCGTGTGTTGATAGGTGCCGCCCAACCCAATATACTCGCCCCCCTCATCTTCGCCAACAACGATCCATGCTTTTTGGTAGGGTGCGTTGGGCAGTTCGCCGTGGAGCGGATGGGTATCTTCCCCCATCGGTACCCCCATTGCTGTTGCGCCACAGTGGATCAAGAATGCACCATAGGTTTGCAGATAATCCTGTGTGGCGTTGGGTTGCTCAAACATCGATTTCATAGTGATATTGCGTCCACCCAAGGTGGCGGACCAGATCTGCTGCCCCTGGAAGGGCAACAGGATCAGCTCACCTTGGTCGTTGTTGATGCGCAACGCAGCAACACCGCTGGGGTAGCGAAAGGCCGTTGCGGAAAGTGCGCTTGTTTCCACCAGCAATGCTTCTTTGGCATGAAAAAAACTGTCGGACAAATGAATGGTGGTAGACATAAATAGATTCCCTTTGGTAGTGGTTCAAGTAGGCTCATTTATGATACTATAGGGTGTTTGATTTGAAAATTGGCACAAGGGCAATGACATCACCGGCTTTTGCGCTAAGGATTTACCAGACATTCTCTGTTTCTCCTGGTCCACAATCGGCTTCCTATAGACGTTTAGATAATTTTTCGTAGGGCCGCGGTATACCGTGGCCCTACGAAAAATGGATTCCATCACGGATCTTTTTCTGACAATCTATAGATCAGTTTTAAATCTAAATCGGCGGCGACTACGTTTTCTGAGATCAAGCTACTGTTTCCTGCACACGCCTTCGCTATGCTACAGCATATGGGCAATGTGCTGTCTATCCATGATGTGCCTACTTGGTGGGCATACATGGTCTCTACACTGAATTCAACCGCAGAGGGCGTTGTCTATGTTGTTCAATTCATTGCAATTTGTTGTCTTCTTCCCCACCGTGGTAGCCATCTATTTCCTGTTGCCCCATCGATATCGGTGGCTCTTGCTGCTCGCTGCCAGTTACTACTTTTATGCCGCTTGGAAGATTGAATATACGATTTTGATCTTCATTTCTACGGTGGTTGATTACCTCATGGCCCGCCAGATGGCACAGACGAGCGAGCAATGGCAACGGCGCGTCTATCTTGGTGTGAGTCTGCTGATCAACCTAGGGCTACTCTTTGGCTTCAAATATTTTAATTTTTTTAATGAGTCGATGCGTGCCACCTTCAATCTCTTCAATCTCTTCTACAATGTGCCCGCCTTTCAGCTGCTCTTGCCGGTTGGCATCTCCTTCTACACCTTCCAGACCTTGAGTTATACGATTGATGTTTATCGGGGCAAACTGGAGCCGGAACGTCATTTTGGGATCTTCGCGCTCTATGTTGCCTTTTTTCCGCAATTGGTTGCCGGCCCAATTGAACGCGCTGCACATCTGTTGCCCCAATTTCACCAGCCTATGATCTTTGATCAAGCACGCGTCGCCAGTGGATTGCGGCTGATTCTCTGGGGAATGTTCAAGAAAGTAGTGATCGCCGACCGTCTGGCGCTCTATGTCAATCAGGTCTATAACCATCCCGGTGACCACGGCGCACTTACCCTGTTGCTGGCCAGCTACTTTTTTGCTTTCCAGATCTACTGTGACTTTTCTGGCTATTCGGACATTGCAATTGGCGCGGCGCGGGTGATGGGTTTTGATCTGATGGAGAACTTTCGCCAGCCCTATATGGCGCGTTCAATTGCCGGTTTTTGGCGGCGCTGGCACATTTCGCTCTCCACTTGGTTTCGGGACTATCTCTATATTCCCCTCGGTGGAAATCGGGTGCCGAAGTGGCGTTGGTATAGCAACCTGTTTATCATCTTTTTGGTCAGTGGGCTGTGGCATGGAGCCGCTTGGCACTTCGTGGTCTGGGGAGCTTTGCATGGGACGTTCGTCGTGGTAGAAGTGGCATTGGGGGGCGTAACATTGTGGGGTGCACGGCGTATGGGCCGCCAAGAAGCGCTACGCCTGCCGGCCACGGTTAACATCTTTGTGACCTTTCATCTGGTGCTCTTCGCCTGGATCTTCTTCCGTGCCAACACGCTGGCGGATGCGCTGCTGATCGTAGGGCGGCTCTTTACGGGGTCCGGTACCAATTCGTGGGATGCCCTCTATGCGCCGTGGGCCACCATTGGTCTCGATCCCATCTGGGAGATGAGTTTGTCCGTAGCGCTCATTGTTTTGTTAGAGCTAATTCAATGGTTAGAGCGGTGGGGCCAGAATATGGAACGAACCTTTACCACCTACTCTCGCCCTGTGCGTTGGGCTGCCTATCTCTTTCTTGCCATTGCCACCATGAATCTGGGGACATCGCTCGATACACCCTTTATTTATTTTCAATTTTAACCGCGGATGGCACGCTTCACCTCACCCTGGTGTCATTGCTGCTAAGCTCGAAAAGAGCAGGGGATTCAGAAAGGAGGGGATAGTCAATTCCCGGAAGGCAAATCACCTCCCTTCTGAATCCCCTGTCAGTTCACCACAGTTGTTTTCCGCTGTTCCCCCACTAGCGAGGTTGCGCATCCAATCGAGCGTGGCAACAAAGCTGCTCTGCCGCGTGTCTACGTGGCGCACCGTGGGCAGCGCTACATAGGTGACTGGCTCCCCCTTGGCACAGAGATCCTGGGCGAACTGCTGTTGCGCCCGTGGCGTAACCGTGGCATCGGCCGTGCCTTGGAAGAAGACCACCGGTACATCAAAGCCGCCAAAGGTGCCGGCATAGTTGGCATCGAGCACCGTCTTAAAGAGTGGCAGTTGGCTGGCTAGCTCATCATTTTCCAAGGCATTGCGGAATGTCGGCGCATACATCACCAAGGGATCATTGCTGTAGTAGACAAAGATCTCGTCAACACACTTGGTATTCACATCCTCGGCAAAGGTTGGCAGCCAATTCTGCGTAAAGACCTGTTCTGGCGTGATCACCTCGCTGCCATAAAAATATTCATAGGAATAGATTAGATAGGGGCTAAAAATCGGACTTTCGCGCATCAACGTTTCGACATTGGCGGTGGCACCGTGGCTGATCACCCCACGCAGCGGCAACTCTGGGGCATACTCCGTCGCAAAATCTTTGGCGGCAAAGGCGGTGTGGCCCCCATTGGAGTAGCCAGCAAAGAAGAGTGCATCGAGCGGCTGAGCTGCAATCTCTTGTGGCGGGTCGGCCAGAAAATTATAGGCCCCGCGCGCGGCATCCAGCAAGGTGTGCGCTTCTAGTTCAGAGACAAAATATTCGTGGGGCCGTTCGGGATCATCATAACTCATGCCATCGGGCAGCACGCCGATTACCCCTTGGCCGGCGTAGCTGAGCATATGCGTATAATAGCTGCCCCAAGCGCGACCAAGGACGATCTCTTGTGAAGGGGCACAACCATCCCCCAGCCCCGTGGTGCCAGGGGCATAGGCGACCACCGGAAACTGGGTAGCTGTGGTGACACGCGGGAGATAGAGATCGGCCTGTAGGTCGATCGGTTCGCCGGTTTCCGTGCTGCTCTGGACCCGTACGCGGTAGATGTCAACGTCATAATTCGCTGTCAATAGATTGGCGCTTGGATAAAAGAGCTGGCTCGCCTGGTTGACTGCTGCCGCACTGACCCGTTCAACGAAGGTGGCGTCGAGGACGGTTCCTGGGGTAGCTGTATCCGTAATTGGTGTGCCGCTTGTTGGCTCACCCGGGGTATGGGTGGGCACCAAAACCAGTTCATCGGTAAGGGGTATGGTGGACGTTATATCAGACGTTACGTCTGACGTAACGTCTGACGTAACGTCTGATATAACGTCTGACGAACTCGTTGTCGGTACGGTTGTTGTAATGGCTTCCGCGCTTGGCGCGACCGTTGTGGTAACCGTGAGAACGCGCGTGCTGTTGGTTATTTCTGCTGGTGCCGATGGCACCACTTCGGTGATTGGGGCGGGCGTCGCCGTGGCATCATCTTGCCCACAGCCGGTGAGCAGCGTCAACCAGAACAGAAGCAGAAGAGGAAGCAGGTTGTGGAGGCGCATAGGTGTCCTTCTTTTGATCCAACTAGGTTTGATTCAATTGGGGGAGGAGCTCACCAAAAGCGCTGAACCCCGATAAGATATGGTAAAAAACTAGCTCTGGCTTACGGTGCCACCGCGGTTGGGGTTCCTGCCACCGCGCCGCCGGCGGCTTGCGTTGCACGGGCGGCGGCGGTGGCCAGCAGTGGATTGATCGCCGCATCGATGGTCGCAAGCGCTGTTGCTGGTGGCACCGGTGTTGCTGTGCCACCAGCAGTAATTGGCTCATCCTGGGCCCCATCATTAATGGCAAAGTTCCGATCAAGGGGCAAGGCAGGGTCGATCTGGGCAACGAGCTGTTCGGCGATGTAGCGTTTACCATCCTGTTGCAGATGTTCCGTATCGCTAAAGTAAAAGGGCTCCAGATCGTAGGAGAGATCAAGCACCGGCACATTGTGCGCGTTCAATAGGGTAAGCACCACCTCTTTGTTGGCCGTAAAGCGCTGCTGAAAGCTTGCCCCAAGATAGACATCGCCCAATTCTGTATCAACCGGCGTAATATAGAAGAGGATGCCAATCTTCTGCTCCTGCAAAAGGCTGATGATCTGCAACATCGCCTGTACTTTGCGGTGCTCTGGCGTAAGTGGTGCCATATAATAATAGATTAATGTGTTGGCAATCAGCCCTTCTTCGGGAAGCGTCTGGTAATAGACAAAGCGGGCATTTTCTTTCTCTTCGAGCCTTGCGTTGCCCAGCGCCTCCTCAAATTCGGCCACTTTGCCAACGGCGGTAGTATTGCTATAGACATCCGTATTAAAAAATTCTTCGCTGGTAACCGGCGAATCATAGCCGCCGAAAATATTATAGGGTCGCCCAAACCAGCGTGACCATGCGATTCCATAATCGAGTACCCGTTTTTCCTCGGTAAATTGATACTCCGGTCGTTGATCCCACTCGGCGGCAAAGGAGTGCATGTTAATCGGAATAATCACCAACTCGGGGCGATAGTCATGAGTGACGCTATAGCGCACAAGATGTTGGATATAATGCAAATAGAGATCAAGGTTGTAGGCGGCATGGGAGAGTTCGCCGACCGTCCGATCGGTCAGATATTCTTGTACCATCTGTGGCGTTGTCTGCGTACCCCGCGGATACCAGACCGTGCTGTCACCGAAGTAAAGAATGTCAACCCGATTCTCTAAATGCTCTTGAAATTGGACAATCTCCGCCGGGATCTCCATCGGGTACAGAAAGCCGGTAAGCAACTGCAAAAGGAGTAAGAGCGGCAGCAGAATGGCTAATTTGATCAGAAATGATTTCATAGTGTCGATGAGTGATTCCTGTATTACTGCGCCAGAAGAGTGGCGCAATCCGACCGCACCGGTCTTCCCGTCAAAATTGCCTGCATCCACTGTACTGTGTCAACAAAGCTATATTGACGAGTCTGAAAATGATGAACATTGTTGTAGAGATAGTACGTAACCGACTTGCCCTGCCGGCAGAGCTGACGCATAAACCGTTCATTGGTCTGTGGCGTTACAATGGGGTCGACTGACCCATGCAACAGCAAGGCGGGTACCTGTGGATTGGTGACACGGCCAACATCGTTGCGGTCGAGCGCCTCTTTGAACGCAGGAAAATTAAAGCCGAGACGCCCCCCATAGAGCGATTGGCTAAATTCTGGCCGATAGAGGTTGGCCTGTCCCCCCAGATAATAATCATAGACCTCATCGACACATTTTGTGGAAGCGTCGTTATAGAAGGTCGGTAACCACTGCTCTTGAAAGACCTGCGCCGGGTCGATGACATTCGGTCCATAATAATCATGAAAGGCATAGATAATATAGGGCGACAATGCCGGTGTTTCGCGCAATAACGCTTCTACATTGGGCGCGCTGGCATGGCCAATCACGCCTTTGATTGGCAACTCAGAGGCATAGGCGGGGGCCATCGCGTCGGCAGCAAAGGCACCATGCCCGCCTTGGGAGTAACCGGCCAGAAAGATTGCCGCGGCCGGTCGGGCCTGCACCGTGGGCATCGCGCCAAAAAACTGATAGACCGCGCGTGCCGCATCGAGCAGAACCGAACTTTCCAACTCGGCGACAAAATATGGATGGGTCTCGTTTAGCTCATCATACCCTTGCCAGAGGGGCAAAATCGCAATATAGCCTTGCGCTGCATAACTCAGCATGTGGGTACGGTAGCTCCCCCAATTCCGTCCACGGGTCAACTCATCGAGCGGCGCACAACTGTTGCCAATCCCCGTTGTGCCTGAGCCATAGACAAAGATAGGAAACTCTGTGGGGCTATCGACGCGTGGCACAAAAAGCTCCGCCCGAATGGTACGCAACTCGTAGTGCTGATCGATCGTTTGAAAATGTACCTGATAGCGGTCCACAGGGAAACGCGCCGCGATAAAGTTGCTCTCTGGATAAAAGTTGCGACTGAAATTGTCCGTTGTTTCGTTACTATAACTGTCGATGAATTGGATGTCGAGTAACGTGCCGGTATGCACAAGCTGGGGTATTTCCAATGGGGGCGCGTTGGTCGGTGATGGTGCGAGTAATCGAGTTTCGGTCGTACTGCCTTCAGGCTCTGGCTGCTGCTCGACGACCGGCGGTGGATCTGTTGGCAGTGGGGCAAGCGGTGTCGCCGTTGGCATCCGTAGCGCAGGAACCGCTGTCCATGGCGGTGGATTTCCACGCTCGATCTTTGTCTCTGCCGTTGGTGTGGGCGCTTTGGTCGGCAGTGGCACCGAAGGAATCCACGATGCTGGAATCGCACAAGCCATGAGAAAAAGGGCAACCGCGCCAATCCACAATACCATTCCTCCGATGAGTAATAACATGGGACTGAGTAATACCAGGGGGCGAATGGAACCTTTTCGCCGTCGTTCTGAATACTGATGCAACGAATTCATTTACGTCTAACCTCCCTACATGCCAACGCCCGTAGTATAGCATCAGATAGGCGAATTGGCAGATCAATAGGCAAAAGGCTTAGAGAGGTCGCTTACAATTCCGATTCCAATAGACAACCCATATAAGTCGCATATTCTTACACAGAGAATCGATGGCTCAGATGACAGTTGGCCGCAGTGGCTGCAGCGCCCCATAGAGTCGTTGGTAAATTGTCTGATAGGCGTCTGCGTAGAAGGTGCTGTCGGTTACAATTGGCTTGATCATCTCTTGCGTATACTGCATTGTGGTCAACGCGTTTGGCAAGTCCGGATAAATACCTGCACCCAATCCCCCCAATAAGGCCGCGCCCAAGGCAGTCGTCTCTTTGATCCCCAGTACAGTCAGCGGATGGTTGAGAACACTTGCTTTGATTTGATTGTAGAGGCCATTGTAGGCACCACCGCCGGCAACAAAAATTGTGCCTGGTTGGGCAAAGCCGCCAAAGCGTAGTAGCGGTTCCAGCGAGTAGCGCATCTCGTAGGCCAACCCTTCGATGAGGGCACGAAAGAGGGTACTACGTTTCATGTCAGCATGAAGGTTGATAAAGGCACCGCGCGCCGCCAAATCGAGATGAGGCGGGCTGGATTGACGGAGATGGGGCAGAAAAAAGGCCCCCTCACTGCCGGCCGCCATCGCTGCGGCTTCGGCGATAAGCGTCCCATGGGGGGCGCCGCTTGCAAAGCTGCTGCGGAACCAATCGACCGCTGCCCCAGAGGTATAGAGTCCCCCAAAGATATAGTAACCGCCCGCCAGATGTACCCCCTGCGTGTAGCCCTGCTGTCCATACATGGGATCGAGCACGGGCGCTGTTACGGGAATAAAGATTGCCTCGGCAGTTCCAATCGAATTAAGCAGATCGCCGGGTTTGGTGACCCCTAGGGCCAATGCACCACAAACATGATCGTGGCCGCCCACGGCAACCTGCATGGTACGTGGTAGCCCCGTAAGCGTGGCCACCGCTGGCAGTAGCGGACCAAGCGCCGTTCCCCCCGCTAAGAGCGGCGGCAACAACATCGGATCCAGACCAACTTGTCTTACTAGATCGGTTGCCCAGCGGCGCTTTTGTAGATCCATGCAGATCATGCGCGAAGCAAGCGAGTAGTCAGTCGCCGGCACCCCACAGAGGCGAAAGGTGATGTAATCGGCCATGTTGAGCCACGTACGGGTACGGGCAAGCACCGCCGGCTGATTATCGCGCAGCCAAAGGATCTTGCAGAGGCCGAGGATGGGCTGAAGCGCAACGCCGGTTATGCCAAAGAGTGCCTCCTGGCCAATCGTCTCTGCTAGCCATTGGGCCTGGGGTACCGTCCGATCATCAAACCAGGCGATCGCGTCGTAGGTGGGGCTGCCGTGGGCATCAAGGGGTACACCAGTCTCGCCATAGCTGGTGACGGCGACACTGACGATCCGCTGTGGGTTGTTTATCTCTGCCGTCACCTTGCGCAGCAGCCCGACAATCGCCTGCCACGTCTCTTCTGGATCGTAGTGCGCCCAGCCAGGGCGGCCACGGTGGGTAGGGGTAGGGGTACTTGCCTGGGCCACTACGCTGCCGGTTGGGTCAAAGAGGATCGCCTTGAGATTGGTTGTCCCGATGTCGATGCCGAGCAGGAGCGGCGGTTGATCTGCCATAATGGGTCTGCTTACCGATTGCGTAGATTAGGATCCAGCGCATCGCGCAGCGCGTCGCCCAGGAAGTTGAAGGCTAACATCGTCAGCGAAAGCGCCAGCGCGGGGAAAAGAATCACATGGGGCGCGGCGCGCAGCGCGCCATAACCATCGCTGATCATACTGCCCCAACTGGGCACCGGCGGCTGGACGCCCAGTCCAATAAAACTCAAGAAGGCTTCGGTGTAAATGTAGGAGGGGATTGCCAGCGTCTCGGCGACAATGCAGGGACCAATCACATTGGGCAACAGATGCCGCCACATGATGGTACGCCGGGTCGCGCCGACGGTGCGCGCAGCCTGGACAAACTCCTGCTGGCGGTAGTGCAGAACCTGGCCGCGCGTCAAGCGTGCCATGTTGAGCCAGTTGACCGCGCCAATCGCCAGAAAGACAAAGAAAAGCCCGCCCGAATTGCGATCGAGCGTAATAATCAGCTGTTGCCATGCCGGTGCAGCAGCCGGATCCTGTTGGCCCAACGAGGTGAGCAGCACCTGAAGCAGAATGATCAGAATCAGCGCCGGATAGGCATAGATCACATCGACAAAGCGCATCATTGCATTGTCGACTCTTTCCGAACTGTAGCCCGCAATCAAGCCATAGGCGATACCGATCAGAAAGCTGATGCCGGCCCCCATCAGTGCCACCGTCATCGAAACGCGCGTGCCATAGATCAGGCGACTCCAGATGTCGCGCCCCAGACGATCCGCACCCAGCAGATAACGGTGGCCGGCCATTTTGTCGGCACCGGCAACAGTGCCCGGCAAGGCCAGTTTGTCGCTAAAACTTGCTTGATCATAGGGCAGTGGCGCAAAGCGATCTGGCGCAAAGGCCACGACCAGGAGTGCCACCAGATAGAGCAGACAGACAAGGACCAGTGGATCGTGCAATAGGCGGCGCCAAGCATCCTGCCAGAGCGTGCGTGCGGGGCGCGTTTTGACCGCTAACTTGGTGGCGGGGGGCATGGTGGATGGGCCGTTAGTGGGCATCTTGGATGCGCGGGTCGAGGAAGACATAAAGGATATCAACGATCAGATTAAAGAAGACGATAATGAGCGCATAGAGCACCACGACCGCCATCACCATCGGATAGTCGCGATTGCTGATGCTGGTGACAAAGTAGCGTCCCATGCCGGGGATCGCAAAGATCTGCTCGACAATCAGCGAACCGGTAAGGACCGCCGCTGTGAGTGGCCCCAAATAGGTCACCACCGGAATCAGGGCATTGCGCAGCGCATGGCGCACCATCACCACACGCGCCGCCAACCCTTTGGCACGGGCCGTGCGCACGTAATCTTCATGCAGCACTTGGAGTAGACTGGCACGGGTCAACCGCGCCACAATCGCCGAAAGGCCCGCCCCTAAGGTGATCGCCGGCAAAATCGCGTGGCTGAGATAGGGGCCAATGCCATCGCTGAGACTAGCCCAGGTTGCTACCGGGAGCCAACCGAGATAGAGACCAAAGAACCAGTAGAGCACCGGCCCCAGCACAATTGACGGCACCGAAACACCGAGAATCGCAATCAACATCGCCGTGCGGTCGAGCCAGCCCCCCCGTTTGAGCGCCGCCACAATGCCCGCCGGCATCCCAATCAACAACGCCAATGCCAGTGCCATGCCCCCCAATTGTGCCGACACCGCCAAGCCCGGCAGCAGAAAGCTAGCCACCGGTTTGCCGCGCGAGGCGAGCGACGGTCCAAATTGCAACTGCACCACATTGCCTAGCCAGGTCAGATATTGCTGATAGACCGGTTGGTGCAGCCCAAAGGTCGCCTCCATCTGCGCGACCAACGCCGGCGGCGTCTTGTCGCTGTCAAAGGGGCCACCGGGCAGCGCGTGCATCGTAATAAAGGTAATCCCCGTCACTAGAAAGAAGACGGGGATAAACCAGAAGAGGCGACGGATGATGACACGGAACATGAAGGGTGAGTGATCCTGTTGAAAAGGCTCTGTTGCGTGTTGCGTTTTGCGTGTACTGTGACTGGATCGTATTTCTCTTCTTGGTACAAATTGTATGCGGAACCAGTGATAGGATTGTTCTGGTCACGCACCAATCTTCCCAATCAGTACACGCAAAACGCAACACGTATCTATTTTATTGCTCAATCCGCCACGTATCCCAGTTCACCGGGGCGAAGGTGGGATAGGCCCGTTGGATATAAGGCTTGGTGAGAATGGTGTAGCCGCGGTGGTAGTAAGGGGCCACACGGACTTCGTCCCCAAACATCAGCTGCTCGACTTGGGCATACATCTCGGCACGCTTGGCCTGATCGGTTTCGACGGCAGCCTGTTTGGCCAGGTCGTCGGCTTCGGTACAGGTGGCACGCGGATAGTTGCTGCTGTCGGTGCAGTGGAAGACCTCGTAGACAAAGTTGTTCTCATCGGGATAATCCGCACCCCAACCGAGCCGCCACATTTCCGGCATCTCGTCGACCGGTGTACTGGGATTGATGCTGGCGAAGAAGACAGGGAAATCCTGGGATTCCAATTCGACATTGACATTGAGCGTTTCGCTCCACATCACCTGCAACGCTTGCGCCAACGCTTCTTCTAGCGTGTTGGAATAGTAGCGATAGGTAACGGTGGGGAAGCCTTCGCCGTCGGGATACCCGGCTTCGGCGAGCCACGCCTTGGCCTGTTCAGGATCGTAGCCCTGGCCGACTTCGGGATCGGGCGCACCAAAGACACCGGGAGGAGCAAATTGAGTCGCCGGCACACCAGAGCCGACAACATCACGCACCATCGTTTCGCGGTCGATCGCCGCGGAGAAGGCCTTACGCACCAAGACATTGTCGAAAGGCGCTTTGGTCATGGTAAAGCCGACATAGGTCGTTGAGGCGCGCGGCCCTTCATGCAACTCGGCGCTCAAGGTGGCATCGGCGCGGATGCGCGTCACTTCTTCCACCGGCAGTGAGGCTGCCCCTTCACCGGCGACATCGAGTTCACCCGACTCGTACAGCGCCACTTCGGTGTTCTGGTCGGTGATGACGGTGAGATCAACCTGATCGATCTGCACTTCATCCGCGTTGAAATAGCTCTCGTTTTTGCCAAAGCTTAGGCTCTGGTTGGGCAGCCATTCGGTTACTTTGTAAGGCCCGTTGACGACAATATTCTCCGGCTCCGTCCAAGCATCGCCAAACTCGTCAATCGCCCAACTCGGCACGGGGCGCAATGTCCACATGCTAGAGATCGAGAGGAAATAGGAAGCCGGTGCTTCCAAGGTGAATTGTACGGTATGATCATCAACGGCACTGACGCCCAACGAATCAATGTCATAGGTGTCGGTTGGCACCGCGGTCTGGTTGATCGCGGTGGCGTTCTTGATGATGTATAGCACATAGGCATAGGGCGAAGCTGTCTCCGGCTTGACCGCCCGTTTGACGCTATATTCGACATCCTGCGCCGTCACAGGGTTGCCATCGCTCCAGACGGCATCATCACGCAGGTGGAAAGTCCAGGTCAACCCGTCGTCAGAGGTCTCCCAACTTGTGGCCAACTCCGGCTCAACTTCAGAGGTCTCGTTGTTGATGTTGGTTAGGCCCAGAAACATCTGCTCAATCGGTGTGATCGAGTAATAATCCTCGGCCAAATTGGGGTCGAGCGTCGTTGGCTCAGCGGTGGTGCTCAGACGCAGGGTGAGCCCTTCGCCGGTGGCTGGAGCTGCGGCACCACTATCCGCTGCCGGTGCGCCGGCGGGACCAGGGGTCGCGCAGCCGACGAGGAGCAGCAGCGCTAAGGTGGTAGTCAGGAGACGACTCAAAAATTTCTGCATAAGAATTTCCTTTAGCTATGAGTGAGCGAATCGGACACGTTTTTCAGTAACAACGACATAATGATCCGCCAATTGATCGCTCATGAAATATTCTCCTTAAACAACGCCAAAACAAGCCAACTAACGGCTATCGTTTTCTAAATTCAGCCATGCCATCTCTGCCGGTGTCAGCTTGAGCGTCATCGCTTCCATGTTGGCCTTGTACTCATCGGGCGTGGCACAGCCGACCAACGCAAAGATGTTGAGCGGGTAGTTCATCACATACGCCGTAGCGATCTGCGGAATCGACAACCCCTTTTCGTCACCCAACTGCTTGGCGCGATCCAACCGTTGGAAATTCTCTTCGGTGCAGTAACATTCAACGCAAAGCTTGTCGCCATAGCTCTCAAAGCTCTCCAGGTTGTCGCGGTTGAAGCGCCCGGTAAAGAAGCCGCCAGCCAGGCTCGACCAGGTGAAGAGGGGCATATTGGTCTTGGCGTAATAGGCCCGTTCGCCTTCGCCCGCAGGGCCGGCAATGCTGACACAGCGGATCCACGGCTCCTTCTGCTGCACGGCCAGCGTAAAGTTAGGGCTGCTCACCGTAAAGCTGTTGAGACCATGCTTGGCCGCATACGCGTGCGCCTCTTCAATGCGAGCAGACTTCCAGTTCGACGCGCCAAAGACATTGATGCGCCCGGCGGCTTGGTGCTCATTTAACGTTTCGATGATCGGACCAACCGGGTTGCTCGGATCATCGCGGTGGAGCACGTAGAGGTCGATGAAATCAGTATTCTGACGCGCCAGCGAATCCATCAGGTCGGCGGTGATGTCATAGGGGGTGACCCGCTGTCGGTCGCTGTTATGGTGCGCGCCCTTGCCGAGCACGACGATCTTGTCGCGCAGCCCGCGTTCGTTGTACCAGTGGCCGAGGGTCCGTTCGCAGTCGCCGTTGCCATAGCCGTGGGCCGTGTCAAAGGTGGTGCAGCCGAGTGCATAGACGCCGTCGAGCAGCGCCATGCTCTCTTCGAGCTTCTTCATGCTGATCATCACCGTGCCCTGGACGAGCCGGGAGATTGGTTTTTCAATGCCGGGGATGTTGCCGTATTCCATTGGTTGGTTCCTGTTCTATTAATAATTTTAAGAGCAAAAAAGAAGTCTGTTGCGGGTAGGGAATATCTTTAGTCTTTGCAGCCTAAGCGGCTACCAGTAACGGCTGCCGTACATAGGCGATTGGCGCTAACCTGGGCTGCTTTATGGAAAGCGCCAGTGCAGACACATGTAGATATTGATCGACGGGGGAGGATGTGAGAATCTGCAAAATTTGTTCGCTCTCTTGACTTGGCAAACGTTCCAGTCCAGTCAACCGATAACTTTCCGGTCCATATGGCGTCTGCTCCATAAAGTGGGAAAAGCCGAGGAAGATCAAACTCAAAGGCTGATTTGTTTGTGCATCATAGCGCAGTACGATCTCTTCACTTAACTCGACGCCACGTCCGCTACCTCTCGCAAAGAGTACTTCCAGCGTATCGCCTTCACGATCGTACTCGATTTCCACTTCCTGCCCAGTGTTCAATTGTTCGGTATGAGTAAAAAGCCAAGCCGGCGTTGTATCTGTTGTCATGATCAAAATTACCATTTACATCCTTACAGTGGGGGGAACCGTTGTGGATCTCGACGCTCCTGTCGCCGTCTACCACGACGGAGCGTATCCAAAACATCATCTAAATGACCAATCAGTTCGTGATGCTTGCTCAAAATATGCAACCAGTGCTCTTCTGTCATGTAGATTTCACGGCCACTGCGATCGTAGACTTTCCAATGGTTGGGCATGGTAACCATTTAGACTGGGTAAGAATTTAGTTAGAGATTATACCACCTACCGCTTGGCCGTCACCAATGTCAGATCGCTCTTCTCAAAAATTTATCATTGAAACGTGGCCCATATCGTGTTAAAATAGCTGCAAACATTTCTTGTAAATCACCAGAAACCCCAGGAGCGGCCCATCATGTCCGACGAATCACTCCAACTAACGCTTATGTTGGAGACAGATGCCACCACTGATCTGATGGAAGAGCGTGGCCTCACTGTGCGCTTGCCTGATGAATTGCTCAAGTCAGACAACGTGGTGGATGCTGAATTCGCAGGCCAATTCCTAGCCGCCCCTTCTGGCACCAAAAGTCCAACCCAACTCATCAACGATCCAATTCTGTTGACTCTCGCCGTGACTGCAATTCCCAGCACCATCCTCCTCATCCAGCACTGGCTGCTGCGTCAACAAAATCAGACGATTAAGGTAAAGGTAAGAGCATGGCCGGAACACTACAACGGATATAGGAAGCAGCGGATAGTAATGACGTTACCCAAGTGGCTGGAAACTGATAAACCAGGCGGTTCAACGTGGTACTTTCCCTAAAAATCCGGATGTGCTGTGACAAATCTGCTGCTTCCACTATCCACTGCAATGTTGGTTCCCGCGCTGAATCCTTACCTTGATACCCATGGGGTATTCCCTTACAGACGCCCAACAGATAGACAGGTACACCAATCCAATGAGCCGTCGACTTGCCCTGCTGATCAGCAACAATCAATACAGCGACCCCAATCTAACCAAATTGGCCGCACCATTGGCCGATGCGGAAGCGCTTGCACGTGTCCTGCGCGACCAGTCGATTGGCGCGTTTGACGATGTGCAAACGTTGATCAACTAACCTTCTGCCGATGTACGCCATGCAATTGCCGAATTCTTTCACGGCAAACAGCCCCATGATCTGCTGCTGCTCTACTTCTCTGGCCACGGATTGCTGGATGAGCGCAGTCGCCTCTATCTCGCCACGTCAGATACCGACGCCAAATTGCCACGTGCCCGTTCAGTGGAAGCTTCCTATATTGCGCAGGAGATGGACGACAGCCGCTCCAAACGGCAGGTGTTGATCCTCGACTGTTGTCACAGCGGGGCCTTTCGCCAGGGGATTACCAAAAGTGCAGTGGGGCAGTCGGTGCAGACCGGCGGGATTTTTGACGGCGACGGCCGCGTGGTGCTCGCCGCTAGCGATGCTACTCAGTATGCGTTTGAAGGGGAGCAGGTGGTGGGCGATGGCGTGCGCTCGCTCTTTACCCACTATCTGATCGAAGGGTTGACTGACCTGCGCGCCGACGCCAACGGCGACGGACAGGTGACGGTCGATGAACTCTACGACTATCTCTACCCGCGCGTCACCGCCCACACGCCGACACAGACGCCGGTCAAGTGGAATTACAAACAGCACGGTACGCAACAACCGTATCCATGACGGTAAGGGAATCGGTATCCTTGTGTATGTACATGGGCAAGGGTTGATTGAGGATAATGGGATCTTTGCTAACGCGGACGCCGGTATCAAGATCGAGAGTGGTGGCAACCCGACAGTACGCAACAATCGCATCTATGACGGCAAGGAGGCTGGAATAGATGTGTACAAGCAGGGGGAGGGGGTGATCGAGGCGAATGAGATCTTTGCTAACGATGACGGCATTGTGATCTCTAGTGGAAACAATCCGACCGTGCGCAACAACCACATCCATAACTGTGGGATGAGTGGCATTAGTATACATGGACTATCGGCTGGACCATCGGAGACATCAACCGTATCATCAGGGCCGCCAAAAGAGCTTGTCTTCAAAGCATTGTAAACCTTTTTTTTGAGTTGTTCGTCTGCCATGATCTGTCACCTCACATATTAAATTCAATCCAGTTGATCAACGCTTCCACAGCTTCCAAAAAATCTTCTGCATCTTGGCGATTCCCTAAGTCGGCTGTGTAGCGCCAAGCTGGTAGCCAACGGTTAAGCAAGTTAAATTGTGGCCAAAGCAATTGATTTTGGCGTAGCCGGTCTATACTTTTGCGTTAATCGTAATAATAACTCCAATTGGTGTGTAAAGACAGTAGCTTGCATTGCCAATACACCACGACGCTGCAACTCATCTTCCAACTCGCGCAGATTGCGACAGTTATACATCTGCATCAATTTCGTTTTAAGCAGACATTCGAGCGCATAGCCGGCCATATACATTGCACCGCGCCAACGTACTGCATTGAACAAGGCACGAGCATCATCTAAACGATGTTTACTAGCTTTAGCTTGTTCACTTATTCCGAAATAAAGATCTTGCGTCATAATCTATCAAAGATTCCCCCGTGTTTTTATATCCATTGCTCCTCCCTCACCCCACCGCCGCCATCACCAGATTCGACACCTGCCCCAGCAACCGCTCGCTCTGCACCGCCGGTTCATTCGTAAAGAGCGTGCAGACCACTTCCTGTACCGGGTCGACCCAAACAACCGTCCCCGTTGCGCCGCCGTGGCCAAAAGAACCAGGCGACAGTAGATTCCCACCATAGCTCCAGCCCCCAAGAAATCCAACAGCCGGCATTTGCCGCCAGCCCAAGCCCCACGCTTGGCGGTGTCGTTCCTCCGCCGGCAATAGCGGCATGGTCGAGGTCTGGTCACGGATCATCGCGGCGACGGTGGCTGGGCTAAGGAGACGTACGCCATCCAGCTCGCCGCCGTTGAGGAACATCTGGCAACAGCGTGCCATGTCGCTGACCGTTGAGAACATGCCGCCCCACGGCACGCCCAGCTTCCACCAGTACGCCGTGTTCCAGCCCCAATCTGCATCGCGCATCTCTTCGCCAACGTTGACGTGGGCGATGCGCTCCTGCGGTAGATCGCGCACGCCTAGCGCGGTATCTTTCATACCGAGTGGGATAAATAGTTCGGTGTGCAGAAAATCGGGCAGATTCATACCGCTTAGTCGCTCAACGATCAGCGCGAGCATGGCCGTACCGCAACTTTGGTATTGCAGATGGCTGCCCGGCGCAAAGTCGAGATCCAACTCGCAGATCTGCCGATAAAATTTAGCGAGTGGCGCATGCGCTTTGCGCAATTCAGTGTTGTTCGGCAGCATGTCGGGCAGGCCAGAGGTGTGTGTCATCAAGTGGCGCACGGTAACCGCCTCTTTGCCACGGTTGCCAAATTCGGGAATGATTGTGTGGACCGGATCATCGAGCAGTAGATAGCCCCACTCGACGAGGATCATCACCGCGGTCACCGTCATTGGCTTGGTGACGGAGGCGGTGAGAAAGATGGTGTCGGGCTGCGCTGCCTGCCCAGGACGCATTTCACCAAAAGCCCGTGCCGGTAGAGCGGTCCCATGTTGGACAACCTGAATCGCTGCCCCCGGAATCACCGCCTGCTCAACCGCGTTTTGCAGCCGGTGATAAACGCGCTCTAATCGCGATACATTAAAGTCAGTCCCTGTCATCTGTTCACTGCGTAAAGCCATACACACCTCCGTGTCCATTATATTAGGACTTACGCAACGCTCGATTTCGATACGCTGCCAAGGCTGCTACTCAAGGGTGCGTACCACATTTGGGGGATTACGCCGGACGATCAATTTTGTCCTTCTGTGTAATCCCCCAAAATGGGACGCACCCCTACTCAACCAGCGGCTTGCGTAAGTCCTATATATTATATGATACTGTTGGCGAATTCGATAGACGAAGGCGGAGCAGGTGCTGCCCCTGGGGAGTGAAGCCGGAGCCGCTGCGGCTTCGACAAGCTCAGCCTACGCTCAATTCTCGAATTCGCCAACAATGTCCCCTTGTCCCCTTGTCCCCTTGTCCCCTTGTCTGCCTCTACTGCACCCGATTCAACCCATTCAACGCCGCCACCCGATATGCCTCCGCCATCGTTGGGTAATTAAACGTCGTGTTGACAAAGTACATCAGTGAATTAGCTTCGCCCTTCTGCGCCATGATCGCCTGGCCAATGTGGATGATCTCTGAAGCCTGCGAGCCAAAGCAGTGAATGCCTAGGATCTGGAGTGTTTCGCGATGAAAGAGAATTTTGAGCATCCCCGTTGTACGGCCACTGAGTTGGGCGCGTGCCAGGTGGCGAAAGAAGGCATGACCCACTTCGTAGGGTACCTTCTGCGCGGTCAACTCGCGTTCGGTGGCCCCAATCGAGCTGATTTCGGGGATCGTGTAAATCCCCGTCGGGATCTGCTCGACAAGTTGGTACTCCAACTCTCCGGTGACAATCTGCGTGGCGGCAAAGCGCCCTTGATCATAGGCTGCGCTGGCGAGACTAGGGCCCCCCGCTACATCACCAATCGCATAGATGTGAGGTTGGGCAGATTGATAGTTGGTGTTGACCTCGATGTTGCCGCGCCGGTTGATTGCAATCCCAAGCGCCTCTAGCCCCATATTATCCGAATTGCCGGTTCGTCCTTGAGCCCACAAGAGCAGATCCGTGTGGATCACCTTGTTTGATTTTAGATAGAGCGTTACACCTTTGTCGTCGGCCTCGACACGCTCATACTCTTCGTTGTGGCGAATCAAGACGCCATTGTCACGCAGATGATAGCTCAGGGCATCAATAATCTCGTCATCAAGAAACGAAAGGAGGCGGTCACGCGGGTCGATCAAATTGACCTTAATGCGTAGCCCGCGAAAGATCGATGCATATTCACAGCCAATCACCCCTGCGCCATAAATGGTAATCGACCGTGGGTTCCGATCATAGGTGAGGATCGTATCGCTGTCATGAATTGGGGGCTTGGTAAAATCGATGTCCGGCGGATGGTAAGGGCGAGCACCGGTGGCGATAATAAAGTTCTTTGCCGTATAGGCTTTGGTGGCACCGCTGGGTGCCGTCACTTCTACCGTTTGTGCATCCAGAAAAGCCGCCCGCCCATGGATCACCTCAATTAAATTGCGTTCGTAAAAGCTACTCCGCAGATCAACCTGCTGCGTGATCACCGTTTCTGCCGTTTTGAGGAGCTGCTGGTAATTTGTTTCGGCATAGTTGCCGATATCGATCATCTGTTGAATCGCCTGGCGCAACGCTTTGCTAGGAATCGTTGTGCGATGGGTGCAGTTGCCGCCAACATCCCCTTTTTCTTCGATTACGGCGACCCGTTTGCCAGCTTTGGTCAACTTCATCGCGGCCCCTTCCCCGCCGGGTCCGCTGCCAATCACAATGGCGTCATATTGATACGTATGCATTATTGATCCCCTACTTCTGGGTAAATGTATCGGATACATATTGTGCAAATTGATGAAATTGCACGCTTTCGATATTTGTTGCCTATCATACCATAGAGATTTGATATCAGCTCGGTGTGCAATCTGATAGTATCTAACGGGTGAACGCGCTACTGATTGAACGGCACTTCGTACACTTTCTCTTTTTTCGACAGGTTGTGCTAGGATAGCACTTCGGTTTTCGTGTTTTTGTGTTGGTAACTGCCAATCGCTGGCTCGCTATGTAGTGGGCTATGTAGTGGGCTATGTAGTGGGCTATGTACTAGGGAAAGAGAATCTGTAAGAGAACTCTCATACCTACAAGCGTTGCAGTTTACTGATTGTTGAGAACAGTAGTTCAAAATGAATCGATTGGATCGACACGACTATATATTAATGGCGCGTCGCAAACGACAGCGCGCTAAGGCCAATCAGCCACGGCCTTGGCTGTGGGCCGGGCAGAGCATCGGTGCAATCCTCGTGGCGACGTTATTGGTGATTGTTGTGATGGTTGCCATTGGCGCGGCGACCACCTATGGCATCTATACCTCCTACGCGGCGCAACTGCCGGATGCAAGTGTCATCGAAAAGCAGCAGGACGAATTTGAAACCGTACGCATCTATGATCGCACTGGCCAATATCTACTCTATGAGAGCATTGACCCGCGCCCATTTAAAGGGGACCGGAGTTATGTAGCGTTGCAAGAGATGTCGCCTTGGGTTTACAAAGCCGCGGTGGCGTTGGAAGATCGCAACTTCTGGGAAAATCCAGGGATCAACACGCGCGGTCTCTTCCGCGCCTTTTCCTCCAATCTACAGGGTGGCGCAGTCCAGGGTGGTTCATCGATCACGCAACAGTTGATCAAAAATATTATCATTGCTCCCGAAGAGCGCGCCCAACAGAGCTATGCACGCAAGATTAAAGAAGTGATCCTCGCCATGGAGGTGACGCGCCGTTACCCCAAAGAGAAGATTCTTGAGTGGTATCTCAACTACAACTCCTATGGCAACCTGGCGTATGGGGTGGAAGCTGCCAGCCAAGTCTACTTTGGCAAGAGCAGCAAAGATCTCAGTATTGCCGAAGCGGCTATGTTGGCCCCGATTCCGCAGTTCCCAGCCTTAAATCCAATCAATAATCCTGATGATGCCAAAGAGCGGCAAGGTCTAGCGTTGCAGGCCCTAGTCAGTGCCGGCTATATCACGGCGGATGAGGCGGCGGCGGCCTTTGCTCAGCCCCTCTCGCTCCGTCAATCGGTGGCAGAGCGCTTTGACATTCTTACCGCGCCCCACTTTGCGCTTTATGTCCTTGACCAGATCAAGAACGAATATAACACGGTCGAGGATCCCTATTATATCTGGCGCAAGGGACTGCAGATCTATACAACACTGGACGTTGATTTGCAGAAATATGCCGAACAGGTGGCGCGCGAGCAGATTGCTGCCCTGGTGGCCCAGGACAAAAATGCGACCAATGCCGCGGTGGTTGTCATCAAAAATGATACTGGTGAAATCCTGTCGATGGTCGGTTCGCTCGACTACAACAACGATGAGATCGACGGCCAGGTCAATGTCGCCACCTCGAATCGGCAGCCAGGTTCGAGCTTTAAGCCGTACGTCTACCTCACCGGCTTGCAAAAGGGGCTGTCACCGGCAACCATGATTATGGATGTCGACACGGCATGGCCGCAGGCCGATGGCACCTACTATCGCCCCGAAAATTATGATCGCCAATATCATGGCCCGGTTTCGCTGCGCAATTCCCTGGCGCGTTCTTACAACATTCCTGCCATCCGGTTGATGCAGCAGGTGGGGATTGCCGATGCCTTGCGTACTGCCCACAAAATGGGCATCAACGGCCTGGACCGCGGTCTCAACTACTATGGCCTGAACCTGGTGTTGGGCGGTGGTGAAGTCACACTGCTTGACCATACCTACGCCTACAGCGTGCTAGGCAATGGCGGCGTCATGATCGGTGAACCAGTGTTACCCTTTGAGCAGCGCAACGGGTTCCGCAATGAGAATCCCGTTTCGGTGTTGCTGGTGCGCGATACCAATGGTGATGTCGTCAAAGCTTATCAAGAACCACAGGCGGAGCGCATTGTCAGCGCAGAAGTCGCGTATCTCATGGCGGATATTATGAGTGACGACGTGGCACGTGCACCCGCTTTTGGGGCGAATACGTCACTCACGCTGCCTGACCGCAAAGTCGGTGCCAAAACTGGTACCACGGATGGATTTAAAGATAATTGGACCATGGGCTTTACCCCCCAAGTGACAGTTGGGGTGTGGGTGGGGAATACCGATAACGAATCGATGCGCAATGTGACCGGGCTTTCTGGCGCTGCTCCAATCTGGAACGCAGTGATGCGGAAAGCCGTTGAAAATGAGCCGGCTCGTTGGTATGAGCGTCCACCGGGGATTACCGACCGCGCCGTCTGTATTCCCAGTGGCCTGCTGCCCACGCCAGCTTGCCCCAGCCAGCGCAATGAGATTTTTGTCGCGGGAACCGAGCCGACCCTGCCGGATAATATCTGGCAAACCTTTGAAATTGACAAAGAGACGGGATTGCTTGCCAGCCCATCGACGCCACCGGAACGGCGTGAATACCGCACCTATGAACTGTTGCCGCAAGAGGCCGCGGATTGGGTGCGTGAAAGTGGCATTGCCCAGCCACCTACCGAACAGTCAACCAGCCGCCCAGAGGATTATGACCAGGACGCGGCGATTATCAAGCCTTCACTCGATGGCTACATCAGTGGCAATGTTGAGATCATCGGCAATGCCCGCGGCGGCCCCTATCGTGTCGACTACGGCCAGGGGTTGGATCCGCAGCAGTGGACGCAAATCGGCTCCGAACATGGCGAAGAAATTGTGAATGGCGTGCTTGAGCGGCTAGATACAACGGCATTGCCTGAAGGAATCTATACGTTACGGCTGACCGTTAATCGGGGCGACGGGGCCAAGGAATGGCGCACCTCGGTCACGATTGATAATTCACCACCCAATGTGACCATCTCCGAGCCGAAGTCGGATCGCCTCTATGTGATGGAAGATAGTGAGCAGATCAATATCAATGTACTGGTCGATGATACCTGGGCCGTCGATCGCGTTGAATACTTTATCGACGGTGGTGAATTTGCCACGAGCACAGTCGCGCCCTACAATGAACGGTGGCGTATCAAAATGCGCGATGTGGCTCAAATCGAGACTGGTGCTGCGCAAAATTGGCTTGGCTTTGAAAGCGATGATCCCGATGTACAAGCGGGACGGATGCTCGAATTCGGCGATGGTTTCCAAGCGATCCGCACCAGCGCTGGCGTCTATTTTGAAAGCCATCTGATCAAGGTGATCGCCTATGATCGGGCCGGCAATGCCGCCGAACCGCAAGAAGTACGTGTCTACGTGCGCCATCGCAAGGTTAACTAGTTTCCGTTGCGAAATGAAAAACCTCGCGCCAAGGCGCAAAGTTCGCCAAGAGTTTCTATGGGTTTTCTTTGCGGGCTTTGCGCCTTGGCGTGAACCTTACTTTGTTTCGCAACAAGAACTAACTAATGTCTATACCAAATAACTGCCTAGCCAATGAAAGCCTATGCCGACAATTCTCGTAACCAATGATGATGGCATCCATTCACCAGGGTTACTGGCGCTGAAGCAGGCGCTGAGTACCCTGGGCGATATCCTCGTCCTTGCTCCTGAACGCAATTGGAGCGCCTCTGGTCATTCCAAGACCATGCACAAGCCGCTGCGGGTGCATGACGTGACGTTGGCCGATGGTACCTCTGCCCATAGCAGCAGTGGTGGACCCACCGATTGTGTTGCGTTGGCTGCTGAAGGTGTATTGGGCGTACGCCCGGATTTAGTGGTCAGTGGGATTAACAATGGCTACAATCTTGGCAACGATGTAACCTATAGCGGTACAGTCGCCTGTGCGTTGGAAGCCACGATCTATGGCATCCCCGGCATTGCTGTTAGTACAGTGGCGGCTAAGCGTGCAACGGTTGATGTGGCACGCTTGCACGAAACGGTTGGGCTCTATGCGTCACTGGTTGCCCGTCGCGTCTTACGCGATGGGTTGCCAGCCGATACGCTGCTCAACCTCAATGTACCCGGGCTTGAGCCTACCGAGATCCGTGGCATTGAGGTCACACGGCAGGGCAAGCGTCGCTACAAGGATGAACTGATCAAGCGGGACGATCCCTATGGGCAGCCTTACTATTGGCTGGGGGGGCTGGGTGTGATTGACTTTCCCGACGATGGAACGGATGTTGGTGCAATTGCCAATGGCTATGTGAGTGTAACACCGATTGGGTTGGATCTGACCAATCCACACTTTCTAGCAGAATTGCAGCGCTGGAATTTGCAGGCTGGGGCAGAATAGGAGCCCAATTCATGGTATTCCGACCAGTTGCGGACAAAACACGATGGGATAGCTTACTCGTTAGTGGTTGGCTGTTGCTGATCGATCTGTTGCTTTTTTTCTGGGTGATTAACCGTCCCACCGATTCTTTACGGTTTCTGCTCATTGTGTTGATCACGGTGACGCTTCCGCTGCTCATCCATCTGCTCTATCGCACTTGGGGTGTCTTTACGTTAGAGTACTGGGTTGATCGCAATGCGGTGACCATTCGCTGGGCAAATTTGCGGCAGGTCATCCCGCTTCATGAAATTGCGCAGATTATTCAAGGGGGAGAGGCGATCGTTGATCAACAGCCGTGGCGTCATTGGCCAGCCCCGTTTGTCTGGACCGCGCCCAAGGCGGCCCCCCCGATCACACTCTTTGCAACCCAACCATTGCCGAACTGTCTGCTGCTCGATACGAAGGAGCGGCGCTTTGCCCTCTCCCCCGCAACAGAAGCAGAATTTCTCGATGCTTTGCAGGATCGTTATCAACTGGGGCCATCTCAACCGCTGGCTGTAGAGCAAGTGCATCTCTCGCCCATGGCTCATCTTGTTGGTCCTGGACGCGTTGGGCCCATCTTGTTGGGATTGGGGTTGTTGGGCGTGCTTGTGCTCTTTGGTGTGCTAATGGTACGCTTCCCCGAATTGCCCAATCCGCTCCCTGTGCGTTTTACACGGGATGGCCTACCCGAGTTAGTCCGTGATAAGGATGTGCTCTTTCGCCTGCCGGTCATTGGCTTGTTTGCCTGGGTGATTAACGGTGCCTGGGGTGTTTTTATGGTGTGGCGCAAACAACCGGTGGGGGCCTATCTCCTCTGGAGCGGCACTATCGTGGTCCAAGCCTTTCTGTTAATGGCATTACGTACGGTTTTGCCCTAAGATCCCTATCGTATTTTAAAATCGCCTGCAATTGAGGAGATAGTTCGCCCGTGGCGCATCGCGAAGCATCCCCATTCGTTACCATTATTTTTCCTGCCTACAACGAAGAGAAGCGTCTGCCGCCGACCTTGGAACGGACCCTCGCTTTTTTGACGCAACAGTCCTATCGCTCCGAAGTCATTGTGGTGGAAAATGGCTCAACTGACCAGACCGTTGCCGTGGTGCAACAGTTCGTTCGTCACTATGCGACGGGCGCGAAGCTTGAAAATACGTCCCTATCCGCTGATCCAGCGGAGCCTACGGCGAGTTCCGATGGGGCTATACAGGATGGTCATGTAGTTGTGCGATTGTTACATTCTGCCAAAGGTAAGGGTGCGGCCGTTAAATTGGGCATGTTAGCGGCTACCGGCGATTATCTGATTATGAGCGATGCCGATCTCTCTGTCCCTATTGAGGATCTGCCTAAATTTTTGCCACCGGTCTTAGCCGAGCAGAGCTTTGACATTGCCATCGCCAGCCGCGAAGTGCCGGGTGCCATCCGCCACGGTGAACCGGAGTATCGCCATCTCATGGGGCGCGTCTTTAACTTTCTCGTGCGCGTGATGGCCGTGCCCCATGTGCAGGATACGCAATGTGGCTTTAAATGTTTTACGCGGGCCGCGGCCCAATTTCTCTTTCCGCTACAACAGATCGATGGTTGGGGCTTTGATGTGGAAATTCTACACATTGCGTCGCGCCACGGCTTAACCATGGTCGAGATCCCCGTGCGTTGGTACTATGGGCAAAATAGTCGGGTGGAACCGATCCGCGACACGCTGAACATGGTAAACGAGCTGATCAAGGTGCGCTGGTTTGGCCGGCGCGGTTATTATGAGACGGATCGCCCCTTCTCGCCCGCTGCTCCTCTCTCAACCGGCTGAAAGCGCGTCACGTTCTTCTTTCTCCATTGGCGACGCCTCCTGCCCATGCAGACGCATGGCGTAGACCACCTGCGCGCTGTTCGTTACATAGTGGGCCACGAGGGGAAGCAGCAGCGTACCGCTGAAGAGAAAAAGGTTACCGAGTAGCAATCCTGCCAATCCAGCACCGATCATGCCCCATCGTCCTTGGGGGCTGTGCAACAGACCAAAGAGAATGCTCCACCCAATCAGCAGCAAAGGCACCGGTAGCACGGCCCGAAAGCCACCAATGAGCAGGCTGCGAAAGAGTAACTCCTCCAACAGGACGACCGGCACCATAGCCAGCAGAACCAGGATCAACTCCCGACGGTTGCGTGGCGTAATTGCCTTGATGACCACCGACGAATAGTAGCGTTCGCCACCTTTGTGGAGCAGCCATCGCGTTGACCAGGCGAAGAAACCGGCCAGTAGCACCCCCCAGACGATGCCCCAAAGCAGATGGGTCCAGAGCGATGTCACAACCCAACCCAACTGTGCTGTGCCCACGCCACTAACCCGACCGAGCATCAGGGCAAAGGCAATCAGCCCGATCCGCAGCAGATTTTCAGCTGGCGTCAACAGCAGATTGCGATCCGGTTGCCAATCGCGCAGCAGTCGAGCGGTGGCAAAGGTGCCATATCCAATCAATGTCACGAGCACCAATGTTAATGTAAAAAAGATCCAGTAGTTCAAACTCATGGCTGAATTATACGCTATGCCGGGCAATTCTGCCTCAACTTTGCGCTGCCATGGGCGCGATTTTGCCCGATCACCCACAATTTTGCACGGAATAATGCCCTATGCTATAGTACGAATGAACGACGAGAGGCGCTGCCTCTTCTTGGGCGGGAACAATGGCGTTCCCGCCTTTTCTTATAGTGTGCCCCGCACCGATTTTTATTTATAATGTGCCCCATATCAATCCCGATGAGTTAATGATTGAGTCAATCATTGACTAAACAAAATGGAAACGATATGCCAACAGTGCTGGAACAGTTGGCGTGATACTGGATACAGATAATAGGACTTACGCAGATCGCTGGGTGAGTAAGGTGCCGTTCCCTGTATTAAAACCGGCGATCTACTTAAATCCTAGATAAGTGAGATTTCCTATTGATTCGACTATCGCAAAATAGAGGAGTGTGCTCGTGAAAGTCGTTGTGCTAGTCAAGCAGACACCTGATACGGCGGAATTACCCAAGGTGACAACCGCTGAAGTCAGCAGTGGCAGCGTCAATGCCACGATGGTGATTAATCCGTGGGATGAATATGCCGCCGAAGAAGCGATTCTATTGGAAGAGCGCTTTAACGCCGAAACGGTTGCGATTACCGTGGCCAACCCTGGCGAAATTGATGCTCTTAAACACGCATTGGCGATGGGCATTGGCAGCGCGGTACTTGTCGATAAGGGTGATCTGCAAAGTGGCGATATCTGGAAGACTGCGGCGCTGCTGGCTGGCGCGATCAAGGCGCAAGGCGCTGTTGATGTGGTGTTGGCGGGCAAACAGAGTGTGGACGATAACAGTGGTAGCGTCTATGTGGGCGTTGCCGTCAAGTTGGGTTATCACCTATTGAGCAATGTCGTGAAGATTGTCGATATTGCCGATGGCAAACTCACCGCTGAGCGGCTCGTCGAAGGCGGCCAGGAGACGGTGGACGTCGCCCTTCCCGTGGTCATCAGCGTCGCCAAAGAGATCAACGATCCACGCTACCCAAGTTTTATGGGTATCCGCAAAGCGGGCAAGGCGCAGATCCCGACGCTGTCGGCTGCCGATGTTAGCGTCAATGGCAGTGGCACACAGACCATGTGGACCAACATTCGCAAGCCCGAGGCGCGCAGCAGCAACGTGCAGATCATCGAAGGAGCCACAGTGCAGGAGAAGGCGGCGAAGTTGGTCGAGGCCCTGCTAGCGGAGAAGGTTATTTAATATTCAATAATCAATTGACAATTGTGAATTGTTTGCGACTTACGCACTGAGAATGGATTACCAGAGAGAAACAGTGACCGACAAGGTGTTCGTTCTCAGATGGCTGCGTAAGTCCTATTGTTAATGAGGGAGACGATGATGTCCATCTTGGTATGGATTGAACAGAAAAATGATGTGGCGGTGGCGAGTTGCTGGGAAGTGGTGGGCAAAGGGCGTGAATTGGCTAATGCGCTTGGCACGTCGCTGGTGGCGCTGGTGATAGGAGCCAAGGCTGACGCCACGACCCAAACAGCGCAAACCTACGGCGTTGATCAAGTTTTAGTGGCAATCGATCCAGCCCTGGAACAGTACCGCCTCAGCGCCTATACAATTGGCCTGAAAGCGGCGATTGCCCAGAGCGATGCGACCATTGTGTTAACCAGTGCCACTCTGCGCGGTCGTGAACTCGCCGCGACGGTGGCCTGTGAGCTAGACGCCGGCCTCGCCCCCGACGCCGTTGATTTGAAGATCGCCGATGGTGCGCTCGTTGCCGTGCGTTCGATCTACTCCGGTAATATCCTCACCGATGTCACCTTTGCCGGCGACCTGCAAGTTGCCAGCGTGCGTCCCCGCTCCTTTCCCATGCCCGAAGCCGGCGCTGCCGGCGGCGAAATTGTGACGCTCGATCTGACGTTGGACGAAAGCGGCCTCGGTGAAACCGTCACCGCAGTGCAATCGACCGACAGCGGCGAGGTCAGCCTGACTGACGCCAGCATCATCGTCTCCGGTGGTCGTGGTGTCGCCGCCGATCCGGAGAAGGGCTTTGCCCTCGTTGCCGATCTGGCCAAGACGTTGGGCGCGGCAATGGGTGCCAGCCGCGCCGCTGTCGACGCCGGCTACATTCCCTACAAGCACCAGGTCGGCCAGACCGGTAAGACGGTGCGCCCCGACCTCTACATCGCCGCCGGCATCAGCGGCGCGATCCAGCACCTGGCCGGCATGGGTGGCAGCAAGGTGATCGTGGCGATTAATAAGGATAAAGACGCACCAATCTTTGGGCGGGCCAGTTATGGCATTGTGGGGGATCTCTATGAGGTGTTGCCGGCGCTGAATGAGGAGTTTAAGAAGCGGCTGGGGTAGGAAAGTCAATAATCAATGGCGAATTGACAATTGTGAATTGTGAATTGTGAATGAGGAGGGTTCTCGGTGCGTTGTGATGTGACGGGGACCTTTTCCATTGGGAAGGCAGCGCGTCACCGATAAATAATCGAATTTTTGTAGGTGCGATTTCTTATCGCGCGGTTTCACTACAGCGGATGAGGGGAGTAACAGATTTATCTGCCGCATACCGGAATTTCGGGTACTACAGACTTGTGGGGGAAAGTTATTGCATAAGTCGTAACTGTGAACACCACGCACACGATCCGTTGCCACCTAAATCCGTTGTAGTTTTTACGCCAACTCCGGCAACTCCACCATCTGCGGCGAAAACGAAAAATTTAGCACCAGAAAATCGCTCACTGGTGCTGTTGTTACAACAGCCAACACGGCCTGCCAAAGATCCTCCGGCAACCTTCGCAAATTCATCAAGGGGATGGTCAACGGTTGATCTCGGTGGGCTGCCATTAGGTGGCTGAAGCTGATGAAGGTTAACCCTACCGCACGTGGTCTCTCTCCGGTTGTTTTACCGGTGTCCAGACGAAGTAACACGTTGTCGGTCAGTTCAATGCCAGTCACATGTTCGCTACGCCCAAAAGAAACATAGAGTACGTCGGCGTCACGATCGTAGTTGATTTTTGGTGCATCCATGTTATCTCTTCACTGTGATTGATTCAGTACTTGCTCAATCTCGTCCAGCACTTCTATCAATGATACTTCTTTTGTTTCGACAATCTGGCCTCGCCCATCGTGTTTGTGATGGGGGAATGTAGATAAATGCAAATGGTGAGGAGTATTGTCATAGCGGAATAGCTGCTGGTCATCTAACACATATTGATACGATAGCGTTGTTTGTGGGTCTTATGCCTAGTTAGGCGAACAACCTCTGTAAACTCAAGTCTTGAGCCATCATAAAAATATAATGTGCCCTCAATCGCACCGGCGGACTGTGTCCATTGTTGATAAGTGACTTTGTCATCTACGCAAATGCTATGGTGAATCAGGCTATCGATGCGATCAAAATACCGCGTGATATCGTTCATGCCGCAGATTGTGCAATGAGATGGGGTTGGGTTAGTTCCACATACGTCTCATACAAACTCGCCCACGGCATAAAGTCACTACTGTCACTGAGTGTGCCGGCGATAAATTGTGGATAAAACCCAACTGTAGAGAGGCCGTATTGCTGTTCGTAGCGGCGCAACTGACCGATCATCTGCTGCAGTGACTGATTCGTGTCGAACGTTTCGGCCATTTGCTGCAATAGTCTCTTTGCCTCTACTTTAGAGTGCTCTGCTGTACGGATTGTTTGTGTTTTCATAGTGCTTATAACTGCCTTTGTTTTGGAATAATCTTCATACCATTTGTATGGGCATCGATTACAACTCTCCATCAATCGAGATTTTGTCCATCATTCCACTCATGCAAAGTATAGCATAAGTACAACAACACTGTCACGTCTCTGCATTTTTTGCCCACCTGGGCTATAATAGTGTCAAGACGACAACTTGTTGAAATGTAGTGTACGCCGTAGGTCCGTTTGACCGCGGCGTGGTGGACGCCGAACGTCCAAAAAGAACTTCCACGTCGGAGCGTGTGAAACGAGAAATAATCTTCAACAACTGACCAACGGAACCTGAACCATGTACCTCGACCCAATCCAAACGCCCCCTATGACGTTGCCCTATCGGGCTTATTTCCGCTGTTTTCGCGGCTGCCCAGGTGAATATTCGGTCTACAGTGTGATGTATACCTGCCCGACCTGTGGCGGGCTGCTTGAAGTGCACCACGAGTTGAAACCGCTGCAGCAGCAGGATGCGGCGACGTGGCAAGCGTTGCTTTCGCGCCGTGCCGGTACGGGGCAATGGCCCTATGGCAGCGGTGTCTGGGGTATGCGCGAATGGGTGATGCCCGACCTGCGCGACGAAAATGTTGTCAGCATGTATGAAGGTAACTCGAACCTCTTCTGGGCCGAACGCTTTGGCAAGCAGATCGGCGTGCCCGACCTTTGGGTGAAGATGTGCGGCAACAGCCACACCGGCAGCTTTAAAGATCTGGGCATGACGGTGCTCGTCAGCGTTGTCAAACAGATGATGGCCGACGGCAGTCCTGTGCAGGCGGTTGCCTGTGCCAGCACGGGCGACACAAGTGCCGCGCTCGCTGCCTATGCCGCAGCGGCGGGGATTCCGGCGATTATCTTCCTGCCGCAGGGCAAGGTGAGCACGGCACAGTTGGTACAGCCGGTGGCGAATGGGGCGCACGTGCTGGCGCTCGACACCGACTTTGATGGCTGTATGGAGGTCGTCAAGGAAGTGACGCAGGATCAGAGCATCTATCTGGCCAACTCGATGAACAGTATCCGCGTCGAGGGGCAGAAGACGGTTGCGATTGAGATTGTGCGTCAATTTGATTGGGAAGTGCCCGATTGGATCATCATCCCCGTCGGCAATCTGGGCAACATCAGCGCGCTCTACAAGGGGCTGAAGCTGTTGATGGATCTAGGCGTTACCAACAAGATGCCTCGTTTGGTGGCTGCACAGGCGGACAAAGCCAACCCTTTCTACCGCAGCTATAGCAGTGACTTTGCCGAGAAGAGTACGATTTCGGCACAGAAGACGTTGGCCACGGCGATCCAGATCGGGAACCCGGTGAGCTATGAGAAGGCAGTACAGGCAATTCAGGGCAGCAACGGCATCGTGGAGCAAGTGAGCGAAGATGAATTGGCAAACGCCGCCGCAATGGCTGACCTCACCGGGATGTATACCTGTCCGCACACGGGGGTGGCGCTTGGTGCCTTGCTCAAACTTGTGCAGCGGGGCGAGATCCAACGCAGTGATCGGGTCGTCGTCATTAGCACGGCCCATGCGTTGAAGTTTACTAGCTTCAAAGTGGGCTATCATGAAGATAATCTAGATGAAGTCGAAAGCCGCTTTGCCAACCCACCGATCTACCTGCCGGCGGATGCCGCGGCTGTCAAAGAAACCATTGCTCGCAAATTGGGGGATGGGTAGATCGGTAAATCAGTAAATCGGCAGACAAGTAAACAGGGAAAATCGCTGCACATCCTCAACTTGCTGATCTACCGATCTACCGATCTACCGATTTACCTGCCTCACCCATCTACTTAAATCGGAACTGACATATTGAGCGATATTAGCACCCAGCAACACAGCAAACCATACACCTATGAGTACCCGCGCCCGGCGGTGACGGTCGATATCATTCTTTTTACTTTCTATGAGAATGATCTAAAGGTGCTGCTGATCCAGCGTAACAATCCACCCTACGCGCAGAAGTGGGCGCTGCCGGGTGGCTTTGTTGAAATCGACGAAGATTTGGAAGAAGCAGCGCTGCGCGAATTGGCCGAGGAGACCAATGTCACCAACGTCTATTTGGAGCAGCTCTACACCTTTGGGGAGCCGAATCGCGATCCGCGCACGCGCGTCATCACCGTCTCCTATTTTGCCTTGCTTAGTGTCGATCAGGTGGCCAAACAGCAGATCCGTGGGGCCAGTGATGCCGGCGATGCGCGCTGGTGGAGCATGTATGCACAGCCTGAATTAGCCTTTGACCACGATCGTATCTTACAATACGCGCTACAGCGGTTACGTTGGAAGTTGGAATGGACCGCCCTCGGCTTTTTATTGCTGCCGGAAGAATTTACCCTCTCCGAGTTACAAAGGGTCTACGAGACAGTGCTCAATGAGCCGCTCGACAAGCGGAATTTCCGTCGCAAGATTCTCGCCACCGATGTTTTGGAAGAGACCGGCAATATTCGCGAAGGGGATCATCGCCCTGCGAAGCTCTATCGCTTTACGGCCACCGCGATTGAATTAGAACAGGTGCGTCGCCGCTTTCCCTAACGCCGAACCAAGGTTCGTTTGTTATTTGCCTGAATATTGTCAACGATCAATCCCTTCGTACCAATGAGATCATTGCCAAGCGTCACAACACCGTGATATCCACAAAACCCTTATTTCATCTCTGTCAAGGTAACGACTAAAATCCACCTTGAACCTTATTCGTGGCTCCAGTCGCTCCGCTTGCAGAAGATGAATTTATTTCCGTTCGCATCACTAAAATTGAATAGCGTGCTCATGACTCAACAACAAACAATCGTTACAAAAACTACTCCAGAATCAGTGCCGACCCTCAACCGGTGGCGTGCTTGGCTTGGCAGTTTGCTGATGCGCTGGCCACTGCCCGAAGAAGTAATTATTATTAGCAGCGCGCTGGTGATTGGATTGGGCACTGGTTTAGGTGCTGTTACCTTTATTTGGATGTTAGAACAGATCAACCTGATAACGGTTTGGGGTGAAGGCATCTTGGGACCTACGATCGGGCGTCTGCTCTTGATGGCGCTAGCTGGTCTTCTGGTCGGTATAATGATTGCAAAGTGGGCAAGTGAAGCCAAAGGACATGGGGTGCCGGAGGTGATGGAAGCGGTCGCCATCCGTGGCGGGCGGATTCGGCCCCGCGTTGCTATTGTCAAAGTACTCGCGTCGTCGTTGACAATTGGGACTGGTGGCTCCGCCGGTCGCGAAGGCCCGATCGTACAGGTTGGCTCCGCTCTCGGTTCTACGCTCGGCCAGATCTTTGGCTTTTCCGAAGAACGGGTGCGCACGTTGGTCGCCTGTGGCGCGGCCGCAGGGATTGCCGCTACCTTCAACGCCCCCATTGCCGGAACGATCTTCGCCCTTGAGGTCATTCTCGGCAGTTTTACAGTACGCTACTTTGGGGCCGTTGTGATCAGCTCGGTAACGGCAGAAGTGATCAGCCGTACGCTGATGGGTGATCGACCAGCGTTTGCTGTCCCCGCTTTCCCGCTGACCCATCTTGGCGAACTGCCAATCTATGCAGTTTTGGGCATTCTCGCGGCGTTAGTTGCGGTTATCTTTATCCGTTTTCTCTATTATGCAGAAGAATTGTTTGATGGTTGGAAGGTTCCCCTGCCGGTCAAGACGACTATCGGCATGGTCTTAACTGGCGCAGTGGCACTGCTACTGCCGGAGCGCAACGTTCTTGGCCCAGGGTTACATGCGATTGGCGAAGCCATCACAGGAAATTTCAACCTTTCGTTGGGGTTAATGGCGGCACTCTTGATCCTCAAAATGATCGCCACCACCTTTACATTGGGGTCGGGTAACTCCGGTGGCGTCTTTGCGCCAAGCCTCTTTATGGGTGCTGTATTGGGCGGTATGGTTGGTACAGTGGCCAACATGCTCTGGCCCGCGATGGCGGTGAACCCAGGAGCGTATGCGATTGTTGGCATGGCCGCCGTCTTTTCCGGTGCGGCACGTGCCCCCATTACTGCGATCCTCATCGTCTTTGAGATGTCCAACGACTATAAGCTTATTTTGCCGCTGATGCTGGCTACTGTGCTGGCAACCCTGCTGGCAGAGCTGCTTTTCCGCGATTCGATCTATACGTTGAAGCTTCGCCTCAAAGGCATTTCATTACAGAGTGGTCGCGATATTGATGTCTTAGAGAGTCTGACCGTCCAAGAGGTGATGGTTGCAAAGATGGATACGGTTCATACTGCAATGACTCTTGTCGAGCTTTCCGATCTCTTTGCGGAAACCCACAGCCACGGGTTTCCCGTGTTAGATGAAGCCGGTCATCTTTGGGGCATTGTGACGGTAAGTGATCTCGATCGTGCCGTTACCGATGAATTGCCACGGAGTACCCCTGTTGCTGACTTCGCCACATCACGCAGTCGCTTATTGGCTGCCACACCAGACGAGAGTGTCAGTGAAGCGTTAACGCGCATGGGTACCCGAGGTATCGGTCGCCTCCCCGTGGTGGCCAAGGATGATCCGGCACAGCTTGTCGGCTGGATTCGGCGCGATGATATCATCCGGGCGTACAACATGGCGATCACGCGGCGCGCCGAACTGCAGCACCGTACCAAACGCATGCAATTGCGAAACCTGGACAGTACCGAATTTGTTGAAATCGAATTGAAAAGTGGTGATCAGGCGGTTGACAAGAGTATTTTGGAAGTTGCACCTAAGTTGCCCAAAGAATGTATCCTTGTCTCGATTCGCCGCAATGGCAAGATGATGATCCCACATGGCGATACCAAACTTCAGGTCGGGGATCGGATTACGGCATTTGTTGCGGTGAGGGATGCCCTGGCCGTGCAAAGCTGTCTGCGCCATGTGATCGACTAGCTGCCGCTCTGTTTTTTCAATGAAGTAAAAGCGAGAAAGTAGCTAGAAACCGGAGCCGCTTTGGCTTCGCGCCCAGTGGGCACTCACTCTGCCTCCACTGCTGTAAACTGATTTTCAAAGATTTTCTCGCTTTTACTTAAAACTGATCCAAAATTTAACCTATCCACGAAGAGAGACAAAGCATCGTCTTTTCTTCGTGTGTCTTCGTGTGTCTTCGTGTGTCTTCGTGTGTCTTCGTGCATCAGTTAATTCTTGGAATGGCCTTAAGGCCATTCCAAGAAAATAAATCCTCCGTAGGGGCGGCCTGCGGGTGCCCGCAAGCGCCGCCCCTACATTGTGCCAATTCATTTGATTTATCTATAAGGATTCTCGACAAAGCGAGCCCAGTCTACTGACTGGGCTCGCTTTGTCGTTTATGCCTTTTTGGACAAAGGGGTACCTTTTCAATAAGTAGGGGCAGGCCCTTGCGGATTACCGCGATTTATTGAGAAGATACCAAAGGGGCACAAAAAACGCGTTTGACAATGATTTATGACCATGTTATAGTGAGAAAAATTGGTCTATTCAGTAGACCAGTTTGTGCAATCTGTAACAACCGACTCCGAATCCGCCGGATCCATCTTTGTAAGTCGTAGGCTATGTATGGCGGTTTTTACAAAAATACTATCTGTATCCGCTTCTCATGGAGACACTTTTACTCTCAGCAATTGATCGCAATACATTAGCCGACCGCGTTTATCAGGTAATCGTCCGTTACATCAATCAGAGCAACTTACCTTCTGGCGCACGATTACCTTCGGAACGCAAATTTAGCGAATTGTTAGAAGTGAGTCGCGAGGTTATTCGTGGTGCACTGGAACAATTGGAGCAAGAAGGCATTGTTGAGCGCCGCGCCGGCTCTGGTGTTTATCTGCTTCAGATGCCTTCACCGATGGCCCTCTCGGTTAATCTTGCTGCGATTCAATCCACAATTACTTTGCGCGAACTCTACCAGGCACGGATCGCCTTGGAAGTTGGCTCTATGGAATGGATCGTTGAGTCAATTACGGAAGTGGAAATTGGCGAATTGGAAGAGGTCGTCACGCGGTTTGCATTTCGCATGGCTGAAGGGTTGCCCGTCGTGCGGGAAGATCGCGAGTTTCATCTGCTTTTAATGAAGGCAAGTCGCAATCCGATTTTGCTACAGTTCTCTTCGATCGTTCAACAATTTTTTGATCAACTACGCGAGTTTGCCCCTCGGATGGTGATCGACATGCCCCCGGATGAAGGGTTGATGGCCGGTAAACATCGCCAAGTGATCGAGGCATTGCGGCAACATGATGTCGAAGGTGCACAGCTAGCCATGCGTCTACACTTTAACCCCCTTCCTGCTGATATTTAACCTGCGTCCAACTATGGTAGGACTTGCGCAGCTCTTGACTTCGCGCCCCAAGGGCTCCCGGTCAAAAGCCATCTACTCGGTCAGCAAACTGTGTAAATCCTATGTGATTGTTTCTGGTGAAAAAGCCTTATGGTAGCCTATATCCTGCGTCGTATTCTATTGATGATCCCTACGCTGGTGGTTGTGTCGCTTATCTCCTTTATGATCATTGAAGCACCACCTGGTGACTATATGGATGCGTATGTGGACAATTTAATTTCGCAGCAGCAGGCCGTTGACCCTGCCGAGATAGCCGCCTTGCGGGCACGTTATGGGCTCGACGCACCCTGGTATGTGCGCTATGTACATTGGATGGAAGGGATCTTGCAAGGGGACTTGGGGCGTTCGTTAGAGTGGAATCAGCCAGTCAGTAAATTAATCGCAGATCGGCTCCCTTGGAGCCTGGCAATTTCACTGCTTTCCTTTCTCCTGGCTTATGCCTTAGCCATTCCCATTGGCCTCTATTCTGCCACCCATAAATACTCACCGGGTGATTATCTCTTTACCTTGATTGGCTTTCTGGGGCTGGCAATCCCCAATTTTTTGCTGGCGTTGATTATTCTTTGGCTCTACTTTACCTGGACTGGGAATGTGGCCGTCGGTCTCTTTTCCGATGAGTATCAGATGGCCCCCTGGAATTTGGCCAAGTTTATTGACATGCTCCAGCACATCTGGTTGCCGGCGCTGATTGTTGGCACCGCAGGCACCGCGGGCTTGATCCGCATTATGCGTGCCAACTTGCTCGATGAATTGGGCAAGCCCTATGTCATGGTCGCCCGTTCCAAAGGCTTGCCGGAAAATAAGGTGCTCTACAAATATCCCTTTCGGATTGCCATGAACCCAATTGCCAGCACCATCGGTTGGACACTACCGCAATTGGTCAATGGCGAACTGTTGGCCTCGCTGGTACTGGGGCTGCCAACAATTGCGCCGCTCTTTGTCGGTGCGCTGCTGAGCCAGGATATGTTCCTTGCCGGCAGCATTGTCCTGATTCTCAGCCTGTTGACCGTCATTGGTACGCTCATTTCGGACATTATCCTGGCCTGGCTCGATCCACGGATTCGCGGCGCAATATAAGCGGCGCAAGATAAGAGATAAAGAGAAGGATGCTCCATGACTGTAGCTGAAGGGGCCATTGTTGCCCCACCCGTCCAGCGTGTGGAATCTAATAAACTGGCACGTGCCACGCAATGGCAGTTAATCCGTTGGCGCTTTATGAGCCACCGCGTCGCTGTGTTGTCGCTCATTGTTATCACACTTTTATATCTCGTGATTCTCTTTGCCGAGTTTGTCGCCCCCTATGATCCCAGCCACTACGATGTGACGTTGACATTGGCACCGCCGCAGCGTATCCACTTTAGCGAGGATGGGCAGTTTCAATGGCGACCCTTTGTCTATGGCTATACCTCCAAAATGGATATGGCCACCTTTCGCACCACCTATGAGATAGATACCACGAAAAAATATCCCCTATATTTCTTTGTGGAGGGCGACCCGTACAAACTTTGGGGACTCTTCCCTAACAATCGCCATCTCTTTGGTACACAGGAGGGTACCTTCTTTCTCTTTGGAAGCGATGAAAAGGGTAATGATCTGCTCTCGCGTATCATCCACGGTGGACGTATCTCCCTTTCGGTCGGGCTCTTGGGCATTGCAATCAGCTTTTTGATCGGCGTGACCATTGGCGGAATCTCTGGCTATTTTGGCGGCGTGGTCGATGTGGCGATCCAACGTCTGATCGAGTTTATTCGCTCGGTGCCAACATTGCCTCTCTGGATGGCGCTCAGTGTAGCGTTGCCAGCCAACTGGTCTATTGTGCAGGTTTACTTTGGGATTGTTGTGATCCTTTCACTGGTTGGCTGGACTGGACTGGCCCGGGTGGTCCGTGGGAAATTCATGGCGCTGCGCGAAGAAGAGTATATTATGGCGGCAGCGCTCAATGGGTCGAATGAACGGCGGATTATCTTTAAGCATATGTTGCCTTCCTTCACCAGCCATATCATTGCCTCGCTCACGCTCAGCGTACCGGACATGATTTTGGGCGAAACCGCACTGAGTTTTATTGGTCTTGGGTTACAGCCACCAGCGATCAGTTGGGGCGTATTGTTACAGGATGCCCAACATATTCGGGTGATGGCCGATGCACCGTGGTTGCTCATCCCCGGTCTTTTCATTGTGATCACAATTCTCTGTTTTAACTTTGTAGGCGATGGGCTGCGCGATGCTGCCGATCCCTATGCCGCGATTTAAGGGAGTAAAGCGGTAGATAGGGAAACAGGGAAACAAGTAGAGGGGGAAATAAGTAGATGGGTAAAGGCTATACCTGTTGCTCTCTCACGGCGCCAGCCAAAGGATTTTGATGAAAGACGATCTACTGCTAGAGGTAAATAATTTATCGACGCACTTCTTCTCGCGTGAGGGGATTTTGGCCGCCGTTGATGGCGTCAGCTTTTCGATTCGTCCTGGCGAAGCGTTGGGTGTGGCGGGCGAAAGTGGCTGTGGTAAAAGTGTCACCGCCCAGTCGATCCTGCGCATTGTGCCCGAGCACGGCAAGATTGTCGACGGCGAGATCCTGCTCCATCAGAATGGCACGATCACCGATTTGGTCACGCTGGATTGGAAGGGCAGCGCAATCCGCAAAATCCGCGGGGAAGTGATCTCGATGGTCTTTCAGGAGCCAATGTCGGCCTTTAGCATGGTCTACACCATCGGCAATCAGATCAGCGAGGTGATCCGGCTGCATCAACAATGTAGTGAGCGTGAGGCCCGGGAGCGAACGATTGAGATCCTGCGCCGCGTTGGTATGCCCAAGCCAGAGCAGACGATCGACGCCTATCCCTTTGCGCTTAGTGGTGGCATGCGCCAGCGGGCCATGATTGCCATGGCGCTCTCCTGCCATCCCAGCTTACTGATCGCTGATGAGCCAACGACCGCGGTCGATGTGACCATCCAAGCGCAGGTCCTCGAATTGATGAAAGAGTTACAGCGGGAATTGGGTATGGCGCTCATGGTGATCACGCATGACCTTGCAGTCATCTCGGAACTCTGTGACCGCGTTATGATCATGTACTTGGGTCGCGATGTGGAAAGCGCGTCGGCCAAGGAGCTTTTCAGCAACCCCAAACACCCCTATACGATCGGACTTTTGCGTTCCGTGCCTGAGCTGGGCGAAGGCAAGACGCAAGTGATCGATCCGATCGACGGCTCGGTCCCCAGCCCCTATGATCGACCACAAGGTTGCCATTTTCATACCCGCTGCCCCGATTTTATGGCTGGTATCTGTGATGTTAGCTATCCACCACAGGTAGAGGTAAGCCCGGGACACAAAGTGCGTTGCCATTTGTATATATAAACCTTATATCTTTCGTGGGCACGAACGATCGGGCACCTACGAAAAATATGGAATCAGTAGATCGCAACGCTCGGCGGCTGAGCATGTCGAAGCCAGAGCGCGTTGCGGTCTACTGAGAATGAATCGATCTTATGCCAAACAATGTTCCAGTGATTGAAGTAAGAAATCTCAAAAAGTACTATCCCATTGTCCGTGGTTTCCTGCGCCGTACGGTTGGTCAGGTCAAGGCGGTCAACGACGTCAGCTTTAGTGTGGCCCGTGGTGAAACGCTGGCATTGGTTGGTGAAAGTGGCTGCGGTAAGACAACGACCGGTCGTTGTGTTGTGCGCGCGGTGGAGCCGACGGCAGGGCAGGTGCTGTTTCACAAGGATGCAGGGGATGAAGTCATGGACTTCACGGCGTTGGAACGGAAACGGTTGCGCTACGAGCAACGGTTCATGGGAATGATCTTTCAAGATCCCTACTCATCGCTCAATCCACGCATGACCGTGCAGGAGAGCATTAGCGAACCCTTCGTGACTCGAAATTTAGTCAAGAGCCGGCGTGCCTTAGAAGAACAGGTGGCCGCCTTGCTCACCAGCGTACGCCTTGATCCCGATTATATGTATCGTTACCCCCATGCCTTTAGTGGCGGACAACGCCAACGGATCGCAATCGCGCGTGCCTTGGCATTAAACCCCCAATTTATTGTAGCCGATGAACCGGTCTCGGCGCTCGATGTCTCAGTGCAGGCCCAAATTCTGAGTCTTCTCAAAGAGTTGCAGGCGGACAAGGGCTTAACCTATCTCTTCATCACGCACAATTTAGCCGTGGTTGAATATATTAGCGATCGTGTGGCGGTGATGTATGTAGGTCAAATTGTCGAAGTTGGTGAGACGGCGACGCTCTTTGCACGACCGCGACACCCCTATACCGAGGCATTGCTCTCTGCTGTGCCGGTGATTGAAACGGATGGTGCTGGCCGCAGGCGTGAACGAATTCTGTTGGAAGGGGATGTCGCCGATCCGGCGCACGTTCCTGCCGGTTGTAGCTTTCATCCGCGCTGCCCTTATGTGCAGCCGATCTGTCGAACCGAAGAGCCACCGCTCTTGGATATCTCTGCCGCTGACGAGCCATCCCACTTCGCCCGCTGTCACTTTGCTGATGAGCTTCAACTGCGCGGGGTACAACGGCGTAGCGTACCCCTTATATCATCGTGATGGCTGCATCCGGGGTGAATAAATTCTGCTGTGGCTAATTCATCAAAAGGTCCATACACCTAATAGAAAAATCCTTAAAAGTCATACAGCTTCTCTCGTGTAAAAGCAATCCCGAAAGGTATGACTTTTAAATGATTAGTCTATAAGCGTCTATCATAGAAGGAGGTAGCTATGTAAGAGGATGACGACAACCCACTCGATGAGTATTCCGCATACGTAAAGTATACCCCTTGCTATCTATCCGCTGTTGGTTTATAAAAAGGAGCTTTGTCCGTGAAAACCAAAGGGATTTCTACCTTACTCTCACTCCTATTAGTGCTGTCAATGTTGTTAGCTGCCTGCGGCGGTGGCGCGCCGGCTGCACCAGCCGAAGAAGCTGCCCCTGCGGGTGACGCGGCTGCAACCGCCGCGCCGGATGAAGATGCGGCCGCAGAGAGCTCTACCGCAAGTGCTGCTGAGGGCTTGCTCGCCAGCCCACCGGCAGACGCTGGCGAACGTGAAGTGCAGCAGATCACCTACAATTCACCTGCCGATTACGAAGCCGCAACCGGTAGCACATTGGGCGACTATCAAGAATCACCCATGTTGGCGGAACAAGTGGCGGCTGGCACATTACCAGCCGTGGCCGAACGCCTGCCCGTTGAACCAATTGTCGAGCAGCCGGAAGAAGGCATCGGCACCTATGGCGATTCCTTGCGCATGAACATCACCGGCCAAAATACGATCCGCTCTGCCGAGGCTGGCTACTTCAACTACGAATCGCTGACCGTGCACAATCCTCAGGCGGAAATCGTGCCGAGCGTCGCCCAATCCTGGGCGTGGAATGACGACTATACATCGCTAACGCTGCATCTGCGCGAAGGCATCAAGTGGAGCGATGGCGAGCCTTTCACCGCCGAAGATATTCTCTTCTGGTGGGAAGCGACGATCCTCAATGATGAATTATCGCCCGCCAAACCTTCGCTGTTGACCCGCGGTGGCGAACTAGCGGAGTTCACCAAAGTCGATGATTATACGATCACCTTTGCCTTCGCCGAACCCTATGCCCTCTTTACAACATACCTGGGCAGTTGGGGGTTCCCGCGCACCGACCTCGTCAGCCGTCCGAAACATTACCTCTCCCAATTCCATCCTGATTATGGGGACATGACCGAGATCGAAGCCGGCATGGCCGCCGGCGGTTTCGATACGTGGGTCGATTACTTTAAGCAAATGGCCGACTTTGACAATCCCGATAAGCCTTCTATCTCGCCGTGGATTCCCGATGCGTGGCCACCCGAGCAGATTCAGACTTACCACCGCAACCCCTACTACTGGAAGGTTGACACAGCAGGCAACCAGTTGCCGTATATTGACGAATTGCGCACAGTCCGCGTCGCCGATGCCGAAGCCACGCTGCTCAAGACCATTGCCGGCGACTTTGACTTTGTACGCATCTCTTCGTTAGGCGGCACGGCCAACCTGCCGGTGTTGAGCGATAACAAGGAGAGTGGCGGTTATCGCTTCTCCTATGCCAATTGGATGCCCAACTCCTTTGCCAATATCATGTTTAACTACACGACGGAAGACGCGACAAAACATGACCTCTACAACAATGTCGATTTCCGCCGAGCGCTCTCTGTGGCGATTAACCGCGCTGAGATTCTGGCCCTGATCTACAAAGGTGGTGTCTTTGCATCGCAGGTCGCTCCGGCCCGTGGCGAACCCTATCATGGCGAGTCCGAACTCTTCCAGACCTTTGCCCAATTTGACCCCGATTTGGCCAATAAAATGCTCGACGAGATTGGCATGACTGAGCGGGGTAGCGATGGCTATCGCTTGGCACCGAATGGTGAAGCGTTGGTGCTTAACATCTCTGCCACCACGGCTTGGCCCCCGGAAACTGCCGAAGTGATGGAATTGGTGCGTGGCTACTGGGACAAAGTTGGCATCAATGCCACCGTCCGCCCAGAAGCCGGTGAACTGTGGACTTCGCGCCACAATGCCGGTGAACATGACCTATCTGCCCGTGGTGCACACTTTGGCGGTGGCCCCGTCCACCCAACGCTCAACTCCAACACCTTTGCCCTGAGCGGCTGGCAGTGGGCACCCGATTGGGCGCTCTGGTTGGATACCAATGGCGAACAGGGTGTCGAACCACCGGATGATGTCAAGAAGCTGCGCGAGATCCGCGAAGCGATTCTGAGTGAACCCGACGAGGCCAAACGCAACGAAATGATGCAAGAGGTCTTCGAGATTCAAATGAATAATCTCTGGTCGATTGGCCTGATCGTCGATGATCCGCGCTTTGGTCAACTGGCCATCGTGAACAATCGCCTGCGCAATGTGCCGACGCAGTCGATCTCGGGTGAATGGTACCCCCATTTGCCAGAGTCGTGGTTTGTACAGGAGTAGATCTATTTGATTTCGTAGGGACATGGTATACCATGTCCCTACGAAATCAAATAGCAATGTCTTGAATCCAGAAGGTGAACAGGAGGCAATATGTCGGATCTATCAACTGCTCTGCCAGCCAACCCCAAAGTCCTCGTCACCGGTGCCAGTGGCTTAATCGGCGGTATGACCATCAAGGCGTTGGGGGACAAGTATGCCTTTAGCGCGCTCAACCGCAGCTTTGTTCCAGGCATCCCCTGTACGCAAGCCGATATCAATGATTTCGATGCGATTAAACCCGCTTTTCAAGGCATGGATATGGTGCTTCATCTCTCCGCCGAGACCAAAGATCTGATGAATTGGGAGAAGATCCTATCGACCACCATTGCGGGCACCGTTAATGTCTTTCGCGCAGCGCAAGAGGCAGGGGTCAAACGAATCGTCTTTGGCAGCACTGGCGGCACGATGTGTGGCTATGAGTACGATGACACTTTGCCCTATGGCAAGCTTGCCGCCGGTAAGTATGACGAAGTGGGCGATAGCTGGCCCATGATCACCCATCATGACCTGCCCCGCCCCGATGCCCCCTACTCAATTGGCAAACTCTTTGGCGAAGCAACCGGTCGCTGGTTTGCCGACTATTACGGCATGTCGGTGCTCTGTATTCGGATTGGCGCAACGCTGGATACCAATCAGCCCAAACTGTTGCGTCACTTTCCCGGCTTTCTGGCCCACGAGGATCTGATCCAGATGATCGACAAATGTCTCGCCGCCCCTATGTCGCTCAAATTCGATATCTTTGATGCCATCTCGGAGAACAAATATCGCTGGCGCGATACGAGCCATGCCAAAGCGCTGCTCGGCTGGCAACCAACCGGTTCGGCGGATCATTCTAATCCCGATGACTATCGTTGAGTAATCGCAATTACCAAAATGGTTTCATAATCTGTAGGCAAAACAGAAGGAGCAAGTATGTTCGCAAAGTCACGATTGATTAAACTCATGGCCGTACTGGGATTGGGGCTGTTGCTGGTCGCTTGTGCACCGGCTGCCGTTCCCGCCGGTGACAGTGCCACCGAAGCACCGGCTGCGGAAGAAGCGGCCGCCGATGTTACCACCGCAGAGGATACGCGCACGGCAATGAGTGCCGATAATAGTCCTTACATCAATCTCTGTGAAGGAGACCCGGTGGAAGGTGGCACCATTACATTGGCAATTGCCGACGACGCCATGGTCGGCCGTAATTGGCTCTCACGCGGCAGTACGAATGAATCATTCATCTTTAGCCAACTGACCGATCTTAGCATCGATGATGCCGAAACGATCGAGCCGGATGTCGCCACCGATTGGGCAGTCTCCGATGATGGGCTGACCTACACCTACAACCTGCGCGACGACGTGCTCTGGCACGATGGCGAACAACTCACCGCGGCCGATGTCAAATATACGATTGAAATTTTTGCCAACCCGGATTCGGGCGCAACGGTCCGCTCGGTGCTACCGCTTGATGCGATTGTCGGCTACGATGAATTTTCCGCCGGCGAGGCCGATGAAATTTCTGGTGTTGCGACCCCCTCTGACTTTCAGGTGGTGATCACGCTCAAATCGCCCCGTGCGGATTTCCTCTATGGCATGGGTGGTATGAACCTTCAGGCCAAGCACATCTGGGAAAGCATTCCCTTTGCTGATATGCAAACCTCGCCCTATGCTCGCGAAAAAGTAGTTGGCTCGGGGCCTTTTAAGATGGGTGAATTTGAACCGGATCAATATTATATTCTAGACGCCTTTGATGATTACTATAAAGGGCGACCACACCTCGATCAGCTGATCTTCCGCATTGGCCTCACCTCGGTGGCCTCGTGGATGCCTGGGCTGGAAGCCGGTGAAATCCAGGTCGGCAATACGGTCAACGGTCTGGATCGCGAGCGCGTAGAAGGGATCGATAGCTTGACCGTTGTTGGTGCCCCGCTGCCTGGGGCCATGGCCATCTGGCCCAATCACACCAAATTCCCCGACAAGCGCGTCCTCCAAGCGATGATGTACGCCATCGACCGCGAAGCAATCACCGAAGGAATCTATGGTCCCGGGCAGGCGTTGCCCTATGACTACGACAACGTCGACCCGAACCATACCTGGATCAGCCCCGATATCAACGATTACAACTATGATCCCGATATGGCCCGTCAGTTGTTAGAGGAAGCTGGTTGGGACTTTGATCAGACGGTGCACTTTGCCACCTACTACCAGACCGAACTTGATCGCAACATTGTTGCCGCCATGCAGCAATATTGGGCGGACGTGGGGCTGAAGGTTGACGTGGCGCACATGGATGCACCGGCTTGGGCCGCTCAGGTCTATGAAGATCCGACCTATGAATTGGCCTATGGTTGCTGTGGTATTTCGGTGCCCTTTGAATATGCCCGCTACTCCTGCGCCAACGTGCCACCGGCCGGCTTGAATGTGTCGTCTTACTGCAACGAAGAGGTCGATGCCAAGGTGCAGCAGGCGATGATCGAGCCCGATCCGGCTGCTCGTCAGCAGCTCTGGTATGAGATCAGCAAGATCACCAATGATGAAGTGCTGCACATGACCCTCTTCCAGCAGGATCGCCGTCATGCCATCAGCAAGAATGTCTGTAACTATCAGTTCCGCCAGTGGTCGAATATCGTCTGGCCGGAACGTCACCCAGAAACGTGGTATCTGGCCCAGTAAAGCAGAGGGGATGAAGGGATGACAAGATGACAAGATGACAGCGTGAGCGATGTGGGTCGTATTTCCCCACAACACCTCTTCATCTTGTCACCCCTGCATCCTGTCATCTTGTCATAAACTATGAATCAATACATCTTCCGCCGTATTCTCCAGACCTTGCCCGTCTTGTTGGGGATTACGATCATCACCTTTACCTTTACCGAATTGGCTCCTGGCGACGCCGTTTCGGCCATGCTGTTGGAACAGCAGGGCGGGGTAGCCGACATTGATGTCGAGGCCTTGCGTGCCCGCTATGGTTTGGATCAACCAGCTCCGGTGCGCTATCTGCGCTGGATGGGTGGTCTCTTTCAGGGCAACATGGGGCTGCGCATCCGCAGCGGCGTCCCCGTCTCTGAAGATATTGCGCGCCGCCTGCCGGCCACCTTACAACTGATGTTGGCTGCCGCGCTCATCTCGATTGTGGTGGGGATTCCCTTGGGGGTACTCTCGGCGTTGCGCCAATACTCGGTGCTCGATTATTTCATGACCGGGTTTGTCTTCACCGGAATCTCAATTCCGGGCTTCTTTGCCGCGATTGTCATGATCTACATCTTTGCCGTGCGGCTGGGTTGGTTTCCCACCGGTGGCTATGACACACCTGGCGCGGAGCTGAGCACACTGGGTACACTGCTCGACCGCCTTCATCACATGGCATTGCCGGCTCTTGTGCTGGGCATCGAGAGTACGGCGGCGATCATGCGTTACACGCGCACCAGTATGCTCGAAGTGATCCGACAGGATTACATGATCACCGCGCGCAGCAAAGGGCTTTCGGCGTTGATGATGACGACGCGCCATGCGCTACGCAACGCACTCCTGCCGGTGATCACGATTATTGGCCTGCGGCTGCCGAGCCTCTTTGGCGGCGCGATTATCATTGAGACGATCTTTAACTGGCCAGGCATGGGCACCTTATATATGGATGGGGTCAGCACGCGCGACTATCCCCTCATTATGAGCATGGTGCTAATTTCAGCCGTTGTGATCGTGGTGAGCAATCTGCTCACCGATCTGACCTATGCGCTGGTTGACCCGCGCGTGAGATACGAGTAGGTACTATGGCTGTTGCAACTTCCACAACGGATCCCACAACGGATTCGCCTCTGTTAACCGTCCGGCGCACGGAGATCCAATCCCCTGGACAGCAGGCTTGGCGGCGCTTTTTACGTCACAGGCTCGCTGTGATCAGTCTGATCTTTATGGTGCTCGTGACACTGCTCGTCTTTCCACTAGCCCCCTTTATTGCCCCAAGCCCGCCGGAAAAGACCGATCTGCGTGCCGTGCGCCAACCGCCCAGCCTCGCCCACCCGCTGGGTACCGATCTCATTGGCCGCGATGTGCTGAGTCGTGTGCTTTATGGCGGGCGCGTCTCGATTGCCGTGGGGCTGACCGCCGTCGTGATCTTTATGTCGATTGGCACCTTCTTGGGCAGTCTCGCTGGCTACTATGGTGGCAATGTCGACGCCGTGATCATGCGGGTTACCGATACCTTTATGGCTTTCCCGGTGATCGTAATTCTGATCAGCATCGTCGCCATTGTGGGGCCGGGGTTGCGCAACGCGATGATCGCGATTGGGCTGATCGGCTGGACCGGCGTGGCGCGCCTCGTGCGTGGGCAGATCCTCTCGGTGCGCGAAATGGATTTTGTGCTGGCCGCCGCCGCGCTCGGGGTACCACGCAATCGGATCTTACGCCGCCATATTTTGCCGAGCATCATCGCCCCCGTCACTGTCGCCGGCAGCTTTGGCATCGCTGGTGCAATCCTCACCGAAGCTGGGCTCAGCTTTCTGGGATTGGGCGTGCAAGTGCCGACCCCCAGTTGGGGCAACATGTTAAACGAAGCGCAGTCGATCCAGATCATCGAATCCTTTCCCTGGCTCTGGCTGCCGCCCGGGCTGATGATCAGCCTCTGTGTGCTCGCGATTAATTTTATCGGTGATGGTCTGCGCGATGCGCTGGACCCGCGCATGACGTTGGATTGATTAGCAGTAGGGTTAAAACCCACCGCTGACAGCAATAAGCGGTTTCAACCGCTTGACTTCCAGCCGCTGAGGCGGCTTTTCGATGTTATACTCAGCTCTGAATGGGAACCGGAGTTTTGCTGGGGTAGAAACTCCGTTTCCCATTTCAACCGCAGTATAGAAGCCCAATTCATTGGTGCTTTTGAAAAGGAAACCAAAATTTTATGAAAACTTATCGTGCCGCCGTCATTGGCTGTAGTCGAATGGGCGGCTTTATTGACAACGAAGTAGTCGACTCCCCCCGCCATGTCCCACCTTATTCGCACGCTGCCGGCTTTTACGCCTGTGACCGCACCGATCTCGTCGCCTGTGCCGACTTTCGCACCGATGTCATGGAAGAATTTGGCAAGCGCTATGACATTCCCAAAGAGCGGCAGTACACTGACTATAAAGAGATGATCGCCAAGGAGAACTTGGACATTGTTAGCGTGGCCACCCAGCCGGAGCCGCGCGCCGGGATCGTGATCTATGCTGCCGACCATGGCATCAAAGCGATCTACGCCGAAAAGGCAATGGCCGCTTCGTTGGCCGAGGCCGATGCGATGGTTGAGGCGGTTGAACGCAATGGCGTGGCCCTAAACCTCGGCACCAACCGCCGTTGGTCGGTCTACTATGATTATATGAAAGAGGCACTCGACAAAGGTGCGGTGGGTAAGCTCAAAAGCATCATTCTCTTTGGCAATGGCACGCTCTTTAACACGGCCAGCCACACCTTTGATCTCGTCTTACGTCTCAACAGTGACAGCGCGCCCACTTGGGTGCAGGCCAACCTGCCCAATGTCGCCGGCGCGATCAACGATGGCATTCTCTCGATTGATCCCCTCGGCGAAGGGCTGATTGGCTTTGAGAATGGCGTAACCGCGTACACGCTGCTCGCTTCCCGTGGACTCGAAGTCGAGGTGATTGGCGATCAGGGCACCCTCACGGCAATGAACGATGGCGGCGAATGGCTGCTGCGCCAGCGGGTGCCGATTGGTGATACTGGCCGCCGCACCGAATTACAGATCCAACCCTTTGACGCGATCCCGCCGGCCAGTTCGACCCTGCGCCTCATCGAAGATCTCGTCCATTCGTTGGACACGGGCGAAGCGCCGCGCGGTGGTGTGCGCAAGGCGCTAACCACCATGGAATTGATCTTCGGCTTCATTGAATCCTATCAACAGGGCGGGGCGCGCGTCGAGTTGCCGCTGAAAGATCGTTCGCTACGGCTCCAAAGCAATACCACGCCGCGCCAGCCGAAGTTTGCGGCGTAGCCTTTGATGGTAAAAGGCAAGAGTGTCTGAGATCGGGGTCTCCGCCAAATTTTGTGCTCCTGAGAGACAATGGAGTTGTTATGAGGAATTTATCAGAGCTGGGCGACCAGTTCAAACAAAATGGCTATGCGCTTGCCCGTCTACTCTTTTCACCGACAGAGGCTACCTTTTATCGCAAACACTACATGACCCTGCGTGAGGCTGATCACTACGCCGGTGATCTCGTCAATCAGTGGGATGATGGCACACAGGACCCGCTCAAACGCTATCCTCGTATGTTCAACATGCACCACTGGGATGCAGTGAGCCGTCAATGGTTGCTGGATGAGCGCATTCGGCAGTGTATGGTCGCCATGTTGGCGCGCGAGCCGTACGCGATCCAGACCATGCTCTATTTCAAGCCACCGGGGGCACGTGGGCAGGCGTTGCATCAGGATCAATATTATCTGCGTGCTCGCCCGGGGACAAGCATCGCGGCGTGGATGGCACTCGATCCAATTGACGAGGCCAACGGCTGTCTACAACTGGTTCCCAACACGCAGAATCTACCGCTGATTTGTCCGGTTGAAGCTGACGCAGAGGAGAGCTTCACAACGATTGCTGTGCCGCTGCCGCCGGATATGCGACCAATCCCCATGATCATGGCACCCGGAGATGTGCTATTTTTCAATGGCCAGATCATCCACGGCAGCTTCCCCAACACAACCATGGATCGCTTTCGGCGTTCGCTGGTGGGCCACTATATTGAAGGGCACGCGCAGCAAGTAGCCGCCTTTGACTTCCCCGTTTTGTGCATGGACGGTCGCGTGGTGGACGCAATGGCGCACAGCCCCGACGGCGGTGAATGTGGCGTATGGGTGGATCACGATGGACATCATCTGGTCGATGTGAATCAGGTGTATGGGGTGGCAGGCGCAGTGGAGACGCTGCCGTTGTAGTCGCGAACGGAAATTAATAGATAAAATCCTTAAAAGGCATAGTGCCTCTTTCGTGTAAAAGTAACGCTACGATGGATGACTTTTAAATGATTAGTCTATAAGCTGGCCAAAGTATGAGGGCCGGTTGAGGCAATTTAAATAATTGATGGAGAAAAGATTCATGACCAAACCAACCTACCGCGTCGCCATTATTGGCCTTGGCCGTATGGGCAGCACAATTGATGATGAGTTGCCGGCCGGCTCACCTGCCTATTCGATTGCAGCCGCGTCTAAGGTCAGTGACCGGCTGGAGGTCGTCACTGGTGCCGATATCGACCCCGCTAAGCGCACCGCCTTTGCCGAGCGCTGGGGTGTCGACAATCTCTATGACGATTATGAAGCGATGATCCGCCAAGAGCAGCCCGATCTGGTGGCGATCTGCACTAAGGGGGTGCTGCATGCCGAGATGGCCAGCCGCGTCGCCGAATTGGGCGCGCCGATGATCTTCTGTGAAAAGGCGATTGCCTGTTCGATGGAAGAGGCCGATCGTGTCTTGCAGGCGGTGCAAGCCAACAACACACCGTTTAATACCGGTGTCCTGCGCCGCTTTAACAAAGGCTTTCATCTCGCCAAGGATCTGATTGCCAATGGCGAAATTGGCGAACCCAAAGCCGCTGTCCATTATGCGGCTACCAATCTGTTGCACGGCCACATCCACTCGCTTGACTCGCTGAGCTTTCTGCTTGGCGATCCCAAAGTCGAGAGCATTCGCGGTGAACTTTTCCCGCGCGACCTCGCCATCGAAAATAACCGGCTCGACAAAGATCCCAACGGCATCTTTCAGGCCCGGTTTGCCAATGGAGTGGAAGCGACCAGTGTCCCTGCTGGTGGTTGGGAATTTGAGGTGCTGGGCAGTCGGGGCAGCGTGCGTGTGATGGAGAATGGCAGCCGGGTGACCTTGCGACAGACGCAAGATGCCAAGGGGCGCATTATGCAGGATGTCGATGTGCCGCAGCCGGAAGTCCACAGCACCACCCAATTTTGTCTCGAAGATCTGGTCGCCGCCTATGAAGAAGGACGACCCACGCTGGGCAATATTGAAATCACCCATCACCTGACTGAGGTCTGCCTGGCGCTCGCCGAAAGCCACCGTCGCAACGAGCGCATTACCTTGCCGCTGGAAAATCGTTCGCTATACGTGTTTCACGTGTAACATAGGAAAAGAAGACCATGACCAAACTCCATGCCGCACTGCTCGGCATTGAACATCCCCACTCGCTGGCGCACATGCGCACCTTGCAAGCATTGCCAGAGGTGGAATCGATCTATCTATGGGATGAAAACCAGGCTGCACTCGACGCCGCGGTCCAAGCGCAAGGCGCAAAAGTGGCCGGAACGTACACGAACCTCGATGAACTCCTCGCCAATCAGGAGATCTTCTTTGCCATTGCCGCCATCCGCAACGATCTCGGCCCTGATATTTTCATTCGGACGCTGGAAGCGGGCAAGCACCTGATGGCGGAGAAACCCATTGGGCGCACCGCTGCTGACACCCAAACCGTGATCGACGTGGCTAAAGCACAAGGCTTGAAGCTGGGCGTCTGCTACCAGAATCGCAACAACCCCGTCGTGCAAGAGGCGCGGCGGCTGGTGCAGCAGGGTGCCATCGGCGAATTGATGAGCGTCGAATTTCGGCTGCTGACGACCCAAGTGAAATTTCGCAAACCTGAGCATTGGCTTTTTGACAACGCCAAGTCGGGCGGCGGGATTCTGTCGTGGCTCGGTTGTCATTACATCGATATGATGCACTATATCAGCGGTGACCGAGTGATCTCGGTCATGGCGGAGGTGGCGACGCGCAGCGGCGAGGCAATCGACGTGGAAGATGTGGCGATGCTCTCGTTACGCTTTGCATCGGGCGCAGTTGGCTCGTTCCACGCCGGTTATACCCTGGCGCTCAGTGGCAGCGGCTACCACAACAGCAGTGGCTACGATACCTACGCCGGCTTCAACGGGCGCGACGGCCGTCTCTACTGGAATGCTCCCGGTGGGCCGACCAAGTTGTCCCTCGAAAGCACCCACTCCAAGCACAGCAGCGCGCCATGGCAGACCAATGAGTATGTACTGGCGACCTCACCCGCCTACGGTGGCGTTGCCGGGGAAGGCTTCATCCGCCGCTTTATCGAGTCCGCCCAAGGAGACGGCGAACCAATGGCCGGTGGTGCCGACGCCCTCCAGATTGCCCGTATTGTCGATGCCGCCTATGAATCGAGCCGTACAGGGCGTCGGATAGAGATTGCCTAGAAAAGATGAACCTATCATGAATACCAAACCTGCCTATAAAGCTGTCATCATCGGCCTAACTGGGATCGGTGCTCGCCGACCCACGGAGCCTAGCGGTGTACCCCTTTATGGTGGCGCGCCCCGTTCGCACGCCGCCGCCTATCACCAACACCCACAGACCGAAGTGGTCGGCGTCTGTGATATTCGCCCCCAAGCGCTGGAAGATTTTCAGCGCGAGTGGGGCGATGTTTGGCCCACTGTTAACTGTTACACAGACTACAAAGCGATGCTCGAAGCCGAGCAGCCGGATCTCGTCAGTGTCGTCACGCCCGATCATCTGCACGCCGACATTACCGTGGCCGCGGCGGCACAATCGAGTGTACGCGCCATCCTCTGTGAAAAGCCGATCTCGACGACGCTGGCCGACGCCGATCGTATGATTGCCGCGGCCGAAGCGCACCATGTGCTGCTGTCGATTGAGCATACGCGACGCTGGTCACCACTCTTCCATGCCGCTCGAGAATTGATCCGCAGCGGTGAGCTAGGCCCACTGCGCAGCGTCACTGTCAATATGTACAGCCCCCGTTCGATGCTCTTCCGCAACGGCACCCACATGGTCGATATGCTCAATTTCTTTGCTGAGTCGGCACCGCAGTGGGTCTTTGCAGAATTGGAGGAGGGCTTTGATCACTTTACCAAATACAAGAGTGACGGTGGCCACGACCCCGCCACCGACCCCGCGGCCACCGCCTACATTCACTATGCCAACGGCGTGCGCGCGATCTACCACAGCGTCAAAGTGACAATGCCTGGCTCGCAATTTGAGCTGCTCTGCGATAAGGGACGGATTGAAGTCTCTGACCGCGAATTGGTGGTAGTGCGTGGCGAGTCACACTATGCCTGGTCGCGCACCACCATGCCGGCTGGCGACTATTTGCAGACGCACCAACTGGGCGCGGTGGCCGAGTTGATCCACGTGCTCGAAGAAGGGGGTGAATTGATTTCACCGGCCAGCGATGCGCGTCAGGCGGTGGCGGTTATGTTGGCAATGTTGGCGTCGCATGCGGCGGGCAATGTACGGGTGAATTTGTAATGATGAGTGTAACTACCTACCCCACCCCAACCCTCCCCGACATCGGGAGGGAGTGTAAGACTCATTGCCATTAAGGTAAGCGCTTGATGTTGGTTGTCACCCCTGCGCAGGCAGGGGTCCACAGGTCTACCAAATGGATTCCTGCCTGCGCAGGAATGCCATGAAAACCTTACCTTAATGGCAGTGAGTGTAGGACTCCTCCCTTGCTTGCGGGGGAGGCTGGGATGGGATGGCTAGTTACTAATGGGTTATCAACTCCATGAGGAATAGCGATGACAACTGGCAAACGGCTGGTGATTGATCCGACGGGCAAGATTAGCGTTGAATCTTTTGAGGTGCCCACGCCGGGCGCAGGACAAATTCTCGTGCGCACCAAGATCACGCAGGTGAGCGCGGGCAGCGAGATCAATATGGTGCGGCGGCGGCGCAGTGCCACGGCGGCGGAACAGGCTGCCTTAGCGCCAAGCGGTTTGGGCTATACGGCCGTGGGTGAAGTGGCGGCGATTGGGGAAGGTGTGACCGACTTTGCCGTAGGGGATCATGTACTTTGCAACGGCAACCACGCCTCACACTGGCTGATTACGCCGGCAGCCAAGCAGGATGAGGCGAGCATCCCGCAGCAGTACTACATTGAGCGAGTGCCGGACGGTGTGAGTGACACGGAAGCGTGCTTTGCGATCTTGGGCGATGTGGCGTTGCATGGCGTGCGGCTGGCCCAGTTGCAGATCGGCGAGTCGGTAGCGATCCACGGATTGGGGGTCGTTGGGCTGTTGACCCTGCAACTCTGTAAACTTTCTGGTGCCCACCCGCTGATCGGCGTCGATCCCGTTGAGAGTCGGCGGGCCGCGGCCAAAGCATTGGGGGCCGATCATCTCGTCGATGCCCATGATGAAGATGTCGACGAAGATGTTGTGGCGCAGATCCGCGATCTCACGCAGATACCCTTTCGTTGGCGTGGTGCATTGCCGGGGTTGGAGCCGGGGGCGGGTGCAGAGGTGCAATTCCATTGTACTTCCTACATCGGTAACTACCCGACGCTGATCCGGGCCGCCGCCGACCGTGGGCGCATTATCCTCGTCGGTGCCACCTCCGGCAGCGTTGCCATCGAATCGCAAGAGCTTTTCCGCCGCGAGATTACCTTGCGTGGTTCGTACCAAACGGGGATGATCGACCCCTACCCCTACTGGCCCTGGTCACGGGCGCGCAACCGTCACGTCATGCTCGATTTGATCGCACGTAAGCAGATCGAGGTCAATGGGTTGGTCAGTCATGTCGTGCCGCACACCGAAGCACCGGCGCTCTATGATCTGATGGCGCAGGGCGGTGAGGGGTGGTTGAGTGTCTTTTTTACGTGGGATTAGCGTACTCTACACAAGATTTTCGTAGGGGCACGATGCGCGGATAGCGGACCCTGAGCTTCGTCCTGAGCGGGGGCCTTCTGGGCGCGAAGGGCTTGTCGAAGGGAAAGCAGGGCCACGTCCCGTCTCCTTGCGAGGACACAATAGACTGGAAGCAACAATGAAACTGGCAACGTATTTAAAAGAAGATCAACCAACAGTTGGCGCGGTGGTTGAGGAGCAAATCTATGATCTGGCTGCCTGTCTTACGGGTAGCGGCCAGGGCAATGCAACGTTGGCGTCCTGCATGCTCAATTTTCTTAGCGCAGGGGAAGCGGCGTTGACAAGCGCGCGCGCGGCGCTCACCTGGGCACAGACCGAGGGCGATGGCACCCTGGCCCAACCGTTGACGACGACAGAACTCCTGGCACCGATCCCCTGCCCCGGCAAATTGCTCTGTTTGGCTGGCAACTATGCCTCGCACATTCAAGAAGGGGGCGGGACCTATATCGGCAAAGAGAAGATGATCCCGCGCTTCTTTAGCAAGCCCTGTACCGCCATCATTGGCACCAATGGCACGGTTCGCATTCCACCGTCGGTGGCGTGGGCCGATTGGGAGTTAGAGTTGGCGGTTGTGATCGGCGCCGCGGGGCGCGATATTGCTGTGGCCGATGCCGAAGCGCACATTGGGGGCTATACCGTTTTCAACGATATCTCCGGCCGAGAATTGGCTTTCCGCACGCAACTGCCCTTGCAGGATGGCGATTGGTTCTTTGACTGGCAGGTGGGCAAATGGCTCGATACCTTTGGCCCCATGGGGCCGTGGCTGACGACCGCCGATGAAGTACCCCATCCCGATCGTCTGTCGATGAAGCTCTGGCACAACGATACCCTGCACCAAGATGCCAGCACCGGCCAGATGATCTTCTCGCCCGCCGAAGCAATTGCCTTTATCTCGCAGTTTATTACCCTGGAGCCGGGTGACGTGATCGCGACCGGTACACCGGCAGGGGTAGGGCTTTCAAAGAAGATCAAACTCCAGCCTGGCGACCACATTAAGGGTGAGATCGAAGGGCTTGGCGTGTTGCAGAATAGTGTGGCGGCACTATAGCTGATCGTGCTCTCGGAGGCTGAGCTTGTCGAAGCCAAAGAGAGCACGATCAGCTACCACCAATCACCAATGGACAAAGGACATTTTATGGAATATCGACAACTAGGGCGGACAGATTTACAAGTTAGCTCGATTGGCATGGGCTGTGTGACCTTTGGCCGTGAAATTGACGAGGAAACATCGTTCGCCGTAATGGATCGGGCGCTGGAACGGGGTATCACCCTCTTTGACACGGCCGAAGCTTATGCAAATGGGCGCTCGGAAGAGGTATTGGGCGCGTGGCTCAATGCACGTGGTACCCGTGACAAAATTGTGCTGGCCACCAAAAAGTTGCCGCCATCGACACCCGAAGCAATCGTCGCGTCGGTGGAGACGAGTTTACGCCGTCTGCAGACGGAGACAATTGATCTCTATCAGCTCCACGCCTGGGATGCCAAGACGCCGTTGGATGCAACCCTGGAGACATTGGACAAATTGGTGCAGGCGGGCAAGATTCGCTACATTGGTTGCAGCAACTTTGCGGCCTGGCAACTTTGCAAAGCGCTCTGGCGCGCCGATGTCCATGATTGGCCGCGGCTAGAATCGCTACAGCCAAACTACAATCTTGTCGTGCGTGACATTGAAAAGGAACTCCTTCCGCTCTGTGCCGACCAGGAGATCGGTGTCATCTCCTACAGCCCGTTGGGGGCCGGCTTTCTCACGGGGAAGTATCGCCAAGGCGTACCGGCACCCGAGGGTGCGCGCTTTGACATTCTGCCCGGTCACCAGCCGATCTATTATCACGACGCCGGTTTCCGGATTATGGAGGGGCTGCGGGCAAAGGCCGAAGAGACGGGGCGCACGATGATCAATCTGGCGTTGGCTTGGGTGATTGGGCAGCCGGGGATCACCTCGGTGCTCGTGGGGGCGCGCCACACCGGCCACGTCGATCAGGCGTTTGAGGCCGAGCAGATGGGGTTGAGCGATGAGTTGCGGGCGGCGTTGAATAATTTGTGAGCCACAGAGGTCACAGAGAGCACAGAGGACAGATAGCGCACAGGCAAATTAGCAAACAGAGGGAGTACCGAGATGGCTGCATTTAACCTGTTGGCATTGCCACGTAATCAAAAGGCGCAGCATTGGGCGGTAATCGCGCCGCGTGCCGATGGCGGGGCATGGCGGTTGCCGCTGCTTACGATCACGGGGTCTGAGGCTGGGCCGACTTTGGTGGTGACGGCGGGGGTGCATGGCGATGAGTATGAGGGGATCGAAGCGATTGGCCGGCTCTATCAACGGGTTGAGCCGGTCGATCTGCGCGGTACGCTCGTACTGCTGCCCGTCTGCAACATGCCGGCCTATGAAGTGGCCCAACGCTCCAGCCCCATTGACGGCCTCAACCTGGCGCGTACTTTTCCGGGCGATGCCAATGGCACGATCACGCAGCGTATTGCCCACTGGATCACTGAGCAACTGTTACGTCACGCCGATTTCTACATCGATCTGCACAGCGGCGGGGTGGCCTATGACATCCCGGCCTTGATCGGCTATATCCACGATGCTGGGGCATTGGGGCAACGCTCGCGGGCGGGAGCCGAAGCCTTTGGCGCGCCCGTGCTCTGGGGCCACCCGTTGCCCATGCCACCGGGGCGCACCATCTCCGCCGCGACCGACCTCGGCGTGCCGTCGCTCTACAGCGAAGCGCCGGGCGGTGGCTATGCGCGGCCCCAAGATGTTGCCACCTTTACCCAAGGGGTGATCAATGTGCTGCGCCACCTGGGCATGATGGCGGGCCAACCAGAACCTCAACCATGTACCCACGACCTCTTTGGCGACGGCAACCTGGATATGGTGATCGCCGCGCCGGTGGCCGGCTACTTTCGGGCAGAGGTGAATTTGTTGGACGAAGTGACCGTGGGACAACGGCTGGGCGCGATCTACGACTTTGCCGGCGAAGTGCTGGCCGAAATATTGAGCGAGCGGGGCGGGGTAGTGATCATGTTGCGCCGTCTGCATCGGGTGCATGTGGGCGAAGGGTTGGCGCAGGTAACGGGGTGGCGGGCTGCTGGTGAATGAATTCACCGGCTGAGATGCACAAGTGCGTTAAAACGCACTATCCGCTAGCAGCCTGCCCAATCCATCTTTCGCAGTTAACTTCCCGCCAAACTACAAGAAACCGTTCTATCCATCTCTGCTCTGTGACGGCCCTCATGGCCACCGCACACACTTCCTGGATGGCGTAGTAGATGCCTTCGGCGGCTTGGGGTGTTTCGTCGCCGAGCACCTGGATTCACTGAAATCAATTCAACAAGAATTTTATGCCCTAGTCGGAAGAACCTTGTCACGATTTCGTTGGGTATATGGTACAATGACTATCCAGAATCGTCACGATCCAAAGGTAGAAGCGAAATGACAGTATTAGAGCAAGTTCAACAATTAATTCCCGCAATGTCGCCTGGAGAAAAAGCACTGGCGTTGCAATGGCTTGCCAGAGATATTGGGAACGCTTTCCCTGGCATTGAGAGTACGCCTACTGTGTGTGGTGGCGATCCGCGTATTGTCAGGACACGCATTCCGGTTTGGTTGTTGGTAGAAGCAAGACGGGCGGGCAGTACCGAATCGGATATACTCCGTGCCTACCCGACGTTACGGGCTGAAGATCTAGCCAATGCCTGGTCTTATTATCTGGCACACAAAGCAGAAGTCGAACAGCAAATCAGCGAAAACGAAATGGCCTAAAAGATGGCGTTTTTCTATGCAGATGAAAATTTCCCGCTACCTGTCGTAGAAGAGTTACGCAAATTGGGTCACCATGTCATGACTATCGTAGAGGACGGCAAAGCCCATCAAGGGTATCCGGATGAATTGGTTCTAGCCGATGCCAGTACATATGGTCGTGCCGTCTTAACGATGAACCGGCGTGATTTTAAGCGATTGCACAACGAATCATCCGATCATGCTGGGATTATTTTGTGTACCTATGATGCTGATTTTGTGGCATTAGCCCAGCGTATTCACGTGGCAGTGCAGGGCTATGAAGGGATGGCTGGTCAATCTATTCGTATCACCAAGCCAGCAAGCTAACCACCTTGCCGTAACCAATCCATCGCTCGCGGGGTGCCTACTGGACTCCGTTGTTATCTCACCTGCCCTACACCAGTAAATCACAGCTTAAATCCGCCACACTGAATCTATGCAATCCGTTCCCGAAATCCGCTGACAGCCCTCACGGCCACCACCCACACACTTCCTGGATCGCGTGGTAGATGCCTGCCGCGGCTTGAGGCGCTTCGTCACCGGCGAAGAGAAAATACCATCTAGTCGCCGGTGGTTCAATCCATATAGAGAGCAGGTGGATGATCGCCAACAGTGTAGAGAACCTCACGCAGATTAACCAGTTCAGAACGATTCAGTTGGAGAGCAACAATCGTAGCCCGGCCAATTGGGGTGAGCCCAATGATGTGAGTGCAGAGCGCATCCCATGCAAAATGGTCACGCCACTGTTGGCGAAGGGGATGGAAGAGTGGAACTTTACGATTTGTAATCGGGTCAAGAGCCGTGATTTTATTGTACTTGGCACCGTTACAACCTTGACAGACAAGGGCCAAATTGTCGAGTTCTGTTTGTCCGCCACGGCTGAGAGGTAGGATGTGGTCGATGGCAAATGGTGACATCGAGTAGCGTGCGAGGCTGGCACAGTATTCACAACAAGCCTGGGCAAGTTCAATCACAGCTTGTTTCAAGTGGGCGGGAACTCGTTCACGCGACATAGGTTGGGTCTACAATGCCGAGATCGGCCATGAGTTGCGATAGCGTGACCTGACGCAATTGTGCCAAAGCGACCAAATTCTTCAACCGCGCGACATTGAGTTGTTCAATGGTTTGGTTTAGTTGCAGGAACTCCTGAAGTTCTGCCGGTGCTAGTGTTTCCGCCAGCCGTTTTTCGATCAACGCTTCATACCGGCGCTGCTCTTCTGGCGCTAAACCTTGGTTGATCTGTTGCAGGAGATCTGTTTCCTGTTGTGACAGAACCGGCGCTTGACGGCGGGCCTGCAACCTGAGGAGATCGTGGACAAGATCTGTTAACTCCGTCAATGGCAATCGTTCCGCAGCCTGCACTAACTTTTCACGGGAAGGGGTTAGATTAACAGTCATGGGTTTGCGCTTTCATCAAAAACAAAAATTCTGCTACCGTCAGTATATGCAGAAACAGTGATTTGTCCAGAGGTGCAAACCATTGATCGCCAAAATCCGCTGAGCACGGCCACCACCCACATTACTTCCTGGATGGCGTGGTAGATACCTGCCGCGACTTGGGGTGCTTCGTCGCTAATGCTCCTTTTGTGCAGAGAAGTTCACCCCGGTTATAATCTCGTGTAATTATCACTTGATCGCTGTTATCTATGGTATACTGTAGAAGTTACATCATGATTGTAATTGACGAGTTTATCTGGCTGCCGCAGATCGTTGAAAAACTTTTGAGTAAGCACCAAGTCTCGCCCGAAGAGGTTGAGGAGGTGTTCTTCAATCGCCCAAAAGTTCGTTTTCATGAAAAGGGACATGTGGACGGTGAAGACATGTATACGGCGTTGGGACAGAGCAATGCGGGCCGCTATTTGATTGTGTTCTTTCTTCGCAAGTCTTCGTATGAAGCGTTGATTGTTAGTGCAAGAGAGATGGTACAGAGTGAGCGCAGACGCTATGAGCGAAAATAAGCAAACGAAAGATTTATTACCGGACTCTTTTGCATCGATTGAGGAAGCAGCAGAGTTTTGGGATACACACAGCCTAGCTGATTATTGGGACGAAACAGAAGAGGTTGAGATTGAGGTGCGTGCGCCGCAACGGCAGTGGGTGCCATTGGCGTCTAGTCTGCGCGAGCCACTTCTGGAACGTGCCCGTCGCGAAGGAATTTCGGTTGAAACGCTGATTAATTTGTGGGTATCGGAACGGTTGCAAGTGGGTGCATGATCTGTCTTATCACGCCCACCTGCCTGTCCCACATCCGCTGCTAAATCTACTTGCTCACGGCCACCACCCACACACTTCCTGGATGGCGTGGTAGATGCCTTCCGCGGCTTGGGGCGCTTCGTCGCTTGTGAACTGTCAGCGGATTTGCTGGAGCGGATTGAACGGAGCGTAACCGTAAACAGGCAAGCGATCATCAAAGAACGGATTCCCCAATTGCCATCCGTTCTTTATAGGGTTACCCATAGAGGATAATACCTCTTCCACTCCATTGCGATCTAGGGGCGGGAGAGTAGTATCATATGCCTGTCTACGATCCTTCCAGCCTAATCTAGTTGCCCAATTATTAGTGTTATTCGCCCCTCCGCGCATTCGCCCCTCCGCGCATTCGCGCTGTAGCCAAGATCCGTAAGTTGGCTGGGAGATCTCCAGGAAACAGATTGTGTCCTGGTGTCCAGTCAATAGCTTCATCCAATCCATCAAGGATAATTAATAACCTTTTGCCGCCAGGCAATGGGCAACGTAGGTAACTTTGACAAACACCTGTCCACTCTTCGGCAGATAAACCAACGGTTGTCAATTCCTCGTTAAAAACTTTAGCCATTCGTGTTGCTAGCGTCGCAAAGACCACTTCCTGTGTGGCAGTCTCAAAGCGAATGCTGATCGGTATGAAAATTACCTCTAGATCAGAACGAGTGACCAACTGCGCCAACCAGCGACAGACTAACGCAGATTTTCCTCGTCCAGCTTCAGCACTTATTAAGTAGTAGGGTGGAGCGGCAAAATCGTTAAGCCAAATATCTAGCTCAGCCTCCGTTCGATTACCGGATTTTGCTCTATCCTAAAATGGCCCGAATTCGTTCGACCGTGCGCCTAATCAGCGGCGCATCTTTGGGCTGGATTGCGCTTTGCAGTAGTTCCACCGTTGCCACGTAAAGCTGCAGCCCCGCCACCACGCGTTCACGCAGCGAGGGCGACCCGCCCTCTTTGCCCCCCATGCCAAAGCTAATGCGACACAACTGCGACCAGCGGCTGGTGCTCCCCACCGCGTCCATGACTTGCTCGATTAGCGTGTTGTCGCTGTAGATGAGCACGCCGCGCTGCACCTTCACCACGCCGGTCAAGCCCCACGAAAGGCCAAACGAGGCGTTGAGCAGCCGTCCCTCATCCTTGCGCCGCAACCCTTCCAGCCCTTTGTGTGCTTCCTCGATCCAGCCCACTAGCTGTTCGCTCGCCCACGCATCGGCCTTCTGTTGTAACTCCGCACTCCAGAGAAAGTTGTTGGCCCGCGCCTGGAGTCGAGCGAAATGGCCGGTGGGGTCGAGGAGTGGTTGCGCTTGGCGTAGCGGTGCAATTGCGACCACCGCGGCGGTCGGTTCGCTGAACCAACTTGCCACGGTCGACGGCGTGTAGTTGCTAACGACGACGAGCGTATCGTCGATCAGATGGCTACCGCTGCCGGGTGGGTCGGCCTCATCGCTGTCGACAAAGCGGATCAGGTCGCTGTCGCTATTGAGGCCGGCGTCGCCGCGGGCATGGCTGCCGTAGAGCGCGATGGCGGTGACGGTGGGGTGGTTGAAGTGGGAAACTAAGGAGGGTAGATCTATCATTCAAGAACCTGAACTGCGCCACTAGCAATGATTTCCCGATCAACCGTCAGCAACGGTGCATCCATTTTAACGGTTGCGGTCGCAATCATACGGTCGCGTCCTTCTGGGATTGCTGACAGTTGATCATAGGCCCAAATGTCATCTTGATCCAGTGGTACAATGACAAACTGTGCTGCTTGTTGCAACTGTCGAATGAGTTCCCGGAAGTTGAATGGCAAACCGTGCCGCTGATTGGCATCCCACAGTTCAAAGAGGACAATAATTGGCAGATAGAGAATCGCTTCGCCACGCTCCCCCTCTTCAAATGCTTGTTTGGCAGCACGGCTAAGTTTTCGAGCATTGCCTAATAAATACCACCAGAGCATGTGGGTGTCAAGGACATAGGCTTTCATTCGTCACCCATCAAGTGAAGCACTTCGGCGCGCGCTTCTTGGTCTGCTTCTCTTTGGACCAGGCTGATTGTATGATCCATTGCTTCGGCGACATCATCAGATAGCTGAATCAGTCCGAATAGGGAGATTGGTTGGCGTACCTCTGCATGTTTGGGGACCAATGGTGCTCTCATTTCGACGCGTTTTTGTTGCGCTGCGATCCGCGTAGCTAAGCGGACGGCCTGTGAAAAGCTTTCGCAACCATATAACCTTTGCACCTGTGCTACAGCCTGCAGATCTTCCTCAGCAAATTTGATGTGCTTCATTATCATCGTCATGGCAACAGTGTACACGATGTATACCTAGTTGTCAACGCCTGATTTGAAGAGTTTACTGCGTCAACTCATGCCAAAACGACGGCGCCGGCCGGTTATCATCTACCACGACGCGTTCGCCTTCCTTGCAGACGTTATACAGATGCTCTGTCAATGGCAGTGGAAAGCCCAATGCCGCGGCGGCTTCGAGGAAGTAGGGCAATTCGCGAAATTTGATGCCAACCTCTTCGCCTTGACCTGCCGCGATTTGACTGGCAGTGCTGTGTAAATCGACACGCCACCGCCCCGTGTTGCCCAACGCCTGTTGGATAATCTCGGCGTCGACCCCTGCATTTACCCCGAAAGAGATCGCTTCGAGGTAGGCGGCATTGCCCAGCCCCATCATCAGTTGATTGACGCCCTTGACTGCTTGCCCCGCGCCGACAGGGCCACAGTAGGTAATGCGATCGGGACCGCCAATCGCCACAAAGAGGGGCATCTGTTGCTCGACCACTTGCCGTTCCCCACCAATGAAGATATAGAGTTGCTTGCGCTCGACCCCACCGGGGCCACCACTCAGGGGCGCGTCGATAAAGTCTACATCTTTGTCCGCAAACGCGGCGGCCAAGCGGCGAGTCTGCGGGATGGTGGTGGTGCCCACATCAATGATCGTCTGCCCGGCGCGCACATGGGGGAGTAGCTCCGTTTCGGCGACGGTGACAAAGGCTTGCGAACTGGGCAAGCTGGCCAGGATGATCGGTGCTTTTGCCACAAGGTCGGCAATGTTTTTTGCCGGCTTTGCGCCAGCCGTCACTGCGGCATCGAGCCGTTCCTGGTTGAGATCAAAGCCATAGACAGCATAGCCGGCTGCCAACAGATTGTGCACCATGGGTTTGCCCATAGCGCCTAATCCAATAAAGCCGATGGTTGGTTGTTGTTTATTCATAGTTGCTCCTAAGCGTAAGTGGCACGGTGGGACAGTGGGACAGTGGGACAGTGGGCTATACCGCTATACCGATTTACCGATTTACTGTCTCACTGTCCTACTGATCTACCGCCCCACGCTCAGTACGTCGGAATCACACTACCACCTTCGCCGGCGCGCGTGGCGACGGCATCATCGATCATGCGGAAAATGTCCCATTGGGGGGTGTAGCCAAAGCGTTGGCGACCCTTGCTGATGTCGAATTCGTAGAAGGTGGGGGTGCTGCCGGCCAGTTGCAGATCGATATAGGCCGCGCCAAGCTTTTCGGCCAAGTAGGGAATGGCCTCTTCCCAGGTGTAGGGTTGGGGGGCGGCGAGTTGGAAGACTTGTCCGGCGATAGCTGATGCGGGTTTGCCGAGCGCATCGGTAAACCCCTGGACAATATCGCGCACGTCGGCGATATGCTTTTTGTAGGAACGGCCATTTTCGTCACGGGCGACAACAAGGCAACGGTCGGCTTCGGCGGGGTCGGTGGGCGCGAGCCGTTCGAGTTCGGCGCGCACGGCGGCGGCAATGTCACCTTCGCGATTGGCATAGGCCTTACGCCAGTGCGGGAGATAGAATTGGGGGAAGTTCAGGATCTCCTCGCCAGCGACAACCAGCGCAAAGCGGAAAACGGTGACGGGCAGACCAAAGTTGCGCTGGTAGCCCAGGGCCAACTCTTCACCGAGATATTTGGTGAGCGCATATTGACCGCCGGGCGCAATTTTGATGTTATCTTCGCTGATCGGCTCGCTCATGCCGCCGGGGACATACTTCTCATAGATCGCGTCGCTGCTGGCATAGAAGAAATATTGCAGGTTGGGCGCGTGTTGGCGGGCGGCTTCGAGCATGTTAAAGGTGCCGCGGACGTTGATCTCAAAGTACTGTTCATTCGTAAAGGGGCCGCCCCCCTGAAAGGCTGCGGCGAGATGGCAAATGGCGTCGACGCCAGCCACCGCGCGTTCGACATCGGCCATCTCGGTGATCGTGCCTTCGAGCAGTTCAACGGGTAGATTGGCCAGTTTTTCGGGGCGGCGGTCGTGGGTCCAAACAAGACCGCGCACGCTGTGGCCGGCGTCGAGGAACGCCTTGGCTAAATTGGCACCGATGCGGCCGGCGATGCCGGTAATGAGAATTTTCATGGGGAGCCCTTTCTAATGGTGAATGGTAAATTGTCAATTGTGAATGGTTAATGAGCGGCGGCTCAGGATGAAACTCAGCCGCCGCTACCGTTGATTGTGGCGCGATGAATCGTGCCATGCTTCTTCGGTGATTTCTGCCTTGACCTCTGGGCCACGGGGGCCGGGGGCGAGGCGACCGGTGACGGTTTGGGCGTCGTGTTGGAAGACGAGCAGGGTGTTGCGGCGGAGCGCTTCGGGGACGATGCGCCGTTTGGTTTCAATGCTGGTCTGGGGGTAGAGGTCAAAGGCGGGCACCCAGGCTAGGCGATCCAGGTGGGAGGCCCAACTACAGGCGTCGCCCAGAAAAAGTAGACTTTCGTCGTTGCTCTCCACCCAGACCATTTGCAGCGCGGCGGTGTGACCGGGGGCAATCTCGGTCCGCACGCCGGTTGCGATTTGTTGGGGGCCATCAACTACCTCGAATTGACCCCGTTCCATGAGCGGTAGCCAGTTGTGGCTGTGAAAGGTGGCCTGGGTCCGTTCGTTGGGAAAGCTGGCTTCGGCCAGGTCGATGCGCTGGGCAATATAGCGGGCGTTGGGGAAGGTGGGGATCACTTTGCTCGGTGTCTGATCTGGGGTATCCCAACGCGTTGCACCCCCAGCGTGATCGGCGTGGAGGTGGGTCAGGATCACGATGTCGATCTCCTCTGGCCGATAGCCGACCTGCGCGATTTCACCGATCAATCGATCTGTATGGCCATCAAAGCCATAGCGAGTACGTTCTTTAGGCGCGAGTTTGTCGCCATTGCCGGTATCGACCAGGATCAACCCTGCGTCCGATTCGATGAGCAGTGAGCGGGTGGCGCTAGGCACCATGTGATTTGCATCGGGCTGGATCACCCGCTGCCAGAGGATGCGCGGGACGACCCCAAAGTAGCCGCCCCCATCGACCAACTGTTTGCCATCATCGAGAATGTGGCAGGTGAGGACACCAATTTGTAAAGTGTAGGCCATTGTTGCGATAGGTCTTTCTTTCAATTTAAACAAGGCTTATGTAATGCTCGACGGCTGAGCTTGTCGAAGCCAGAGAGCATTACATAAGCCTTGTTTAACACTATATAAAGGTTGTATGACACTTGAGTGCTTGTCTCTGTTACGAAAGTGTTCTATTGTCGATGCGTGTACACAGGTTAGGGGAACAAAGCAACGTTGTGGAACGTTGCACTATTTATTGTAATTTTCGTCCGGTAATCTGTAAAGTGGCCCTATACCTGTTGATTATCTATGGGAATTCTATTTTTGCAAACCAAGGAAAATCAGCATGTGGACTCAAGAGTACTTTTCAGTGAACCCTTCCTATCGTGACAAACTTCCACTTCTGGCGATCCTGCTTCTTTCTTCCGGTTTGAGCGCGGCCATGCTCGTCGCGCGCGTCTGGTATTCGGGCAACATTACCTACATTTTTTTGCAATGGAATCTCTTCTTGGCCTGGGTTCCCCTCTTTTGCGCTTTGGGGTTGTGGGCCTTGCAACGCAGCCGTATGCCGGCTGCCAAGGTTCTAGGTGGGCTCGCCTTTCTCTGCTGGTTACTCTTTTTTCCCAATGCACCCTATATTGTAACCGATTTTCTGCACCTAACCGAGCGGAATCGTGTCCCACTTTGGTATGATCTGTTGCTGATCTTTTCCTATGCCTGGAATGGCTTGGTCGTCGGTTTTACCTCGCTGTGGATTGTGCAGGCGGTGATTGCGCAGCGATGGGGGCAGTGGCTCAGTTGGTTGATTGTGGCGGGCACACTGGCAGTTAGTGGCTTTGGGATCTATCTTGGCCGCTTTTTGCGCTGGAACAGTTGGGATCTGTTGACCAATCCACACTCGCTGGCTCGCGATATCTATCACCAGGTTACGAATCCGCTGGCCCACCCACGCACCGTAGTGATGACGTTACTTTTTTCTAGCTTTCTCACGTTGGCCTACCTCACCTTTAGCTTGTTGGGGCAGGCGCGCTGGCAGCAGCCTTCGTAAGCGCGTGTCTCTTCGTGGATTCTTTTTTATTTGGTGTGCTCTATCAATACCTTCGCCAATTTCAGAAATTAGAGCCGTCATTCCTGCGCAGGCAGGAATCCATCTTCATGTTACACGAGTAGATTCCTGCCTGCGCAGGAATGACATCTGGAAATTTCCGCCAAAACAAGGTTTGGC
>DAOUCA010000194.1:0-68149 GCA_034432375.1 Caldilineaceae bacterium
GCCAAACCTTGTTTTGGCGGAAATTTCCAGATGTCATTCCTGCGCAGGCAGGAATCTACTCGTGTAACATGAAGATGGATTCCTGCCTGCGCAGGAATGACGGCTCTAATTTCTGAAATTGGCGAAGGTATTGACTACCAACAGTAAGGAGAAATCCAGTGCCAACCCTATTCGGCCAACCCTACACCAAACGCGAACTGCTCGACCTGGTCGGCGATGTTTCGCAAGTTGCCAACGCCCGCAAAGCTGCCTTGACCGAAGGCATCGAACGGGGCTCCGATCTGATCGAAGTCTTCAACGCTTCTGGCTTCTGCTTTTCGCTGCTGCCGGGGCGGGCGCTCGATGTCGCCGCGGCCCATTACAAAGGAATGCCGCTAGCTTTTCGGGGCAACACCGGCGATGTCGGGCCTGCCTTTTATGAACCCCAAGGCTATGGCTGGATGCGTGGCTTTTTTGGGGGCCTCACCCTCACCTGCGGCATGACCTTTACCGGCCACCCCGAAATTGACCCGGAAGAGGAGAATGTGGAGTTGGGGCTGCATGGCCGCCTCTCCTTCCTGCCGGCCAAAAGTGTCGTCGCCGATGGCAATTGGGAGGGAGAAGAGTATGTGCTGCGCGTGCGGGGGAAAATGCGCGAGGCGGAAGTCTTTAAGACCAATCTGGAACTGACGCGTGAGATCTCGACGGTGCTTGGCGAGAAGTGCCTGCGTATCCACGACCGCATCGAAAATCTCAGTGTTGATCGCTCGCCGCTGATGTTTGTTTACCACTGCAACCCCGGCTTTCCCGTGCTCGATGCCGGCACCCGCTTTGTGATCAAGAGCGAACAGACCACCGAGAGCGAACTGGATCGACCCGTCGGTCCCGAGGATTACACCGTCGCCCAAGGGCCGCAGGCGAGCTTTCGCGATAATGTCTTTGTCCACCGGCCGATTGCCGATGCCGAGGGTAATGTGCGCGTGGGGCTGATCAATGATGCGCGCCAATTCGGTCTCTACTGGAAATTTCCGATCAGCGAAATTCCCTTGGTCAATCAGTGGCAACACTTTGTTCGCGGCACCTATGTCACCGGCGTCGAGCCAGGCAACGCCAGCATGTTGGGCCGGGCGTGGAATCGCAAGCACGGTTATCTCCAGCATATTGAGCCGGGGCAGGTGCGCGAGTTTCACCTGGAGATTGGCGTGTTGGATGGCGCAGAGGAGATTGCCGCGTTTGAGGCCGCATTGTGAATGATGGCTGCGCGGCACGTAGAGGCAGGGAGATAAGCGGAGGCTGAGCTTGTCGAAGCCGGAGCGCTCCGGCTTCGACAAGCTCAGCCTCCGCTCTATACCGTTCATTTCTTGTGCCTGTGCGTTATGGTTCTATCCTGTGACGACTTCACCAGCTAACGCTACATGCAACTCTCTAATCGTCGCCACCATCCGGTCAGCATTCTCAGCCATGTAATCTGTCAACACGGCCGTGGCTTCTACGCTGCGCCCATCCTCGATAAATGCTTGGGCCTGACGGGCCAGGTCATGTGCCGATGTGAAAAGTGCGTCCTGCATCGGCTGCCAGCGACTACGGACGAGTTCCGCCGCCGTCGGTCCGCCGTTGAGCACAAGCTGATTCAGCTTGTGAAAGAGCCACCAAGGGCTTGTGTCACTGGGGGTAGCGTCGCCCAGCGTCAGCAGATGAGGCAGATCACCTTCGATAAAGATCGGCAGGAAGAGGCTGAGACAGGGCGAGTAGAGGCTGCACCAGTAGATCGGCAACCGCGAACCGTCATCACACAATTCCGCCACCAAACTCGCCGCGCTGCAACCGCCGCTGCCATCCGCTTCTGGGTGGCGACAGATACCGCTGCTGCTACGCACGGTGGTCTGCCAATCTTCCTGGGGTGCAACGCCATCGGAATGGTCGCTGAGGATTGCCATCATTGTGCGGGCATCGATCTCTCCACTGCGCAGGCTAAGCACGGCACAGGAACGAGCACGGCGCATGGCCCCGCTGCCTTCGGCACGGCTCGCGGCCGTAAACGCATCGGCAAAGTGAAAGCGCTCATCGGATGGTTGCCACCAGCCTTGCGCCTTGGCGTTGGCTTCGGCGGTCGGCGAAAGCTGCTGCCAATCGGTCTCGACCGAATAGACATTGCTGATGCCCAGCGCCCTCGCCACCCGTTTCACTACCCAGTCGTGGCCCGCCGTCTCGATTACGTAGGCTTCCTTGGGGTCGGCGACGATGTAGCCGTTGTCATAGGTGCGCACTCCGGCAGCGTTGGCAAATTTCCCCTGGCCATAGCTGCTGATGAGACCGGTCATCACCTCGACGGCTTCCGCCGCGCTGCGTGATCGTTCCAAGCCCAAACGCAGGATCTCCATGCCCACCAGCTTGGCTTCGTGCGCTTCCGGTAATTTGGAGTGGAGCGCTTCGTTACCAATGGCAACCTGATGTTCATTGAAGCCATGTTCATAGCCCCAACACCAATAGGGCCGCGAGCCAATGTGGCGATAGGTCGTGGCAACCTGCGGGATTGTCACAAATTGACATACGCTTTGTGCGCCGACGGCGTGCGCTTGGCGCTCGCGCAAGACGAGCGGCTGGCACTCATCGGCGGGGCGGTCGCTGTTTTTGGCGAAGATGGTCTGGCCGCTGATGGTGGCGTTGCCAAGCGCGACCATCGTATCACAGCTTTGCGTTTGCATAGGTGGCTCCTTTTGGTTTAACTGGGCGTTACTACTGATGGCTTGCGCAAATGATGGGATAAGTTTAAACGAACTTCGTTGGGAAGTCTAGCAGCCTGCAAAGGCCAATTTGCTGGTCAGAGTGCTTCGTTTTATGCTATAGACCTGACACCGCTACCGGTGATCTTTCGCCACTTTTACACTTTCTCTGGAGATGTGCCCATCTATGACCGACCATTCTCACGTTTCCCCATCTGAATTGGACGCCGCGCCAAGCAGTGCGAGTTGGTGCCAAGCGCTGACGTTGGCTGAACGGCTGGACGGAACACCACTCCTTCCTTTATGCGACGAACGGACCTTGCGCCGCTTGCAACAGTGGCGCAAGGAAACCGCCTTTCTGGATGATGCTGCCTTTGGCGACCATCTGCAAAGCGAGGGTCTTTCTGAAGCAGCGCTGGCAAGTCTATTGGGTGAATCGGCTGAGGAATTGCGTAGCCGCCAGCTGCATGGTTTGCCGTGGCTGGCGACGCTCACTGCCGCTTATCGTCAATCTACGAACGGGCTGCTCTTCTCTGAAAACCAGCGTGCCGAGGTGGGTTTTCTCGTATTGGTGGAACCGCTGCTGCTTTGGGCACGTGACGATCTACACCGTCAACTTGCTCCTCTGCTGAAGACTCCCAATCCGCCGTTCAGCATTGAGGTCGCTCAAGCGGCTCTCCTCGATGCGCTGTTACAACAGTTGCCGCCGCTCATCGACCGGACCTTGGTGCTTGAAGTGAATGTGGCGCGGCTACAAGGGTTGTTGGTGGGTGAGACAGCGGCAGAACGGTTTGCCTCCTTTGTAAACCGCTTGCGCGAGCCGGCAGTGGCCTTGGCCTTATTCGAGGAATATCCGGTCTTGGCGCGTCAATTGGTGACCAAAGTGCAGCAGACGGGTGCCGCGTTGGTAGAACTGTTGACGCACTTCGTAACGGATTGGATGGTGCTGCGCGCCCTCTTTGCCGATGGGCGGAATCCTGGTGCCCTGAGCGAGATCACCATTGGCGCGGGCGACACCCATCGAGATGGCCGCGCTGTGGCGATTCTGCGCTTTGCCAATGAGTTGCGGCTGGTCTATAAGCCACGGTCACTGCTGGTGGATGTACACTTCCAAAGTTTATTGAGCTGGCTCAACCGACAAGGGTTACAGCCAACCTTTCGCATCTTGGCTGTGCTTGACCGCGAAAGCTATGGGTGGGTCGAATTTGTCGCTGCCGCACCTTGCACAACGCAGGAGGAGATTACCCGCTTTTACAGGCGCCAGGGCGGTTACCTGGCGTTGCTCCATCTGCTAAGCGCGGCTGACTTTCACTTTGAGAATCTGCTTGCCGCCGGTGAAAATCCCCTGCTCATTGATTTAGAAGCACTGTTTCACCCCGATATCATGGAATATGACCCGAGCAAGCCCGGCGAATTGGCCCAAGAGGCGCTTGATCAATCGGTCTTGAGCATTGGTATGCTGCCACAACGGTTACGCTTTCATGCCGATGCTGCAACGATTGATATCAGTGGACTTGGCGCAGCCGGCACCCAACTGACGCCGGATAAGCTACCCGTCTGGGAAGGGGTAGGCACCGACGAGATGCATCTGACCCGGCAGCACGTTGAATTTAGCAGCGCGGGCCATCGCCCATCGCTGTCCGGGCAGGTGATCGATGTTCGCTCTTATGGGGCCGCGGTGGCAGAGGGTTTTGAACAACTCTATCGCCTGATCCTCGACAAACGCACCGCCTTTGTGGCACCCAATGGCCCGTTGGCGCGCTTTGGCGAGGTCGAAACGCGGGTGGTTGCGCGCGCAACGCGTACGTATTCGCTCTTGCTGCAAGAGAGCAATCACCCCGATCTGTTGCGCAATGCGCTCGACCGCGACCGTCTCTATGAGCGGCTTTGGCGCGATGTCACCACCTCGCCGCGGCTGGCGCGCTTGATTCAAGCAGAGCGGCGGGATCTACACAATGGCGACGTCCCGATCTTTCTAGCGAAACCGGCGAGCCGTCACCTGTGGGGTAGCCAAGGCGAAGAGATCGCAGAATTTCTGCCGGAGAGTGGCCTGGCGCGAGTTACCCGTCGGCTCGCTGCTATGGGGGAGGCGGATTTGGCCCGTCAGCTTTGGTATATCCATGCTTCCTTTGCCGCCATCGATGGCACGAACAGTCATCAACAAAGCGGTGAAAGCGGTGCAAACCAACAGATACAAACAATTACCCCAGATAGCGCGGCATCACCGGCGCAATTGTTGGCGGCGGCGCGTCTCATTGGTGATCAGCTGGAAGGGCTGGCCCATCGCTATCGGGAACACGCCGTCTGGATTGGCTTGGGGTTGGACGAACATGACACCTGGTCATTGGCCCCGCTAACGTTCCATCTCTATGATGGCCATGCGGGGATTGCCCTCTTTTTCGCCTATTTGGGCGCGGGTACCGGCGAAGCACGCTATCGCACGTTGGCCGAAGCAGCATTGGCGACCACCCTCGTGCAGGCCGAGGGTTTGACTCACTTTCACGCTATTGGTGGCTTTAGTGGTTGGGGTGCTCTTCTCTACACATTGACCCATCTTGGGGCGCTCTGGCAGCGCCCCGATCTCTGGGCAAAAGCCTTGCACTTTGTCGAACGGGCCATCGCGCAGGTGGCGCAGGATGAGCAGCTAGATATTATGGGCGGGGCGGCGGGCTGCATTGGTGCAGCCGCCGTCCTCTATGCCCAAACCCAAGATGCCACTGCCCTGCGCTTAATCGACCTCTGTGCCGATCATCTTTGTGTCCACGCCCAACCAATGACAACGGGCGTTGGCTGGCTCGTACCCAATATGGGCGGCGAGCCCTTGAGCGGTTTTTCGCATGGCGCGGCTGGCATTGCCTGGGCGCTGTTCAAGGCGGCGGCCATCTGCCAGAATGAACGCTACCGCACCGTTGCGGAAGCTGCCCTGCTCTATGAACGTTCGATTTACAATCCCGCCGCTGAAAATTGGCTTGACTTACGCAGCGATGGCAGAACCCTGAGTGGAGCAGGCGAGCCCCAATTTATGTGGGCATGGTGTCATGGCGCGCCGGGGATCGGCTTGTCGCGGCTGGAGCTGGACCCCGCCGGTGCCGATGCAGCAATGCAAACCGAGATTGTTGCGGCGCTGCAGAGTACCCGTCGCCATGGCTTTGGCGGCGGCCATTCGCTCTGTCATGGTGCCTTGGGTAACCTCGATCTCCTACTGAGCGCGGCTGTCGCTTGGGAAGATCAGCCACTGCTCCAGGAGACTTATCAGATTGCAGCTAAGATACTGGCGGATGGGGCTACACATGGTTGGCGCTGTGGGGTGCCTGGCGCGGTTGAGACACCCGGGCTTATGGTGGGGCTGGCCGGGATTGGGTATGAACTGTTACGCTTGGCCAGCCCAGCAGTGGTGCCTTCGATCCTTTTGCTAGAGGGCCCAAAGCTCAAATAGCCAAAAGACTATCTTATCGCTCTTTGCTGCGTTGCATAAACATCCAGCGTTGCCCTTCTAGATCTTCAGCCCGATAGCGCCGACCCGGGAAACCCTCTTCGAGGGGCGAGAGCAGCGTTGCACCGGCAGCCTTTGCCTGCGCATAGTGCTCATCTATGTTGTCAACGTAGACGAGCACCCCATTGAGTACCCACGGTACTTGGGACCAGTTAGCCGCTGCGGCGCAGTGTTCCCGATGATGTTTGGGGCTTTCGTAGGCTGAGGTAGGGGTTGCCAACATAATCTGCCCACTTCCGGTAACCATTTCACCATGAGAAAGGTGCCCATCGTCATCAAGCCAGCGCGCGCTCTCTTGAAAGCCAAAGGCATGGGCCAACCAATCCATTGCCGCCGGACCATCTTCATAAGAGAGCATGGGAATGGTATCGGATGAGGCTGTCGGCTCTGCTTGGCTTGCTTTCGCGCCAGAGGAATCCGCAACAAAGGGGGGTGGTGCGTCGGCGCGATCGGCCCAGTTGGCGAAGTACCATTGATTTCCCGAACTGTCTTGAATCCCCGCCCCGCGTGGTTCACCAAAAACATCATCGGTGGGCTCCATGATCGATGTTGCGCCGGCTGTCAGCGCAGCTTGATAGGTGCCGTCCACATCTTCCAGATAGATAAAGAGCATCGTGGGCATTGGCTCCCGTGTCGCTCCTCCTTCGCCGCCACTGAGCATAATCATCGAATCGCCGATGCGCATTTCGGTGTGGGTGCCGCCAGCGCCGCCGATGGTTTGATAATGGAGTGTTGCCCCAAAGGCTGCCTGTAGAAATTCGATCATCGGCTGCAACTCGCGCACGATCAGATAGGGGGTGACGCTGTGAAAGCCGGGTCGTGTTGGGTTGCCAAGCATAAGTCATTCCTTTTCTGTAGACTCTTCACTGTAACAGGCTCTATAGGCTCTTGCGCCCAACGTAGCTAAGTTAGACGCTGAGTTAGACGCTGAGTTAGACGCTGAGTTAGGCATGGAGATTGGTCGCTAGCATGTGGGCGACCGATTCACCCACTAGAGTTCGCAGCACATACTGATCAATATCCGTTAATTTGTTGACATAGAGACAGGATTTCCCAGTTTTGTACTTGCCTAATTGAGCCATCAATGTACTGTAATTATCGAAACCAGCCATAATGTAGAGCGTTAGATTTTGTTTGCGGGGCGAGAAGCCGACCAACATCCAGTTGCCGATACGCCCACTTTCATACGTGTAGATATACTCGCCAAAGCCGACAATGCTGCTGCCCCACATCTTCGGCTCGCAGCCGGTGACCTCTTGCATCAATGCGCAAATAGCCAAGGCATCTGCTCGTTTTTGCGCCGGTTCGACACTTTGCAGAAATTCCTCAACACTGGCATCAGTTTTCTGGGTTTTGAGTTCAGCCATGCGTTCTTCTTTCTGATTAACTGGAGTCTGGCGAAAATACACCTGACAGGTATCCAGTGGTAACGCCCAATTCGCCAGACTCCAGTTATTAACTTGCCCTGTTACGTCGCCTACACGGTTCTGTTAATTAGCTACGCTCTCACTATAGCCAATCCAATCAATCTCAACACCAACCCGAGAACCAAGGCGTTCCATCAACTCGCCGGCATGTTGTTGGAGGTGGCGGATCGAGTAGATCTGCAACTCAAACTTTGTAAAGGGGAGCCACTCAAACCCAGAGGGCGCATCCAACACAAGCGTCGGCGCCGTCGTGGCAACCATTTGGCGACAAAAGGCCAGGTACTCCAAGACGTCGGCTTTTTGATATGGCTCACCGATCTCCGGCTGTTGATCCGGTGCCCACGGTGGTGGCCCCATTTGCTCGTAATCCGGTCGATGTCTGGCCCATGGCTGAAAATCGTCTCCACTCTTTTGTAGATAGAGATGGGTATAAAAGAGGGCGTGATAGGCGATATGCCAGAATTTGACCTTGTCATCGACGTTATCCCAAAGTTCGTCCGGACAACGGACGACCGTTTGCTCGAGCATGGCAAGGGTGGCAAGGTACTGTGACTGAATGATCGGTTGATAGTGCATTGGTAACCTCCCTATTGATCCTTCATCTTGATCCTGCACGGATGAACCTGGGGATTGACGGTGTTTGCTAATGGCTGTGCCAGTTTACCCCCCATCGATTGACAAGTGCCGCAACATGCTCAAGTCGCCGGGCGAGTAGCCTACATCAGTCAGATAGCGCGCCAATTCCGAGCGATGTTGGGTGCTATGGTCGACAATGTGGGCCAAAATGTGCCATACTTTGGCACGGCGCGCGGGCCAACCTTGGGGCGTGCCATAATCGACCAGCGCATTTAATCTCTGTTCGTCTAGACCTTGAACAAAAGTCTGAAGCTCATCTGCTTCGCGTTTCCAATACTCGGCTATGGCGGCTAGGGTAGAGATATCTTCTACTTCGGCGAGAAGCTTGGGCGCAGGAATTTGCTGCGCCATCAGCCGCCAACTCCACTCAACATCGATCGCATGCTGTAGGGTTTGAAGGGCCGTGCCATGGTCGAGATTAGCCGGTGCCTTCAGCTGTTCGGGCGTGAGTTGCTCTATCTGCTCGAGAATTTGACCATTGGCCCATCGGTTGTATCTCAGCAGGTCAAGGATATCGATTCTTTCCATTGTCCCCTCCTCTGTTGTCGCGTACCAGTCGTTGCGTACCGGTTGTTGCGTACCAGTCGTTGCGTACCGGTTGTTGCGTACCGGTTATCGCATAATGGGGCTGGGTAACGCACACGGCTCTCGAACATATGGTCTATTATAGCTGAAATGGTAGCAAAGGTACAAACTTGCCGCTATGTGCTCTTTTCTTTCGTATAGCCAGAATAAATCAGTGATAGGGCGAATATGATAGGGCAAATATAATAGGGCAAATATAATAGGGCAAATATATCGTGAGAACGTACCAATGTATATTCTGCCGGGGCTACCGAGACAGTATACTGGAGGAGGCAAAATACTGGGGAGGTAAAAGAAGTAGCAGTTTATCAACACCTTCGCCAAACCTTGTTCAGGCGGAAATTCTCAGATGTCATTCCTGTGTAGGCAAGCCTCTACTCGTGTTTGGTACGGATAGATTCCTGCCTACACAGGAATGACGAGCCTACTCTCCGAAATCGGCGAAGGTATTGGTTTACATAAATAAGTATTAGACCAATCACCACTTAGGTCACGGCACTTTCCTGTGGCTGATCAAGCATTGAATTAATCCTACAAAAAATCAAAGGAGATAAAAAATGAGTTTGTTAACATGGGCCATTATTGCCGCTGTAATCGCGATTGTTGCTGGTGCACTGGGCTTTTCGGGCGTTGCAAGAGGTGCCGCTAGCATTGCACGTCTACTCTTTGCCATCTTTATTATTATTGCGATCATCCTATTTGTCATGGTGGTTTTGGGAATTGGTGCAATTGATAGTGCTACAACCCTTCTCAATATTATTCCACTTCTGGTTTAATAACTAGTGCTGCGAACATTTAATTTTTAGAAATCATCACAAAAGTATGAACAGTCAGGGATTTCTAAAAATTAAGCAGCCAGACAACTAGTCTAATAACGAGCATGGCATTTAAAAGTCGCACAGCTTCTCCCGATAGGAGAAGCTGTGCGACTTTTAAGTCTTTATCTGTTATAGGACTTACGCAGGATGCCGGTTGAGTAGGCAGCATTTTGCCGTATCGTAACCAGCGAGCTGCGTAAGTCCTATGGTAGAAATCTAGTACGCAGTGTTGCGTTAGTGGTCAGCTCTTGTGATCTAGAGTGCTCATCGCAAAGGCTTACCCCTCTGCTCTATGGTGGGCAGCCATTGTTGCAGCACAGCTTTGAGCTCTTGTAACCGTACAGGCTTACATAGATAGCCATCCATCCCTGCGGTCAGGCAGCGCTCTTTATCACCTTTCATGGCCTGTGCCGTCATAGCAATAATGGGTATGTGCCGACCGTTCTCTCTTTCGTTGTCCCGAATCAATTTCGTTGCTTCAAATCCATCCATCATTGGCATCTGACAATCCATTAAAATCAACCCATAGTGAGAGTCCTTCTGCTGTAGACGCTGCAGCGCTTCGCTGCCATTCTGCGCAAGATCGGCTCTGTAGCCCAGTCTCTGTAGCTGTTCTAAGGCGAGTAGCTGATTGGAGACTTGATCTTCTACCAAAAGGATCGGTGCTACTTCGGGCAACAAAGCGGAGCCATTCGACGCCAAAGGAGGGTCTGATGCACTGTTTGGCAAAGGTTTAGTGGCTGCGCTTTCTCCCGGTTGATGCCCTCGCTTCTCATGCACTGGCGTTTGTAGCAGTTGCTCGATATTCTGCCATAACTGCTCGCGGTGTAGCGGTTTACACAGAATGCGCATCTGTTCACTGTTGTTGAGGTTAGGCTGCGCGGCCGATTTGGCTGCCGTCAACAAAAGAATTTTGAGATTGCGCAGCGCTGGTTCACTGTTGATAACCTCTATCAATGGCTGACTTTCCGTGGCTGCCAACTTCTGATCAACAATGACTAAAGCAAAGGGCTGATCGACCACTGCCGCCCGTAGAAGGGACAGTAAGGTCTCTGTACTGCGGCTTGTAAACTCAACTTGCAACTTCCACGCCGTTAGATAGCGCTGCAAAACTTTGTTGCAAGTGTGGTTGGTATCAACGACCAATACACGACGGTTAGGCAACAGTGATTTTTCAACAGGTGTATCCGCCGTTAATTGCCTAGCCAGCTTCAGCGTAAACCAAAAGGTACTGCCAGCCCCCAGATTGCTTTCCATGCCCATTGTGCCGCCGATTAACTTGACCAATCGTTGCGCGATGCTCAGGCCAAGCCCTGTGCCGCCGTAGCGACGGGTGGTCCCACCATCTACCTGAGTAAATGGTTGAAAGAGGCGATGCTGATCACTTTCTGAAATCCCAATGCCTGTATCCGTAACCGCACAGTAGAGGTCAACGCTGGTTCGATCCATGGCAACCAGATTGACCGATATTTCAACCTTGCCATGGTCTGTAAATTTTACTGCATTGCCGGCAAGGTTGATAAAGATCTGACGTAGCCGTACCCCATCACCTACCACGCGGGGCGGTAGTGCTGGGTCAACATAAGTGGTTATCTCTAACTCTTTCGCTAGCGCCTGCGGATTTAGCAAATCTGCCACCCCTTCTACCAAAGTAAGCAGATCCAGGGGATGTTCCTCTAGAATCACCTTGCCCGCTTCAATTTTTGAAAAATCCAAGATGTCATTGATTATCGTCAGCAGATGTTCGCCTTCTGTAAAGACAATTTTGGCATATTCCTGCTGTTGGCTATCCAGCGTTGTCTCTAGCAGCAACTCCGTCATCCCCAAGACGCTATTCATCGGTGTGCGGATTTCGTGGCTCATGGTCGTAAGAAATTCGCTCTTCATGCGTGACGCGTCTAGCGCTTGGTCACGTGCAATCGCCAATTCCTGGTTGGTCTGTTCGATCTTCTGCGCATAGGCCGTAAGTTTTTGCGTCGTCTGGTTGCGCGCGATTTCGCCGCCGATCCATTGCGCCATTAGTCGCAAAAATTGTTCGTCGGATGAGCGAAATGGCGCTGTACGCGGAGAGGAGCTTGAAAAATTTAAGGTGCCATAGACCACAGTCGCCTCTTCATTGACGACGGTGACCGGAGTCCCCAAATAGGCTTTTAAGGAAAATTTTTGATGGTAGGGATGGCTGTCCCACTGCGAGCTATCGATATTGGCAAAGCTAATGAGCGCACCAGTACTGATTGTTGTGCTGCAGTAGGTGTCGCCAAGGGCAAAGTGTGTACCTTTTTGAATATCTGTGTTCGGTGCGTGGACTTCTACGATCTGGTAATTATCCTCTTTAACATGCGATAGAATCCCGACCTTCATGCCAAAGCGCTGACAACCCATTTTGAGCAATGCCTGTACCTTTTCGGAAAACTCCATCTGTTGGTCTGCCGTAATTGTGTACAGTGCAAGAATGGACTCTTCATTTTCGCGCAGCGCAGCTTCCGCCTGTTTTCGTTCATAGATCTCTTGTTCTAGACTGCGCGTCCGCAATTTTTGCAAGGTGATACGGGTCGCTTGCTCCTGCATCAATCGGATGGCATAGACCAAGGTATTGTTGCAAAAATATTCGAGCAATGGAAGATCGACTTCCTTGCCGGTTGCTACAAAGGTGACAGCACCTAAATAATGCTGACCGGTGTGAAGTCGAATCGCCACAATCTGCCGAATCCCTAGAATCGTTTCGATTGTCGCTGCCAAGGGGCGAATAATTTCTGCCCGCCACTCATTAAGATGACGAAAGATCTCCGTCGGTGGCGTTTGCAACGCGACGCTTGGCTCGTTTACAAAGCGATAGCCGACCAGATCAAAGCCCATAATATGTTCGATCTGTTGCACCAGAAACGTCGGCATGTAGGTTCCCGTCACCTGCATGTGTTGTTTGTCTTCTTCCATCTCGGCGAGGAGACCATAGGAGTAGCCAGTGGCTTGGGCAATGCTCTGGAGTAGCCGGCGACGGACCTCCGTGTGGCGTTCGATATCGACCAAATCGGCCAGCGCCGCATTCATTTGACGGGTGGCTTCGATGTGCCGTTGATCGCTAAATTTCCCATCGATCCGCGCCGTGTCTATCGCTTTTCGGCTCTTCTCTGTTCCCCCAACTGCGCAATTATCAAGCCCTTCCCTATGCTTCAGCGTCGGCTCCGACTTTGATGCGAACCACATAAACTCTCCCTGTCCTTGGCTCAACTGCAGAAATGAAGTCGTTCACGATGGGTGGGTAAAGACTTTCGCTTCCAACTCTCGCTTCCGATTTTCGCTTCCGACTTCTGCTTCCAACTTTCGCTTCCCCGTGGTAAGTAAAGCTTGAACTTTTCCCTACCGCTATAACGCTTGAACTATTGAAACTGCTGTTACTCTTTGTTACTATTGCGTAGCAGCAATGTGCATTGCTGCCGATAAGCACTTAACCTATCCTGATCATAGCAGTAGTGAGCGACAAGAGTGTAAGGTATTTGTAGGAATTATGAAAGTGACATTTGTCTTAGAGCGGACCCGATAGATCCTAATCCGTGAAGAGTTGCTTTTTCGTATAGCTCCGTGGATCATGGTGGGCCTCTTGGGAAGGGCGTTGCGAAAGCGCTGATGCTATGCTATTATCCGCTTGTTTCTTGCGCACCGAAGAAATTTTTTCTATTGAGAAAACGATGATCGCAAAGGATCCAAATTCTATGCTAGGCGAACAAAAGAATGCAAAAATTCATTGGTATCGCTCGCCGATCGAGCGTGCCTCCCTCAATCGGCTCAATCAGCGGAGTGATGGCAAAGGGCTGGTACAAGCACTTGGCCACTTGGGGTTGCTCGGTTTGACCGGCACCGCGGCTTGGATGGCGGCCGCGCGTGGCAATGTTGGGCTGTTGTTGGTGCTGCTCTTTCTGCACGGCACCATCTATGCCTTTCTACTCAACGGCTTTCATGAGTTGTGTCACAGCACGGTCTTTCGTTCTAAATGGCTCAACACATTCTTTCTCTATCTCTTTAGCTTCCTGGGGGGCTATAACCACATCTTCTTTTGGGCCAGCCACCAAGAGCATCACAAATACACCTTGCATCCACCCGATGATCTGGAAGTGGTGCTGCCGGTTGAAATTACGCTGAAAAGTTTCTATCGCAGCGCGCTGGTCAACCCGTGGGGGTTAATCAATCGCTGGAAGGGGATCGTCCGCCTGAGTTCCGGCCAGTTGGAAGCAGGATGGGAACAGATTCTTTTTCCTGCGAATGAGCCGGCCAAACAACAGCGGCTCTTTAACTGGGCACGTACCTTGTTAGTGGGCCATCTGCTGCTTGTTATTGTTTCGTTCTATTTGGGGTGGTGGTTACTGCCTGTCCTGGTCACCTTTGCGCCTTTCTATGGTGGCTGGCTGCTCTTTCTCTGCAACAACACCCAGCATGTAGGGTTGCAAGACAATGTACCCGATTTTCGTCTTTGCACGCGCACAATTATGCTTAACCCGGTTGTCCAATTTCTCTACTGGCACATGAATTTCCATATCGAGCATCACATGTATGCTGCTGTGCCCTGCTACAATCTCGCTGAACTGCATCGTACCATCGCCGCCGATCTGCCGCCGTCGCCGGTCGGTTTGCTTGCCACCTGGCGCGAGATCATTGCCATTCTACGCAAACAGAAGGCTGATCCCACTTATCAACATGTGCCGCCGGTGCCAATCCCATCGGTACCGGTGCAGCCACAGATGGCAATGTAAGTTATCGCAACGCTTCCAACCCCTCTCCTCCTTTCCGGTTTACGATTACCCACAACTGCATAGCGAGTATGCTCACCACCAGGGGAGTGCATCCCCTGGTCTTCAATTTCTACAGCGTCAAGGAAGTTTTGCTAGATCAGGAGCTCGTCAGGGATTGTCAAATCCCTGACGGAAGGTATTTGTAAACCCGATCAATTGCATAATTCGATTGCCACGTGGCAGGGCAAAGACGAACGTTGCTCTCCGCAAGATCAGCCATTACTTGACTGAATCCCGCCAACACGGTCGGTCCACTGCGTGTAGCCACACTTGGGGCAGGCGGGGAGGTTACTCTCTTTGGCAAAAAACTCGGTGTAGCCACAACGTACGCAACCGTGGTGACCCAATCCTTGTACGCTTTCCTCCTGAGCAAACCAGCGCGGGCTGTCCAATTCCCAAGGCGGTACGATGGCGAGGCCAATGCGTTCTTCTTCTTTGGGAAAGCGAAAAAGGCTGATCTTCCCACTCTGTTCCATGTATGCGTCGCGCACTTCGCCAAGTTGCTCCACGCCTGCGACGCGTAAATACTGAAAGAGTTCATCGCGGTTAATGATTAACCGTTGTAAATTTTGATAGTTGATGAGACTATCATGGACCAAAGGGACCGGCATACCTTCGATTAGACGCTCCGCGCGATCGTTGCGGGCAATTAACTGGTCGAGTCCCCGATTGAGAAGTACGACCACCGTCATAACGATCATGGCATGGAGTAGGGGGACATTGGGGTAGAACATCGGATCGCCCACGGCAGAGCCAAGGGCAATCACCAAGAGAAATTCAACCAGCGAAAGCTGTCCAACGGCACGTCGACTCAACCAACGAATTAGTAACAACGCAAAAACATAAATGACAATCGTACGAAAAACCACTTCGGCTGTGTAGAGCCACGGCAGATCGCCGAAAAATATACGCTGGAAATCGAACGGTATGATAGGCGCGTCGCTTGACATGAGGTTGACCTAACGTTTGTATTGGTTAATTGATTCTGCTGCATACCAGGCCAGTGCAATCTTCTCCGTCGCTTTGATCCAGCCATCTTTAGCATTGTTATATGCATTTATATCCGTCGGGTGTGACGCATAAGCCTGCCGTTTGACGGTGACATAGGCGGTACATGCCTCGGGGTGTGCGCGTAAATAGGCAGGAAACGCTAAATGGCGCTCGATCTCTGGATCATCCGCCGCATAGATGTGAACATTGTGGGTGCGGACATTGTCAGCATCTTTGGTAAAGTAACGGCGACCGGGCAACCCATATTCCCCATGCGGTTGATACCCCGCCGCCGTCATCACTGAATTGTAGCTGTCAATGCGCTTGATGTCGCGAACAAGCGGCAAGAGATCGATAATCGGTTTGGCCGGTAGTCCGGGCACCGATGTGCTGCCGATGTGATGGATCATCACAATTTCTAGGCCCAGGAGTATGCACAACCGCTCGGCTTCCTGAGCGAATTCTGTTGGCCAAGTGGAAGAATAGTCGCAAAAGCTATAGATGCTTGCCATGGTGATTCCTTTAGGTGCTTGTCTCTGTATTTATGATAACGGATCGGGGCATAGAAACTTATATATCTCGGATCTAGAAAAGATATATATCGAAAAGTGTATAGAGCTGTTACGCTGTAGTTCATTCGCTTATTAAAATTAGCAATGAAGGTGTGCAGGTATGATCTCGATAGGTAGTAAGGTTTGCTGTACAGCAGTAGCCTGCGCACGTTTCACCCACGATAGATAATACATTCAAAGGATAGAAAGAAGCACTCATGAGCAAAGAGACGAACCATAGCCAAAATGGATCCCATAAAGCCGCGGTCACAGCCAGCGCCAAAGATGAAGATCTTGCCAAAGTAACGACGACCGATGATCAGCCTTTGACAACGAATCAAGGCCAAACGGTGAGCGATGATCAAAACTCGCTGCGGGCTGGTTCGCGTGGCCCCACTCTGTTAGAAGATTACATCCTGCGTGAGAAGATACAACACTTTGATCACGAACGCATTCCTGAACGGGTTGTTCATGCGCGTGGTGCGGCAGCTCATGGCTACTTTGAGCTCTATGAGTCGCAAGAAAAATATACGATGGCCAAAGTGTTAACCGATACATCGACCAAGACGCCGCTCTTTGTACGCTTCTCGACGGTGGCTGGTTCACGTGGCTCTGCCGACACGGCCCGTGATGTGCGCGGCTTTGCCGTTAAAATGTATACCGAAGAGGGCAACTGGGATCTGGTTGGCAATAATATTCCCGTCTTCTTTATTCAAGATGCGATCAAGTTCCCCGATCTGATCCATGCCGTCAAACCGGAGCCCAATAATGAAATTCCCCAGGCAGCGTCGGCACACGACACCTTTTATGACTTTATTTCGCTGACCCCGGAATCGATGCACATGATCATGTGGATTATGAGTGACCGCGCCATACCGCGCAGTTTTCGGATGATGGATGGCTTCGGTGTCCACACTTTCCGGCTGATCAATGCGCAAGGTGAATCCCATTTTGTAAAATTTCACTGGAGACCTGTGCTCGGTGCCCATTCGTTGGTTTGGGATGAAGCGGTCAAAATCGCTGGGCAGGATGCTGACTTCCACCGGCGCGATCTCTGGGAATCGATTGAAAAGGGCGATTACCCAGCGTGGGAATTGGCCTTACAGATTATGCCGGATGCCGACGCAGAAAAGTATGATTTTGATGTGCTTGACGCCACCAAACTCTGGCCGGAAGATCTGATTCCGCTTAAGGTTGTTGGCAAGATGACGCTCGATCGCAACCCCGATAACTATTTCTCAGAGACTGAGCAGGTTGCGTTTATGACGACCAATATTGTGCCTGGCATTGATTTTACGGATGATCCGCTGCTGCAAGGGCGCAATTTCTCCTATTTGGACACACAATTAAGTCGCTTGGGAAGTCCGAATTTTCACGAATTGCCAATTAATCGCACGCTTGTCAATGTCTCCAACAATCAACGCGATGCTCACATGCGCTATACGATCAACAAGGGACGGGTTGCCTATGCACCAGCGTCGCTCGATGGCCATTCACCCGATGCGGTGTACAACGACAAGGGCTTTCACAGCTATGAACAGCAGGTAAATGGCCCCAAAGTGCGTGTACGTAGCGAAAGCTTTGATGATCATTATGGGCAGGCTCGCCTCTTCTGGAATAGCATGACGCCGGTTGAAAAGAAGCATATTATTATGGCACTCCAGTTTGAATTGAGCAAGGTTGATACCAAAGAGATTCGGCAGCGGATGTTGGGTCAATTAGCGCAAATCAATGAGGTGATGGCTGCTGAAATTGGTCATGCCCTTGGTGAGAAGATGAAAGGTGCCAGCCCAAATGGTTCGATGGAGATGGATATGGCGCGCCTTGCTAACGCCACTTCGCCGACCAGCGCTTCTGGTGGCCTACAACAGACAAGTGGGTTGACGCAGGAGGCGGATCAGCCCATGACGCCTAAGGGACGCAAAGTGGCAATTCTAGCTGCCGCAGGTGTTGCCGCGGCGGATGTGCAGGCGATCCAAGATGCGTTAAAGGCTGAAGGTGCGATGGGCGAAGTGGTAGGGCCACACCTGGGTACGCTCGCTGGCAGCGATGGTCAAAAAGATAGCAGCGTTGAAGCCACCAAGACCTACGCCAACAGTGGCTCGGTTCTCTTTGATGCAGTCTTTGTTCCAGGGGGGAAACAGGGGGCCACGGCGCTTCAACAGAATGCCGATGCTTTGCTGTTTATTCATGAAGCCTATAAGCATGGTAAACCCATTGGCGCGATTAACGAGGGCGTCGATGTGATTCAGGCTAGTGAGCTTGGCAGCTTGTTGGGTAAGGAAGCGTCAGCTGCAGAAAAAGGGCTCTTTTTGACGCAAAAAGAGGGGAAGAAGACAGTAACAGAGTTTGTGCAGGCACTGGCACAACATCGGTTCCGCAATCGTCTCGCCAAGCAATCGATCCCTGCATAAGGCGATAAGATTGGTTCGCTTACTCTAGGTAAACAAAAAGGCACTCGGCTGTACAAGCTGGGTGCCTTTTTGTTTACCTAGCATCGTACAGATTACCAATTCCCCACTTTGTTAAGATCAACATAGGCCATTTTACAGATGCAATCCGCTAGAATCGTCCCTATAATGATAAATTGGATTTTGCCGCGAGGGTTTTTGAGGCTGAGAATCAGGTAGGCAATAAATGAAACCTTGGGCACTTTCACTAGATGAACTATTTCATGGATGCTCTTTAAAGAGGCCTTATAGACAACCCATTTAAAAATGGCACTCAGGCGACTGGTCTTACAGGGGAGTAATTGTGCCACTTTTAAGGGGTTTATCTATTAAGAGAACGAGCGAGCGCAGTTGGCGCCGACATCCTTGATTAGTGAAAGCGCTGATATGGAGTGGACGAATGATGAGCCAAGCGATGGACAATACGCAGTTTGCCAGGCTAGAGGTGGATGTCGCAGAGCGTACTGCCGAACTGCGGCAGGCCAAAGAGCAGATTGAAGCCATCTTGGATAATAGCCCTGATGCAATCGTTTTGGTTGGGCCTCAGTGGCGGATCCAACAGGCGAACAGCACATGGCAGACGCTCTTTGCCGGTGTAAATAATCTGTGGCTCGGTCAGTCACTATTGGCGGCTGTTCATGAAAGTGAGCAAGATCGGCTACTGGCGCTTTTGTCAAGAGGGGAGAGCACAAAGACTGAAATTTTGGCTCGTCGCTGGAATAGTCATACCTTTGCCGCTGAACTATACATTGGCCCAATGTGTAACGGCATTGTTGTCTGTACTATGCGTAATATTACGGAACGCAAGCAGACGGAGGCGGCGCTTCAAGCAAGCGAGGCGCGTTATCGACTGTTGGCCGATAATATCAACGATATGGTTATTCGTATAACATTGGCGGGTGAATTTCTCTTTGTCTCGCCCTCTAGTTTTAGCTTACTGGGCTATCGACCCGAAGAGCTGATTGGCTTTTCGTCTTTTGCGCTGATACATCCAGAAGATCTCGCCACGGTTGAATCGATCATCGAGCAGACGTTACAGGAGCGAATCTTGGCACCTGCCGCCGTGCGCTTTCGCCATCGGGCGGGTCATTATCTGTGGTTGGAGATCCGAGGGCGTACGATCAATGGCGAAGAGGAGAGTGGGCCAATTGCATTTACTGCCACACTACAGGATCTCACTGAGCGCCTTCAAAGCAGTGAAACCCTGCGCGAACAGCGTGACTTTCTTCAATTAATTATCGACAATGTTCCCGATCTCATTTTTGTCAAGAATGCCGCTGGCTATCTGCAATTGATCAATGAACCAGTTGCCCGCTTCTATGGCACAACCATTGCTGCAATGATTGGAAGAAGTGATGGCGATTTCAATAGCGATGCGGAGGAGATTGCGCTCATCCGTAGCCAGGATCAGGCGGCACTAAGAGCGGGAACCCCGCTTCTCATTCCAGAGGAGCGTGTGCAAGATCGATATTTCCAAACGACAAAGGTGCCGCTGAAAAATTGTGCCGGTGACTATGACCGGTTATTGGTCGTGGCCTCAGATATCACGGAGCGTAAGATGACGAGCGAAGCGTTGCGTGCGCAACGTGACTTTTTGCAGCTTGTTATCGACAGTGTGCCGGATTTAATTACCGTCAAAGATCGTAACGGTGTTTTCTACTTAGTCAATCAGGAGATGGCACGCCGCTATGGGGTTGAGCCTGTCGATATGATTGGCAAACAAGATGATCAGATCTACCATACGGTGGTCCCTATCGTGGTCCACCGCGAGGAGGATCAAGCGATTCTCGATAGTGGTCAACCTCTCTTTTTTACTGAAGAGCCCATCGCAGATAAATTTTATCAAAAGACGAAGATTCCTTTGCGCAATGCCGATGGCATCTATGATCGGATCTTGATGATTGCAACGAATGTGAGCGAGCGTAAAGCGGCCGAACAGGTACTTGCCCAAGCACTAGAATCTGAAAAGGAGTTGGGGGAACTCAAATCTCGTCTTGTCTCTATGGCTTCGCATGAGTTTCGCACCCCGCTGACCGCCATTCGTGCTACGGCTGACACCTTATTGGCCTACCGCCACAAGTTGACAAGCGAGCAGATCGATAAGCGTTTGGCCAAGATCCAAGAACAGGTGGTCTACCTGGCGGGTATCATTGAAGATGTGCTGCAACTCACCCGGCTACAGGTCGGTGCCGTAGGTGTGGAAATCACAGAAATTGATCTGGATGCGCTCTGTTCTCTAATCATTGATGAATTGCGTAGTCAACGGACAGATCTTCACCGGCTACGCTACACCTGTGATGATTCGTTGCGAGCCGTTTACCTGGATAAAAAACTCATGCGGCACATTATTACCAATTTGCTCACAAATGCCTTTAAATATTCGTCCGACGAAAAGCCTGTTATTCTGACGTTAACCCATCAGGAAGCGACATTGGGGCTAACTGTGAAAGATGGTGGGATCGGTATCCCTAAGGACGATCTGGCCTATCTATTTCAACCCTTTCATCGCGCTGCCAATGTTGGCAGCATCTCCGGCACGGGGCTTGGGCTGGTCATTGCCAAAGAGTCAGTCGAATTGTTGGGTGGAACCTTAACGGTTACCAGTGAACTTGGTCAAGGAAGCACGTTTGTCGCGACGATTCCACTCCAGCCTCTGTTGTAACGATCCCATCTTATACCAGCAATTACCATAATTGAGGAGTTTATGGCTAAGATTTTGATGATTGAAGATAATGAAGAAATTTTAGAAGAGGTGTTGACATGGCTATCACTGGAAGAGTATGAAGCAATCGGCGCGACCGATGGACAGCAGGGGATTGACCTGGCCTTACAGCAGCATCCAGACTTGATTCTTTCTGACATTATGATGCCAAAAAAAGATGGTCATCGCGTCCTGCTGGAGCTGCGCACCCACCCGGCGACAGCGTTGACGCCCTTTATCTTTACGACGGCCAAACAGGCAAAAGTCGATATTCGCTATGGGATGGAAATGGGGGCAGATGATTACATCACGAAGCCCTTTAGCCGAGAGGAGCTGTTGACCGCCGTCCGTAGCCGGTTGGCACGAGCCGAGCGCGTGATTCAAGAACGTGAGCAACGCATTGGGGAGTTGCGCGAAAGCCTTCTCTACCGGTTGCCTCACGAACTGCGGACCCCGCTCGTCGGGATTCTGGGAATTGGCGAGCTGCTTAGCCAGGATGCCCATCTGCTGACAGCTGATGAGATTACTGAGTATGCTGATATTATTAAGATCAGTGGGCAGCAGCTTTACCGTCTGATCGAAAACCATCTGCTCTATGCGCAGTTAGAGTCGCAAGGTCCCGATCTTGCGGAGTGTAGCGATTCAGATCATGATGCGTTGACCGCTGCCGCAGCCGTGATCCAAGAAACCGCAGAGCGTTTGATCGTGGAGTATCGCCGTGAAGCATCCCTCGAATTGGATCTGCAGATGGGGACTGTGCGTCTTCTCAATACCAATCTTACCAAAATTGTCTACGAGTTGGTCGACAACGCCTGTAAATTTTCTGCCTCAGCAACAACCATCCAAGTTGTGGGGAGAGTCGCAGGTGATCACTATCGCTTACAAGTGCGTGACCAAGGTCGGGGCATTGCAGAGGAGAATTTAGCAAAGATTGGTCCCTTTGTTCAATTCGATCGCGCCCGATATGAACAGCCGGGGTCGGGGTTGGGCTTAGTCATTGTCCGACGATTGGTCAACCTTGTCGGGGGGACGTTCCAGATCGCAAGTACGCTGGCGGTGGGTACGGTTGCGACCGTAACCCTGCCCTTGGCTGTCTGACCCAGGATTTCTTGCGTTTGGAAAATTCCCAAGGCGCTATGCTGTGTAAATCCTGTTTTCTTTATGCTCTCCCTCGTGCTATGCTAATACGCTACGAAATGTGCGTGTGGCATGAAAGCAAAGGAGAAACTCAGCATGGCCGACCCAATTCTACTCTGCAACGTGCGTCCTTGGGGGAAAGCGACCACAGATCTACTGATTGAGGATGGCGTGATCACTAAGATTTCTGACAATCTCACGCCGTCAGCTATAACCACGCGCTACGATGGGCAGAATCAACTCCTCTTGCCGGGTCTAGTAAACGCTCACGCACACATTGACAAAAACCTCTTTGGCCGTCCCTGGCATGCCAACCAAACCCCAGAACCGCGGCGTATTCGCGACTATGTGGACAACGAACGCCATTTGCGTCGCGAACTTCAACTCTCGACACACACCCAATCTACGCTGGAAGTGCGCCAGGCGATCGCCGCCGGTGTCACCCATATCCGCACTCATGTGGATATCGATACAGAGGCCGGATTGGCCCATTTTGAAGGTGTGATGGCGACGCGTGCGGCCTTTCAAGAGTCACTTACCATGCAAGTTGTCGCCTTCCCCCAAAGTGGCATGCTGGTTCGTCCCGGCACAGTGGCGCTGCTAGAGGAGGCAGTCAAAATGGGGGCGGATTGTATTGGCGGGCTCGATCCCTCCACCGTCGACCGTGACCCGGTTGCCCATCTTGATACAATTTTTGCGATTGCCGACCGCCACGGCGTGGAACTCGATATCCACTTGCACGAGCCAGGTACATTGGGTGCACTTGCCGTCGAACTCATTGCCGAGCGTACACAAGCTTTGGGGCTACAGGGGCGCGTCACGATCAGTCATGTCTTTTGCTTGGGGATGATCGATGATCTCTATCTCCATCGGCTGATCGACCAGCTTGTGGAAAACCAGATTACCATTATGTCGCTTGGCTCAGGGAACGGCTCTTTTCCACCGCTCAAACGCTTACATGCTGCCGGCATTCCGCTCTGTACTGGCAGCGATGGGGTGCGCGATACGTGGGGACCCTATAACAGTGTCGATCTGCTCGATCGCGTCAAATTCCTCGGCTATCGCTGCGGCTTCCGGCGCGATGAGGAGGTCGAATTTTTGCTGGAGATAGCCACTGCTGGGGGGGCAAAGCGTATGGGCGCGGCGGCGTATGGCATTGCCGTCGGTTGTCGTGCTGATCTCGTCGTTGTGGCTGGTGATACGCCAACCGAAGCGGTTATCACCTTACCGCCGCGCACTTTGGTTTTGAAAGCCGGCCGGTTGGTGGCAGCAGATGGCCATTGCTTGGTTTGAAATGAGTTCCCAGCGGGGTGTTACGCAGGTTGCAAGCGAAGGGCCAACAGGGCGCCGATGACTGCCACCACGGCGACTGCCCCAAAGACCATCTGATAGGCCGTTACGGGCAACGCACTAAACCCCAACGCTTGCCGCAAAAAGACCCCGGCCAGTGTAATGCCCATCATGCTGCCGGAGAAGCGGATCATGCTGAAGAGCCCGGCTGCCGCCCCCGCTTGTGCTTGGGGCACGTCACTCATCACAACGTTGGAAAGCACCGCTAGCGACAGACCTGCGCCCATCCCCAGCAAAAAGACGGTGGCAATCACCAACATGACAGAGACCGTTGCGGGCAGCGTAGCCAAGGTGATCAACATGCTGCATTGCAGCGAAAGCCCAATCACAATTAGCCAACGCCCCATGCCTCTATCCGATAATTGGCCCGCTAGCCGTGTCGTTGTCAAGAGGGCACCAGAGTAGGCTGCTAAAATGATGCCCAAGGTCGAAGGGCGGATATTGTGGATATCGGTGAAGTAAAGTGGCAGAAGAAAATCATTGCTACTCATGAGGATCATGCGGATCAGCGCACAAAACGAGGCTAGCCCAAAGTTCTTGCGCGCAAAGAGTGAGAAATCGACGATGGGGGCGCGAAAGTGGCGTTCCCAGCGATAAAAGCCGACAAACAAGATCAGTGCCGGCAACAGTAGCCGCCAATCCTGTAGCGGTTCAACCCCCGTAATCGGCCGACTTGAGAGATAAAAGACAAAACAGACGCAGCTCATCCCCAGTAATAGAAACCCGATCCAATCAAAGTTGAGTAGATGCCTATGTTCAAAGCGTTCAGTGGGTGGCGGTAAATATTTGAGCATTAAGAAAAAGGCAACCACTGCCGCCACCAACAACATGAAAAAATTGGCACGCCAGCCCCAATGGTCGACCAGGAAACCGGCCGCAAAGGGTGCAATGGTGGCAATTGCAGGGCCTGTCGAGCTCCAGGAGCCAAGTGCACGTCCCCGTTGCGCTGGGGGAAAGAGTTCGGCGATCAGCGCAATACTCAAGGGATTGATGCCAGCCGTACCAATGCCTTGCGCCACCCGCCCAATCACAATCAGCCGTTGATCAACCGCGAGTAGCGCTAACAGAACGCCAAAGGCATAGATTACAATCCCCGTCAGCAACATACGTCGCTTGCCAAGGCTGTCGCCCAAACGGCCATAGAGCAACGTAAAGACCACAAAGGGCAACGTATAGGCGGCAACCAACCAGGCTGCCTGATCGGGTTGTACCTGGAAGTCGTCGCGCATGGTGGGCAGCGCCACCGAGAACATCGACATATTGAGTACCATGATCGCGCTGGGGATCATGAGGCCGAATAAGAGGCGATTGGGATTGTCGGGAAGAGTAAAGCGCGGTTTGGGAAGCGCGGACAATCGCGGCTGGGTGAGCGGCGGACTAAGTGGTGACTGGCTCAAACGTACAGACTCCTCGTTGCATTTGGCGTAAATAGTGGAAAGCAGACAATAACGCCATATTGTACACGCAGCGCAAGCGATTGTGCGAACAGGAAATAGAGTGAAATGCACCCTGTTTCTCCAGCGATTGCGTTGTCACTCCGACTCTGCTACAATGGCGCGCATGGGGAAACGTCTGCCAGCTGTGCCCAACCGAATACCATTGCGCTTGTGGCAACGTCTTTTGCTACTTGGTTACGCCGCGCTTTTTGGGGGTGTTCTCCCCTTCATCTGCTGGGGTGCACTTGGCATGCCCGGCCACCCACACGCCGGTCCACACTTCGTTTTTCTGCCACCACCTCAAGCCAATCCCATTGCCAACATTTTTACAAACGGTAATCGCACCTTTGAAACTACAGGCAATATGGCAATGAACGCAGAAGCGCACAAGGACTCTACCCATAGCCAAGTCAGCTTGCTTGGCTGTGCCCTGGCAGACTTTGGGGGGATCGCGCAAATCGGCGCGCATCCGCTACACGCAGACAACTTACCGGCCGGGCAGGCATATCCCTCTTTGTTAGCAGTAACGATGATGCTCTTGGTTGATCTCGCTCTCGCGCTCTTGGCATTGCCCGCCAATCGAAATGGTTTCCGTCAGTGGTTGGCGTCGTGTTGGCCGGGCATGGTCGAGCTGCGCATTCCCACCCCCCCGCCGCGCACCGAACAACTCTCTCCGATTTAAGCGATCTCACTGTCAACGCGTTGTCTATCTCTTTCGCAATTACCACGAGTACTTTGTGCGCGTGTGTTTTGCGTTATTGGCTGCTTGCCATCAGCAATTTTGTACCCATAGATAAAATCCTTAAAAGCCATACAGCTTCTCTCGTGTAAAAGTACCTTTATTATGTATGGCTTTTAAATGATTAGTCTATCAGGTGCTCTGCCGAAGCTTATCTTCGCAAAGGCAGGGCAGGCGTGACAACGTCGAACTGTTTTGTTTACAGTATATTACGTGGCTCAACTGCAAAAACTAAAAATAGAGGCAGATCCACAAAATTCACAGAAGGTTACTCATATAATTTTTGTGGCTTCTGTGTTGTGCGGTAATTCTGCCCTTTTTGCGGTAAAGCCTTACGTTGGACCAGGAAGGGTTCTATGAAAAAAAATATCACTTTGGTTACGCTCTTGACCTTGGGTAGCATACTTTTGCTTACCTTTCAATCCCCAATCCTAGCTGCACCCTTGCGGCAAAGCGCAACCGCGACACCGCAGGCTGAGGAAGAACCGCTGGCTACCCCTGAAGCGACAGCAGAAGCAGTCGAAGAACCAGTTGTCGACAACCAGGCGCAGGAGGAATCTACTGCGACGGAACCATCAATAGAAGCACCAACCCTAGTAGAATTGGCTGCACGCGTCGCCGCGCTGGAAGCACAACTGGCGGGCCACACCACTGCCGAAGCAAATACCGTCACCACCGCTATCTATCTGCTGGACAATGTAGGTTTGCACGATTTAGATGTGCGGCTTAACGAAGATGGCACCATTGATGCTGGCGATGCCGGCACGGTAGAGCGTATCAACCGGCTTCTTTCGACCGTGGCCTGGCCCGCCGATCTCGCCGCCGAGGCCACAACGTTGATGGATCTGCTGAGCGAACTTGGCAGTGCGCTAGCTGACGACGATTTGGCTGTAGCGGCTCCCTTGGCAAGTGAAGTCCACGAGGCCCAACATGCCCTCTCTCACGCCGCCGAACATTGGCTCGCCAATGGAACGGTTACTTCGCCGGACCATACTGGTCAGGCCAATCGGGTGACAACGGCTATCTATCTGCTGGACAATGTAGGTCTACATGAGCTCGATGTGCGGCTCAACGAAGAAGGGGTGATCGATCCTAGCGATGCCGGTACGGTGGCGCGCATTCATCAGTTGTTGACCACTGTGGATTGGCCGGAAACATTGAGTACTGACGCCATCACTGCGACCAATGTACTGGCGCAACTCAATACGGCGCTGGCCGATGACAATCTCGCAGAAGCCGCGCCGCTGGCGTCACAAGCCCATGAAGCCCAACACGAACTCTCCCATGCCGCCGAGCATTGGCTGAGCGCCACGATCGGTTCACAGGATGATCACGCTGCCGACGATGAGGAGGAAATGGGCGCGGATGAAGACACCGACCATGACCATGCTTCCGATGAGGAGGGTAGTGATACAGAAGGCGATAGCCATTCACATGACTAATCGCCTTGTTGCCAAGTAACGGTCTGTGAAGGTGATGGTCACTGCCCAACAAGATGCTTTGCGCTGCAAGGTCGGTTGGGGAGTGACCGTTGCCTAGACCGTTAAAAAGAGTCATCGTTCTCAGGTTGGCTCATCAGCCGAAAGTGTGAAAATACTATAATGTTTCGTAACGGTTTTTACACTTTGCATAGATGAGCGCTCAGGCTGAATTAAAGGACCATCTCCATGCGAAACAACAGGGTTTTGCTCTGTTTGCTACTTGTTATACTCCTTAGCATTTGTCAACAACCGCAACGTGCCGACGCACACGCCGAATCCGATCACGCCGAGCCCGCTGTCGATGCGATTCTGACCACGCCACCGACCGTCGTGCGAATCTGGTTTACCGAGGAACTTTTTCGCCGCGCTGGGGTGAATAGCATCGAAGTCTACAACGCAGCGGGCGCGCGCGTCGATCTTGATGATGCTGCCATCGATGATGATGACCGTTCTCTGATGACCGTCTCGCTTATGGCGGAACTGCCGGATGGATCCTACATCGTGCGCTGGAAGTCACTCTCTGCTGATGATGGCCACGATGCCAGTGGCGACTATTCCTTTACCATTGCGAGGGGTGCGCCTGTGCAAGTGCCGGCGGCCAGCACAACTGAGACTGCCACTGGCACCATCACTGGCACTGGCACCATCACTGGCACTGGCACCATCACTGGCACTATCACCGGCACCATGACGCAGCCCACAAACACCCGTATAGCAACCCCAGCCGTACCTGACTTACCCACATCACCAACGGTTGCCGCAACCCCCTCGTCACCATTGACGGGAATGCCCTGCTTGGGCGGGGCGTTACCATTGATGATCTTTATGGCGCTTGAATTTGCTGGACAGCGGCGCCCTGGTTCCCATACGAGGAAGCCATGACGCTGCGCGTGTGGGGGTGGCGCCTGCTCTTCTTGTCGGTGTTGCTACTCTTTTATCTACGTTTCGATTTTTCGCATAGTGATGCTCATGCGTTACTGGTGCGCTCGATACCAGAAGCCGCTGCGGAGCTAACAGCGCCGCCGGCAACGATAGACTTGTGGTTTAGTGAGCCGCTGGAACGTCGCTTTAGCAATGCCCATCTCGTCGATCCGATTGGCACGGAAATTGCAGTTGGCAACTCGACGGTTGACCTGGCCGATCCAGCACACATGACGCTCACCTTGTCGCCACTCTTATCACCATTGGCACCTGGGATCTACACGGTGGTTTGGCGTACGCTCTCTAGCGCCGATGGCCATGAGTGGGTGGGATCCTTTCCCCTTACCGTGCTGAACGCCGATGGAACGCGCCCTGCGGTTGCTAGCACAGAGCCCTCAATGGCAAGCCAAAGCACGCTTCCCACCCCCGTTGAAATTGTCGTGCGCTGGTTGTCGCTTATGGGCGCGTTGTTGCTCCTTGGTGGGGCCGCCTCGCGCCTATGGGCGATCGAGCCGGCGACAACTAGCGGCGAGATCCAAGAGTTGCTTCTGCGCGGCAGCGAGTGGGCATTGCTCACCGGCATCGTTGCACTGATTTGCGGTGGGTGGCAGCAGATGGTTGTCCAGGCGGATAAACTCGGTGATGCGGGGATGGTCGGTGCGCTGTTGCTCCAGACACGTATGGGTAATCTAATCGTAGTGCGGCAGACAGTTGTGCTGATCATGTTGGTAGGCGGGCTGCTCCTGCGTTACGGACAAGGGCGCACCCGCGCATTGGTGGGGCCGCGTACCGAATTAGGAGTAACAATCCTACTCAGTTTGGTGGTGCTCAGTACCTTTTCGTTGGCGAGCCACGCCGCGGCGGTCGGCGGTAGTGGGTGGGCGCTGTTGGTCGATTATGTGCACCTGATTGCTGCGGCACTTTGGCTTGGTGGGCTCTGGTTGTTGACGCTATGCCTGTGGAATCGCCGGCATATTGAGAACCCGGTGAGTGGTGACGCCACCAGTGGTGATGCGCTGCGGCACCTTGTTCGCCGTTTCTCGGCTGTTGCCACACTGAGCGTTTTCGTGCTCTTGGCCACAGGACTCTTTAGCAGCTTTGTCCAATTGCACACGATCGATCAACTGTGGCTGACCACCTATGGTCAGCTACTGCTCATTAAAGTGGCGCTAGTGTTTGTGGCACTGCTGCTTGCGCTGCGCAACCATCGCTGGGTGCGCAATGCAGAAGCCTCGACCGCCAACGCTCATCCACAACAGTCGCGCTACCGTGCGCTGCTGCGCCAACTTGGTGGGGAATCAGCTGTGGGGCTGGTGCTCATGCTTGTTGTGGCGATGCTTGTCCAGACGCCTCCGCAACTTGCGCCGGCGGCAGTGCCTGCTGCGGACAACCACTTTATGGCTATTCTCACGGCCGATGACCTGACGATCCATCTGCAGGTTGCGCCCAATCAAGTTGGCAATAATCAGTATGTCACCCATCTTTATCACGCCGATGGTTCCGCGATTGGCGAGGTACAATTGGTACGGTTGCAATTTACCCATCAGACGGCAGAGTTAGGCCAGGCGACGCTTGATTTGGCTGCACAAGGGGCAGACAGTTTTCGCGGTGAGGGTGCCTATTTGAATCGTGCGGGGGCGTGGAATGTTGCGGTCTATGTCCGCCGGCGGGGGATGGACGATCTGTTGGCGCAGACCGTAGTTGAGGTGCCTTCACCGCTATCTACGTCACCGGCTGCTGTCCAGTCGCTCTGGCAGAATCCTCTACCCCAGCTGCCGCTACTGTTTGTCATTGGGGGCACTGTCGTGGCAGCGCTATGTTTCCTGTTGCTGTGGCGTTATGTCGTTAGTTTCAAGCCCAAATAACCAGAAGCGATGCACGGATATGCGCCTTATCGCCAAAGCACTGAACAGTAGACAATGGGCCTCTTTCAAAACAGCCCGCTAAGTGCCCCATAGGTTGTAATTTAACCGTAATGTTAGGGGGACCTATTTGGGGTATCATATATCCAATGATCGGTGATCCTATGAGCTGCAACCCTTGCCGCAGTCGATTGTTCGTAGGGTAGGGTGGAAAGCAAAAATATGTATGGTTGCAATAAATACAAGTCGAACAATTGCGTTAGTCATGAATGAGCTAACCGACTACAGTTATGAGATTTCTGTGGGTGCACAATCGTTGTTCGCTGAACAAGGGTACGATTGCATCGCCATTACTGGCAAACATCTCGATGATCCCGGTAGCAAGCCGCATAATTCAATCTATCAACTACTGAACACCAAGCTTTTTGCTGGCGCGTTGGTCTACGCATATACGCTGGAAAATAACACCGAACTCACCTATCTCCCCAAATTCTTGGCTCCTCTGGCACCACTACCCATCGTGAGTGTAGGTGCAAAGGTAGCTAATTATAAAAGTATTGTTGTTGACCACGAGCACGGAATGACCCAACTCATGGACCATTTGCTGATGCAGAAATGCTACAAGCAGTTTCTCTTTGTCCGCGGTTTATCGACAAATGCTGATTCGGTGCTGCGCGAAAAGATTTTTTGCAATCGACTACAGGCTCACGGGTTGTTGGCTGATGCCGAAATGATTGATGGGTACTTCGATGGGGATGTTGTCTATAAGGAGATGATTAAACGTTTTCGCACGTATACGACGGCTGCTGCGATGTTCCCTACCGTGGTGGTTTGTGCAAATGATCGAATGGCTGTGGCGGCTATCGAAGCGCTTGAAGATATTGGGTTGCGTGTTCCTGAAGATATTGCTGTCACTGGGTTTGATAACTCACGCGAATGTGCAAATAGCCATGTCCCCTTGACGACTGTCGCACAACCGCTTCGGGCAATGGGTGAACAAGCGGCACAGATGTTGCTCAAAGAAATGGCCGGTACCGCTTTAGTAGACCAAATCGTGCCAACGCACTTGATCGTTCGTTCTTCTTGTGGCACTACAAGCCTATCGACCACGATCTCGCTGGGTATACAGAGCGAATCGAGCCAAACTGGCAATGCCCATTGGAAGGTGAAGCTAAAGCAGCGCAACTACCTCAGCCATCTTGCAACCAATTTAAATATTAAACTGATGGAGCAGACCGATCTACGGGAGTTGCAAGCAGAGTTGCTCTCGCTCTTTCCCAGGCTCGGTATTTCGCGTTGCTGTATCGTGTTATATGAGGATGGCCACCAGCATATTGGCGCACCGGCTCGTATTTTTATGGCGTATGATGAAGCAACTCCAGCACTCCCAGAATTTTGTACGACTGAACGGTTTGACAGCAAAGAGCTGATCTGTCCACATCTGTTACAGAAGATCCAATCAGGTTCGTTCTGTGAACTTACGCCGTTAGTCGTTGGCGCAGAGTGTTTTGGCTATATGTTCTTCGCATGGGAGACTTACTACTTTACCGATTTTATTACATTGCCTGTCATTATTAGCAGCGCATTGCGGAACATCTATCAAATGCAGAGCCTACAGGAGTATGCATCTTCCCTCGCATACAAAGTGGAGGAGCGTACACAAGAACTCTACCTGACCAACCGCCGTTTACAACATGAGGTTCATGAGCGGCGCAATAGTGAACTTGCGTTGCGTGCAGCCAATGAAAAGCTACAACGGCTGGCATCGATCGATGGACTGACTCAATTAGCCAATCGTACGGCATTGGATGAATACTTATCTCATCTCTGCGCGGTGCAGCCTGAGTCAGCTACAGCGCTGAGTATGTTGCTTTGCGATATTGATTATTTTAAGAATTTTAATGACACCTACGGACACCAAGCTGGGGACGAATGTCTCCAAGCTGTTGCTCAAATTTTACAAAACTTTGCCACGCAATCAACTGCAATGGCAGCTCGCTATGGTGGCGAGGAGTTGGTGTTGCTCTTGCCAAATGTGAGTGAACGACTCGCTAGCTCTGTTGCCGAAAAGTTATTGCACGCAATTGTTACACTAGCAATTCCTCATGCCCATTCATCCGTCGCAAATCATGTGACCCTTAGCATCGGCGTTATCACCATTCCCCCCCACCAATCGATTACTGTCAAAGAGTTGATCTTCCAAGCTGACCGCGCGCTCTATCAAGTTAAATTGAACGGCCGCAATGGGTATGCCTCCTATCAGGAGCAGTGTGCACAGCCAACCGCATCGTCAAAATCAGTCTATACAACCGCAAGCACGCGGTTCAACCCTTCAATCGTCTCCTCGACATCCTCATTGGTAAGCAGCGGGCTGACGTTGAGATGAACGGCGCGGCCCAGTAGATCCAGACTGTGCGGGCACATGTCGGGATGATAGCTGATTTCCCGTTTTGCCCAGCGCCAGGGCCCGCCATCCGCGGTCCAGGTGCGCTGTTCCATAATCGGGATCCAGTGCGCATAGACATGGTAATCAAGGCTATCCGGTGAATAGAGCGTACTGGCACCAATATTCTCGGCGCGGAGCGCTTTGGCGACGTTTTTGGCAGATTGGGCATCTTCCATAAAGAAGACCAATGCGATGGCGGCATCTCCTTCTGGGTCATTCATGGTGCGGAAGGTGATACCTTTGCGTTGTGCGATCTCTTCCATGCCGCGTTTCATCATCGCTTTGCGCACCCGCATATCACCCAGCAGCCCGTCGAGTCGCTGTAGTTGCACCAACGAGACGGCAGCCAGCAATTCAGGCATCCGATAGTTGACCCCACAGAGCAATTCGTCGCGTTCAAAGGTACCGTTGAGCGCGCCAATGACGTCATGATACATGTTTGCGCGCTTCCAAACGTCTTCATCGTTCGTGACCACCATGCCCCCTTCACCAGAGGTGATGATCTTGTTGAATTGCAGGCTAAAACAGCCCACATCGCCAAAGGTGCCACAGGCTTGGCCCTTATAACTGGCCCCATTGGCTTGCGCCACATCTTCAATCACCTTGAGCCCATGCGCCTTGGCAACAGCCATAATAGCGTCCATCCGACAGGGCGCGCCGCGCATGTGCACCGGCATAATCGCTTTGGTGTAGGGCGTGATCTTGCGCTCGACATCGGCTGGATCGAGCAACAAGGAGTCATCAACCTCAGCGAGTATTGGAATGCCACCGGCGGCGATCACCGCAGCCGCAGACGCGATCCAGGTGTACGCCGGCATGATCACTTCATCGCCGGGGCCAATGCCAATGCCATGCAAGCCACAAGTGAGGGCGGCTGTGCCCGAGGTGACAGCGACACTGTAACGCGCACCTTTGTTGACGCGAAAAGCTTCTTCCAGGGCCGCAACTTTGGAAGGGGTGTCGGTGGGGCTGTAGTAGCGGAAGAGATGTTTGCTGCGTAGCACTTCGAGGACGGCCTGCTCCTCTTCTTCGGCGATGGCCATGCCGCCAGGGTACATGGGCGGATCGGGATTCTGTTTTGCCGGTACGCCACCGTCGATGGCAAGTTTTTGATCGGTAGCTGCTGCTTGCGTCATGAAGAGATCTCCTGGTTCGGTTGCGATAAATGATTCAAATTGGCGTCGCGTTTTCAGGTGACTGTCACCTATCTCTGTGCTATAGCCAAGCGCGGCCATTGGCATTTTGTGTACAGTAGGCGTCGAGCACTTTGTTGATGCCCTGGGCGATTGTGTCACAATCGGCTGGCGCGTACCATTGATTGAGGGCAATGGTCACCATGCGGTTAAAAAGATCATCGGCCACGGGGCAATCGCCGCGGCGATAATCAACCTGACCCCCCCGTGTGCGATAGGCGGGTAGGTCAAATGGATCGTCCGCTGGCATGGTGCCGGCTTTGAGTGTGATCGGGAACATCTCACTGTAGAGATGCCAATCCGGCTTGGGTGTTGCGCCACGGGTGCCACAAGGGATGCCTTCGGCACGTAGCGCATCGACGATCTGCTGACTTAGCTTGCTCGTCGCCGGGAAGAAGCGCAGTAGATAGCCAATCTCGCCCTCAATGTCGTTGAGCTTCTGTGGCACAATCTCGCGGTAGCCGTGGAGCTGTTCAAGGATGCGAAATTTCACGTTGTGGTAGCGGTTGACAATGGCATCAAGCTTATCAAGCTGGACCACATCGACGGCGGCTTCCAATTCGGACATGCGGTAGTTGACGCCGTTAAAGAGCTCTCCTTCATAGCGTGGCGGGGCAAAGCGGTCGGGCCGCCAGAGGCCGCCGGCCTCGGCAAATTGATTGGCCCGTTCCCAAAGGCGCTGGTTATCGGTCAGCAACAGGCCCCCTTCGCCGCCGCCAATGATCTTGTAGGCGGAGATGCTAAAGCAGCCCAAATCGCCCAGCGTGCCCACAAATTGGCCGTGATATTGGCCGCCGGGTGCTTGCGCACAATCTTCAATCACCGTGAGCTTGTGCTGTTGTGCAATCGCCAAAATGGGTGCCATATCGGCGACGCTGCCCATGACATGGGTTGGCGCAATGGCGACCGTGCGCGGCGTGATCAACGCTTCGACCTTTGTCGGGTCCATCCCCAGCGACTCATCGACGTCGCAGAAGATTGGTACGCCTTTGGCTTGCACCACCATGGCTGCGGTGGCATAAAAGCCAATCGCCGGCACAATCACTTCTGTCCCGGGGCCGACCCCTGCCGCAACAAAGGCACAGTGCAGCGCCGCCGTGCCGGAACTGACCCCAAGCGCATAGCTGCTGCCAAAGAGCGCGCGTGCCCGTTCTTCAAATGCTACCCCTTTGGTTGCTTTGGGGTGGGCGGTGGCGTAGCGCGCTAGATTGGGACCTGGCCCCAGATCTTCGTCGCTGATGGCCTCACGGATGCGATTAAGTGCCGTGGCGGAAAAGCCGAACCGCTCCGCGAGCGACATGAATTCCGCTACCCCGATCTTGGGCTGGGAGTGGCCGATGATCTGCTCAACGGCTTTGGGGCCACCATGGAGGGCAAGCTCTGTGTGCGCGATAGTTGTCGTTGTCATAAATTGTCTTTCACTTAGGGTCCGTCCAGAAATAACATACCTGATTTTATAAGTATCCCAGTGTAATTCAAAACAAATCCGATACTTTATTTCTGGACAGACCCTTAGGTCAATCCAAAATGTAACCTATCCACGAAGTTTCACGAAGCTTTGTCTTTTTCTTCGTGTGTCTTTGTGCACTTCGTGGATACTTATTTCTGCGGAATGGCCTTAAACAAACTTGGCTGTGCCAATCGATTCCGGTGTGCGTTTCGCCTTGCACTCCTCGTAGTAATCGAGATAAGTCATAAAGCGTAGCCCCTTCTCTTGCGCATAGCGAATGATCGCTTCTGTAGCGCTCATCGTTGGATCGGCGCGTGTGCTGCTCCAATCATGTTGGCAGAGCGAAAATACCTTCTCTTCGTCCGCGGCGCGATCGATATAGGGCTTGACCGAATCGACCCACGTGGCCAGATCCTCCCAACCAAACACTTCGGCCCGGATCACACAGTCATGCCAGCCGTGGATCGGCACTTCCAGCATGTCGGGAAAGCCAAGATCATCATACCAATAGGGCTGTAGATCCATGGCAACTGGATGCCAATCCTGGGCGTTGCGCCCTTCCATGCGGGTAAAGCGGATGCCCTCTTCGTGCAAGATTTGCAGGAGATCGGGGCGGTCACGCAGACCGCGATAGTAGCACCACGGCCCGGTGAGGCCGATGCATTCCGTATCCAGATGCTCTTTGAGTAGCTGGGTAGTTTTGCGGACTTCGATTCTTGTCTCCGCCGGCTCAACGCCCCGCTTCACGCGGATCGATTTGCCGTCGTCAATATAGACCGTCTTGAGCAATTGGTGCGAGTAAGTATGCTGTTGCAGGTCGATCAGGGGATCATCTCTGAGCGCCTGGAATTGGGGAATGCAACGTTCCAGCGTTTTGCCAACAATAAAAAAAGTCGTTGGCACATTGAGCCGCTGATGCAGCGCCTGCGCCGTTGACAGAAAGTGTTCCGTGACAGCGCCTTCGTTACTTTGCCATTCGACATCGTAGCCGATTAACATGGTGCCGGCCATTGGTGGTTCCTTTCAAAGATTATTTGCCATAGCCCATACGCAGCCCTTCGACAAAGTAGGGCTGGAAGAGTAGATAGAGGATGAGCAAGGGCAGCACGGTCAAAACGAATAGGACCACATGCCATCTTCAATCGGGCCGCTAAGTTCAATGATACGCATCACGATTCCTCTTTGCCTGTTAGATCGCTGCATCCGTCAAGTTCTCAAGAATCTGAACAACGGTCTCTTCAACCGTTAGGTTGGTTGTGTCTAGCCACAAGCCAATGTGTGGTGTGGCCTCACGTAGCACCTGATCAAAGCTGGTGATCTCTGATGCGTTGCCATAGCCCCGTTTGCCCCGTCCCGCCTCGCGCGTTGCCACCGCCGCACCATCTGGGCAGAGAACCACAACATGCAATCCAAATGGTCGCAATTGGGCGACGATCTCGTTCAACGTCTCGCCCAAGATAATATCTTGATAGACAACGGTGAAGCCGGCCTGCAGATACATGGGCGCAACAGTTGTGGCAATTGCGTAGCGCAGGTTAAGTTGGGCAATTGCCTCTTCATTCAGATCGAAGCCCATGGTGACCTGACCATTGATGATCATACGCCGAAAGAGGTCGCCGCGCAAGTGCACACTTTTGGGCAAGCGTTCGGCTACTGCTTGGGCAATTGTCGATTTGCCGGCAGCCATCAGCCCGGTAATCAGGATAATCGTCGGCTCTTGAGGGATGGATAGCAATGGAGGGTCAATAACGGTATCTGTCATTGTGGCTTCTCTGGTTCATCTTTTTCGTCTGCCTGCTGGCCGTGTGCGGTTTCCTGCGGATCTCCACTCTCTTTCTGATCACTGAACAGGTGACGCACCCGGTGCCAAGGAAAGCCAAAGAGTGCCGCCAATGAGAGCGCCCCGATGACCCCTACCGCCATTAGAAATTCACGGATCGGTCGGAAAAGACGCAATGGTAGCTTAACGAGTCGTCCAACCCGGCTGCGCAGCGCGTGCCAGCGACCACGCAGTGAAGGCCCACCGAACCGCGGCAGTTGGCTGGGTATAGGCAACTCTGGCAGTGAGAGTGATGGGATGCCAAAGCGCGATTGCTTTTTACGCGCGTTCGCTTCGGGTTCTTCCGTGACTTCTTCCCTGTTACTGATGGTCTCATTATTTTCATTTAGGTTAATGATTTCAATCTCAACTGCTGACTCCGCGCGTTCTTCGGCCTTGACGGCAAAGGCAGGGGCTTGGACACCGACTGCTTGGGTGGTATGCCCTTCGGTCGGATTCTCCTGATGATGCCTGACCAGCGGATTGCGGCGGCGCTTGGGGGGCGCGGTGGATAAGGCTTCGCCGTCAGTCGGTTCATTACGCCGGTGCGCGCCATAGGTGAGACTGTAAACATGGGTAAATTCAGCACCGAGAAAAAAGATTTGTGCCGAATAGTAGACCCAAAGTAACAAGATGACCAATGAGCCTGCCGCGCCATAGATCGAGCCAATGCGGTTGTAACTTAGATAGAGGGTGATGACTAGCCGCGCCATCGAGACGAGAAAGGCGGTGGCGATGGCACCAATCAGCACATCGTGCCAGGCAATCTCGACCGCTGGTACAAATTTATAGATCAAAGCAAAGACGAGCGCGGTCAGCCCCAAGGTAATACAGAAGTAGGCCAATTGATCGGTGCGGCTGCTCGTGTCAACATAACTACGCACCCAGGTTGTTGCCTCTGAATACCAGAGGGTAATCACCAGGCCTACAACGATGAGGAGGCCACTTAATATCACCATGATGATGGCAATAATGCGCTGCCAGATGACATCACGGAAATTGCCGCCATTGATGGGATGAACACCCCAAATAATGTTGAGCATCACCTGCAGCTCCCCAAAGATGCTGCTGGCACCGTATAGAAAGGCGATTACGATGCCGATCGTCACCAGCCAATTGGCGGAGCTGGGCAGGGCATTTTCGAGGATCGTCTGAGTTAATGCTGCGGCTTCAGCACTGTGGACATATTGTTCGATCTGTGCGGCCAACTGCGTTTCCGCCGTCTGACGGCCATAGATCAAGCTCATCACTTCGACAGAGAGGAGGAGGAGGGGGGCAATGGCAAAGAGCGTGTAAAAAGCCAATCCCGCGGCGTGGCGCGGAATATTGTCACCGTACCATTGTTCAAAGGTCATCCGTAAGAGTGCGCCAATCGATGGCAACATCTGCCAATGATCATCGTCGATTGGTAGATTGGTAGGCTCTTTTTCTGCCGAGATCATGGATACCTTGGTAATTGGTTCAACAACAAATAGTCTCTTCGGTAAAACGTGTGATAACGAACGATTCCCTGCTGGAAACTTCTAATGGCTTTGCATGTCTGACGGATGAGTATCGCGCCTGACCGCGCATGATGGCTGATAAGTGGCTACCGATAGCGTTCAAGCGTTGCCGTCGTTGGTGACACAATTGCGGGGCGACGCATACTAAAGGCTGAAATATCATGCGCAGTGGCACCGTCGATGGCGAGTTCACTCAAGATCTGCCCCAAAAAACTGGCAAACTTGTAGGCATGGCCAGCACCAATCGCGACAAAAATGTGCGGATGATCGGGCAGCCTATCCAACACAAAGTCGCGATCCGGCGGCATGGTGTAGAGACAGGTTTTGGTATAGAGCTTGGGCCCCCCAAAGCGGGGAATCTGCTCCGCCAACCATGCTTCCAGTTGGGCTTCGCGCTGCTGATTGGGAATAAAGCTTCGCATCATCGCCGTTACTTCGGTACCACTATCGTCAATGGCCGCTTTGGTGGCAACTTCCCCGTAAACAGGAAATCCATAATAGCTTACATCGGTCTTCCATTGAAAAATTGGGAAGCTGCCAATCGCAAACTCTTTCAAGTGGGGTGTGGCAAAGTAGGTTACCTGTTCTTGGGTCACCCGCAAAGGAATCTGTGCTCCCGTGCCTTTGAGCGTCTGATTGGTCCAGGCGCCTGCCGCCACAATCAGCCGTTTGCAGGTAAAGGTGCCTAGTTCCGTAACAACGGTAACACCACTGTCGCCGCTCGAATTAGCGCGAAGATCGAGAACCGGGCACTCTTCCAGCACCGTTGCACCGTAGCTGCGTGCCAAGGCGATATGGGTAGCATTGCCCCGCGAAGGATCGACAATTCCTGTATCTTTTTGATAACAGACCTTTACCGGTCGTTGTGGGCGAAATTGCGGAAAGCGATAGGCCAGCTCGTCATTATCGAGCCATTCAAAGGGGACATGCAGGGGCAGTAATGATTCCGCATAGCGTTCGACGGTTGTCTCTTGGGGGCTACCGACATAAGCAATCACGACCCCACCGGTCTTGGTTACCGGCTGAACACCGGACTCTTCCGCAACGGTTGCCCAAGCGGCATAGGTATGGGGTGTCAAGCGAGCATAGCAATCTTTGTGATAGTAGTAGCGGATGATGCGTGAATAATCTTGCGACGCACCATTGCTGTGAAAGAGCTTAAACTGTTCAATGCCTAATACGCTGGATCCAGCGCGCCGTGCCAGCCAATAGAGCGCCGCGCTGCCAATCCCACCGCACCCAAGCACGATATAATCGTAATCTGTTTTCATGGTATGGTATTGTTCATGTGTAGTTTTTACGCCGTAGTTTCTAACGCTGCATGAATGGCTTGGGCAAGGGAGATGGCGCGTTCCGGGGCATCGCCGACGTGATCAGTGGCATCCAGCAACTCAGGCACGGCGGTCGAGGCGATATAGTCGGTGATGCGTGGATCGGCGGCCAACAGCTGTGCCATGGGGTTGGGCTGACCCGCTTGCAGTGCTGCCCAAGCAGTCAGGCTATGCTCGCGGATTACTTCGTGTAGCAATTGTCGGTCGCCACCGCCCCGTACGGCCGCCATTAACACGCGCTCGGTGGCCGCAAAGATGCCATAGTCACGTAAATTGCGCGCTGTCGGCCCCGCCCAAATCCGCAACCCGGCGACCAAGGTTTGCGCACGGTTGAGCACCTCATCGGTTAGCAGAAAGGCTTCGGGTAAGAAGATACGCCGGTTGGCCGAATCATCGAGGGTGCGCTCCAAGAGACTGAGCGCTGCATTGTCCCAGGCCACGCGCGGCAGGGTGGCCACCTGACGGGTAAGGCTATCAATATTTTCGGCGGTGATCGGATTGCGTTTGAAGGGCATTGCGCTGGAGCCAACCTGTTTGGCGCCAAAAGGCTCGCTCCATTCACCAATCGGTGGGCTTTGCAGAATGCGTAGATCAAAGGCAAATTTATGAAGGCTAGCACCCACACCGGCCAGGGCATTCATGATCAATAGATCTTGTTTGCGTGGATAGGTTTGGGTGGCGGCTTCAAAGGCAGTTAACCCGAGCTCTGCTAAGACGCGCTCTTCTAACTGCCGGGCGCTCCACGCGTGTGTTTCGAGCAATTGGGTGTAGCTAGCACTGGTACCCACGGCACCCTTTAACCCTTTGCCCTTGATGCTATCACGTACGCGCCGCATTTCCACCAGATCCATGAGTAGATCCTGACCATACTGCGCCAGCCGATAGCCAACGGTGGTCGGTTCTGCCGGTTGAATGTGGGTAAAGGCAATGGCGGGGGTGTGGGCATGTTCTTCGATGCGGCTCGCTAGCGTGGCCAGCAGTGTTTGTAAATTTGTGATGAGCAGATCGAGCGCGCTGCGCAACCGCAAAGCGTCGACATTGTCGAGCGCATCCATCGAGGTGGCACCCAGGTGAATAATCGCGCCGGCGGTGGGACATTGCTCGGCGTAGGTCTTGATCTCGGCCATGAGATCGTGGCGAATTTCCTGCTCAATTTCGGTTGCGCGCGCGATGTCAACCCGATCCTGATTGGCCCGTAATTCGGCGACTTGTTCAGCGCTAACAAGACCAACTTCCTGTTGGGCACTCGCCAGCGCCACCCAAAAGCGACGCAGCAGACGCCGTTTATGGCTTTCGCTCCAAATGATGCGCATGGCGTCGCTACCATAGCGCCAGGTAAGGGGGGAGAGGTAGGTTTCGTGGTCAAACGTTGTCATCTTTTTAGTCTCAATCAATCTATTGGTGGAAACGGTTGTACCGTTGCCAGATTTCTTGAACCTCGTCTACTGGGAGGGCATATACGGTACGGCCCTTGTAGCCAGTCATCGTTTCGGCGGCGCAAAGGGCGTTGAGGATCGCTTCGGCGGTCGCTTCCGCCGTGCCATGAAAGAGCGGATCCATCAGTTGGTTTGGCAACATTTGGATGGGTAGTGGCCGCACTATACCGGCTGCCAACGTCTCTGTCGCGCCAAAGGGTAGATCGTTGCCGGTGGCAAAGGCGAGAAAGATATCGCCGCTGCTGTTGTGGCCATAGCCGCCAACCTGAGCAAGCCCCACTGTTGCCCGCTGTGCCAGCCGTTTGCATTGAAAAGGTAGCAAGGGTGCATCGGTCGCCACAATGACAATGATCGAACCATCCTTTTCCTGCTTTTCCCCCAACAGTGGGTCGCGCGGGGCAGGGATCTGGTGACGGTCGATCAGGCGACCGAGCGGGATGCCGTCAAGCCGTAGATCTTCGCGGCTGCCATAGTTGGCCTGGACGAGCACGCCCACTGTATAGGTTGTATCGGCAATTGTAACCAGTCGGGACGAAGTGCCAATGCCCCCTTTGAAGCCATGACAGATCATACCAGTACCACCGCCGACAGATCCTTCTTCGACTGCTCCGCTCTTGGCAGTGGCCAGGGCGGTAAAAAGATGCTCCTTGGTCAGATGAAAGGCATCAATGTCATTGAGCCAGCCATCGTAGGTTTCGGCGACAATTGGCAGCAGCCAGGAGCTGTCGGGATGGAGAGTCGTTTCGTGTTCAACCAGGGCATCGCGTACCACACCAACTTGGTGGGTGTTGGTGATCGCAAATGGTGCACCGATCATGCCAGACTCGGCCAGCCAATGAACCCCAGTCATTTCGCCATTGCCATTGAACGAGTGATACGCTCCATAACATTGATTCTGATAGACATTGCCATGCCGTGGCGCAATCACGGTAACACCAGTGCGCGCTATGCGCGGTTCATTGTAGATCAGGGTGGCGTGGCCAACCAAAACGCCTGATACATCGGTAATTGCATTGTTTGGACCAGGGGAAAGGTCGCCAATCGTGATAGTGAGATCGCGCAACCGTGACAAGAAAGTCTCCAATCGGAATGCTTTAAGGTAGTGCTATAGATACACAGAAAAATCCGTGATGGCAATCTTTTTCGTAGGGACACGGTATACCGTGTCCCTACGAAAAAGTATCTAAACGTCTACAATTGAGTAGGTCCTGCCATCGGCGTTTGCTGTTAGGTCGTTGCTACGCGTACGGCCTTGCCCGTTTTGGCCGATTCATAGATGGCGAGCACGCTGCGTAGAAAATCGCGGCTCTGTTGGAGGGTGAGGACCGGCTCTGCACCGTCGAGGAGGCAGGCCTCCATCGCTTGAACTTCACAGAGATAGGGATCGATGGCGGGTGTCGTGATTGTCGTGCTGTTGCCATCGACTGTGGTCAGTGTGCAGTGACTGGCATTGCCCTGTAGACCAGGTTTCCATGGCTCGGCTACATAGAGCATGCCTTGGTCGCCGATGATCTGCGCCCCTTCGCGAAACGGGGTCCGAAAGCCCGAGGAGATCTGTGCCACCAGCCCATTGGCATAGTGCAATTGGGCGCGCATGGCCACGTCAACGCCGCTCTCGCCAACGATTTGGCTGGCATAGACTTCGACGGGCGTCTCACCGGCACCGGCGGCCTGTGCTATCGAGAGGGCTAAACTATTGGGGTAGACGCCAACATCCCACAGCGAGCCACCATGTAACGTGGCATTGAGGCGGATATTGGTGGCGCGTTCGGGAGGCAGATAAAAGTGAAACCAGCTGTTGATCTGCTGGACGTTGCCGAGCCGCCCTTCCCGTACCAATGCGAGAAGTTGGCGCGTCTGCGGATGATGTAGATACATGAAGGCTTCAAAGATGATGACATTGTGCGTTTCGGCAGCCGCGATCACCTGATCGAAATCTGCTATGGTTGTGACCAACGGCTTTTCACAAAGGACATGTTTCCCAGCAGCGGCGGCCTTGACTGTCCATTCACGATGGAGCAAATTGGGGAGCGAAATGTAGATGGCATCGATTTCAGGGTCGGCAAGCAATGCTTCATAGCTGGCATGTGCTTTGGGAATATCGTGATTCTCTGCGTACTCCTGTGCTTTGCTGCCATCGCGACTGGCGACGGCGATCAATTCACTGCGTTCGCTCACCTGCAGGGGGCTGATTAGGGCTTTGTTGATGTTGGCGGTGGAGAGTAGCCCCCAACGGACTTTCTTGCTCATGGGTTTCCCTTTCGTTGGTTGATCCCTTGTCCACCATCACCATTTGGTGATGGTAGACAAGGTAAGATTAATTCTTAGAGGGGGGGAAGGTGGCGGTGGCGCAGCGGAAGCCAAGATTGGAATCGTAGCTATCCGGTAGAAAGTTCTTGCGTGACGTTGCCCGTACATAGATGGCGACATCATTCCAACTGCCGCCGCGTAAAACTTTGGTCACACCTTCGTTCGGTCCAATCGGGTTGTTCTGCGACGCGGTCTGGTAATAGTCCCACTGATACCAATCATAGACCCATTCGCGCACATTACCGCCCATGTCATAGACGCCATAGCCATTATAATCCTGGGGAAAGCTGCCCACGGCGCTGGCGTCACCTACCGCATAGTTGAAATTGGTTTCCGTCGTCGGTTCAGCTTTGCCCCAAGGGTAGAGTGTATCCTCTGGACCCCGAGCGGCCTTTTCCCATTCTGCTTCGGTTGGCAGCCGTTTGCCGCGATAGGCACAATAATCAGCTGCATCTTGCCAGCTTACCCAAATAACGGGGTAATTGCCAAATTCGGTGGCGGCATAGTAGTTGGCAAAGTTGACCGAGCGTGGTAGTCGCGGCAAATTGCACCGGCCCGCTCGCACACAGTCCGCATACTGGCGATTAGTCACCTCATATTGATCAATATAGAACTCGTCGAGGAAGATAGTCTTTTCGATTCGTTCGTCTGGAAAGCCGTAAAGATTGCCACGTGTAAATTCACCCGCTGCCACACGCACCATGGGAATCATATCGAGATCGAGATAGGAGCTGCCGGGCCAGATTTCCAGTGCCGTGGGTTCGCTGTTGGGCAACCAATGGCGAGCGATGCGGTCGTAGGTCCCATCTGCTTTTATCTCTTGTAAGGTGAAGTTTACCAGATCTTGAAAGCGCTCATCGTGGTTTGGAATCCCAATTGCATAGCCTTGACTGGGGAAGAGGCCGGCCAAGACGACAAGGCCATTTTCAGAGGCACTGATCTGCTCCAAAACGGCTTGCAGGCCAACAAGCCCATCAACTTGCTTGTTTTGTAACGCTTCATAGGCGGCGCTGAATTCGGTAAAGGGCAGAATATTGAGGCTAATACCTTCGCGATTGGCGACTGCTTGCAGTTGTGCCACGGCGGGAGACCCTTGGATTGCCGCAAGTGTCTTGTTGCTGAGGGCCGCGAGCGAAGTGATTTGGGTGTCGATACGCACCAGCAGCGCTTGTTGCCCTTGGTAATACGTTTGGCTAAAGTCGATGACCTCTTCGGCATCCAAAAGGTGAGGCAAGGCGGCTGCCACCAAATCTACCTCGCCATTTGCCAGCTTTTGTGGCGCGTCAACAGTGGTTACTGGGACAAAGTCAATCGCCTGTATATCACCCAGCCACCGTTTTGCCAGCTCTTGGACAAGCTCGATATCAAACCCAGTGGGTTGCGTGTTGTTGCTGGATTCGGTGGCAACGGCACCAAAGGGATAGAGATCGAAGGGTACTCCGGCGACCAGGCGACCCCGCTGTTGAATCTCTTCGACTTTTGAGCGGCCCGGTGCAACCAATGTGGTGGGGGAATTGGCAAAGGTATAGGGCCAACTGCCTGGGAAAATCTCCAGGGCAAAGGGGGTTGTGTCGGCTCCAAACCATTTGTGATAGAGTTCGTCGTAGTTGCCCTGCTCTTTGATCTGCTGAAGGGAAGCATTGACCAAATTGTTAAAGTACGAGTCTTCGGCAGGCAGACCAAAGCTGTAGGGTGTTGTGCCGAGCAAGTTACTGACGACCGACCATTCGTTACTGTTGTTCGTAAATTGGGCAAGAGTGCTGCTGTCTGCCAGCAAGGCGGCGACATTGCCCTGGCGTAGCTCATCGAGCGCTGCTTCATAGGTTGGATAGGTCGCTAGTGAGATCGCTACCCCATTGGCATCGGCGAGCGCTTGGAGTTGATCGCCCAATGCACTGCTTTCGAGGAGTGCGACCGTGCGACTATTGAGGTCGTTGATCGATTGAATCCCTGTTTCCGGTTTGGCTAACAGCCCGGCACCCCCCACATAATAGGTCTGGCTAAAGTTGAGATCTGCTTCTTGATCTTTGGTGTGTTGCAACCCGGCTGCAAGGAGATCGACATCCCCGCTGCGCAGCGTCGGCAACTGATCACCGGCTGCTAGCGGCGTAAACTCAATAGAGACTTGCCAAAGTTGCGCAATTGCCTGCCAGAGATCCACATCAAACCCTGTGATCGTCCCGTCATCACTGCGGTAGGTAAAGGGAGCCTGATCGGCACTGATCCCAACGTGGAGCACATTCCCCCGTTTGCGGATGCGCTCAATCGTTGAATCTCCAGCAGTGCGAATCCGCGGCAAGGTAACCAAATTGTTGAGCGAGGAGAGCAGATAGCCAGCATCACCAGGAATAACCGTTAGCGGGAATTGCTCCGCATTTGCGCCAAACCACTGCTGATAGATGGCATCGTAGCTCCCGTCGGTCTTCATCTCTTGTAGGGTAACGTTCACCAATTCGCGGTAGAGCGAATCATTACGTGGCAAACCAATGGTCAAGGGTAAGGAGACGACGGGGGGCCCCAGGTAGGTTTGGCTAAAATCGATCTTTTCTGCCCATTCTCGCTGTTCAACAAGGGCCGCAGCGATCAGATCAACGTTGCCTTCGACTACCTGATTTACCTCTTCGGATGGCTCCCCCGTTACAAATTCCACGGCATTGGGATCACCCAACCAGCGTCGGGCAAATTCGCGTACAATGTCGATGTCAAAGCCGACGCGTTGACCGTTGGCATCAATACTGCTAAAGGGCCAGAAATCCTGGTGAACTGCCGCAATCAGCTGTTGGCGGTTGAGCAGCGTTTCAACGTGGGATTGACCCACAACAACGGGCTCCGGTGGCAATGTAGCTAGGGATCCATAGGGCCATTGCCCCGGCGATAGCTCGATGGCAATCGGTTCGTCTTCGGGGAACCAACGTCGATAGAGGCGATCAAACGTGCCATCGCCCTTCATATCTTGGAGTGTGAAGTTTAGCATCGAGCGCAACGCAGAATCGGCCTGTGGTAGGCCAATGGCGTAGTAGTCGGGATTTAGGCGCGTACCGACAATGCGCAATCCACTGCCAACCGTGGCAAATTGATTGAGGGTGATGCTATCACCGGTAACGGCATCGACCTCGTTGGCGTTGAGCGCGGCCACGGCCTGCGGATAGGCCTCAAAAACTTTTGTTTCGATGCCAATGCCCAATGTGGTTGCTTGTTGTTGTAATGGCTCGATGGTTGGCGCGCCCTGGACGACAGCGACGAGCCGATTGTTGAGCGCTTGCCAATCGGTGATGCCATCTGTTTCGCGCACCAGAAGGGTCTGGCCGTCAACAAAATAGGGCTGGCTGAAATCAATAAAGGCATCGCGTTCACGTTTGTAGGGCATTGCGGCAAAGAGCAGATCAACATCACCGGCTGCCAAGCGTGGAATTCGATCGGCGGCAGAGACTGGGACAAACTCAACGGCTGCCGCATCGCCTAGCCAACGTTGCGTCACCTCATGGGCCAGATCAATATCGAAGCCGACCAGCGTGTTACTTGTATCATTAAAGCCAAAGGGGGGCGTATCTTGCCGTACGCCAATGCGCAATTTCCCCCGCGCCACGATAATGGCGGCGGTGGAAGCTTCAGTACGGTTTGGCGGGGTTGGTGGCCCCAGGATCGATTGTAGCAGGTCACCGGATATATATTGGAACGCAAGCGTCAATAGTCCGGCAAACAGAATCACAATGATTACCAAGATAACGGTATGCGGTTTTGCAAACAGACGCATGGAGCGTGCTCCTCACCCCGAATGAATCAAATCGCTCAATTGAACTTCACGTTCATATTCGTGTTTACGTGAATATTTTTGTATTACGTTAGTCATGTTACGCACGGGTCGACAACCCCCTCTTCCCCCGTCCCCTCTTCCCCCGTCCCCTTCTCCTCCATAACCGGGGAGAAGGGGAGAAAAAATTCTTTATCTGCGTGCTTTTGGTGGTGAAGCCGCCAAAAGCACGCAGACTTGACCACTTCCCCGCCCTTGGGGCGGGGGTGGGGGCGGGGGTAGGAGTGGGGGGAAATCGTTCACTGCGTAACATGAGTTACTGTAGAGTTGTAAACTTTTGTAGATCACAACTTTCCCTGTCTATAACTTTCCCCGTCTATAACTTTCCCCGTCTATAACTTTCCCAGATCACCGGAATGCATAGTATAGTATCCTGTGTAAGTATAAAACAAGTGACTCTGGATGGATATATCTTTATGCTTACAGATAGTTCATCTACTGCATATTTCTTACAACACTACATATTTTTGCGTAGGAATCATCTGCATCTTTGTCCGTAATATGGGGCAGTGAGCATGAAAAAATGGTTGATTTGTTGTAAACTTATTGTCAGGACAATGGGTCGCGCAATTGCTTATAATGAGTGTATGTATGATTGCTCTGCTTAGTCGACTCTTTACTGAACCACTTTCCTTACCTACTATGCGTTATGTCAAGAATTACCGAACAATAGGTAAACCCATTCAATTGCGGCTTGCGTTGCTTTTGGCTGTCGCTGTTCTTGCAACAAGCGCCTGTGGTAGCAATTGGTTCTGGGGGAGCAATACGGATGGCAATGGTGCCTCACTTTCGAATGTTACCATGCTCAATGTTGATATGTACGATTCGTACTATGGAAACAGCGACACCAATATGAGTGATCCGCCAGTATGGTCAATTCCTGCTGGCTCCGATGTTGTCGTGAATTTGGTCAACCACGGTTCTTACGATCATAATTGGGCCATCGTGAAAAAAGGTGTGACTGTCCCGGTTCCCTATGAAGAAGGGCAGGCTGGTGATATTATACTGCATGGCATCGGAATGGTTTACAATAACAGTCAGACAACGATTACTTTTTCTGCACCGGATCTCGGTGAATACCAAGTTATCTGCACTGTCTCTGGTCATTATCCATTTATGCAGGGACGGCTCTTAGTCACAGATGGTAATCAGTAGGCACAACAATCGGTTTGCGCAGCTTTGAATTCATGAAAGGTAACAGGTTCTATGAAGCGTGGTCCACTATTAATGGTGGTCCTTACCATTGAACTGATAGTTGCGGTTGTTCTCATCTACAATTACCGCTTTTTATTAGATCGACTTTCCCTTGGGCCATCAATGACACCAGCCACTGCGCCGACCGCCTTGGTTGTTACCTCTGAAACTGGCGCTAATGCAGATGCGTTGACAACGCCACCTGCTGATTCTGGGCTTGCTGATTCTGGGCTTGCTGGTGCTGACTCAGCAACGACCACCGGCGCAAATCCGACTACCGCTAACGCAACGACAGGTCAGTTGATTCCAGCGCTATCGCCATCGATTCTTACGCTCTTTGCACCCTTGCCCAACGAAGCCACACCGACCACCTACCAGATGTCTGATGAATTGATCGCGTTAGGGCGGGCACTCTTTTATGATCCGCGGCTATCGGTCGATCAGCGGCAGAGTTGCCACACCTGTCATCTATTGAATAATTATGGGGTCGATGGGCTGGCACTTTCGATTGGACACAATGGTGAGCCGGTCAAACGCAATGCCCCCACGGTCTATAACGCCGCTCTCCATATTGCCCAATTTTGGGATGGTCGCGCCGCAACGATTGAAGACCAAGCGAAGGCCCCCATCCTCAATTCCGGCGAAATGGGGATGCTTGATGCCAGTGAGGTGGAGGTTATGTTGCGCTCTTTGCCTGGCTACAAGCCGCTCTTTGCCGCCGCATTTCCGAGCCAGGCCGAGCCAATTGTTTTTGACAATGCCGCCACGGCAATTGCAGCCTTTGAACGGCGCTTGATTACGCCTTCGCGCTTTGATCGGTTTTTGGCGGGCGACTACAGCCAATTGACGGAACAGGAACAGCGTGGTCTGGCGACATTTGCCGATCTCGGCTGCCCAACCTGCCATGTTGGCGTCACTGTTGGTGGTCTTCTCTATAAAAAATTGGGCGAGGTGGAGCCATACCCAATCGAGGATTTAGGACGCTATCTTGTGACGGGGCTTGAAAGTGATCGCTATGTCTTTAAGGTGCCAAGCCTACGCAATGCCGCCAAAACTGCACCCTATCTGCACAATGGTAGCATCCAAACCCTTGAGGAAATGGTCGTATTGATGGCGCGCCACCAACTGGGCAAAGAAGTGACAGACCAACAGGTAAGTGATATTGTTGCCTTTATCGGTTCGCTGACCGGTGAGCTTCCAACCGCCTATATCGCTCCACCGCCCATGCCATAACTTATTCTTGCGTAAAGGCTCTGTATGAAATTTGCAAAAGATTATTTCGCATACATAATTCTAGGAGCTGTGGCGCTCACATTAATCTTTATTACGCTTAGTCTACAGGCCAGCATTCTCTCCACACGTGGCGAAGGAGCCGCTACGGGTGGTGTTTTTGATGCTTTGCGCCAGCGATTGGCTACATTGATTTCGCCCGATACCCAGGAGCGCGTCAGTGAGCCGTTGACTAGTGGAGATGGGGACACGTCGGGTGGTACTGCTGTTACAATTAGCGGTGGCCAGTCATCAACAGATGTGATCGTGGATGAAACCGCTACCACCGATCTGGCACCGATTGCGCTCAGTGGACAGGCCTCTGTGCTGTACAATGCCGAAAATCTGACGGTGAGTGAGGATGATGAGATTCTGGCCTCGATCATCAGCAACAATGCATTGGCGGTTGGTTTCTTTGGCTATGCCTATTATCTGGAGCATCAAGATCGTTTGCGCACTGTCGCCATCCGCCTGCCGGATGGCCAGCTTGTTGAGCCCAATGCCACATCGGTTGCCGATGGTCTCTATCCCTTGGCTCGTCCACTGTACCTCTATACTTCGCCAACAGTTTTGCGCAATAATCCAGAAGTCGAGCTCTTTATTGGCTGCTATCTCAATCAACTACCGCAAGCGGTGCGCGACGTAGGATATCTGCTGCCAAGCCGTGCGCTCTTTGATCAAGCCATTCAGAGCTTTAATGCGAGCTGCCAACGCTGTCGGCGTGAGAGTACGAGTAGCCATCCATTGGCTACCAATGTACCCGCCTGTGATCTCGATGGTAGCACTGGCGGTTCGATTGCCATTGTTGGCAGTTCCACCATAGAGCCTCTCTCTAATCGCATGGCAAGGATATTTACAGAACGGGGATTTGGCGGCACAATAGAAGTCGATGGCTCGGGGACTAGTGCGGGTTTCCGTAATTTCTGTGAAGAAAAGCGGGGCGATATTGTCGATGCAAGTCGACCGGTCAAGAATGAAGAGCGAGTCGCCTGTAACAAGCAAAATCGTGCGCTCATTCCTTTCCCCGTTGCCGTGGATGCGTTGGCAATTGTAGTGAATCGCGATAATACCTTCTTGCAGGAAGCCTCGATCGAAGAGTTGCAACAGATCTTTGCCTATGCGAGACGTTGGTCTGATGTCAACGCTGCGTGGCCAAATGAACCGATCCTCCGCGCGATTCCTGGCGCACAGAGTGGTACATTTGACTATTTCGTAGAAGCGGTGATGGATGGACAAGCCTTGGCCGATCTTGCCGCAAATCGAGCAAACCCGCTGTCGGATGTTGCTTCAATATTGGATACCTCTGCAACTTTGCTCCCAACGACCTTACCTACACCGACGGTGGAGCCAGTGGGGAGTGGCGTCTTTATCAACAACCAGCCGGTGGTTCGTTTGGGCTATGTGGCGCGTGGTGACCTTTGTGCCAATAGCACTGCCCTCGCGGCGCTAATTCTGGAGCACAAATTTGGATTAACCGTATCGACAACAACCTACCCAGATATCGATACGCTCTTTAAAGCACTCTCTTCCAAGGACCTTAGTCAGCGGGTTGATCTAACCTTCTGCTATATTGACCCAACGGATCGCAGCTCTCGGCAGCGCTACTTTGGGTATACAGAGTTTATTGGCAGTGGCTACCAACAGCGCGCCTTGGAACGTTATGTGGTAACGAGTAACAGTGTGGTAAAGACAGCATTGGAACGTAGCAATGGTTGTCTCTATCGATTTTTGGCCACATTAAATTGGAACGATATTGAGTGGGCTGGCCAAGATGTTGGTGCCTGGTATGAAGCAAATTTGCCGATAATTAATCGCTGGGTAAGCTGTGATTCATCATAGAAGCTGAAATACCGATTGAAAAGAAGCGATTGAAAAGAAGCGATTGAAAAGAAAAGGTGTAGAGCAATTACTATGGTTCGTCAACGAAATCGCACATTGACTGTTCTGTTTGCACTCTTGCTTGTGATCGCACAAGTTCTTCCCGTTTTGGCACAGGATAACACGAATACGCCAGCAACGGGGGCTCCCATTCGTGTGGGCTCTAAAGAATTTACCGAACAACTTCTCTTGGGGAAAATGTTTGTGTTGTTGTTACGCGAGGCTGGTTACAGCGTCGATGATCAGACAGGCTTGGGTGGTTCTACCGAAGTGCGCGCTGCACTAGAGAATAATCAGATCGATCTCTACCCCGAATATACCGGTACGGCGCTCGCGATCTACGATGGTTTGCCGGCAGATGCACTGCCCAATGAACCTGTGCGCTCCTATGAATTAGCCAAAACCTTAGACCAAGCACGCGGTTTAGTCTGGCTTGATGCGGCCCCTTTGAACAACACCTTTGCGCTCCTTGTCCGTGCTGATCTGGTGGCGCAGGGCATCGATACGATTGGTGCACTAGCTAAGGCACTGGCTGTGCCCGATGCCACATTGACCATCTGCGTCGAGAGTGAGTTTTACGGCCGAGCCGATGGGTTGGCTGGCCTCGAAGCGCATTATACCTTTACCATACCGGATGAGCGGATCTTGGTAATGGAGAGTGATGAAGTCTACGCCAATCTCTATGATGGGAATTGTGATATTGCCCAAGGGGTGGCGACTGACGGTCGCGTGGGGGCTTTGGGCTTTACTGTGCTTGAAGATGACTTGGCCTATTTCCCCTTCTATCAACCTGCTCCTGTCGCTCGCGCTGAACTGTTGCAAACCTATCCTGAACTAGCTGAGCTACTCGGTGCCTTGATGGCGCTGCTCGATACGCCGACAATCACCGCCCTCAACGCTCGGGTTGATCTTGGGGCCGACGGTGTTGCTGCCAATGGCGATGAGGAGACCGTTGAAGATGTGGCCCTCGCCTTTTTGATGAACAATGGGTTTGTCAAACCGGCACCAATTCGTGTGGCCTCTAAAGAATTTACGGAACAACTGTTGTTGGGCAAATTGATGGTACTGCTCCTGCGCGATGCCGGCTTTGAGGTAGAAGATCTGACGGGAATCGGTGGAACAGCGGTAATTCGCCAGGCGATAGAAGCGGGCGAAATTGATATCTATCCCGAGTATACGGGAACAGCGACTTCCGTACATCATAATATCCCGGTCACTGCCCTGCCGACGACTGCGGAACGTGCGTATGTGCTGGCCAAAAGCCTCGACGCGCCTCAAGGGCTGGTGTGGCTTGACATGATGAACTTCAATAATACCTATACGCTAATGGTACGCCAAGATCTAATCGACGAAGGAATTCGCTCGATTGAAGATTTGGCCTCATCTATGAATGCCAACGATTCCCCGCTGACCCTCTGTGTGGAGGGGGAATTTTATGCACGCCCGGATGGGCTTGATGGGTTGCAGCAACTTTATGGGTTTACCTTTCCCGAAGAGAATATCTTGGTCGTAGAGACAAGCGATACTTATGATAAATTGCGCAATGGCGAGTGCGATGTTGCGGAAGGATTTGCGACTGACGGTCGAATTAATGCCTGGGGCTTTACAAATCTAGAAGACTCCCTTGCCTTCTTCCCCTTTTACAATCCAACACCAGTTGTCCGCAAAGAGGTACTTGATCTTCATCCAGAGCTTGCCGGTTTGTTAAACAGGCTGAGCGCGCTCATCGATGAAGCAACGATGAGCGAACTCAATGCTCGCGTCGATATCGGTCCCGACGGTCAATTGGCCAGTGGCGATGAGGAGAGTGTGGAGGATGTCGCCTATCAGTTCTTGCGGAGCAAACGCCTGGTTGCTTTGCCGGAAGTCCATGTTGCGTCCACCGATGCCAGCGACGGCTTTCAGTCAATTCTAAGCAATATGTTGATGCTGCTGTTGGCCAATGCGGGCTATCAGCCAGTTGATCAAACGGATATCGGTGCCAGCATGTTGGCGCGTCAATCGATGCTGCGCGGCGATACGGATATTTATGTTGAATCGATTATTAACGCGCTAACCGAGTACAATGAGCTTCCCGTCTCTGCTTTGCCCACAACGCGCGAACGGGCCTTTGCATTGGCACAAACCTTAGATAAACCCAATGATATTGTGTGGCTAGCTTTGATGCCCTATGTAGAGACGGTTGCCATTGTTGCCAATGGCGGGTTGGCTGATCAGGGCATCGAAAGTCTAGATGAATTTGCAAATTATATGAATGCAAACGATGCCCCGCTAAAGATCTGCATGGATAACGAATTTTATGGGAGCGAGTATTATGGATTGGAAGCGCTGCAGACGCTCTATGGCTTTCGTTTTGCACCAGAAAATATCTTGCTGAGTGACCGCGAAGATGTGCTACGTACATTGGTAGATGGGCAATGTGATGTTGCTGCCACATCCAACATTGATGCCGTTGCGCGTAATTTTACTGCGCTCAGCGATCCATTGGGCTTTTTCCTGGATTTTGGCAGTGCTCCCGTGGTTCGCAAAGAATTTCTAGATCAAAACCCAGAAGTAGCTGATCTGATCAACGAACTGACGGCACGTATTGATACAGAGACCGTCACCAAGTTGGATCAGCTTGTGGAGCTTGGGGAAGATGGCGAAGCAGATAGTGGTGATGAACTTTCTGCCGCTGCTGTTGCCCGCAATTTTCTTGTCGATGCCGGCCTAATTACACCTCCTGTTGAGGATGCAACGCCTGCTGTAGAAGAGACGCCCACAGAGACTCCCACTGAGACTTCCACAGAGACTCCCACTGAGACTCCCACTGCGAGTGATGCTGGCGCGATCACCGAAGGTGAGATCATCACACCGACAGTAACTTCAGCGGAGCAAAATACCGCGCAGCCAACTGAAGAGGGTACACCCACCCCGGAAGAAGTTCCACCGGCTGATAGTGGTGATGGCGGCGATAGTGGCGGCAAACCCGTCGCCCCTGACTCTCCTACACTGACCCAGCGTATGCCCCAGCAGCCCGCTAGCGCTTCTGCTGAGGAAACTACTATCGCATTGGCAGCAGATGGTTCACAACCGGCACCATCTGTTGTCCCGTCGAATGACGCCATCGTGGTGGGCGCAATGGCCGATCCCGAGCAACGGTTGATTGCTGCTATGTTGATTGAGATGCTACAAGATGGCGGATACCCTGTTGCAGAGCAGCCTATGCTTGGGAGTTCGCCGGATTTGCGGGCAATGTTAGAGGCGGGAGAGATCGACCTCTATCCTGAATTTACGGGTCTTGCCCTCTCGCTCTATCACAACATTCCTCCATCGGCGCTGCCGATAACGGCAGATGGGTCATTTTCATTGGTCAGGGCACTCGACGAGATCTTTAATATAGTTTGGATTCGTAAGGCATCTTTCGATAGTGCTTACGGCTTTGCGGTTTCAGAAGAGTTGGCCGCCCAAGGGGTGCACACACTATTTGATTTGGCCGCGCGCCTGCGGAGCAACCCAGGATCAGAGACGCTCTGCGTGGATGAAGCATTTCTGAACGATGCGGATATGGGATTGCCGAGTGTTGCAACTCTCTACAATTTTAACCTCTCCACAGCTAATATTGTGACCCTCGATGGCGACGAAATCTACCGTGCGCTACGCGATGGTCGTTGTGATGTTGGCAAAGTTCTGCAAACCGATGGCCGGATTGGCGCATGGAATCTTTTTGTCCTCGAAGATACGCAGGGCGCCTTCCCGAACTACTCGCCGGCGCCCATTGCGCGCCGCGATCTGCTCACTCGTTATCCGGCCTTAGAGGAATATTTAGGGCAATTGGGACCGCTCTTGAACTCGGCGACCATGATCGCACTCAATGCCAAGGTGGAATTGGGTGGAGATGATGAGCCAACAACCGGTGATGAAGAAGCGATCAGTACAGTTGCCAAGGAATTTCTTTGTAGCGAGGCGTTGATAACCAATTGTACCGCTGACTTGACCGCCTTGGACTCATCGTCGGATAGCTCTGTCGCGCCGGTTGGGCAGCTGATTCCCATCACCTCTGCGGCAGACCTTGCGGCGGTGGCTGCACAACTGGCCTCTGCTGCGGTCGACAGTATAAGTCCCATCGTAGAGAGTGATATACTCTCGGCTAGTAGTGGGTTGACTGAGACGGTTGCCATCTCTGATTCTGATCTCTCTGCCGGCGCAACTACCGACGGTGAAGTGGCCGTGATCACCGTGACAACGCCAAGTGCCTTTGGTGTTAATATCCGTGCAGAAGCCAGCGCCAGTGCGCCGGTCGTGGCGGTGTTGCCCCGTGGTACATTCATTTCTGCCATTGGCCGTACACCAGATAGCGGTTGGCTACAGGTTACCCTTGATACCGGTGAACGTGCATGGGTCTTTACGGCAGCTGTCGTTTCCCAAAGTGAAGATATACAACAATTACCGATTGTCACACCTTAACCCCTCATGATTTTCCTGGATTTCTCCCCACTCTCCTAACCCTTCTTTACCCCTTTCGTTGCAAATTGCGCTTCGTATTTCAAGTAAGCCGCAGAGACCACAACCGACACAGCAATAGAACAAACATGTTTCTCTGTGATCTGAGTGCTCTCTGTGGCAGACGTACGCGCGATGTCACACAACCAGCATCCCGCATCCCCAAGATCGGGAACATTCTTCGATGAACTCTCGTCAACAATCCATTGTCGCTACAAACCACAGAGGGGAAGTGAAAAATGAATTGGTTTATTCTGCTGCGCTATCGACTGGCGTTGGTACTATTGTTGGCACTGTTTCTGGCTCCGCAACACGTACAAGCTCAGATTATCATCGATCCACCCCCGATTCCGCGCCCTATGCCACCTACAGTGCCACTGCCGGATCCGCTACGGATCCAAGAACAACGAGTTGATGTTGTGATTGATGGCGCACTTGCCCGAGTTCATCTGACGCAGATCCTGGCTAACCATTCGCCAAACGCGATCGAGGGGAGCTATGTTTTGCCCCTGCCAGAGGGCGCTGCGATCGGCGATTTTCAGATGACCGTGAATGGCGAGGTGATCGAAGGTGAGATCCTGCGCAAAGATGAAGCGCGGCGGACCTATGAGGAAATTGTCCGTCAGCGCCGCGATCCGGCGCTGTTGGCCTATCTCGGCCATGATCTCTTTCAAGTTAATATTTTCCCAATCCCGGCCGGCGAGACGCGTCAAGTGGAGCTAACCTATTCACAACTGTTGTTTGCACAAGATGGCCTTTACCAATTCCGCTATCCGCTCCAAACGCGTCAATTGACCAGCGCACCAATAGACGCGTTGACCATCAGCGTGGACTTAATCAACCAGCCGGAATTGCGCACCATCTATAGCACGAACTATGCGATTGAGACCAATCGTATGAACAATCGCAGTGCACAGGTAAGCTATGAAGCGACCGATAGTCAGCCCGATGGCGATTTTGTCCTCTATTTTGGTACGAATGAGCGTGCCGTTGGGGTTAATCTATTGAGCTACCGACCGGCTGCGGAGGATGGCTACTTTGCGCTGCTGGTGGCACCAAGCGTAGAGACGATACCGGACGCACTGATCCAGCGTGATCTGATCATGGTGTTGGACATTTCTGGCTCCATGCAGGGTGAAAAGATGACGCAGGCGATTGACGCAGCCCATTATGTGGTCGATCATCTCAACCCAAATGACCGCTTTAATCTGATTGCCTTTAGCAGTGGAGTCCGTCTCTGGCAGTCCGATCTACAGGCTGTCAATGGCACCACCCAACGCGCTGCCAACGATTGGATTGACCAACTCTCGGCAACCGGTGGCACCGATATGAACCGGGCGCTTGTGGAAGCACTGGCGCAACTTTCCCAGCGCGAGAAGCCGAGCGCGGTTGACGCTGGGCAAACCGTTGAGCGTCCTGCATACGTTCTCTTTATGACCGATGGCCTGCCGACCCAAGGAGAGCGGGAGGCTGAGCAGATTATCAGCAATGCGCTGGAGGGCCAGTCGCAAGTAAAGAATCTTCGCCTCTTTAGCTTTGGGGTCGGGTATGATGTGAATACGGTCTTGCTGGATGCGCTGAGCGATGAGCTTGGAGGGCGCAGTAGTTATGTGCGGCCGGAGGAGCGGATCGACGAGGTTGTGAGCCACTTTTACAATGGGGTTAGCCGACCGGTTCTCAGCAATGTAGAAATTGTGATTGAGGGCCAAGGGCAAGGCGCAGCGGGCAGCGTGACCATTGATGAGCTCTATCCGTTTCCGCTGCCTGATCTCTACGCTGGCGAACAAGCGGTGATTGCAGGGCGTTATCATGCCACACAAAGCACCGATGGCAGTGGAGCTCTACCGATGACGCTTCCACTGACGGTTACATTGCGTGGCAAAGTCAATGGCGAATCAGTGCTCTTTCGGTACCCTGGCCAGTCATTTGTGCAAGCCGGCGGTGAGCCCAACATTGCGCGGCTTTGGGCGTCGCGCAAGATCGGTGCCCTGTTGCAACAGATCCGGCGCCATGGTGCCGAGCAAGAATTGATTGACGCGATTATCGATTTGAGCTTACGCTATGGGATCGTTACTCCCTATACCTCGGCCTATGTACCTGAAGCCATGAGCGCAGGCACGACCGATAGAGAGCGGCTGCGAGAGGGGATGCCACAGGATGATGAACAATTGTCATTGGGTGTTTCACCGCAGGACGCTCCCCATGTGGCAGCAGCTAAGGGCACCGTAGTCGCGGACGTTGGCGCTGCCACCGCACGCATGGCGCAAACGGTTGGTGCAGAGGCTGTTGCGATGAGTGAGCAAATTGATGCCTTGGAGACAGAAGATGTTGCGCAAAATTCTGTAATGGCAAAATTTGTTGCTGGAAAGAGCTTTATCCCGACAAACATTGGGGAAGCAGCGCAAAATTACCCATTGACGCGTTGGATTGATTCGCGCTACAATGAGACCATGGTATTGCAGCCAGTACTCTTTGGCTCCCCCTGTTACTTTGATTTGTGGGAAATACCGACAATCGCTGAGTGGTTGACCGTGGCACCAGAGTTGATCGTCGCTGTTGACGAAGACCATGCGCTGTTAATTACAACTGAATTGGAAGCCACCCAGGCACAACTGTGCCCAACAATAGATGGGATGAAGTAGTCGAAGAGAATTACGCAAGGAACAAAAGCGAACAAGTGTGCGTCTAATAGGGTAAGGATTGGTAGAAGTAGTCGTACGCTACAAGTGGGTAGCGCTGATGTTTTCAAGCGCCTGTAGGGGTGAATATACCAATCACCAAGCCATAAGAGCAGAACGTAGTCGTTGTAGGTTTGCTATCCGTCTGGGGCGATGGAATCGCTTCGCAATGGGATAGGCACTTTCCAGTGTCATTCCACATTGCGTACGATACCAGTTGATGGTGGCGTAAATTTACAGTGCATCGAGACCTATTGACGCCATGAATGGTTGTTGCCAGGAGGGGGCTGACCGAATTTTCGGTTGGTGCCCTCCTGTTCTTTTTTAATCCGCTCCGAGCCTTCGCTGTTCGGTGCCACAAACGCATGAAGGGGCCTAGGTGAGTAAGATACCCTTGAGAAGCTAGCTATGGAAAACTTCACAAAGACAGACAAAAATTTCGCTTTTTCTTCGTGAAACTTCGTGCTACTGTGTTGAACGTTTTCTCTGTAAAATTGTGCTAATGGCTAGAATTCGTGATTTGCCGAGGCTACTTCCGTGATGAGATCTTCTGCAGTTAGTTGGCATGAATGAGACTAAAAATATCGTCATGTCTGGTTCACATGAGGTGAGCAATGAGTCGTAAAACTGGACGTAATTTATTGGAGTTTGTACAAGGAACGCAGGATGTTGAACGCTTTCGCAGCTTGCATTGGGAAGGCTCTTTCGCAGATTACCTTGCCATCGTACAAGAGAATCCCAGAGTTGCACGTACTGCCTACCAGCGTCTTTATGACATGATTATCTCCTATGGTTGCGATAGCTATACACAATTCCGTGAGGAACTGCTGCATTATCATTTTTTTGATGATCTCTTTGAAGATGGCCAGGATGCCATTTTTGGGCTAGATCGCTCTCTGATGGATCTCGTACAAGTCTTTCAATCCGCGGCGCGCGGCTACGGCACAGAGCGGCGTGTTTTGTTGCTTCACGGACCTGTAGGGAGCGCCAAGAGCACGATTGCACGGCTGTTGAAGAAGGGGATGGAGGCCTATTCGACCACTGAAGATGGCGCACTTTACACGCTTGTTTGGCAGACGCCCGATGGAGAGATGCCCTGCCCCATGCATGAAGAGCCTCTACGCTTGATCCCCACTGCCTCACGCGCCAAGATCCTTGACGAACTCAACGCAAATCATACATCGGATTATCGCCTTACAATTAAAGGAGAGCTCTGCCCCGCCTGTCGCCATGTCTATCGTTCGTTGATGGAAGAGTATAGTGGTGATTGGAATAAGGTGATCGACCATGTCCATGTGCGGCGCCTGCTCCTTTCCGAGCAAGATCGAGTAGGGATTGGAACCTTTCAACCGAAAGATGAAAAGAACCAAGATTCGACCGAACTGACCGGCGATATCAACTATCGCAAGATCGCCGAGTATGGCTCGGATTCGGACCCGCGCGCCTTTAACTTTGACGGTGAATTGAACATTGCCAACCGGGGCATTGTAGAGTTTATTGAGTTGTTGAAGCTCGATGTCGCTTTCCTCTATGATCTGCTGACCGCCTCACAGGAACATAAGATCAAGCCCAAGAAATTTGCCCAGACCGATATCGACGAAGTGATTATCGGCCACACCAACGAGCCGGAATATCGCAAATTGTTGGCCAATGAATATATGGAAGCAATGCGTGATCGCACCGTCAAGATCGATGTCCCCTATGTTACCCGCTTTCGCGATGAAGTTCATATCTATGAGCGCGATTTCAATCGACGCACGGTGCTTGGCAAACATATCGCGCCCCACACGCTCGACATTGCCGCCATGTGGGCCATTCTAACGCGATTGGAAGAGCCCAAACATGCCAGCCTCTCGCTGATGCAAAAGATGAAACTCTATGATGGGCGCTCGCTGCCAGGTTACACCGAAGATACAGTGCGCGAACTCAAGGCCAATGCCGGCCAAGAGGGTATGAATGGGATCTCGCCCCGCTATATCCAAGATAAGCTCTCCAATGCCTTGGTTGCCCATGGCGCGATTGGCTGTCTCAACCCCTTTGTTGTGTTGCGTGAGCTTGAGTCTGGTCTGAAACACCACTCGTTGATCACCAACGAGCGCGATCGCGAGCGTTATGCCCTGCTGCTGACGGAAGTGCGCGATGAGTATGACGAGATTGTCAAAAACGAAGTCCAACGGGCGATTACTGCCGATGAGTCGGCGATCCGTCGCCTGGCCGGAAATTACATTGATAACCTGCGTGCCTATACCCAACGCGAAAAGGTCAAGAATCCCTTTACCGGTCGCGATGAAGAGCCCGATGAGCGGCTCATGCGCTCGATTGAAGAGAAGATCGATATCCCTGCTAGCCGTAAAGATGACTTCCGGCGCGAGATCATGAATTACATTGGTGCCTTGGCGATCGATGGTAAAAAGTTTGAGTGGGACTCCAATGAGCGGCTACGCAAAGCATTGGAACTCAAGCTCTTTGAGGATCAGAAAGATAGCATCAAGCTGACGAGTCTGGTAAGCAGTGTGATGGATGCCGAGACCCAAGAGAAGATCGATGTCGTGAAAGCACGCCTGATCAAGAACTTTGGCTATTGTGACATCTGTGCGACAGATGTACTCAACTATGTGGCGAGTATCTTTGCCCGTGGTGATGTCCGGCGTGAAGCGTGATACGTAAAACGTGGTGCGTGGTGCGTGGACTGTGACCGGATCTTGTCCCCATGGATTGATCGTGCCGGTTGAGCGGTGTTTACCGAATTTCAGTTCACGCACCACGCACCACGTACTATCGAGGAAACCCGATTACTATGTCTCAAATTGAGCAAGATAATGCCCGTTACCAGCAGATCGTCAAGGGCAAGATCCGCAAGAATTTACGCACTTATATTACCAACAGCGAACTAATTGGTCGACAAGGCAAAGATCTGGTCAGCATCCCTGTACCACAGCTCGACCTGCCCCGTTTTACCTTTGGCAAATTGAATAGCGGTGGGGTTGGCCAGGGCGAAGGGAAACCCGGCGATCTGCTGAGCCCGAGCGATCCAGCCGATGGGCAAGGGGCCGGTGAAGGGCCAGGACAGCACATTCGCGAGGCAGAAGTTTCAATTGATGAACTGGTCCAGATGTTAGCAGAAGAATTAGAACTGCCGCGCATTCAGCCCAAAGGCAAGCAGAGCCTGGAGAGTGAAATCACCCGTTATACGGACATCCGGCGCGTTGGGCCGGAGTCATTGCGCCACTTCAAACGCACCTACCGCGAAGCGCTCAAACGCCAACTCTCAGCTGGCCTCTATGATCCTGAAAACCCCGTGATCATTCCCTACCGCGAAGACCGGCGCTATCGTTCTTATCGCACCAAACCCCTGCCGGCTGCCAATGCGGTGATTATCTATATGATGGATGTCTCTGGTTCCATGGGCGAGCGTGAAAAGCGTCTCGTACGCATTACCGCCTTCTGGATCGATGCCTGGCTCAAACGCCACTATCAGAGTGTACAGCGCCGCTACATTGTGCACGACGCGGTTGCCGGTGAAGTGGATGAACAGACCTTTTATCGAATTCGTCAGGGTGGGGGCACCAAAATCTCGTCGGCGCTCGATTATTGCCAGAAACTGGTGCGCTCTACCTACAAGCCTGATGAGTGGAATATCTATCTCTTTCAATTCTCCGATGGCGATAATTTTGGCAGTGACAATGATCTGGCCCTGAAGCTGCTTGAAGAGCGTTTGTTGCCAATCGCTAATCTCTACTGTTATGGTCAGGTCGACGAGCGTCCCTACGGCAATACCTTTATCGACACGTTGGATGAGCTAGACGCGCCGGAGAATCTGGTCATGACCCATATTCGCAACGATGATGCGATCTTTGATGCGCTGCGGCTCTTCTTGGGAAAAGGACGATAATGTGAGTAAACGTGTAAAGACAAGTTTTTTGCCACCGGAGCTAGCTGCCTGGAAGGACAAAATTGAAGGCTATGCCAGTGATGTCGGTCTCACCTTCCCCGAGGTGCGTTTTGTGATGCTCGACTTTGATCAGATGAATAAGGTGGCCGCGTATGACGGCTTTCCCAGCCGTTACCCCCATTGGCGCTTTGGCATGGAATATGAACGGCTGCGCAAGAGCTATGCGTGGGGCCTGCACCGGATCTATGAAATGGTAATCAACACCGATCCCTGCTATGCCTATCTGCTTACCAGCAATCTAACCATCGACCAGAAGTTGGTAATGGCTCATGTCTATGCGCACGCCGACTTCTTTCACAACAATCTCTGGTTTGCCCATACCAACCGGCGCATGCTCGATGAAACGGCCAACCATGGTGCCCGCATTCGCCGTTACATGGATAAATATGGGTTGGATGCTGTGGAAACCTTTATCGACCGTTGCCTATCGTTAGAAAATTTGATTGATATTCATAGCCCTGGCATTCAACGCCCACCCTCGCGCCATCAACCATCGGAGCCACCGGACGGTGATCCCCAAGAGCGCTTCCGTAGCAAAGGCTATATGGATACCTATATCAATCCACCTGCCTATCTAGAAGAGCTGCGCCGGCGGCGGGGTGAGGAAAAAGAGCAAGAGCGCAATTTCCCGGCAACGCCACAACGGGATGTTCTGCTCTTTCTGCTTGAGAATGCGCCGCTTGAACCGTGGCAGCAAGATCTGCTGGCGATTGTGCGTGAAGAGGCTTATTACTTTGCTCCGCAACGGCAGACGAAGATCCTCAACGAAGGGTGGGCAAGTTTTTTTCATTCCTATATCATGACACGCTTTGCGTTGGACTCAAGCGAGCTGATTGACTACGCCGATCATCACTCCGGCACCTTGGCCACGTCGCCGGGCCGACTAAATCCATACAAGATCGGCATCGAGTTGCTCCGCCATATTGAAGACCGCTGGAACCGGGGCGCCTTTGGCGCAGCGTATGAGCAGTGTGACAGTGCGCAGGAACGGGCCAACTGGGATCGGAAGCTTGGCGTGGGGCGAGAGAAGATCTTTGAGGTGCGCCGAATTTATAACGATGTGGGCCTGATCGATACGTTCCTGACGGAAGAATTTGCCCAGGAGCAACAGCTCTTTACCTATCGTTATAATGCGCAACTGCGCGCCTATGAGGTTGAGAGCCGCGCATTTGATGAGATCAAGCAGCAGCTACTCTTTAGCTTGACGAACTTTGGTGAACCGCTGATTGAAGTCATTGATGCGAACTATCAGAACCGTGGAGAACTCTATCTCATTCATCGCTGGGAGGGGATTGATCTGCGTCCTGACTACGCCAATGCTACTCTGCAAAATCTGCAGGCGCTATGGGGTCGGCCCGTTCATTTGGAGACAGCCGTAACAGAAAAGGGACAGGCCTTGCTCTCCTTTGATGGAAAAACGCACGAACAGCGTTTTTTGCCAGCTACTCACGCCACTCCTCTCCATTAGCGTTATTCCGATTTGTTCACTCGGGATTGCCAAATCTCGGGATGACTGGGGGATTCGGCAATCCCCCAAGAGCTAAATTTTTCATTGGTAAAACGAAATCGATATAAGGGTTAGTGAAGAGCGCCATTACTCACCCAGGCTGGGCACTTAGAATTACCCAGTAAAATTTATATTGACTGTCGTCCGACTGAATAAAGCCGATCCCATACTCCGATTGATCTTTGAAAAAAGGATTAGCACCGAGAAGGTGCGTCGAGTGCTTTTCGGAATTCATCCAAGCTTCCCACATGGCTTCTGCATTATTGGTGCCGCCCCCAATCGATTCTATGTTGTTGCCCGTTGGGGATTGATCATAGAAACTCGGCAAAACGTACCCTGTTTGTTGGGCAAGATAGTTGGGGCCATATCCATCTGGATTGACGTGGGCGAAGTAAGCGCGGTGGGCCATATCCTCGGCGCGGCTGCGGGCAATGGCCGTTAACTCGGCGTTACAGACCAGGGTTGGGCGTTGTTGATCCGGTGATGTGGTCAGCAGATAGGCCATCGCCTCTTCTTCTGCGCTCAACTGACAGGTTGATTCGCTCGGTTCAATATTGATAACTTGTGGCAGATAGAGTCGGTTGGTATATTGCTCTTCTGGCGCTTCGCTTCGATCGCTTGGTGGTGCCGGTTGGGGAGAATCTCCAATCCAAATACTATCCTGTGCATAGAGCTGGGTTGGGATAAGCAAAAGTAACAAATAGAGTAACAAAGCAAGAATAATTTGGTAAACAAGGGCAGTAGTGAGTGAGCGGTTCATCGGGAGACCTCTTTCTAGACGATAGTGGATTGTTGTCGTGGATTGTTGTCGTTGGCTGTATGCATCCAGACCACTATGTTCCAAGCAACTCCTTTCATTTCGCGATCATCGGCAGGAAGATCAAGCTCTGCTGTGTGCCCAGTAGATAGGTGCCTGTTCGAGTAATCGTGAAGATGATTAAGTTATTTTCTGGGTGGTGTTCGATGAGCTCAATCTGTTTGCTGCTCCAGGGATCATCTGCCGTCGCTGCGCCAAAGAGGGTTAGATCTGCTTCTTGCAGTTGGGCAAGGTCGCTTTCATTGTAATACAGACTTACAGTGATTGGCTGTTCAAATTGCAGAGTGTCAATAACCGTCCCCTGCTGACTGGTGGCTAGGGTAAAACCTTTACGCATCAACATCTTTTGTCCCACTACACTCTCTGTTGTTGTGTAAACGCTGAGTTCAACTAAGGTCATCGTCAGTACACTACCTTTGGCGATGGTGACCGTCATCGTCGTATCGAGACTCTCTTTGATCTGGAGCGTCGTACCAGATTCGACTGAAACCAAGTCAAGTGCAGTTAGACTGGTATTTTCTTCATTATTTTTTTTTGGTGGCTCTGGTTTTGCAGTTTCAATTGGTGTATCCCACAGAGATGGCCCAATCTCTTCTTCCAGCCAGCTCGTAAAGTTTGAAACGCGTGCATAGACGCCATAAAAGCGTGGCCGCGCACAGCCAAAGCCGAAGCTAACAACGCCTGCGAGCTGCCAGCTATCTTCGTCGATTGGCAGAACCAGCGGACCACCGCTATCGCCTTGGCAAGCATCATAGCCACCGTTTTCATAGCCGGCACAAATCATATTGTCTGTGATGATGCCGTAGGAAAAATTGCAAAGCTCATTGGAGACGACGGGTACCTGTACTTCCATTAATTGTTGCGATAATGCACCCCCTTCGGATGTACGACCCCAACCCGTGACTGTTACCATTACTGGGGAAGAGTCCGCGTCAATTTCTAGACTTTCTGTCATGGGATGAATTATCTGTACACCATTGCCGATCTGAGCGGGTGCTGAGAGATGGATCAATGCTACATCATTATCGTGACGGGTGGGATCGTAGTTTGGGTGAACCAGAAGCGTTTGTGCGCTTATATCTTGCTCTGTGCCCTCGGCCGTAATACGATTGTATTCTCCAAGGCGTACCGAAACCGCTGTCGGGTCAAAGATGACATCTTGGCTGTCAAAGGCACAATGAGCTGCCGTTAGAATCCATTCTGGATGAATCAGGGTACCACTACAGATGTAGGGGCCAAAGCGTATGAGCGCTTGCCAGGGCCATTCACCTGGATCGGCTGGTTGACCACCAACAATGTCATCTTCGCGATTGCTAAGATCACTTGGTCGGGGAGTTGGGGCTGGCGCTTCATCCTGGGCATAGACATTGGTGGTGCTAGAGCCTAATAGCAAAATAACAAGTAGGGCGGTACCAAGTAAAGTGCTAGCTCGTTTAACAAGTGAAAAACGAATTTGGGTGTAGAGTTGAGCTGACATAGAACCCTCGATTTGCTTGTCGGCATTACGCAATAAACAGATTTCACAGTACCAATGGTTAATCAATAAATATTTGTCTAAGCTATATTCTGATAAAAGTAAACAAACGATTCAGTAACGTTATGTAGTTTACTATCTCATGATTTCTTTGTTCGTTAAACGTCCATTAGTATAGACTTTTATTTAACCTAAGAGATAGGTATATATTGAGATTTAGGTGAAAAGGCCTCCGGCTTATTGTGGATCGATTTGAGGCTTATCGAGCGACAAATGTACTATTTACAGAGAAGTGTAGCTCTGGTAAAATCAAAGTAAGGTTTTGTTAATTTTTCTTGCTTTTTTGTTTATCAATTTAGAAATATTTGCTGACGATGCTTAGTAAATTCATTTTGTTGCAGAAACAAATGCCTTAGGTGAGATGCTTAATGGTTTACAGCAAGGTTTAGTGTATGATCGGTCAGATATATGTGCTAGAGAGTGTTTTGAAGCAGATTGCCAGTCGTGTTGTAAATACGCTAGATATCGTGGCGTGTACAATTATCCCTGAATATGATAGCAGTGTGAATGAACTTATTGTAGAGAAAAAGCTGCATAAGAAAGAGACCATCGTCTTCGCCTGTTCAGAGAAATTTTGTAAGCCACTCTCGTCTAAATTGTTACATAGTGAATTTCAACGCGAACCTATCTTCTCTTCTGCCCATGCTCATCGATGTGCCCAATGCCAGCATCTGATGAGGAGAAATTTTCAAGAGACTTTTTTGTTACCCATCGTATCCCGAAAAAAATCATATGGTTATCTAGTGATTTATAAGGAACAATACACATTTTATGTGGAAATTGAAGAGGAACTCATAAAAGAATTTAGCTGTCAGATCATTTTAGCCATTGAGAGTCAATGCCTTTATAAACGATTGATAAACCATTCGGTGCAGCTAGATAGCAATGCGAAAGTTGCTGAACTATATGATTCTGTCAATCAACTCCTTTTTTCGGTGACAATCATTGCCGATTCTCTTCCTCACCTGTGGCAACAGTTGACTTGCGAACGTAGACTATGGCTTGACCAACTACGGCAAGCAACAGAGTCTGCCCTAACGGCAGTCGGAACACTTTCGCAAGAATTAAATGAATTAGAGTCAACGCCTGTTCGTGGCTGGCGATAGGCTATGGACTCTGCCACGTCCGATTGCGTTTGGCATGGCTTCAAAACGGGCCTCACCTCTTTTTACAACCCGATCTGAAACTCAGTTGTGGCCTAGCCGGAAGAGGGAATTGTCGTTGGCATAGATCCTGAGCCTGCCCCACATCAATAACAGGCGAGGGGGCGCACCGCGCAAGATTGTGCTCAGTGGGCCACATCAAAGAAGCTGTTCCGTGATTGGCTAGGGTCTGTTGAGATTTGCCAAAACGACCAATCAATTGGCCGACTATACTGCGTTCAGAATGAGAACCGGAGTTTTGCGGACCAACGGGATCGCGTGCGTCGCACTGACCGCCAACTGCTTCCAGTCCGCTAGATGCTTCCGTCAGTGCG